>NZ_LGDW01000097.1 GCF_001280005.1 Streptomyces sp. NRRL WC-3618 | reverse complement strand
GGTGGGGGCGGGGGCGCGTCTCGCGGCCGTTGATGATGGGCCCTCGTCTCTTACGCCCTTGCCGTCCTCGCACGCCGTGAGTGTGGTGAGCGCGACCAGCGCGGCCGCCGTGGCGGCGAGCAGACGCGTACGGGACGTGCGTACGGACATGGGTGTGCCCTTTCCGGCGGGGGGAGGGGTGCTGCAACAGCTTGTGGCGTGAGCCGTCCCAGCACCACGGTTTGTCGGGAATCTGGGACGCCTGTTCGTTCAGTGGGCTGTTGACCTGTGGTTATGTCGTCCCGTTCGGACGTGGTCCGGGACGCTCGGAGGTCCGTTCGGGGTGGCTGGACTGGCGATTTTCGAATTTTGAGCATCAACTGCGGTCGGCGGCTAGGTTGTTGTCTGTACCCCCAGGCTCCCCAGGGAGAGGCCACATGAGCGGCGATGCTCTCAGTCAGGACCCCGCCCAGCTGAGAAGGAGGATCGACAGCACCAAGGCCCACCCGGCCCGGGTCTACGACGTCTTCCTCGGCGGCAAGGACAACTACCCGGCCGACCGCAACGCGGCGGCCGCCGCGCTCGCCGCCAATCCGCGCGGTTACCTGGACGTCCGGCACAACCGCGACTTCATGCGTCGTGCGGTGACGGCGATGGCGCGGGAAGAGGGCATCCGGCAGTTCCTGGACATCGGCACCGGACTGCCCACGCAGGACAACGTCCACCAGATCGCCCAGCGCATCGCCGCCGACACCCGGGTCGTGTACGTCGACAACGACCCGATCGTTCTCGCCCATGCGCGCGCCCTGCTCACCAGCGGGCCCGAGGGCCGCACCGACTACATCGACGCCGAACTGCGCGACCCGGCCCAGATCCTCGACCAGGCCCGCAAGACCCTCGACTTCGACCAGCCGATCGCGCTCGTCCTCGCGGCAGTCCTGCACTTCGTGGCGGAGCCGGAGGCGTACGACATCGTGCGGGAACTGGTCGACGCGTTGCCGTCCGGCAGCCGGCTCGTCCTCAGTCACCTCACCGAGGACCTGAACCCCGAGAAGATCCGCGCGGTCCAACGGACGTACACCGAGCGCGGGTTCACCTTCGAGCTGCGTTCCCGGGCTGACGTGGAGCGCTTCTTCGAGGAGAGCGGGCTCACCCTCGACGAGCCGGGCGTCGTGCCCGCCCACCACTGGCGTCCCGACGGTGGCGCGCCGGTCCCGGAGGCGGTCGAGGCCGCGTACTTCGAGTCCCTGGACGACATCGAGAAGGTCCGGTACCGCGACATCAACGACGTCACGGACGCGGACATCAACGTGTACGGGGCGAGTGGACGTAAGGGCTGAGTGATGGTCACCTCTGCCTCTGCATCTGCCTCCGCCTCTGCTTCCGTGCCCGCGCTCGCCGCGCGGGCACGTGCCGTCGGCGGGTCGGCCGTACGGGACATCCTGGCCGTCACCGCCCGGCCCGAGGTGATCAACTTCGCGGGCGGGCTGCCCGCACCCGAGCTGTTCGACGCGGAGGGCGTGGCCGCCGCGTTCCGGGACGTGTTCGCGGACACGCCCGCGCGCGCCCTGCAGTACGCCACGACCGAGGGCGAGCCGACCCTGCGCGAGGCCCTCGCGACACGGCACACCCGGCGCGGTCTGTCCACCGACGCCGGCGACCTCCTCGTCACCACCGGCTCCCAGCAGGCGTTGTCGCTGCTCGCCACGGCACTGATCGAGCCCGGGGACGCCGTCCTCGTCGAAACCCCGTGTTATCTCGCGGCACTTCAGGTGTTCGGGCTGGCCGGCGCGCGGGTGATCGCCGTACCCGGGGACGAGGACGGGATCGATCCGGTTGGGCTGGAGGAGCTGGTCGTCCGGCACCGGCCCAAGCTGCTCTACACCGTGCCGACCTTCCGGAACCCGACCGGCCAGACCATGCCGGTCGAGCGCCGGGCCGCCGTGGCGGAGGTGGCGGCGCGGGTCGGGGTGTGGATCGTCGAGGACGATCCGTACGGCGAACTGCGCTTCGAGGGTGAGCGTGTGCCGTGGATCGCCTCCTGTCCGGGCGCGGAGGACCGTACGGTCCTGCTCGGCTCCTTCTCCAAGGTCATGGCGCCGGGGCTGCGGCTGGGCTGGCTACGGGCACCGGCAGAGCTACGGCGCGCGTGTGCCGTCGCCAAGCAGGCGGCCGACCTGCACACCCCCACCGTCAACCAGCTCGCCGCCGCCCGCTACCTGGGCAACCGTGACCTCGACGCCCATGTGCGGCGCGTGGCCCGCGTCTACGGGGAGCGGCGCGACGCCATGCTCGACGGCATCGGCGCCGCGCTTCCGGAGGGCTCGACCTGGACCCGGCCCGAGGGCGGCATGTTCCTCTGGGCCCGGCTCCCGGAGGCCTACGACACCGGTGCCTTGTTCCGTGGGGTGGTGGAGCGTGGCGTGGCGTACGTGCCCGGGGCGCCCTTCTTCGCGGGTGAGCCGGGACGGGCGGACCGGGCGACGATGCGGTTGTGCTTCGTCACCCAGACTCCGGACGAGATCAGGGAAGGGTTGCGGCGGTTGGGGGCGGGGCTCCGGTAACCGGGCCCGGCAGTAGTCGTATCGGAGGGGGGTCAGTCCCTCAGTCCCACCAGAAGGACCACGTCTGCTTGGCCAGCAGTTCGTGTTCGGCGTATGCGCGCAGGGTGGTGTGGGCTCCCTGCGTGATGTTGTCCGGGCAGAACGCGAAGTGCTCGGCGGCTATCGCCTCGGCCTCGGCGAGAGTGGTCGGCGGGGCAGCCACCGACAGCACCAGCTGGTTGAAGGTGAGCGCCAGGACCCGTAGGCCGAAGCGGTCCTCCCAGGAGCGGAGTACCGCGCAGAGGCGGGCCGTGTCGCTCTCGTAGTTCGCGGGGCCCGACCAGCCGATGGCCGCCGGGACATCGGCGGAACGGCGCGCGGGGACGAGGGCGAGGCGTGGCTCCTTGAAGGAGGAGCCGGGGGAGAGGAACGAGTCGGCCAGGTGGGCGGCCAGGAGGTCGGCCTGTTCGGCGTCGGTGCCGACGGTGGCCGGGGCCAGGCCTGGCCAGTCGTCGTCCTCTGCCGCGTACTCCTCCCAGAAGCCCGTGAGGATCTCCTCGGGGTCGTGGTCCCCGGGGTACGAGGTGTCGGCGGGCATCAACTCCCAGTCCTGCGGCCCGCCCTGGCCGCCGCCCACTTCTATGACCACGGGGACGAGCCCGGCGGCCCGGTACGCGTCCTGGTGCGCGGCCCAGTCGCCGGGGGCGGAGGGCGCGTCGGCATGCCAGAGGAGGGGCTCGTGCCACGGGCCGTCGTCCGTGGCGTCGATCAGTCTCCCGGCGGGGAGTGCGAGACCGAGTGTGCTGCCGGTCGGGTCGGCAGCGAGGTGGGGCAGCGGATTGGGAAGTGTCGCCATGCCCGTAACCGTAGGGCCTGCCACTGACGGGCCCAAGCGCGAGAAACGGCTGCTCAGCGCGCAACGGTTCGAGATCGTTCCGGTGTCGGCGCGGCCTCGAAGTTACGGCGGACCGGCGAAGAACTGGCAATGAACCCGCCACGGTTCGGCGGCCGGAGGGCCTCGGCGCGGTGAACGGCCCGTGTCGGCGCCCCGCCATTGATGATCTTGCGTTGATCTGTCCTGAAATCGACGCCCACAGGCCGTCGTCGGCTCTGTGCGGTGAGCGGATTAATGCCCCTGACTTGCGACGATTAACCCTATTGACGAATTCCGGCCAGTGTCCGTAACTTCTCCCTCTGGCCTGATCCGCTCGGTTGGCCCAATTTTTCCCTGGGGGGAAGTTATGAACTATTACCTCGACGTGCTCAAGAAGTACGTGGTGTTCAGCGGTCGTGCGCGCCGCCAGGAATTCTGGATGTTCGCGCTGTTCAACATCATCGTCAGCATCGTGCTGATGATCGTCGACAGCTTCATCGGCGCGCAGATCTTCGGCACCGTGTACGCCCTGGCTGTCCTTCTGCCCAGCCTGGCTGTCGGTGTACGCCGACTGCACGACACCGGCCGTTCGGGCTGGTGGATCCTCCTCGGACTCTTCCTGCTCATCGGCTGGGTCGTGCTGGTGGTCTTCTACTGCATCGAAGGCGAGAAGGGCGACAACAAGTACGGCAGCGACCCGAAGCTCGCCCCCTCGCACGTCTGACGTTCGCGCCGAGGGCATCGTCCCCGTGCCCTGGCCGCCCGGCTCCGCCGGGCGGCCTTCGGTGTTCTCAGGGGTGGGCCGGGCGGACTCAGGCGGTGTACACCCTGCCCTGCTTCACGACGTAGTGCACCGGGGCGGAGCAGCCGATGGACGGCGTGACCAGCAGGCTCACCGTGATCGGCGCCGGCTCGTGGCTCGAGGTCGAGAACTCGCAGACAGCGCCCTTCCCGCCGAGCGGGTACCAGTACCACCCGCCGGGGTCGCCCACGGTGACCAGGTCGGTCTCCTTCCAGGCGCCGTTCTTCTGCTGGTAGACCTGCAGTTCCACGGTGGCGGCGTACTCCGACGACCGCACCGCGGTCAGCGTGTACTTGTAGTCGCTCCCGAGTACGGACGAGGCGACCAGCTTCTTCTCCGGTGCCGCGGCGGTCTTCGCGGCCGTCGAGTTGGCTGTGGCGGTGGACGCCACGGCGCCGGTGGTGCCCAGGGTGGCCACTGTCAGGAGGGCCAGGGCGGCGGTCGTGACACGACGGCTGCGGCTGGGGTTGTGGGTGCGGTGGAGGTTACGGACCAGGTTCATTTGTTCCCCCGTGGAACGAGTTGTACCGAAAGGTCAGGTTGTTCCCTACGGTACTGAAGACTCGTTCCACGGCTTCTTGGTTCCCGTGACTCTCCCGGAAGCCGGGTGCCCGTTCGTCTCGGGTACCCGGCTTCCGTATCGCTGCGACGGTCAGAGGCGCTCAGGCGTCCTGATGCCCAGCAGGACCATGCCCTGGTGCAGCGTCCTGGCCGTCACGTCGCACAGGAACAGGCGGTTCTCCACCTGCTGTGCCGACTCCGCCTTCAGGACCGGGCACTTGTCGTAGAACGTCGTGTACAGCGACGCCAACTGGTACAGGTACGCCGCCAGCTTGTGCGGGGCGTACTCCGTCGCCGAGTCCGACACCGTCTCCGCGAACGCGTCCATGTGCAGGGCCAACGCCCGCTCCGCCTCGGCCAGTTCGAGCTCCGGGTGCGGCTGCGGGCGTACCTCGCCGGCCTTGCGCAGGATCGACTGGATACGGGCGTACGCGTACTGGAGGTACACGCTCGTGTCGCCGTTCAGCGAGACCATCTGGTCCAGGTCGAACTTGTAGTCCCGGCTCGCCGACGTCGACAGGTCCGCGTACTTCACCGCGCCGATGCCCACCTGGGCGCCGCGCTCCGCGATGTCCTCCTCGGAGAGCTGACCCAGGGCGTCCTTCTCGCGTACGACCGTCGTCGCGCGGTCCACTGCCTCGTCCAGCAGGTCCACCAGGCGTACGGTCTCGCCCTCACGCGTCTTGAACGGCTTGCCGTCCTTGCCGAGGACCGTGCCGAAGGCCAGCTGGTACGCCTTGACGTCCTCGTCGTTCAGCCAGCCCGCCCTGCGCGCCGTCTCGAAGACCATCTTGAAGTGGAGCGACTGCCGGGCGTCGACCACGTAGATCAGGCTGTTCGCCTTGAGGTTGAAAACGCGGTCGCGGATCGCCGAGAGGTCCGTCGCCGCGTAGCCGTAGCCCCCGTCCGTCTTACGGACGATCAGCGGGACCGGGTTGCCCTCCGGGCCCTTGATGTCGTCGAAGAACACGCACAGGGCGCCCTCCGAGCGGACCGCCACCCCGGACTCCTCCAGGAGGCGGCACGTCTCGTCGAGCATGTCGTTGTAGCCCGACTCGCCGACGATGTCCGCGTCCCGGATCTCCATGTCCAGCTTCTCGAAGACGGAGAAGAAATAGATCTTCGACTCGTCGACGAACTTCTGCCACGTGGCGAGGGTGTGCGGGTCGCCGGCCTGGAGGTCGACCACCCGGCGGCGGGCCCGCGTCTTGAACTCCTCGTCGGAGTCGAACAGCTTGCGGGCGGCCTTGTAGAGACGGTCGAGGTTCGACATCGCCTCCTCGCCGCTCACCTGGGTGTCCTTGTGGTCCAGCTCGTGCGGGTGCTCGTCCAGGTACTGGATGAGCATGCCGAACTGGGTGCCCCAGTCGCCGATGTGGTGCCTGCGGACCACGTTCTCGCCGGTGAACTCCAGGATCTTGACCACCGCGTCGCCGATCACGGCGGAGCGGAGGTGGCCGACGTGCATCTCCTTCGCCACGTTCGGCTGGGCGTAGTCGATGACCGTCGTGCCCGGGTGCTCCACGAACGGCACGCCGAGGCGGCCGTCCGCGTCCGCGTACCGCGCCGCGAGGTTCTCGGTGATCGCCTTGTCGGTGAGCGTGATGTTCAGGAAGCCGGGGCCGGAGACCTCGATCTCCTTGATCACCTCGCCGGACTCCACCTGGGCGACGACCTGGGTGGCCAGCTCCCGGGGGTTGGCCTTGGCCTTCTTCGCCAGGGCCAGGATCCCGTTCGCCTGGTAGTCCGCCCGGTCGCTGCGTCGCAGCAACGGGTCCGCGTCGGCGGCCTCCGGCAGGGCAGCCGAGAGGGCGGACGCGAGGCGCTGCTGGACAGAAGCGGTGAGGGACGTGACCGAGGCCATAGGAGTGAGTGCCGTTCTCCTCGTGGGGATGGATAGACACGCTCAGTATCCCATGGGGGGTAAAGCGAATTTTCGGCGCTCGGCGCTCGGGACCGGGGCGACTGACCGGGGCGAATGACCGGAGCCTGGAGTGGCGCCATTGTTCGTCGAACGGGCGCCCTTCACCGCAGACGGCGCCGGAGGCGATACGGGGCTTGACGACGAGGTCGGCGGCGAAGGCGCCGTCGTCCGACACCGTGCGCTGCGCGATCGTCACCAGGCCGACTCCACGGCTTCGGGCAACCGGCTCTACGACCAGTACATCAAGGTGAACTTCGGCTGATCCGGACCTGACCGACCCCGATCCTCGTTCTCAGGGTCCTCAGAGTCCTCAGGGTCCTCCGGTCCAGTGTTCTCAGTTCCCTGTCACCGCCGTGACGGGGCACTGAAAAGCCGTTTTCGTGGTTCCGGGCCCACCTGGGAGAATGGGCCGGTCAGCCGTCCGACCGTACCGGCTGGCCTTGAGGAACTCTCAGACAAAGAGGACGTGCCGATCGTGGCTCAGAGCACCGAGACCACCGACTGGGTCTCCCGTTTCGCCGATGAGGTCATCGAGGAGTCGGAGCGCCGAGCCCCCGGGAAACCCGTCGTCGTCGCGTCCGGACTGTCTCCCTCCGGGCCCATCCACCTCGGGAACCTGCGGGAAGTGATGACCCCGCATCTGGTCGCCGACGAGATCCGGCGCCGGGGCCACCAGGTCCGGCATCTGATCTCCTGGGACGACTACGACCGGTACCGCAAGGTGCCCAACGGTGTCGACGGGGTGGACTCCTCCTGGGCCGAGCACATCGGGCGGCCGTTGACCGCCGTACCCGCGCCGAAGGGGTCCGCGTACTCCTCCTGGGCCGAGCACTTCAAGGCCGCGATGGTCGACGCGCTCGCCGAGCTCGGTGTCGAGTTCGACGGGATCAGCCAGACGGAGCAGTACACGTCGGGTGTCTATCGCGAGCAGATCCTGCACGCCATGAAGCACCGGGGCGACATCGACGCCATCCTCGACCAGTACCGGACCAAGAAGGCTCCCGGCAAGAAGCCCCAGCAGTCCCAGAAGCCCCTCGACGAGGCCGAGCTCGAGGCCGCCGAGGGGTCCGGGGCCGCCGCTGAGGACGACGGGAGCTCCGGGTCCGCCGGGTACTTTCCGTACAAGCCGTTCTGCGGTGGCTGCGGCAAGGACCTCACCACCGTCACGGCCTACGACGACGACAGCACCGAACTGACGTACACCTGCACCGCCTGCGGGTTCTCCGAGACCGTCCTGCTGAGCGAGTTCAACCGCGGCAAGCTGGTCTGGAAGGTCGACTGGCCGATGCGCTGGGCGTACGAGGGTGTCGTTTTCGAGCCCAGCGGCGTCGATCACTCGTCTCCCGGGTCCTCGTTCCAGGTCGGCGGGCAGATCGTCGGCAGCATCTTCGGCGGCAAGCAGCCGATCGGGCCCATGTACGCCTTCGTCGGCATCAGCGGCATGGCCAAGATGTCCAGCAGCAAGGGCGGCGTCCCCACGCCCGCCGACGCGCTGAAGATCATGGAGCCGCAGATCCTGCGCTGGCTGTACGCCCGTCGGCGGCCCAACCAGTCCTTCAAGATCGCCTTCGACCAGGAGATCCAGCGGCTCTACGACGAGTGGGACAAGCTCGACGCCAAGGTCGCCGACGGTTCCGCTCTCCCGGCGGACGTCGCCGCGCACTCGCGCGCGGTGCGTACCGCCGGGGGCGAACTGCCGCGTACGGCGCGGGCGTTGCCGTACCGGACGCTGGCCTCCGTCGCCGACATCACCGCCGGTGCCGAGGACCAGACGCTGCGGATCCTGAGCGAGCTGGACCCGGCCGATCCGCTGGTCTCCCTCGACGAGGTGCGGCCCCGGCTCGACAAGGCCGAGGCCTGGATCAACACCCAGGTGCCCGCCGACCAGCGGACCGTCGTACGGCAGGAACCCGACGTCGAGCTGATCAAGTCCCTCGACGACCAGGGGCGCCAGTCGCTGCGGCTCCTCCTGGACGGCCTCGCCGACAACTGGTCACTGGACGGACTCAGCGACCTCGTCTACGGCGTGCCCAAGGTCCAGGCCGGCTTCCCCGCCGACGCCACGCCCAAGGAACTCCCCGCCGAGATCAAGGTCGCCCAGCGCACGTTCTTCGCGCTGCTGTACCACCTGCTCGTCGGCCGCGACACCGGTCCGCGCCTGCCCACGCTGCTGCTCGCGGTGGGGCAGGAGCGGGTGCGGGTGCTGCTGGGGGAGTAGGCCGCGGGATCCGCCGGTTCCGCTGGATCCGTTCCGCTGGATCTGCTGGACACGTGGGGGCGTCTTGGTGTGGTTTGCCGGGCGCCCCCTTCGTCGTAAGAGCACACACGCCGACACCCCATGCCGACACGAAGACGGGGCGCCCGGTGAACTCCGGGAGCCCCGTCCTTCGTACAGGGAGGGTTGAAGGATGACGGAAGAACGTCTCTACGCGATGTGGTCGTCCTGGAGTTCCGCCGTGTGGCGGTTGGTGAAGCGGTTGACCATGCGGTCGGCGTCGCGCTGCGGGAGCGTGGTGCCGTACGTCGCGTCCACGTCGTCCCGGAACTGGGCCGAGGTCGGGTAGCTGCCGTCTATCGACTTCTTGAAGACCTGGTAGTAGTCCTCCTCCGTCGGCTCCGTGCCGCCGCCCGCGCCCATTTCACGGGTACGGCCCGGACCGGCCGGGATGGGGAAGGTACCGGTGTCCTCCGGAGAGGGCTCCGGTTCGGCCGGCGCTGCCTCGTCGTACTGCTGCTGCGGGAACATCCGTTGCTCGAAGCGCTGCTGCTCGAACCGGCGGCGCTCCTCGAACCGTTGCTGCTCCTCGTACTGCCGCTGCTCCTCGAACTGCTGACGGGCCTCGTACTGCTCGGCCTGCTGCTGCTCCGCGTACCACTGGGCGTCCGCGGGTTCGGGGTCGTACGTCGGGTCGTAGCCGCCCTGGTACGCGATGGCCCGGGGGTCCCGCGCGTGGAGCCAGGGGTTCTGGGGCTCGGCGACGTCCGGCTGGTTGGAGGGTTCGCCGCCCTGGGGAGCGGCGGCCTGCTCCTGGGCCGGCGCCGCGTTGTTGTTCTGTACGGCGGGTGTCGCTGCCTCCGGTGTACGACTGGCCGCGACCGCCTCGGCCGCCTCCAACGCGGGCTGCGGGGCCGGCGGCAGCAGTGCCGGTTCGATGCCCGCCGCCGCGAGGCCCGAGGGGGCCGTCTCCGCGAGGGGGACGCCGAAGCGGGCCAGGCGCAGCGGCATCAGGGACTCCACCGGGGCCTTGCGCCGCCACGCGCGGCCGAAGCGGGCGTGCAGGCGGGCCTGGTAGACCAAACGTTCCTGCTCGAGCTTGATGACCTGGTCGTAGGACCGCAGCTCCCACAGCTTCATCCGGCGCCAGAGAAGGAACGTCGGCAGGGGCGAGAGGAGCCAGCGGGTCAGGCGGACGCCTTCCATGTGCTTGTCCGCCGTGATGTCGGCCATCCGGCCGACAGCGTGCCGGGCCGCCTCCACCGCGACCACGAACAGCACCGGGATGACGGCGTGCATACCCACGCCCAGCGGGTCCGGCCAGGCCGCCGCGCCGTTGAACGCGATCGTCGCCATCGTCAGCAGCCACGCCGTCTGGCGCAGCAGCGGGAACGGGATCCGGATCCAGGTGAGGAGGAGGTCCAGGGAGAGCAGGACGCAGATCCCCGCGTCGATACCGATCGGGAAGACGTAGCTGAAGTTCCCGAAGCCCTTTTTGATCGCCAGCTCACGGACGGCGGCGTACGACCCCGCGAAGCCGATCCCGGCGATGACGACCGCACCGGCGACGACCACGCCGATGAGAACCCGGTGCATTCGTGTCAGCTGCAGTGGCGCGGCCACCCGTACTCCCCTCCCAGTGCGTGTTGTTGCGCGCAACAGGGTGGCACATGTGTGCGGCGTACGTATTGCCGAGGCAAGGTCAGCTCTTCTTCGACGCGGAAGGGGAGGGTGAGGAGGTAGGTGAGGAGGACGGCGGCTTCGTCGGGGACGCGCTCGGCTTCGCCGACGAACTGGCCGACGAGGTCGGGGAGTTGGCCGGATCGGGCGCGGCCGCGCCACCGTCGCCGTTCGCCGACGACACCTCCGCGACGGCCTCCTTGGCCGCCTTCACCGCCGCTTTCGCCAGACCGTCCGCGCTCGGCGTCTTCTCGCCCGCGAGCCCGGCACCGTTGTAGTCGAGGGTCACGACGACGTTCTCCACCCGGACCACGACCGTCTGCTGCCGGAACGACCCCTCCTTCTTCTTCAGGTCGTAGCGCACCGACGTCGCCTCGTCGCCCGCCCCGGCCACCGGCTCCGAACGCGTGTTCTTCGCGCCCTCCGCCGACTGCGCGTCCTGCACCTGGCTCTTGTAGTACGCCCCCGCCAGCTCCTCGGCGGAGCCGCGCGTCGCGGTCGACTCGAACCGCAGCAGCGACACGTTCAGCCAGCGGAACTGGGAACCCTTCACACCGTTGTTGAGCAGGCTCGTCCAGGAGCAACTGCCGCGCGTTCCCGTGTCGTTGGACGACCCCTCCTTGCCCGACTTCACACCCTTCGGGACCAGGTCCTTCAACGTCTTCTCCGACAGCACCGCACACGGCTCCGGCAGCTTCCGGTACGCCGCGGCCTGCACGGTCGGCGACGCGCTCACGGTCTCGCCCGCACCGGCCTCCGGCGTCGCCTTCGCCGCGTTGTCGGCGGAACCCGCTTCCGCCCCGGCGCCGGATCCCGAGTCCGAACCCGAGGAGCAGCCGACGGCCGCGAGGAGAAGAACGGGAACGGCGGCAAGGGCGGCGAGGGCGTGCTGCCGTCGCTTCGTCGTCACTACGGCGGTCCGGCTGCGCTGGTCTCGCTGTGCGGGTCGGTGCATGGTTCCTTCACTCATCGCGCTGTGGTTCCTGCGGCTCTCGGTTCCTGCGGTCGGATCGGGTCCGAGGGGCCACGGTACGCGGTGAGGGGCGCCCGCGGTCCTGGTTCGCGCCCTTCATGGACGGCCCGAACGACGGGACCAGGGCCGCGTATCAGTCGAACGCGCCCGCGAGCCGCGAGGCCAGTTTCAGCGCCCTGTCCTGCATTTCCTCGCTGTCCGGCACGCCGTCGAGGGTCGTTGGCTGCTCGACGTACTCGATCGTCACGATCACGTTGGACGTGCGGAACGCCACAGTCACCGTGCGCTGCTGGGCCGTTGAACCGGCCCCGCTCAGCTCGTCGTCGAGGTACGCCTCGTCGCCGAGCCCGTCGAGGAGACGGGGCTGGATGTCGGCGGCGGACGCGGGGTCGGCATCCGGGGCGCCGGCCGAGGCGGTGGGCGAGGAGACGGAGGCCGAGGCTGCGTCGGTGGGGTTGGTGGCGGAGGAGGACGGGGAG
>NZ_LGDW01000096.1 GCF_001280005.1 Streptomyces sp. NRRL WC-3618 | reverse complement strand
CGACGTCGACGATCAGCTTGTCGAAGTCGGTGCGCTGCTCGACACGCGTGGCCTCGACCTTGTACGTGACCTTGAGGACCGGCGAGTAGATCGAGTCGACCGGGATCCGGCCGATCTCCTGGCCGACCTGCTTGTTCTGCACCGCGGAGACATAACCGCGACCGCGCTCGACGGTCAGTTCGATCTCCAGCTTGCCCTTGCCGTTGAGCGTGGCGAGGACGAGGTCGGGGTTGTGCACCTCGACACCGGCCGGGGGCGCGATGTCGGCGGCGGTGACGAGACCCGGACCCTGCTTGCGCAGGTACATGACGACCGGCTCGTCGTGCTCGCTGCTGACGACGAGCTGCTTGATGTTGAGGATGAGGTCGGTGACGTCTTCCTTGACGCCCGGCACGGTGGTGAACTCGTGCAGAACGCCATCGACGCGGATGGACGTGACCGCCGCACCCGGGATCGAGGACAGAAGAGTCCGACGAAGTGAGTTGCCAAGTGTGTAGCCGAAGCCCGGCTCCAGGGGCTCGATGACGAACCGGGAGCGGAACTCGTCGACGACTTCTTCGGTCAGGGACGGACGCTGAGCGATCAGCACGGGGTGTTGCCTCCAGTGTTTTGGCGCCCAATATGTGACGCCGTAGACCCTTAGAAGGGTACGCGCGTTACGAACGATACGGGCGCCACGGGGTCTGAACCGACCCGAGACCTGTTGCGGCCACCTGTTCGGACCGTCGACGGTCTGCCACGACCCGACGAAAACAGTGGGGGAGCGGAGGCGTCGAGCCACGGAAACCGGTGCCGACCGTGGAGGGAAGTCACGTACGCAGGCGGACTGAGGCTGGCACCCCGCGCCTGGAGGCAGGGGGCTACCTGACGTCGACGTAGTCGGTGACCCGGGCGCTCTTCAGATACCGGTCTCCGGTCTGGCGGTCGAAGGCGACGGCCCAGGTGCCGTCCTGTCCGGCGGTCTGCATGCCGACGAGGCGACCGTGTCCGTCCGTGCCGAGGTCCGCGACGAAGTGGTACGCGGTGGAGCCGCGGGGCCGGAAGTAGAGGGCCGGGGAGTCGTGCGCGAGCGGCTTCCAGGTGGTGCCGTCCTTGTACTGCAGGAGGCCGGAGAACGTGATCGGACGCGACCTGCGGACCGGATCGGGGGACACGTGGAACCCGGTGACGCGCGTGGCATAACGGCGGAGATGTTCCGGTTTGGTGGTGCTGGTCGAAAGGTCGGGGTTGCCGTTGAAACGGGCGCGCCAGTAGGCGTTGCTGTCCGGTGTGGTGAAGGTGCGGGCGAACGTTTCCGGCAGGGAGGGCTTGTTGTGGCGGATCGTGACGGGGAGGGTTACCGCGTCCTTCCAGCCGCTCCTGCCGTCCTTGGAGTACTGGAGGGTGACCGTCGGCCTGGTGGGCCAGTGCGCGCGTGCGTCCTCGTAGTAGACGTACCCGTCGACCTTGAGGGACGCGTCGTCGTCGAGGGTCGCGCTCATCTCGATCCAGGTGGTGTAGGCGACGTGCAGGCTGAAGGGCGCGGTGGCGAACCCCTGGAAGGGCATGCCGCTGGCGCCGGCCATGAGCTCGGCGGTCGGCGCGGGGTTGTCCGAGGGGACGTGGAGTGTGTAGGAGCCCCTGCTGTCGGTGGTGGTTTCGGCGACGAGGAAGCCGGCGTGACCGTTCTGGCCGAGACCGAAGAGTGTGATCGGGGTGTGCGGCAGCGGCTGCCGGCCTGAGGCGGTCTGGATCTCCGCGCGGCCGGTGACGGTACCGGTTGTGCCCTGCTTGAGGTTCAGGGCGTGAGGGGCGGCCGAGAAGCGGACCGGCGCCTGCGTGGTGTGCAGGTCCTGCTCGGGTGTCACCACGTCGATCGCACCCGGGTAGGCGGGGGCGGCCAGCGGGGACGCGGTCAGCGTGATGTGCGGCTGGGTGGGGACGAAAGCGGTGCTGAAGCGGCCGTCGGCCGCCGTGGTCGCCGTCAGCCGGCCGAACCCGGCCCTGATGTCGACGGGCATGCCGACGGCGGGAGCGGAAGCCTCGGGATGACGGGGATCCGCGGCGAGAACGGTGCCGTTGACGGAGACCTTCTGGTGCAGGTAGTCCGCCACGCCCGGGGTCGCGGTCAGGTCGGGGATCGTGACGACGGTCCGGTACTCCAACGTGTACGGGGACAGGGCACCGGTCACCGTGGCGCCGGAGGCGTCCCGCAGGTCGACGGTCACCCGGTAGTCGCCGAGATCCGCCAGGTGGACCGGCGCCCGCCAGACGCCGGACCGCGCGTCCTGTCCGGAGTACTGGGTGAAGTCGTCCGTCGACCCGGCTTCCGGATCCCCGGCCGCTGCGTCGAGCGGATAGAAGTGCGCCGTGACGCGAGTGAGGGGACTGTCCGAGTGCGCGCTGACGAAGAGCATCCCCGGCTGGCTGTACCAGCCGTCCGCCCCGGAGAGCACGGGACCGCCCTCGGCGCCGTCCGCCTGGGCCGGGAGGAGGCCCGCGAACAGGGAGGCGGACAGAGCGGTCGCCGTGGCCGCCGCCAGGAAGGTGCTGCGTCTCATGCTGGTCCCTCGGAAAAACGGCCGACTCGGCCTGGAGAGCCGGGACGGCCAGCGGCGATGACGATGTTGGCTTCGGTACAAAAAAACACAGGGAGTGCCAAGACGGATCAGAGATTTGTCATGGAAATGGCAAACCCCTGATCCGTCTTGGGTGGGAATCCGCTGTCCGAGTGCCGGAGCGCGGTGACAGACAGCCGGAGTGCAAGAGACTCTGCTGCGCCACCTCGCGCGGGTCGCTGAACACCCGTCCCATAACCTCGTACCCGGAGACGCCGGACGTCCCGCGGATCCATGGCGAGGAGGCGAGGCGACAGTGCTCGGAAGGGTCACGCGGCTGCTCGCTGGCGCCATGACGGTGGCCTGTCTGGTGCTCGTCGGCCCCAGCGCACCGAGCGACGCCCTCTTCGGCAGGCCACTACCCGCAGGCGCCGCCAGGGACGTCGTACCGAACCGGGTCATGACGTGGAACATCTGCAACCCCTGCGAGGTGAGCGACGTCGACCGGGCGGCGGAGATCGGCGCGCTCGCGCCCCAGGTCATCGGCTTGCAGGAAGCGTGCGTACGGGACGTCGAGAGGATCCGGGGGTATCTGCGAAGGCTCCACGGGCTGGTCTACCACGTCGAGTACGGGACGGTTCTGCGGAACTGGAACCGTTGCGGGGGAGCGCCGTGGAATCCGGGAGGCTTCGGTCAGGCGATCCTCTCGGCCGCGCCGATGACGGACCGCGTCAACGTGGAATACCCCGACGGCGGATCCGAGGACCGTGGGTACCTGGCGGTCACCACCCGGGTGGGCGGCCGGACCGTACGGGTCTTCAACACGCATCTCGCCCAGCACCGTCAGGAAGCGGTCCGGGCGGGCCAGGTGGGCGTCCTCGCCGCCGAAGTCGCCCGGCACGACCGCGCGATCGTGCTCGGCGACTTCAACGCGGTGCCGGACACTCCCGAACTCGCCCCGATGTGGGCGCTCGCCGCCGACACGGATGCCCGGTGCCGTCCTTCGGCCGTCGGCACCTGTGAGCCGACCACCGACTGGCAGAGCAAGTTCGACTACGTCTTCCTGCGGGGCATCGCCCCCCTCCGGCACCGCGTGCGACCCAGCGCGTACTCGGACCACCATGTGCTGTACACCGACCTGAACATTCCCGGGCGGTAGGCCCGGCGCCGACGAACAGCGTCCCCTGCGAGCTGCCGCGCGGCGCGAAGCGCCAGCGTGACGGGGATCACGTCCGGGGGAAAACCTGCGGCCCGGACCGGGCGTCTAGTGGGTGTGAGATCAGTCAAGGCAGCGCCGCACGAGCTGGACGAGGAGCGTCTCGTCCGGCTGGTGGCACGAGGCGACCGTGCCGCGTTCGAGGAGTTGTACCGGCGTACGTCGCCGTGGCTGGCGGTGCGACTGCGCCGCCGGTGTGTGGACGAGCAGATCGTCGCGGAAGTCATGCAGGAGACCTACCTGGCGGTGTGGCGCGCGGCCGGCGCGTTCGCCGGTGCCGGCGTCGGCGGGACGGCCACGGGCTGGCTGTGGACGATCGCGGCGCGCCGCCTGGTCGACGCGTTCCGGCGCAGGGCACACCACGCCGAGCCGCCGCCGGCCGCCGCCGTGCCCGACGCGGCGCCCGCCGCGGAGGAGGAGGCACTCGCGGCGACCGTCGGCGGTGACGTCGGGGACGCGCTGCGCTGCCTCGCGCCGGAGCTACGACAGGTACTGCAGGCCATGGTGCTCGACGGACTGTCCGTCCGGGAGACCGCGGTCCTGCTCGGGCTGCCCGAGGGCACGGTCAAGACCCGTGCCCGCCGGGCCCGGATCGCGATGCGGAGGGCGCTGACATGAGTGGGGAACACGCCTCGATGCGGATCATCGAGGGTTACGCGCGCGGCGGCACGGAGCTCGCCGCCGACGAGGTGTGGGCGGTGGAGGCCCATCTGGAGGTGTGCCGGGTGTGCCGGGACCGGCTGTCCGCCGCCGTCGGTGTCCAGGCGCCCGCCGTGGCGTCGCTGGTCGACACCGTCTGGTCGGCCCTCGAACCCCAGTTGGCGACGGTTCCCACGATGCCGCCCGGTCGGCGCTGGTCGGCGCGGCTGTCGAGGTGGATGACGCCCACGATGGTGCCGTGGCTGGCCATGGTCGCGGTCGTGACGTTGCTGGCCCTGCTGCTCGACCTGGTCGACATCGATTCCGGCGAGCTGTCGTTGGTGCTGCTGCTCGCGCCGGTCCTGCCCGTGCTCGGCGTCGCGGCGTCCTGGTCGCGCGGCCTGGATCCGGCGTACGAACTGACGGCGTCGGTGCCCCGGGCCGGGCTCCAGCTGGTGCTGCGGCGCACCGCGTCCGTACTCGGCGTGGTCGTGCCCGCGCTGCTGGTGGGCGGATGGGCGACCGGCGTGATGGTGGCCCAGTGGCTGCTGCCCTGTCTGGCCTTCACGGCGACGACCCTGGCGCTGGGCGGTGTCGTCGGGGTGACCCGCGCCGCCGTCGTGCTGGCCGGCGTGTGGGCCGCCGTGGTCGTGGCACCGACGCTGGCCACTCACCGTACGACCTTCGCCCTGCAGACGGACGGCCTGCCCGTGTGGGGACTGATCCTCGCGCTCGGCACCGGTGTCGTGATCGCCCGCAGCAGCGCGTACTCCGTCCTGGGAGCCCATCGATGACCAGCGGAAAGAACACCGCGAAGAACCACGAAGAACACCGCGAAGAACACCGCGAAGAACAGCGCGAAGAGCACCGCGAAGACATCGGAAGGGAAGACGACATGACGTCCGCCTTGAGCGCGGCCGACATCGCACCGACGGCCTACGCCTGGGAGATCCAGGCCACCGGGCTGAAGGTCAGGGTCGGCAGGAATCGCATGGCCGTCGACGGGCTCGACCTGTCGCTGGGCACCGGCGTACACGGTCTGCTCGGCCCCAACGGGGCGGGCAAGACCACCCTCATCCGGACGCTGGCCACCGTGCTGCGCCCCACCGAGGGCACCCTGGAGATACTCGGCGAGTCCGTGGGCGGCATGGGCGAGCACCGGTCGGTGCGCCGCCGGATCGGTTACCTGCCGCAGGAGTTCGGGTACTACAAGCGCTTCACCGTGCGCGAGTTCATCGAGTACATGGCATGGCTGAAGGAGGTCCCGAAGGCGGAGATCCCCGGGGCAGTGCAGCGCGCCGTGGAGCGGGTGGGTCTGGCGGACCGCGCCGACGACCGGATGAAGGCCCTGTCGGGCGGCATGGTGCGCAGGGTCGGTATCGCCCAGGCCATCGTCAACGACCCGACGATCCTGCTCCTCGACGAGCCGACGGTCGGGCTGGACCCGGCACAGAGGCTGCGTTTTCGCGAACTGCTCCAGGAGTTGGGCACGGACACCTGCGTGCTCGTCTCGACGCACCTGGTGGAGGACGTCGCCGCCGCCTGCACCGACGTGGTGCTCTTCGCCGAGGGCCGGTTGGTCTTCCAGGGCCCTCCGGACGAGCTGGCCTCGGCGGGCGGCCCCGAACACGTGGGCGACAGCCCGCTGGAGCGCGGCTACTCGGCGCTGCTGCAGGGCCCCGGCCAGGGAAGGGGTTCGTGGTGAACTTCCGTGTCCTACGCATCGAGCTGAGGCGTTCCGTCGCCCCGTGGGCAGGCGTCGTGATCCTGGCGCCGGCGCTGGCGTTCCTGTACTTGCTGGACGGCGAGTGGTGGAGGGGTACCACGGCGTGGACGGCCCAGTGGACGACCCTGGCCCTGTGGACCCGCAGCCTGTTGTTCTACCTGTGGCCGCTCGCCGTGGGGCTCGGGGCGCTGCAGGGTCTGCGGGACCACCGCTCGAAGATGGTCGAGCTGCTGACGAGCACACCGAGGCCCGCCCGGCACCGCGCGGCCACGCTGGCGGGCGCGACGGCGCTCACGCTGGCCTCGGCCTTCGCGCTCCTCGTCCTCTCGGGCGGGGTCCAGGTGTTCGCCCACACCGAGTACACGCACCTCGGGTGGCTGCCGATCTCGCTGGTGGGGGCACTGTCTCTCGTCGCGGGGGCCGTGCTGGGCATGGGGGCCGGGCGGGCCCTGCCGTCCGTGCTCACCCCGCCCGCTCTGACCATGACCGCCTTCGTGTTCACGGCTCTCATGTACATGTCGTTGGGCCGAACACAGACGATCACGGCTTCGGGGATTCCGGTCACGGAGCCGAACCGGATCTCGCTGCTGTCACCGGCGGTGCAGGAGGTGCGCGACACGCTCGTCACCCTCTCCGCCTCGGTGCACGTCGGGCAGACGATCTGGCTGCTCGGCATGGCCGCGACCGGCTTCGCACTGCTGGTCGCCGCGACCCCCCGCACCCGGCTGATCGCCTTGACGCCCGTCCTGGCGGGCGCGGTGATCGCCCTGCTCGTCCTGCCCTCCGACCCGCGCCGGATCTACGTCGTCGACAAGGTCGCCGCCGAACTGGTGTGCGACGGGCCGGTGTGTGTGACGAAGACCCAGCAGGAGCGACTCGCCGACCTCGCGGGTCCCGGCAAGGAGGCGCTGCGCCTGCTGCAGGGTGCCCTGGGCGGTCAGGCGCCGGTCTCGGTCCGGGAGAACACCGCCCTGCTGCCGGAGGGCTCCACGCCGCAGTGGTCCCGTGACACCGTGCTCTTCGACTTCGACGACGACGTCATCGCCGCCGCGAAGGGCAAGGAGCTGGCCTGGGCCCTGATCGCCAAAGGCATGGTGCCGGGGTGCACTCCTGTCGGCTGGAGCGGCCTCGGGGGAGACGAGTTCGCGCAGACAGTCGCGGTGAGCTGGGTCCTCGGGGACTTCAAGCCGCTTCCCAGCACGTTGTCAGGGAAGCTGCGGCGCACGGCCGACGCCGAGACCCGTCCGGTGTGGAAGAAACTCAAGGCGCTGCCGAGGGCCGAACAGTTCTCGCGGATCAACGCGATGCGCGCCGCCGCGCTCTCCTGCAAGGGCGAGCCGTTCGAGGTGCTGTCCGGTGGTACCTCCCGATGAGATGGCTGACGCTGTACGCGCGCTCACGGCAGATACCCGCGTCGCTCGCCGCGGTGCTGATCAGCGCGGTGGCGGTGGCGGCACTCGCCCCGGACGGGGGCGCGGGACCCAGCGATCCAAAGCTGCCCGTGCTTGTTCTCGCCGCCGGGGTGATGGCGGCCTCGATCGGGCTCAGCGGACAGGACCTCGCGCTGGACCGGACGGCCGCCGTCCGCTGGGTGCCCCGCAGAGCGGCCCATGTGCTGCTGGCCGGCGCGGTCGTCGCCGCGGTGCTGCTGACCGTGCAGACCGTGGGCGAGGACATGGCCACCACCGGCTTCGTCGTCCGGGACAGCGCGGGCCTGATGGGGCTGGCCGCTCTGGGCGCGGCGCTCTCGGGCGGTCAGTACGCATGGACGCTGCCGTTCGCCTGGCTGTCGTTCTCGTTCTTCGCCCCGCCCCCGACGAGTACGCCGATGCGGGTGGCGGGCTGGATGCTGCTGCCACCCGGCACGACAGAGGCCACCTGGACGGCTACGGCCCTCGCGGTCGCCGGCACCCTGGCCTACGCCGTCGCGGGACCGAGACGGTGACCGTGGCAGGAGAGCGACGCCATCCCGAGTAAGTCACGTGCCCTGGACGCCGGTTCGGCCCACGCGTTCAGGGCCGGCCCCCGGCACGGTGGAGCGCGGCTGGGCAATGTGGTCGTCGCCGTGTCCTGCGGTCCTACGCCGCCGGGCTGATCGGCGTCTTCGGGTACGGCGCCCACCGGCCCGCCAAGTCCGCGTACGCGGGCCGGCGGAGTCGGTGACGGCCGAACTGATGTCGCACGGGGGGCATATCGGCGTGAGATCGCTCGCCGAGGCGGCCGAGGGGCGTGATCCGTGCGCCTGCGCCCGGATCACGCCTCGTCGCGTCAGCTGTCACGTCGTCACGACTCCACGGCCTCGGCCAACTTCGTGACAGCCGCCAGCTCTGGCAGACCGCGCAGCGAGGCGACGACCTGGGTGCCGGCGAACTCTCGCTGCGCGGCGGTCGCGTCCGGATCGATGGCGTACCCGGCCTGTAGGTAGAGGTAGTTCAGGTCCGTCGCGAACAGCATCGAGAACGACTGCGGGCCTTTGACGGCGGCGCGGCCTCCGGCGCTCCGATAGGACCGGACCAGTCGCCGGGCCGCGTCGGCGTCGACCTGGTTGTGGCCCGCCCATACGTACACGGCACGTGCGAGTTCGCGTTCCGGTGAGACGGGCCCCGCGTTGTCCCAGTCGAGGAGAACCGGACCGTACGGGCCGACCAGAACGTTCTGGGGCCGCAGATCGAGATGCGACGTCACCAGACCGTGCGGGTCGGCCGGAGTCACCCACTGTGCGAGCTCCGCCGCCGAGGTGGCGATGAACCGGCCAAGGGAGTCCGACCACGGGACGTCGGCCCGGCGGATCCTCTGGTGCAGGTCGGTCCAGTCGGCGTGCCGAGGGCACTGCTCGTACCAGGAGTCCGGTGTCTCGAGCGTCCCCTCTCCCGCCTTGTGGAGGAGGGCCATGGTCCGTCCGATCCAGTCCAGGATGTCCGGGTCGGACGCGTCCGCCGGGGTGCCGTCGATCCAGTCGTACAGCTTGACGGAGGACCCGCCGAGGGAGGGCGGAAGGTGTGAGACGTACGCGCCGTGCCGATTGGGGATGAGCCGCGGTGACGCGATTCCCAGACTCTCCGCGGCCTGCCGTAACGCCGCCTCCCTGCCGATCTGTGCCTCGTCGCAGCCGAAGAGGAGTTCCTTGACCGCCCACGAGGACCCGGCTCCGGACAACTTCCAGATCTGGCCCAACGCGCCACGGGCGACGGGAGTTGTCGTCCACGGCCCGGCATCGAGAGCGTACATCTCGACTATGAAGTCGGCCGCGTCGTCCATGTGGGTGCCTTTCCGAATGCCGGGGTTGTGGGGTGATCGACGTCGACGACCAGCGCGTCGAACAGCACGGCGGCGGGCGGCAGTTGGTTTTCGTCCCTCATGTCGGTGTCCCTTCGCCGGCCGACCCGCATCGTCGCATCCGCAGATGTCTGCCACAACGGCCGCCCGGTGCGCGTCCCGGCGGGCCGGGCGGGGGAGAATGAGGGCCGTACCCCACGGTCGGCCATTACGGAGGAGCGGGAAATGCAGGACGCGCGAGCGGGGCAGGTCGCCCGGCCCGAGGACCTCATCGATGTGGCCCGCCTGGTCACGGCGTACTACGCACTGCGCCCCGACCCGGCGGACCCCGGGCAACGGGTGGCATTCGGCACCTCGGGCCACCGGGGCTCGTCCCTCAACGCGGCGTTCAACGACGACCATATCGCGGCCACCAGCCAGGCCATCTGCGAATACCGCACCGCCCAGGGCACCGACGGCCCCCTCTTCCTCGGCGCCGACACCCACGCCCTGTCAGAACCCGCGCGGATCACGGCACTGGAGGTGTTCGCCGCCAACGACGTGGCCGTCCTCATCGACCAGACCGACGGCTACACGCCCACCCCGGCGGTCTCGCACGCCATCCTCACCCACAACCGCGGCCGTACGTCCGGCCTCGCCGACGGCGTGGTGGTCACCCCCTCGCACAACCCGCCCGCCGACGGCGGCTTCAAGTACAACCCGCCGAGCGGCGGCCCCGCCGGCTCCGACGCGACCTGCTGGATCCAGGACCGCGCCAACGAGATCATCACCGGCGGCCTGAAGGACGTACGGCGGATCCCCTACGCCCGTGCCCTGGCCGCGCCCGGCACCGGCCGCCACGACTTCCTCGGCGCCTATGTGGCCGACCTGCCGAGCGTGCTCGACCTGGACGCGATCCGGTCCGCCGGAGTGCGCATCGGCGCCGATCCGCTCGGTGGCGCCTCCGTCGCCTACTGGGGCCGGATCGCCGAACAGCACCGGCTCGACCTCACCGTGGTGAACCCGCTCACCGACCCCACCTGGCGCTTCATGACGCTGGACTGGGACGGCAAGATCCGCATGGACTGCTCCTCGCCGTACGCCATGGCCTCGCTCATCAAGCGGCGCGACCAGTTCGACATCGCCACCGGAAACGACGCCGACGCCGACCGGCACGGCATCGTCACCCCGGACGGCGGCCTGATGAACCCCAACCACTATCTGGCCGTGGCGATCTCGTACCTGTTCTCCCACCGGGAGCAGTGGCCCGCCGGCGCCGGGATCGGCAAGACCCTCGTGTCGTCCAGCATGATCGACCGGGTCGCGGCGGACGTCGGCCGCCAACTCGTCGAAGTCCCCGTCGGATTCAAGTGGTTCGTGGACGGCCTGTCCGACGGAACGCTCGGCTTCGGCGGCGAGGAGTCGGCCGGCGCGTCCTTCCTGCGCCGCGACGGCTCGGTGTGGACCACGGACAAGGACGGCATCATCCTGGCCCTGCTCGCCTCCGAGATCACGGCGGTCACCGACCGGACCCCGTCGCGGCACTACGCCCAGCTCACCGAGCGCTTCGGCGCCCCCGCCTACGCGCGCGTCGACGCCCCGGCCTCCCGCGAGGAGAAGGCGCTGCTCGCCAAGCTCTCGCCGCGCCAGGTCACCGCCGACACCCTCGCCGGTGAGCCGGTCACCGCGGTGCTCACCGAGGCCCCCGGCAACGGCGCCGCCCTCGGCGGCATCAAGGTCGCCACCGCCAACGCCTGGTTCGCGGCGCGTCCTTCGGGCACCGAGGACGTGTACAAGATCTACGCCGAGTCCTTCCTCGGCCCGGACCATCTGAGCCGGATCCAGGAGGAAGCCAAGTCGGTCGTGCTCACGGCACTGGGCAGCTGACGCGAGTGTGCGGGGCCGAAGCGGCCCCGCACCGACGGCCCGCAGCACAGTGACCTCCGTCACACGCCTCCGTGTCACAGGGCGTCGGGCTACCTCGTCTCAGGGGTGTAGCCACTGACGACCACGGAGGAGCACACGATGGACGCGCGACTGAACTACTTCGCCGGCCCGAACCCCAGCAAGGCCCTCAAGCACTTCATGGCGGCGGGCCGGGCGCTCAAGGAATCCCCGCTGCCGGCCACGACGCAGGAGCTGGTGGCGCTGCGCGTGAGCCAGATCAACGGCTGCGCCGCCTGCGTGGACATGCACACCAAGGACGCCGCGGCCGCCGGGGAGGCCCCGCTGCGGATGAACCTCGTGGCGGTGTGGCGGGAGGCCACGGTCTTCACCGAGGCCGAACGCGTCGCGCTCGAACTGGCCGAGCAGGGGACCCGGGTCGCGGACGCGGCCGGCGGAGTCAGCGACGAGGTCTGGGCACGCGCCGTCGAACACTACGACGAGGAGCAGCTCACCGCCCTGGTGTTCCTGGTGTCCTTCATGAACACGGCGAACCGGCTGAACATCATCACCCGCCAGCCGGCCGGCGACTACGAGGCCGGGCAGTTCCACTGAACGGTCACGACCGCCGGGCGGCTGATCACTGAAAAGGCGCCCACGCCGACGCGTACGGCTGGGCGGGAGGAGCGCGAGGGGGAGTCGCTGTGACCAACGTCGACGAGTTCGAGGAGCTGCGGCCGCTGCTGTTCTCGATCGCCTACCGGATCCTGGGCAGCGTGGGCGAGGCCGAGGACGCGGTCCAGGAGACATGGCTGCGCTTCGACGGCTCGGCCACCCGACCGACGTCGGCCAAGGCCTTCCTGTCCGCCACGGTGACGCGGATCGCGATCGACGTACTGCGCTCCGCACGGGTGCGGCGGGAGCAGTACGCGGGACCGTGGCTGCCCGAGCCGCTGCTCGCCGATCCCTATCAGGACCCGGCGCGCGCCGCGGAACTGGCCGACTCGGTGTCGATGGCGGCGCTGCTGCTCCTGGAACGGCTCAGCCCGCTCGAGCGGTCGGTGTTCGTGCTGCGGGAGGTGTTCGGCTTCGGCTTCGACGAGGTCGCCACGGCGGTGGGGCGGTCGGAGCCGGCCTGCCGGCAACTGCTGGTACGGGCACGGCGGCACATGCGGGCCGGACGGCCCCGGTTCGAAGCGGACCGTCAGGAGCGGCGGGAACTGGCGACGCGGTTCTTCGACGCGCTCCGCGACGGCGATGTCGTCGGCCTGCGGGATCTGCTCGCCGCCGACGTGTCGATGGTCGGGGACGGCGGCGGCAAGGCCCCGCAGCTGGCCAGGGCCGTCGTCGGCGCCGAGAACGTGGCCCGGCTGCTCGCCTCTGTCATCCCCTGGCTGGCCCGGGTCGATGTGACCTTCGAGCCGCACGAGATCAACGCCCAGCCGGGAGCGATCTTCCGCGACCGGGACGGCAAGGTGCTCCACATCCTGGCTCTGGACGTGCTCGACGGGCAGATCCGGACCATCCGCTCGGTGATCAACCCCGACAAGCTCGGTCACCTCGGGCCGGTCGCCGACGCCTGGGCCGTCGACCGCGAGGTGAAGCAGGCCCGTCGGCAGCGGAACTGACTCCGCGCCGGCGGGCCCGGCGGTGACCGCCGCGTCGGGTCAGCTGACCAGCAGCCGGTTGAAGAACGAACGGTAGTGGCGCAGCGCCAGCCGCAGCTCCTCGGTGTCCGCCTGTTCGCCCCTGTTCCACTGTCCTTCCAGCTCTTCCTTGTGGTCGGCGAAGGTGGCAGCCAGCTTCTGCATCACGTCGGCGACCAGGGTGTCGGCCGTGTGTACGGCGTCACGCGGGTCGTCCACGAACTCGTTCTGCACCTCCTGCCAGCGTGCGCGGAATTCCTCCTCGTCCTCCGGAGTAAGAAGCAGTGGGACCTCCTCCTCGCCGGAGGCGCCCGCGTCCGTCTCCTGGCGCCGGCTGCCGGCGTCGTCTCCCACGGGCTCGCTCGGCGTGTCCGTGCTCTCGCCGGGGAAGGTCGGCACTTCGGCCGACGTGCTCGCCGTCTCCTCCGTGGTGTGCGTGTCACGAGGATGGGCGAGGTCGTCGGTGGACAGGCCGCTAGCGGCGGCGTTGCCCGGTGTGTCTTCGCGTCGCATGTCTTCTCCGTTCCCTGAGCTGTTCAGGCCGGGGCGTGGCGGGATCCGCCGCCGTCGGAGAGCAGCTCGTCGAACAGGGTCCGGTAGTGCACCATGGCACCCCGCAGTTGTTCGGTGGTCGCCTCGTGACGTGTGCTCAGCACATTCACGTCGTGGGCGGCCTGGTAGTGCTCGAGCGTGCGGCCGTGCTCGACCGACAGGTCCTTGAGCTGTTGCTCGAAGTCCTCCGTCGGGTAACCGCGCTCGTGCAGCAAGGAGGTCACCAGACGGTCCGCGTCGTGCACGGCATCCTCCGGACGGTCCACGAACTCGTCCTGTACGCCGGTCCAGTCCCGGGAGTAGCGATCCCTGGCCCCGCTGTCCAGCGGCTTGATGTCCAGTGAGTCGTGCCGCTTCTCGCGTTCCCGCAGCTCGCGCTCCCCGGCCAAGCGGCTGTCGGCGTCCTCCATCGTGCGCCCGTACTCCGGGCCGAAGCGCTCCTGCAGTTTCTGGCGGCGCATGAGCAGCCAGAACCCCACTGCCGCCAAGACGATCACCACCGCGATGGGAATGATGATCGCTAGAAGTGTCCCTGTCGACATCGGGCAGACCTCCTGACAGATGCCCCGTATGCACCTGTCTTGGCGAGTCACCAGCTGTCCACCGGCTGAAACGGCGATTTCGGTACGAAGTGTGTTCCGCCGTCGGTGGCGGAAGCCTCCCGGGCGCCGGGCACATAAGGGGAACGGGACGGGGCATTCGTGTTCTCCCGACCAGTCACCAGTCACCAGTCAAGGGAGCCGACTCGTGATCATCGCCGCAGTTGTCGGATTGTGTGTGGTCCTGGCCGTGCTGGCCTTCCTCGCCCCGCGTCTGTCCCGCCACCCCCAGCGCGGCGCCCAGCGTTCGCTCGGCGCCGGCTCACGGGCCGGCGGCAAGGCGCCCGGCGTCCTGGGCAAGCTCTTCAGCAAGCCGTTCCGTTCGAGCTCCCGCGCCGTGGGCCGCAGTGGCGCGTCCGGCCGTCGCACCCGTGGCCGCATGCCCTTCTGACGGACCTGAGGCGGAGGAGCGCGTCCGGGCCGGGTCACTCCGGGTGGTGCGTGAGGACGAAGTCCAGCGCGGCGCTCACGTTGACCAGCCCGAACCCGGTGGCCGTGTCGGGACCGACCTTGGCCTTCTTGCCGAACCGCGGGTGACAGGTGCCGTCCGTGATGTCGGTGGCGGTCTTGGCGAGCGCCTCGGTCACCTGGGCGGGAGTAAGCCCCGGCCGGGCTCCGAGGAGCACGGCCACCGCGCCCGCGATCTGCGGTGCCGCCGCCGACGTACCCGAGAACCTCGCCCAGCCGTCCATCGCCTGAGTGGAGTCGCCGGGGTCGCCGCCCGGGTCGTGAGGGTCCGGCTGACTCTCGTCGACGTCGATCGCACAGCCGGGAGGCACCGGCAGCATCAGATACTGGGCCCTGGGCAGCAGGCCGACCAGACCGCACACCGTCGGCACCCGGACGCCGGGGACCCACGGGCTGTCGTATCCGCTCGCGTAGTTCGACGCTCGCAGCCGGTTGTCCTGCGCGGCGAACACTCCGCCCGCGGCGATCACGCCGGGCACCTGCGGTTCGATGGCGAACTGGCCGTTGCCTCCGGAGAAGACGACGACGATGCCCTGCTCCACCGCGTCCAGGATCTCCAGGGCGAAGATCACGTCAGCCTGACTCGGCCGCCCGAGCGGCGGGAACCTTCCGTCTCCGCCCCATGAGTTGGTGAGGATCTGCGGGCGGTCCGTCTTGGCGCGCACGAAACCCGCCGTGGCGGCCGTGAGGTCCCCTGCCCGGTCGCTCGCACGGTACGGGCGAAGCAGCGCGCCCGGAGCCACGGCGAAGATGTTCGCCGACTCGCCGGTGCCGTGGCCGATCGGGTCCTCCGCCGGGCTGGTGCCGGGGACCAGCGCGACGGTCGGGGCGATGTCGTAGCCGTGGGCGGTGAAGTAGGCGTGCTCGGCCTGTCCCGTGTCCACCATGGCGACCTGCACACCATGACCCACGTGCCCCGCCTCGTGCGCACGCGACGCGTTGAGCAGCCTGGCCACGTCGTCCGGAAGGCTGAGATGGAACGCGGCGACCTCCGGCGGCTTGGCGGAGGCCGCCAGGACACGCATCGGCGTGCGCGGACGCTCCAGAGCCACCGCCTCGATGGCGTCCATGCCGGGTGCGGCGCCGACGCCGAGGGCGTCGGGTTGCCGGGCGCCGACGATGTCGAGGTGCGTGACGGAACGTTCCCGGTTCATCGGCCCCAGCTGCTGCACCTCGTAGCTGGCGATCCGGCCGCCGGTGAGCTGTTCGTACGAGGCCGGGGTACCGGCGACGGTGAAGCCCAGCCGGCTCTCGGCGGTCACGCTCAGCCCCGCTGTCCTCGCGTACTCCTTGGCGCGCTCCCGGGCATCGCCCTCGGCGTGGAACGGCCGCGCCGAGTTGAAGGTGGTCGCCTCGGTCATCGGCGTCCCGCCCTGCGACCGTGCGGAGACATAGCCGTATACGGTGTCCGGAATGTTCTGCCCGTACCTGGGTGTGGTGGGGTTCGTCATCTGTCCTCCAGCAGCGGAGGCCCGGACATACGCGGCGCGGCAGCCGGTCACGAACTCCGGCCGCGGGCTCCGGGCATGGGAAGCGGGAGCACGGTGACGGACCTCGCGGTGAACGGTTCTCGAGTCGCCCGACGCCGAACGCCTCGGCGAACTCCTTCTCGGACGCGTCACCTTGCCCTGAAGCCGCTTATTTCTCCTGGTGACTCACTCATCAGCTCTATCGTCGCATTCATTGCACAACACCGCAAAAGACGCTAAAGGGTGGCGGTCTCCACGCATCCCTCTGCTCCAACAGGGCCCGGCATTCCACCGGTTGGGGACGAAGGGGCGAAATCGTGTGGTTACCATGTGCTGCCGATGATCGGAAATCATCGGTGATCCGACGGAAAGTCATGTTCCGGCACGCACTTCTGCTTCTTCTTCGCCTGGAGGGTCGAGTGGTTCACGCTCAGCACGGCAGGGATCCATGGACACACCGGATACGTAGGTTCCTCACCGTGACCGCAGTGGTGCTCGGACTGGTCGGCACCGGTCTGACCACGCACGCCGCGTCGGCCGCCGGTGACACGGCGGTGAACAACAGCATTCGTCGGTTCACCGCCGCGAACGGCACAGGAAAGTCCCCGAGCGCCACCAGGACGCCCAGGATCGTGGGCGGCTCGGAGACCACCATCAGCAAGGCTCCGTACCTGGTCCAGCTCTTCTATCTGGACGGTTCGGACCAGCTGTGGTTCTGCAACGGCGCGCTGATCGCGCCCAACAAGGTACTGACGGCTGCCCAGTGCGTTTACGGCCGCAACTGGACCAACCGGGACAGGGCCGTGATCCTGGGCGGCACGACGTACCGGGGCGATCTCGACGGCAGTACCGAGATCGGGATCAAACGTCAGTGGGTCCAGCCTTCCTACAGACCCTCGGGCGTCACGCACGACATCGCCGTGCTCACCCTCAACGGCACGCTGCCGTTCGCCACCATCAAGACCGCCGCCGCGAGCGACAGCGCGCTGTACGCGGCCGGGACCAACGCCACGGTCCAGGGCTGGGGCGTGACAGGTACCGCCCGTCTCGGGACGGGCGAGTCGGACGTACTGAAGACGGCGACCCTGCCCATGCAGGCGGACGCCACCTGTGACAGCGCGCTGAAGACCGCGCTCGGCGGCCAGGACGCGTTCGTGGAGTCGGCGATGACCTGCGCGGGCGAGCCCGCCACCGACGACGACACCAGCACCACGACACCCTGCGTGAGCGACGCGGGCGCCCCGCTGGTCGTGAACGGCCGCGTCGTGGGCGTCTTCGCCTGGGGCGTGACCAACAGCGACAAGTGGTGCGGGGTGAAGGGCACTTATCCGGTGTTCACCCAGACCAGCGCCTACGCCGCTGTGACACAGGCGCAGAGCTTCGACACGGACGCCTCCGGTGACGGCCGGGCCGACCTGTTCGCCAGGAAGTCGAGCGGCGGTGCCGCGTCCTCGTACAACGGCTCGACGCTGACGACCCACAGTTCGGCCGGGACCGGCTGGGCCGGCTACAACAAGGTGCTGCAGAGCGACCTCAACCGCGACGGTGTCCTCGACTACGTGGTGCGGGCCACGTCAGGGACGGTGTCCTGGCGGCACAAGGTCTCGGGCCAGTGGGTCAACACCCGTATCGCCGGCGGCTGGCAGGCCGTCCGGCAGATCCTGGCGCCCGGTGACGTCAACGCTGACGCCCTGCCCGACCTGCTGACGGTGGACTCGGGCGGCACCCTGTGGCGCTATCCCGGCAACGGAAAGGGCGGCTTCGGCAGCCCGACCAGGCTCGGCACGGGCTGGAACACCTACGCCCAGGTCGTCGCCCACGGCGACTTCACCGGCGACGGGCGGCCCGACCTCGTGGGCCGTACCTCGGCCGGCGCTCTGTACATCCACCCGAGCAGCACGGCGGGTACGTACACCGTCGGCAGCCGCAAACTGGTGAGCACCACGGTGTTCAGGTCGGCCACCGCTCTGGCGGCGGTCGGTGACGTCAACGGTGACGGCCGCGCCGACCTCGTCACACGGACCGGTTCCGGCACCCTGTGGCTCTACAAGGGCAACGGCAACGGCACCTTCGCGACAGCGACGAAGGGCGCCACCGGCCTCAACTCCTTCAACCTCTTCGGCTGAGCCAGGAGCGCCCGCCGCGGACTCCGTCCCGGCGGGCGCTCCCAACGGCGGTGCCCCGGTGCTCAGTTGGTCGCGGCCTGTTCGCGTCGCAGCACCGGCGGAGCCGAGGAGTCAGGGGCATCGCTCGCTTCGCCAGAGCTGAAAGCCGGCTGTGGATCCGCCTGCTGGAGTTCGGCGAGCAACTCGCGCTGGCCGGTGATCAGTTCGGTCAGGATCCGGCGAGCCGCACGCAGCAGCTCGGCCACGTCGCCCCCGGCCAGGGCGTAACTGACAGTGGAGCCCTCCCGGATGGACACCACGATCCCCGAGCGGCGCAGTACGGCGAGTTGCTGGGAGAGGTTGGACGGTTCGATCTCGATCTCGCTCAGCAGGTCCCGCACAGGGACAGGGCCGTTCTGCAGCAGTTCCAGGACCCGGATGCGTACCGGGTGTCCGAGCATGCGGAAGAACTCGGCCTTGGCCTGGTAGAGGGGGACCTGCATGGTGAATCGCTCGCTCCCTGCCGCACTCGACGGGCTGCATCCGGACGGGGTGACCCTGTCTGCGTCACCACGGACGGTCCTGCGGATCGATCCTTGTGCATCCCGCCCCGCACGCCCATGGGATTGAGCTGATCCGGATGTGCCCAGTTGAAGAAATCTTCAAGTCGTGGACGTGCGGAGCCGATGCGTACGCGGCCTGCTACACGTCGAGTTGGTTCTCGATGCTCTTGAGCTGGTGGCGGGCCATCGCGAGGTTCGATTTCCCCCGGTCGAGGACGAGGTAGAGGAACAGACCGTTGCCGCCCCGGCTCTTGAGCGGCCGGAGGATGTGGTACTGGCTGCCGAGTGTGATCAGTACGTCCTCGATCTCGCCCTTGAGCCCGAGGTGTTCCATGGTGCGGGTCTTCGCCCGGATCACGTCCGTGTTGCCCGCCGCCGCAACGTTCAGGTCGAGGTCCTTGCCGCCGCCCAGCGTGCCCAGCGCCATACCGCTGGTGTAGTCGACCAGAGCGGTCCCTAACGAGCCCTCGACCGACGTCATGATCTCCTTGAGGCAAATCTCCACATTGCTCACCGGCATCTCCTCCTAGTCGCTGCGGGGCTCGGGCCGCGCCCTTCCCGCCGATGCACGGACCCTACGTAGGGTCTGCGGCCGGCAGCTCCGTAGTGCCTGTACTGGCCGAGGAAGCCTCAAAAAGGTCGGATGACGGATATCTGTGATCGCTCGTGCTCCGCGAATGACGACCGGTGACTACCCGTCATGCCCCGTCACGTCCCCTGACCCCCGCCGCGACGGCTTCGGGGTGGTCCTCGATGTACGCCCGCACGACCGCCTCGAAGCTGTCGTCGGGACGGAGACCGAGTGCCGTGGCCCGCGCGTTGTCGAAGGCGGCGGGCCACGAGCCGACGACGGCCTCGATCGCGGGGTCGGGCGCGACCGTCACCAGACCAGCCGCTCGACGGGAGCGCCGCACAGGGTCCGCCGCGCGAGCAGGGCGTCGGCGACCAGCTGTCCCAGGAAGCCGAAGCCTCCGGTGATGACGATCCTCATCCGCGTTCCCCTCGGTAGCTCCTGAGCCGACGGCGCCTCTCGTCCGATGGTCGCACCCGCTTCGGGCGGGGGCAGTACGTTGGGCCGGTGACCGTATCCCTGCCGCCCGGTGGCGTCGTGCTCGACGCGGCCGAAGTGGACTCCCGGTGGGCGGACGCGTGGCGGCCGGAACAACTGGCACAACGGCTGGAGGGGGTCGGTGCGCCCTGGTGCGTCGCGGCCGGGTGGGCGCTGGACCTGTTCCGAGGAAGGCAGACACGACCGCACGGGGATGTGGAGATCGCGGTGCCCACGGCGGCATTCCCGCTGATTCGGGCCCGCTTTCCCGAGTACGCTTTCGACGCGGTGGGTGCGGGGCGCCTCTGGGCGGACGCGGGAGCTGAGGCACTGGCGGCCACGCGCCAGACCTGGTCGCGGGATCCGGTGAGTGGTCAGTTCCTGTTCGACGTCTTCCGGGAGCCGCACGAGGGCGGTACGTGGATCTGCCGACGGGACAAGGGACTTCGGCTGCCGTACGACGCGGTGGTCGAGCGGACGGCGGACGGAATCCCCTATCTGGTGCCGGAGTTGGTGCTGCTGTTCAAGGCCAAGGCGCCGCGTCCGAAGGACCAGGCGGACTTCGACGGCGTGCTGCCGCTGCTGGGCCGGGCACGGCGGGAGGCCCTCAGCGGGTGGCTTGAGCGTGTGCACCCCGGACATCCGTGGCTGGCCGAGCTGGCGGGGTAGCCGGCCTGGGGACGCGAACCGCCTCCCAGCCGCACGGAGTCCGGGGCACTCTCACGCGGAAGACGCGTCATTCGGCCCTGATGTTGTCCACGTAGACGACGCCCCTGGTCGCCGCGCCCTCTCCGTGGCCGAGGTACAGATTGAACTCCGTCACCTTGGCGAGATGGGCCGCGTCGAGTACGACTCCGGCGTTCGCGGTGTCCCAGGGGGCGGGCGTGAACTCGCTGAAGGGGACCTTGACTTCCTGCCCGTTCGTGTCGGCCAGCGGTATCTGGTACCAGAAGTAGACACCGCCGGCGACGATCTGGAGGGCCCCGGCGTTCGCGGAGCCGTCGCCCCGCAGCCACAGGGCGAGGGAGGTGAAGGCGGACCAGTCCGCGACGACCGGCTTGCCGATGCTCGTGTACTCGGCGCCGGTGAAGTCGTACGCGTAGGCCAGTCCGTAGGAACCCGAGGACTTGTGGTCGGCCGACAGGGCGGTGGTGTGGGAGTTGACGTGGGTGTACGCCTCGTTCAGGGCGAGGTCGTCCCCGGCGTACCCCTCGAAGTCGTCGACCCAACCGGCAGGCAGGGGTGCGACCTCACCCAGCAGGACGACGGCCGAGTCGGTGAGCGTCCGGCCGTTCACCCGCGCGTTCACGGTGAGGGTCGCCGTGCGGTCGGACGACAGGGCCGGGTCGATCGACCAGTCGCCCGAGTAGAAGCCGTCCGCGCCGAGGCACAGCCGTCTCGCGCGTCCTCCGTTCACGGAGTAGGTGACCCGGCTCGCCCTCGCGCCCGTGACCCGCACCCGGACGGTGGCCTTGGAGGCCGTCACGCGCTGTCGGTCGGTGGGGGTCACGAGGTGCATGAACGGGGCGTTTCCGACAGCGGTGGTGCGAGCGGAGTACACCCCCCGGAGATCGGCGGCGAACACGGTGTAGGGATCCTGGTGGTACTTGACGAAGTCCGGCAGCAGAACGTGCCCCGGGTACGGCACGTAAGCGCGCTTGGTGCCTCCGAAATTGGCCCAGGTGAGCATGTACGTCATCTGCCGGGCCAGCGGGTCCGCCTCGACGGCCCGCGCCAGCTTGGTGAACCACTGCGGATCGCGCACTTCGGTCCCGCTCTCCCCGAACTCGGTGAACGCCGGAACCTTGCCGCGCGCGTTCGCCAGCCGGACCACCATCGCCAGGTCCTTCACCAGACCGTCCAGCCACGGGGTCGGTCCCGCACCCTCGTCGTAGGAGTCGTAGCCGAGGACGTCGACGAAACGGTCACCCGGGTAGGTCCGCAGATAGCCGGTCGGGTCGCCTGCGAACGTCGCGTTGGGGGAGTAGGAGTAGAGCAGGTTGTGGACCCCCCGGGTGTCGCGCAGGTACTCGACGGTGTAGCGGTACAGCTCGATGTACTGGGCCGAGGTGGTGTGGCCGGCGCCCCACCAGAACCATCCTCCGTTGTTCTCGTGGAAGGGGCGGAAGATGACGGGAATCGCGGTGCCGTCCGGCCGCCGCGCGCCCTTGACCGCCTTCGCGACGCGGTCGAGGAAGGCGTTGAAGTCCGCGTGCCGCCCGCCTCCGGGAAGGATCTGACCGACCACGCCGCCCGTGGTGTCGTAGAAGTCCTTTCCGGTGACGAAGTTGGGCATGTGGGCGGTGAGGGTGTTGATCCCGCCGCGCGCGTCCCCCTGCCGGATGCACCGGCTGAGCGCGGCGATGTTCGCGGCCTGGGTGCCGCCCTCGACGCCGGGGCGTTCGGCGCCCTCGAGGATGAGGGTGTCCCAGCCGAACACCGCCGGGTAGTCACCCACCGCCGCTCTGGTGTCGGACGCCTTGCCGTCGGGTGTCGTGAAGGTGAACCCGTAGGTCAGGTCGTGCTGGTGACCGAACAGGATGCCTTTGCCCTGCTGCCGCTTCAGGTACGCGAACAGCGCGCGGGTGGCGGGGGTCGCCTTGTCGTCGACGATCCGGACCGGTGTCGGCGCGCCGTGAGCCGTACGGGACGGCGCTGCGGCGGCCACCGGGACTCCGGCGCCCGCTGCCATGGCGACCGTGGCGCTGGAAAGGATGAACGCGCGACGCTTCATGGGCGAATCGGACATGTGTATCTCCTCGGGTGGGGGGTCGAGAGAGCCCCGGAGCGCTGAACGCGCGGGAATCGGAGGCCGTGACACGGGTCGGCTGCGGGCCAACGGGGGCCGTCCTGGTCAGGGACATCCGCGAACGCACGACACACGTGTGATCCAAGTGCCGCTATTGCACTAGAGATTCAGAAGAAAGGGAAGGGTATTGCTCGGTCCCGGCCAAGTCCCTTCAATAAGAGGGCTATTGGTGATCGAACACCCTGGTTCGTTCATCAATGCGCCTAAAGGCATGACTGGTTGGACTGCCGCCCACACGACAGGCCGCCTGGCCGACAGGCCTCGGCGTGACCGCGCACCGCGCTCTGGGGGCATCGTGCCGGGCGTGCGCGATCATGCTGGGATGGATGCTCGTTTTCTCGGAATCGCCGATTTGACCGAAACCCCGTCCGTGGCGGTCGTGGTCGACGTCATGCGCGCCTTCACCGTGGCTGCCTGGGTCTTCGCCAAGGGAGCGGAAAGAATCGTGCTGGCCGAGTCGCTGGACGAAGCCCTCGCGCTCAAGGCCCTCCACCCTGATTGGGCGGTTCTGAAAGACGGTCCCCCCGCGCCCGGCTTCGACATGGTCAACTCGCCCGGCCTGCTGCGGTCTGTGGACCTGCGCGGGCGAACCGTTGTGCAGAAGACAACGGCGGGGACGGTCGGGGCCCTCGCGGTCAAGGAGGCGTCGTTGGTGCTGTGCGCGGGCTTCGTGGTCGCGGAGGCGACGGCACAACTCCTGCGGGCACGGGGGAGCGACAGAGTGACGTTCGTGGTCACGGGCGAAGACGGGCAGGCCGACGAAGATCTGGCATGCGCTCAGTACATCGCTCGCCGGACGGCCGCTGAGCCTGGCACGGACGCTACCGAGTTCCTCCGCCGCGCCGCCGAGTCACGCGCCGCCGTCGAACTGGCGGAAGGGATGCGCCAGGGGGCGCATCCCGATGACGTCGCCCTCTGCCTGGAGCTCGATCGGTTCCCCTTTGCCATGGTGGCGGCCTTGGAAGGCCCGCTGATGGTCCTGCGTCCACACACCATGGCTTCGCCCGCCGACCGCTGACCGGCCGTCGCCTCCCTGGCCGTCCGTCACACCGTCAGGCGGCGAGTGCGGTGCGGAGGGCGGTGGCCATCAGATCGATGGCTTCCTTCGCGGCCGGCACGGGGCCGGTGTGGGTGAAGTAGTGGTCCACACCCTCGAAGTCGCGGTAGGTGACCGGCACGCCTGCGGCCTCCAGGGCCTTGGCGTAGGCGGCACCTTCGTCGCGCAGGCGGTCGTGCTCCGCCGTGATGACCAGGGCGGGCGGCAGTCCCGCGAGGTCCTCGGCGAGGCCGGGCGAGACGAGAGGGTCGGTGAGCTGGGCGGGGTCCGGCACATAGGCGCCCGCGAAGATCCGCAAGAGCGAAGGCGCCAGCCGCGGCTTGGCGATCAGGGCCTGCTTGGTGGCCGGGTCGGCGAGCTGGTCGAGCCATGCCGAGTCGAGGATCTGGAGCCGAGGTGTGAACGTGCCCCGGTCGCGCGCCGTCCGGCACACCGCGGCGGTCAGGTTGGCCCCGGCGCTGTGTCCGCCCACTGCGAGTCGGGAGCCGTCCCAGCCCTGGGCGGTGCCGTTCTCGACTATCCACGCGGTGACGTCGTAGGCCTGGGTGACCGGAACGGGGAAGGGGCGCTGGGGGGCCACGGCGTAGTCCACGTTGACGACCACACAGCCGGCCGTGTCGGCCACGTACCGGCAGATGTGGTCGTCCTGCTCGGGGCGGGCGATAATGAACCCGCCGCCGTGGAAGTTGACGTACACCGGGGGAGTCGCCGTGACAGTGGCCGGCGGGCGATAGACGGTGCAGGTCACGGTTCCGGCGCCGGTCTCCACCTGAAGGGTCTCGGTGCGCTTCGGGATGTCGGTGAAGCGCAGGTCCTTGGGTACGCGGGTCATCACACGGCCGAGCAGCAGCTGCACGCCTCTGGCCTGGACTCCGGGATTGATCAGCACGGCTCTGCCACCCATCATTGCAATGATAAACAAACAGGAATCCTGATGATGGGGGCTGGATTGCGCAGTACGCAAGAGGGAAGGGCGGGCGGGCTTCGGGGCATGGTGCGGCCTCGGGCCGGTCACTCCGGGTGGGCACCCGCCGGTGAGGCGCGGCGCTGGTGGCGGGCGCGAGCTGCCCCTGGCCGGCCCGCGACGGAGTCCAGCAGTTCCGCCACCGGACGCGGCGCCCGGAGGTCGCCGCCCGGCGGCTCCGTCAGCAACGGAACCGCCCGCCGCGCCCGGCGCGCCCAGTCGTGTCACCGTGGTGAGGACGTCGAAGCTGTCCGGCGACGCGGCCAGCCACGCGTTCGCGTACAGCCTGCGCACCGTGGTTGGCGGTGATGGCCTGCTCGCCACCTCGTTCGGCCTCGGGATGTACCCGAGGGCCATGATCGGCCCCGGGCGTGGTGTCATCGAGGTCGACCAGACAGCCGGGAACGACCGTGCTGATCAACTCCCGCGACGTTGTCGCAGGCAGCGCGGCCCTTCCTTCGACCGGCCCGGCCACTGCCAACGGCCCTTGCCACGCCGCTGTCTGGGTGCCGCACCCGGCCGCGGAGTCCTGGTGAGGACCCGAAAACCCGTTGGCGGGCCATGGCGGCTACTGCTACCTTTCTGGAGGCCGTGCGAGAGAACGAGGAGGTGGTACCCGTGAACGCAGTATCGACATGGGTGCTCCCCTCCGGGGTCACGGCCGGACGATAGGTCGTCCGGGAGCGCCGTTCACGCGCACTCCCGAAAGGCACGACCATGCACTTCACCTCCGAACAGCGCCTCGACGACGGTGTCCTCGAGCGCGAATTCACTCTCGGCGAGATTCCCGGAACCCTGTGGACGCCTGAATCCGCCGCACCCCTCCCGCTGGTCCTGATGGCCCACAACAACGGCCTGCCCAAGGGGGCGGCCCGGCTGGTGGCCCGGGCCCGGCACACTGCGGCGCGCGGCTACGCGGTGGCGACCATCGACGCCGCCGGGTGCGGTGACCGTCCCCGTTCCGCCGACGACGAGCAGGCCCGCGCCGACCTCCGGCGGGCGATGCAGGCCGGTGAGCCGGTCGACGACATCTTCGAGTCCTTCGTCGGCCCGCTGGTCGAAAAAGCGGTCCCGGACTGGCAGACCACTCTGGACGCACTCCTCGAACTGCCCGAGATCGGCGGCCCGGTCGGGTACTCGGGGTGGACCGCCGTGGGCATTCGGCTGGCGGCTCTCGAGCCGCGCATCGCGGCCGCAGGCCTCTTCGCCGGGGGCTACGTGCCGCATGCCCAGCGCGAGGAGGCCCGGCAGATCACCGTTCCGCTGCTGTTCCTGCTGCAGTGGGACGACGAGGGGAACCCCCGGCAGCGGGCCCTGGACCTGTTCGACGCCTTCGGCAGCAAGGAGAAGACGCTGCACGCCAACCTGGGCGGCCACACCGGCACCCCATGGTTCGAGGCGGAGGACGGGCACCGGTTCCTCGGCCGGCACCTGAAGTGAGGCCGGGCCGTCCGGCCGACAGCCGCCGGTAGGCGCTGTCGGCCGGACGGCCGCTCATCGAGGAGGCCGGCCGCCCGCCCTCCTCGATGAGCGGGCGCCGCCATCACCCGAGGCCACCCCGGGTGGCAGGCCGCCCGTACTTTCCGGATCACTGGCCGTCCCGCCCGACGGACCGTCACCGCCGGTACGCGCAGACGGACCGATCTCATCGGTGACGGCACGGCCGATGGCGGTGTGCCGGCCGTGCTGCCGTCAGGGCTTGACCGGCTTCACCATCTTGTCCACCCCGTTCACTCGCACGGCGACCTTCCTCCGGGTCCGTGCCCGGTCGGCCACGATCTTGTAGGACGTGACCCTGCCGTTTCGCCATGCGCAGCTGACCTCGTAGCCGCCTCGGGCGCGGAGGCCGGTGAAGGAGCCCTCGGTCTTCCAGTCGTCCGGGAGGGCGGGCAGGAGGTGGACGGCACCGTCATGGCTCTGCAGGAGCATCTCCGCCACGGCCCCGGGGATGCCGAAGTTGCCGTCCATCTGGAAGGGGGGATGGTTGCAGAACAGGTTGGGCAGCGTGTTGAACGTCAACAGCCCGCGCAACATGATCTGAGCGCGCTGCCCGTCCCCGAGGCGGGCGAAGAGCGCCGCCCGCCAGGGCCACGTCCATGAGCGGCGGCTGTCGCCCGACACCGTCGCGGCCGTGAACGGGACGCCCTCCTTCTCGCCGCATCGGGCCTTGAGCGAGACGAGGGCGGCGGCCGCGAAGTCGCGTGCTCGCGGGGTGATCTGACGGCCCGGGTAGACCGCGAAGAGGTGCGAGGTGTGGCGGTGGATGTCGGTGGGGCTGTCGATGTCCTCCTGCCACTCCTGCAACTGGCCCCACTTGCCGATCCTGTTCGGCGCCAGGCGGGCCTGCATGTCCGCGACCTTGGCTCGGTAGGCGGGGTCCGCTTCGAGTGCCGCTTCGCAGTCGAGGTAGTTCTGGAACAGGTCCCAGATGATCTGCTGGTCGTACATGACGCCGTCCTCGCGCGGCCCGTGCTCGGGCGACCAGCCGTTCGGCGCGACGAGGAGACCGTCCTCGCGCTCCTTGAGGTGGTCCTCCCAGAACTCGCAGATCTCCTTGATCATCGGATGGGCCACGGCGCGGAGGTAGTCCCGGTCCTGAGTGAACGCCCAGTGCTCGTAGAGGTGTTGGGCGTACCAGGCGCTCGCGACGGTGTTCCACTCCCACGCGTTGCCGCCGAAGATGCTCTGACTGGTACGGGCGGTCCAGCCGCGGGTGTCCTTGCCGAAGGCGTTGCGGGTCGCCACGCGGCTGGGCACCGCCACCTGCTCGATGAAGGAGACGAGCGCCTCGTGGCACTCCGTGAGGTTCGTCGTCTCGGCGCCCCAGTAGTTCATCTGGATGTTGATGTTGGTGTGGTAGTCGGAGGCCCACGCGGGCTGGTTGCTGTTGTTCCACAGGCCCTGGAGGTTGGCGGGCAGGCCACCGGGGCGGGACGAACTGAGCAGCAGATAGCGGCCGTAGTCGAACATCGACTGTTCGAGGGTCGGGTCCGACCCACCGGCCGCATAACGCGCCAGCCGGGCGTTGGTGGGCAGCGCGACGACGGCGGCGTCGGTGGTGCCCCAGGCGACCGAGACGCGGTTCATGAGGGCCCGCGTCTCGGCGGTGTGCTCGGCGCGCAGCTTGCCGTAGGGCCGCCGGGCCGCCTTGTCGAGCGCCTTGGCGACGACCGGTCGCGGATCGGGGCCCCGCCACCCGGCGGCGGCGTCGAGCCGGTAGTCGGTGCGGGCGTCCAGGAGCAGGGTCAGGGTCGTGCAGTCGCTGAACCGCAGCGTCGATCCGTCGGCACTGAAGTCGCCGTCGGTCTGCATCACTTGGACGGCGGCCGTGTGCCTGAGACCGTTGCCCATGACACCGCTGAAGGTGATCCGCCGGGTGCCGGCGTCGACGGTCGTCGGGGCCTGTTCCTGTCCGGACGTCAACGCGATCGCCCCGGAGAGGCTCCGGGCGCTCTCCGACGTGTAGCGGAAGACCATGACGTCCGCGGCGCGAGAGGCGAAGGCCTCCCGGAGAACGCGCTGTCCCGGCGCGCCGAAACGGGTGACGTGGACACCGTCGACGAAGTCGAGGGTGCGCCGGTAGTCGACGACCGTGGGCAGTGCGCGCGTGTCGAAGCCCTGGCCCTCCAAGGCGATCCCCGCGATCTGGAAGCCGGTCGAAGAGGCGCCCGGGGTGAGGGTGAGCCGGTAGACGCGGAACGCCGTGCTGTTGACGATCCGGAACGTCCGGCTCTCACCACGGCCGGCGAACGGCGCCCCAGGGCTCTGGGTATCGAGAGTCACCCAGGCGCTTCCGTCCTGCGACGCCTCCAGCGCCCATTGCCGTGGGTCGTCTCGCGGCCGGTCCGGGGCCGCCGTCAGGGTGTACGAGGTGACGGCGACCGCGCGGGAAAGGTCGGCCTGCCAGACGACCGCGGGTTCGGCGCCGACGACCCGCCACACCGTGCCCGGATCGCCGTCCACCGAACGGGAGATGCCCTCGGCCCCGGTCCCGCCCGCGCCCTCGGATCCTGCTGAATGGCCGCTCGGCGACGACAGGTACATCGGACCGGCCACGCCGAGGTCGACGCCGGCCAGGCCGATCTCGCTCACCTGGAAGTGGGTGACGCCCGCCTTGGGAACGAACTCGAACCGGTAGAAGCGGTAGGCGGCGCTCGCGGCGCAGGCGAACTCCTTGGTCTGGAAGCGGCTCTCGAAGGGGGCGTCCAGCGTGCGCCTGTCGAGCGTGGTCCAGGTGGCGCCGTCGGCGGAACCGGAGAACGTCCACTCCTGCGGGTCGCGCTGCGGGACGTCGTCGGCGCTCGTCAGACGGTAGGACCCGACCTCGACGGGGCCGGGCAGCTCGACCTGCCACAACACCTTCGAACCGGGCCCCTCGACACACCACTTGGTACGTGACTCACCGTCGTACGTCTTGTCGACGCCCTCCGACGAGGAGGTCCTGTACGGTCCCCCCGGAGCCGTGACCTCGGCGTGGGACACGGAGGCGAAGGTGACGACGAGGTCGCCGAAGTTCCGGTACGAGCCGAAGCCGTTCATGCCGGTGTCGTAAGCACTGTCCGGCTCGCCCGCGAGCGCGTTGTCGTAGTTGTTGACGCCGCCCCACAGGCTCTGTTCGTTGAACTGGACGCGCTCGACGTAGGGATCGGCGAAGAGCATGGCGCCGAGCCGGCCGTTGCCTATCGGCAGGGCCTGCGACTCCCAGTCCACAGCGGGAACCGAGTACCGCAGCGCCTTGCGGGACAGGGTCGGCCACCGGACGGTCGCCGACGGGTCCGTCCCGGCGGCAACGGCCTGTCCGGCAGTACCGATGCCTGTCAGCTGAGTGGCCATAGGTGCGAAGGCTAAGGCACCGCCGAACTTGAGGATGCTTCGTCGCTGCGGTTGGGATTCATCGGTCACAGTGAGATCTCCCGGCAATTCATCGGCTCTTCCCCAGGGCAAGCGACAGCCGCCTCGGGGACCGGTCGCGGACGTGATCATCGTCGCGGGAGAATAGATCGGATGTCTAGGGGTTCGTCATCGATCCATGGACGGCCGCGGCGCCAGACCGTCCCCGTACTCGCCGGCTTCGTAGCAGCCGCTAGGCCACCGTCTACGATCAGGGAAAGCGCGACGGCGCCGCCCTCGCCGCTGTCGGCGACGTTGACCGAAGGACACGCGGAACATGACCAGGCAACCCGATCGCTGGGCGGAACTGACAGGCGGACAGGCAGGGGAGGGGTACGCCGAGCGTTTCGCGCGGCTCGCCGCGTCGGGCCACGACATCCACGGCGAGTCCAACTTCTGTGCCGCACTGCTGGAGGCCCCCGCGCGGGTACTCGACGCCGGCTGCGGCACCGGCCGCATCGCGATCCGGCTCGCCGAGATGGGCCACTCCTGCACCGGCGTCGACGTCGACCCGTCCATGCTCGCCGTCGCCCGCCGCGAGGCCCCTACGGGGGAATGGCTCCTCTGCGACCTGACCCACCTGGACACCCTCGGTCTGCAACCGGGCTTCGACCTGGCGCTCGCCGCCGGAAACGTCATTCCCCTGCTTGCCCCCGGCACCGAAGCGACCGTCGTGCGACAACTGGCTGCCGCGCTGCGTCCCGGTGGCCTGCTGGTCACCGGCATGGGACTGGACGCGGCGCATCTGCCCCTGCCGGACGCGACAGTAACCCTGCCGGACTTCGATCACTGGTGCACCGAGGCCGGACTGACCCTGCGGAACCGGTACGCCACCTGGGGCGGCGATCCCTACCGACCAGGCGGCGGCTACGCGGTCAGCGTGCACTCACGGTCCACCACCTGAGCCTGTAGAGAACCGGGCACCGTCTTCCCCGGTCCCGGACAGCCCGGCCGGCCTCGCCGAAGCGACCGTGATCGACTGCCGCAGCCCGCAGCCCGCAGCCCGCAGCCCGCAGCCCGCAGCCCGCAGCCCGCAGCCCGCAGCCCGCAGCGACCGCAACGCGGCGCCCGTCAGACGGAGTCGACGTCCGTGGTGGCGAGCCTGGCGTACACGTCGGGCCGACTGCGGCGGATCCGTACGGCAAGTGCCGCGCCGGTCGCGAAGACGACCGGAGTGAGCGCGATCAACGTCCAGTTGACGGCGGGTCCGGCACCGGTGAACAGATCGAGGCGGGAGCAGATCAGGACGGTGATCCCGGCCAGGAGGAGCGCGGCGGTCACTGGTGCGACGGTCGTGCGCAGGCGTCCCGCCGTATGCGCACCGGGGTTGCGGCGGAAGAAGACCGCCACGGAGCAGGCCGCGAGTGTCTGCAGCGTGACGATGCCGATCACGCCGGGGGTGTTCACCCACAGCAGGAACTCGTTGTAGGGGTGCGCGCCGATCGCGGCGAAGACGGCGGTGACGACGGCCGCCAGTACGGTCTGGGCGATCCCGGAGATCCAGGGCGAGCCGTGCCGGGGGTGGATGCGGCCCAGCAGGGCGGGGGCGGCGCCCTCGGCGGACAGCGCGTAGCCGTAGCGGGTGATGGCGTTGTGGAAGGCGAGCAGGGAGGCCAGGAGACTGCTGACGATCAGCACGCGCTGGAGATCGGTGGCCCAGCCGCCCACGTAGCTGGTCATGGCGGTGAAGAACAGCTCGGCGGGATTCCGGGCGGCGGCCGGGACGACGCCGTCGTCACCGAAAGCCTGGACGATGACCCAGACGACGAATGTGTAGAAGAGGCCGAGGAAACCGACGGCCAGATAGGTGGCGCGGGGCACCGTGCGGTCGGGATCGCGGGCCTCCTCGCGGTAGAGGACGGTGGCTTCGAAGCCGATGAAGGCGGCGACGGCGAGGCCGAGCGGTGCGCCCATCTGCAGGGTGAAGACATGGGAGGGGGCGAAGGAGGCAAGGCTCAGCCCGTTCGCGCCGCCCTTGACGAGGATCGCGCCGGCCAGCAGCACCAGGACGGCGGTCTCCGCGATCAGCAGCGCGGCGAGGATCTTGGCGCCCACGTGGATGGACCGGAAACCGAGGAACCACACCACGCCGATCGCGGCGAAGGCGTAGACCGGCCAGGGCAGGTCGACGCCCAGGAGGTCGTTCGCGGTGCCGGCGGCGAAGAAGCCGAAGGCTCCGTAGGTGCCGATCTGCAGGGCGTTGTAGGAGAACACCGCCAGCAGCGCGGCTCCCAGCCCGGCAGGGCGGCCCAGGCCCCGGGAGACGTACGAGTAGAAGGCGCCCGCGTTGCGGATGTACGGCGTCATGGCGGTGAAACCGACCGCGAACAGGCACAGGACGACACCGACCGTCAGATAGGCGACCGGGGCGCCGATGCCGCCGAAGACGATCGCGAGCGGGGCGACGCCGGCCATGACGGTGAGAGGCGCTGCTGCCGCCACGACGAAGAAGACGATGTCGGCGACGCCGAGCGTGGCGCGCTGCAGCCGGCCGGTCGGCCCGGCCCCGGTGACCGGCGGGGACTGCCGGGGAGCGATGGAGGTGTCGGACTCGGTCATGGAGGTCTCCGCGTGCTGCGTGAGGTCGACGGGGGAGAGGGACTGTTTCCTCGTACGCGGGCCCGGCCGTGACGACGCCGAGAGGCTACAGCCCCCCGGCCGGGAGGGGGCCGGGTGTGCCGGAGCCGTGTGTACGCCGGCCGGCGAGCCAGGTGCCCTGGACGGGCAGGTGCGCGAGGTCGCGGGGCGCGGTGCCGACAGGGTCGGCGGCGAGATGCACCAGGTCGGCGCGTGTTCCGGGGCGCAGGACGCCCCATTCCTTCTCCTCGAACGCCTGGTAGGCGCATCCGGCGGAATAGGCGGCCAGTGCGGTCGTGACGTCGATCCGCTCCTGGGGAAGCCAGCCGCCCTCGGGGATGCCCTCGGGCGTCTGGCGGGTCACCGCGGTGGCGATGCCCCGCAGCGGCTCGTAGTCGGTGACCGGCCAGTCGCTGCCGAACGCGACACGGGTGCCGGAGGCGAGCAGGGCGGCGATCTGGTACTGGCGCGCGCCGCGCTCCGGGCCGATCCTCGGCAGGATGAGGTCGGTCATCAGCCGGTCGGGCTGGGCCCACAGCGGTTGGAGATTGGCGATCACCCCGAGTTCGGCGAAGCGGGGCAGGTCGGCGGGGTCGATCAGCTGGGCGTGGGCGATGACCGGGCGGCGGTCGCGGGGGCCGTTGATGCGGGCCGCGGCCTCGATCGCGTCGAGGGAGGCCCGGACGCCGCCGTCGCCGAGCGCGTGGATGTGCGGCTGGAAACCGAGGGCGTCGACCGCGGTGACGGCCTTCGCGAGTTCGGCCGGTGACCAGGTGGCGATGCCGTGGGAGTGCGGGCAGTCGGTGTAGGGCTCCAGGAGGGCGGCCGTACCCGACTCGATGACCCCGTCGGCGAAGAACTTCACGGTGTGCGCGGTGAGCAGCCCCGGGGCGGCGCTCTCCACCCGCTTACGCTCGGCAGCGAGCCGCGGGAGCAGCTCACGCCACTGCTCCGGCCCCAGGAAGTAGCCGAGGTCGGCACGGACCGGCAGCCCCGGGCCACTGGTCGCCGCGGTGATCCAGACGTCAGCGTGATGCGGCTCCACCCAGGCGTCCTGCAACCAGGTGACCCCGGCGGCGGCGAACCGGGCGGCGGTGCGGCGCAGGGCGTCCACCTGCGCTTCGTGGGACGGCTGGGGGACGAGGGCGAGGACGGGCAGCAGGGCGCCGAACTCGCGCAGGGTGCCCAGCGGCTCGGCCGAGCCGTCCCGGCGGACGATCTCGCCGCCCTCCGGGTCGGGCGTGGCGGCGGAGAATCCGGCCCGGCGCAGCGCCTCGCTGTTCACCCACGCGGTGTGGTGGTCCATGGTGCGCAGCACCACGGGCCGGTCGGGGACGGCCGCGTCCAGCCAGTGCGCGTCGAATCGGCCGTCCGGGGCGAGCCAGGCGTCGAAGCCGTCGCCGGTGATCCACTCGGCGTCGGGGTGTTCATCGGCCCACTGCCGTACGGCCTCGACGATCGCCGCCACGGAGGCGCACTCGCGGACGGGTGCTCCGAGCAGGCCCAGCCCACCCATGACGGGGTGCACGTGCCCGTCGCCGAACGCGGGCAGCAGGGCGCCTCCTTGCAGGTCGACCACGGTGGTGCTCGGGCCGCGGGCGGCGAGCGCCTCCGCCCCGAGCGCGCTGATCCTCCCGCCGGTGACGGCGAGGGCGTCGCACACCGGGCCTTCGGCGGCCCCTGTCCTGACGGTCCCTCCGGTGAACACGATGTCGGCCTGCATGACGGCGGTGCCCTTCCGTTGCCCGGATATCGAACTGAAACTGAATCGGTTTCGGTAATGTAGGGGCGACCGTGAACGCCGGGGAAGAGTTTTACTGAAAGTCATTCGGTAAACTTCGTGTGACGCACTGCGGGCGGCCCCGACCCCGCCCCCCGACGAGACGGACTGACGAGGAGCCCACGTGCCAAGGCCGCGCACCCCTCTGCTGGATCGCAGGCGCATCGGCGCGGCGGCCCTGAGGATCGTCGACGAACTGGGCGTCCTCACCATTCCCGCCCTGGCGCGGGAACTCGGCGTCGCCCCCTCCGCGCTCTACCACCACGTGTCCGGCCGCGAGGAGATCATCTCGCTCATGCGGGAGGAACTGGTACTGGAGACAGGCCCTCACCAGGGGGACACGTCACAGCCCTGGGAACAGACTCTGGAGACGTGGGCCCGCTCCTATCGCGCCGCCTTCGCCACCCACCCCGGGGCGGTTCCCCTGCTCGCGACAGCCCCGCTGGCCGAGCCCTTCATGCACGCGCTCTACGAGAAGGTCGCCGAGCTCCTGCTGACCGCGGGCTTCACCACCGGCCAGGTGATGCCCCTGATCAACGCGCTGGAGAGCTTCATCCTCGGCTCGGCCCTCGACCTCGTCGCGCCGCCCGTGATGGTCTCCGACGTGACCCGTGAGACCGCCCCCCACCTCAGCTCCGTACTCGACGACACCCCCACCGACCACCGCCGGGCCGAACTCGCCTTCGACACCGGTCTCCGTGCCCTGCTCACCGGCTTCCGGGCGCTCCTGCCCCGGTGACCGGTTCGCACGGCCCCCGACACCCTTCACCCGAGGAGCCCCCCGCATGACCGCAGCCTTCCATGTCCTGACCACCGGCTACGCCGACGAGCGGGTGGCCGGCACCGTCACCCTGCTCATCGACGGCGAGACGGTCGCGATCGTCGACCCCGGCATGGTCGCGGACCGCCGGCTCATCCTGGACCCCCTCACGCCTCACGGGCTGAGTCCCGAGGACGTCACCGACGTGATCTTCAGTCACCACCACCCGGACCACACGCTGAACGCCGCCCTGTTCCCCGAAGCCCGCTTCCACGACCACATGGCCATCTACCAGGACGACATCTGGGAGGACCGGAGCGCCGACGGATACCGGCTCTCCCCGTCGATCACGCTCATGACGACCCCCGGCCACACGGCGGAGGACGTCAGCACCCTGGTCACGGCCACCGAGGGCCTGGTGGTCCTGACCCACCTGTGGTGGACCGCCGACGGACCGGCCGACGACCCCTTCGCCCCCGACCGCGAGCAACTGCGGGCGGCCAGGGAGAAGGTCCTGGCCCTCGGCCCGGCGCTCATCGTGCCGGGACACGGAGCACCGTTCGTCCCTTCGGCGTCGACGCCCGTCTAGGCCGGCCTCCGCCCAACTCCGTTGCGACTGCGGTGGGTTGGCTCAGCAGCCGACGTACGGTCGTCAGCGGCGGGCCCACCCGGGCCGCCGCCCGGCATCATGGCGAGGCGCGTCCCCTGGTCGGCTCACTCGGTTTCGGGCCGCGCGTCCACGGGAACGGCGGCGGGCCGCCCGCAGCCGCTGCCGACGGTGACGGCCCGCCCGTGCTCGGCCGCGGTGAGCAGGGACTCCATGATCTCCAGTATGTGGTAGGCGAGTTGGCCGTTCGCCCGGTGCGGGGTGCCGGTGGCGAGGGCGCGGGCGAGGTCCGCGATCCCGTAGCCGCGATCGGCCCCCGCGTAGCCACCCCGTACGGGAACGTCCTCCCAGTGCCCGGCCCCGGCCCGGAAGACCCGCACTGGACCGTCGAAGCCGTTGGGATCGGGGACGGACAACGAGCCGCCGGTGCCGTACACCTCGATGCGCGGCAGGACACCCGCCCAGACGTCGAACGACATCACCAGGGTGGACAGCGCCCCGCTCTCGTGTTCCAGGACGCCGGTGACGTGAGTGGCCACCTCCACCGGGAACTCGGTGCCGGCTCGCGGGCCGCTGACGATGGTGCGTACGCGGCGCGCGGTGGACGCCATGCCGACCACCGCGCGCACCGGACCGAGCAGCGTGACCAGGGTGGTGAGGTAGTACGGGCCCATGTCGAACAGTGGGCCGCCGCCCGGCCGGTAGTAGAACTCCGGGGCCGGGTGCCACGACTCGTGGCCGGGTACGACCATGAAGGCGGTGGCGGCGACGGGCGTACCTATCTCGTCGGCGTCCAGGACCGCGCGGGCCGACTGCACGCCGGTGCCGAGGACCGTATCCGGCGCGCAGCCCACGCGCACACCCGCGGCGTCGGCCGCCTCGAGGACGGCCCGCGCCTCCTCGGTGGTGGCGGCCAGCGGCTTCTCTCCGTACACGTGTTTGCCCGCGGTGATCGCGGCATGGGCCACCTCGGCGTGCGCCGCGGGGACGGTCAGGTTGAGGACGAGATCGACGTCCTCGGCCGCGTACAGCTTCTCCGGGGTGGTGACACGGGCGCCGGGGACCGTGGCGGCGACGGCGGCGGCGCGGGTCTCGTCCAGGTCGGCGACCGCGGTGACGGACAGATGCGGCAGAGCGGGCAGGGTACGCAGATACGCCCCGCTGATCTGTCCGGCGCCGACCACCCCGATGCGCAGCGGTGACCGGTCCTTCAGCGCGTCGCCCATGCCATGCCCCTCCTGATCATCGCGTCGACCTCGGGAACCTCCAGGTCGGCGAGGCTGTGTCCGACCGTGGTGACGAACACCCGGCCGACGCCCCAGAGTCGGGTCCAGGTGACCGGCACCGACGTGCCGAGGAGCTCGGGATGGTCGGGGTCGGGGCCGTACTCGGTGACGGCGAGCACCTCGATCGCCGGGTCCACGTGAAGGTAGTACTGCTCGGTGGTCACGGTGAAGGGTCCGATGCCGGACATCACCGGATGGTCGGCCTTCGCCGGTACGGGGTGCACCTGGTAAGTGGTGAACTCCCTTGGGTGGTAGACGAATTGACCGCCAGTCAGCAGCTGGTAGCGGGTCTCGGCGCGGAACGCGTCGATGATGCCGCCGTGCCAGCCGGCCAGACCGGTGCCCGCGAGGACGGCCCGGCACAGGCCCTCCGTCTGCGGGCCGGTGATCTCTCCCATGGTCCAGCACTGCACCACCAGATCGGTGGCGGCGAGCAGTTCCTCGTCGAGGTAGCTGTCGAGGGTGTCGGAGACGGTCACCACGTAGCCGTCCGCCTCGAGTGCGGAGACGTAGCGGTCGGTGGCGGCCACGGGGACGTGTCCGTCCCAGCCGCCACGGACGACCAGTGCGTGCTTGGCTGATGTCATCGGATCCCAACTGGTCACGGTCGGGCGTCGAAGCGCTTCACCTGGATAAGGAAATTAACGATAGATTTCCATGGAAACAAGGGGGCGAACACAGAGAAACTTTCTTTTCCCCAGAATATTGACGCCTACCACGGGTGATGGCAGCGTCGATGCGCTTCACCCCTCCCTCGGACATCTACCCCTCGGACATCTACCCCTCGGTCACCTACCCCTCGGTCACCTACCCATCGCCCGGCTGTGGCCAACTGGCGGCCACCACCATCGGGCCAGTGCCCTCAGGGCGGTTCACCGCCGCCGACCTCACGCACACGCCCGCAGAACGCCCACGACCCGAAAGCATGCCGCCATGCACAGCCAGACCAAGCGACACCTGCCCCCCGACCAGCTGGACGCCCTGCTGCGCGCCGGCACCGGAGTCGGATGCCGGGTGGAGAGCGAACTGTCCGACGGCTGGTTCAGCGCCGTCTACCGCGTCCTGCTCGACGACGGCCGGCCCGCAGTCGTCAAACTCGCCCCGCCGTCCGGGGCCGCTGTCCTGCGCTACGAGCGCGGCATCCTCGGGACGGAGGCCATGGTCTATCGACGCATGGCCGAGCTTCCCGACGGCGCGGTGCCGACTCCGGAACTGCTCTACGCGGGGGAGGAGTTCCTCGTCCTCTCGGTCATCGAGGGCGCCGGGTGGGACAAGGTCGCCGACCGCCTGACCCGCCCGGCTGAGGCGGCGACGCGCCGCGAACTGGGCGCGATCACCGCCCGCCTGCACACCCTGGCACCCGAGGACGGCCAATTCGGCTACCCGGCCGCGCAGTCCGGGCTCCGCACCACCGACTGGCGGACGGCGTTCACCGCGATGGTCGAGGCGCTCCTGGAGGACGCCGAGCGCTGGCGGTCCCCGCTGGATGTGCCGCCCGCCGACATCCGAAGGCTCGTCAGCGAGGGAGGCCACGCCCTCGACGAGGTCACGGAACCCAGGCTGGTCCACTTCGATCTGTGGCCGGGCAACATCTTCATCGACCCCACCGACGACGGGACGCACGCGCGGATCACCGGACTCATCGACCACGAGCGGGCGTTCTGGGGCGATCCGGCCGCCGAACTGATCTCGCTCGCCTTCGGCGGCGACGTCGGCCCGGACAGCGACCTCGTCGCCGGCTACACCGAGGCGGGCGGCAACCTCGACTTCGGCCCGGCCTTCCAGCACCGGCTGGCCCTCTACCAGCTCTACCTGGGCCTGCTGCTGGTCGTCGAGTGCGGTCCCCGCGGCTTCGGCCCCGAACACCTCGCGTTCTGCCGCCGCATGCTCGCCGAGGCCGTCACCCGGCTCCGCACGTGCGGATGACTGCGGCGAAGACCGGGGCCGACGCGGAACTCGTACATCCCTGCCACGCGAGCCTGCTCACCGCACCGTTCGAGGACCCGGCGGGCCGTACGGGGACGCCGCGCCTCCCACTTTCGGATGGTCGGCGCCGCCTGTCGGCGGGGGTGGTCCCGCCGGTCGGCGGAGTGAATGCCGCGAGCAGCCGCGATGTGATGGAGATGCCCGCCGGGACTACGGGGAGCAGGCGCAGAAGGTGAAGCGCGAGGTCAACACCCGTAGTACCAGCATCGAGCATCTGACCGTACACAGGAGAACCCAGTGAGATACCGGAAGACTCTGCCCTGGATTGCCGCCGTGGCCTGCTTCGCGACCGCCTGTGGCAGCGCGTCCGGCAGTGCCCCGGCTGACCCGTCGACCACGTCCTCCGCGGCCGGCTCGTCGTCAGCCTCCGAGGAGCGGAACAAGGCGCTCGTTCTGCGCCTGTACTCGGAGGCGTTCAACAAGGACAAGCCCGATGTGGTGAAGGAGCTCGTCGGCACCGACTTCGTGCAGCACGACAAGTCGGTGCCCGGCGGAGTCGACGGGCAGATCGAGGAGTTCGAGCACGTCAAGGCGGAGATTCCGGGTGCGGTGGCGACCGTCAGGCGCGTGGCCGCCGACCGGGACCTGGTGGCCGTGCACTGGCAGGCGTCGGCCACCCCGGCGAACGAGGCGACCGGCCAGGCGAAGGCCGACCTGTACCGGGTCAGCAACGGCAGGGTCGTCGAGCACTGGGGCATCACGCAGACCGTGCCGGCGAAGACGGCCAGCGGGAACTCGCTGTTCAGCGACGTCTACCGGTACCCGAAGGGGGCGCCGACCCCGTCCGAGGAACAGGAGGAGAAGAACCGGACGTTCGCGGTCGACGCGTATCGCAAGCTCTCCGACGGTGACGCCACGGTGATCGACAAGAGCTGGGATCCCCGGTACTACCAGCACAACCCGATGGTCGCGAACGGGACAGCTCCGCTGAAGCAGTTCCTGCAGCCGGGCGCTCAGGGCGCCCCCTCGCCGAGCAGCACCCCTGACGGAAGCGCCTCATCCACCGAGGGTGGAGGGACCCGGTTCGGCAACACCCTCGCCGACGGGGACCTGGTGTGGGTCTTCAGCTCCGACTACGTCGTCGCGGACATCTTCCGCGTGGTCGACGGAAAGATCATCGAGCACTGGGACATCGCCGCCGACGGACAGTAGCCCGGCCGGACCAGCAACCACGTCCCCGGCGGTCAGGGTGTGCCGTTCCCTCGCTGTACCGGCCGTCGTGTGGAGCGGCGAGGGTGCAGGACCGGCTGCACGAGCCGGTGGCGCTCCATGCCGCCGCGGGCGTTGATGAGAGCGATCAGCAGATCCACCGCTTCGTTGCCCACCTGGTCCGGGCGGAGGCTGAGCGTGGTGACGGGCGGCGCCGTCGTCGCGTAGTCCGAGTCCTCACTGATACACGCCACCAGAAGATCCGTCGGCACCCGAAGCCCGTGCTGCCGGGCGGTGGCGAGGATGTTGTGACCGGAGTCGGAGTAGACGCCGATGACCGCGTCCGGTCGTGGATCGCGGCTGAGCAGTCGGCCGACCGCGTCCCGTTCAGCCGTGAAGTAGTCGGGCAGCGAGGCGTACTCCTCGACGAGGACGGGCAGGTCGCGTTCGGCGCACCAGGTCGCGTAGGCGCGTTCGATCTGGTGCGGGTACTCGATGTCGTGCAGCGGCAGAGAGAGCCCGATCCGCCGGGCGCCGGCTTCGGTGAGATGGCCCAGCAGGAGGCGCAGGCCCGCGTCGTAGTCGGTGTCGACCCACGCGTCGCACCAGTGCGGCTGGGGCGGTCGGCCGTCGCAGACCATGGGGATGCCGCGTTGCCGCAGCAGGGAACGCACCGGGTCGTCGGCGCGCGGATCGACGTGGATGACGCCGTCCATCGGCGTGTTGAGCCACGTCCACGGTGACAGCGAACTCGGCATCACCATGAGCAGGTAACCGCGCTCATGGGCTGCGGCGATGCCGCTGAGCGCCAACTGCGCGTAGTACGGGATCTCGGTGTAGGCGACGGGAAGATCGCCGTACGTCGTCATGGTCAGCCCGAGTACTCCGGTGCCGCCGCGGGCCACCGCACGGGCCGTGCTGGCCGGCGTGTAGCCGAGTTCGCGTGCCGAGGTGAGCACGCGCTGCCTGGTCGTCTCGGACAGCCGCCCGGTGCCGTTGAGCGCGTTCGACACCGTGGCCGTGGAGACGCCGGCCCGCGCGGCCACGGCGTCGAGCGTGGGGCGTTGCCAGACACGCGAACTTCTCATGAATACCCCAACAGTGCCTGTTGCTTCCCAACAGCCCTGTGACGGCTTGTGGTTAAGACCTTAATCGCGGAGCGTACCCGGCATCGGCGGCCCTGGACGGCCGCCGGGTGAGGAGTTATCGGATGTCAGTTGTTCTTCCCGGCACCTCAGAGACACCCGCGGTCGGCCCCCTGCACCGCAGGACGTTCCTGGCCGCGGCCGGCGCGGGCGCCCTCACGGTGGCCGGCGCCGGTACCGCCGCCCAGGCCTCGACCGGGAGCGCGCCGGTGCGGGTGGCCACCGTCGTGCTGAACGGGCGGGTGTTCACCGGTGCCTGGGGCGACACGCCGGCGCAGGCGGTGGCCGTCGGCAGCGACGGAAAGGTTCTCGCGGTCGGTAGGAACACGGACATCTGCCGTCGCATCGGCCCCCGTACCGTCGTCATCGACGCCGACGGCGGAACGGTCATGCCGGGCATCCAGGACGGGCACATGCACCCGCTCGGAGCGGCCGCGCAGTCCCTGAATCCGTCGCTGGGCAACGTGAGCATGACGATTCCGCAGTTCCGCGCGAAACTCCAGGAGTTGCTGGACGCCTCGGCGGCGCAGGAACCGGACGGCTGGCTCCAGGTGGCCGACTGGAACCCCGTCGGACTGCTGCCCGCGGGCACCGTGGGCGACAAGTCGCTCCTCGACTCGCTCAACACCCGGCGCCCGATCCACCTACAGGGCTCCGACTTCCACAACAGCCTCGTCAACAGCAGGGCACTCGCCCTCGCGGGAATCGACCGCAACACGCCCGACCCCGTGGGCGGACAGATCGTCCGGGACGCCAACCGGGAACCGACCGGTCTGCTCAAGGACGACGCACAAGGGCTCGTCTCCGGGGTGATCCCCGCGCCGAGTGCCGAGCTGATTCTCGCCGCCCAGGTCAAGATGGCCGGCATGCTCCTGGCCGCCGGCATCACGTCCTTCCTCGACGCCTCGAGCGCCGAGGAGTCCGTCAAGACCTACGCGGACCTCATGGCCAGGGGGCTGCTGCCGCAGCACGTCACTCCCGCGCTGGTGATCGACGCGGAACTCGCCAAGAAGCCCAAGGAGGCGGCCGAGTACCTGCGCGGCGTACGCGGGCGGTTCGCCGGACCGGCCAGGCTGCGGCTCACCACGGTCAAGGTGTTCCTCGACGGCGTGATGGAGTTCCCGGCGCAGAGCGCCGCCCTGCTGGACCCGTACCTGGACGCCCAGGGCAGGCCGACCGACAACCTTGGTCCCCTGCACGTCAGCGACAGGGACTACCGGGATCTCGTACGCGCCCTGGACGCGGACGGCTGGCAGATGCACGCCCACGCCATCGGTGACCGCGCCGTCCGTACAGCCCTGAACGCCTACGAGGCCGTCGCCCACCACGGTCATGCTTCCCGGCGGCACACCATCACCCACCTCCAGCTGGTGCACCCGGACGACTACCGGCGCTTCGCACGCGCCGGAGTGGTGGCGAGCATGCAGTTGCAGTGGGCGATGCCCTCCTCGTTCACGAACGACGCGCTGCGGCCCTACGTCGGGCCGGAGCGATACGCGCGCCTGTACCCGGCTCACAGCCTGGCCAGGGCGGGGGCCCTGCTGGCCGGCGGCTCGGACTGGCCCGTCGACCCGCTGCTTCCCTTCACCCAGATCGCCACCGCCATCGACCGCAGCAACCCCGCGGAGAACCAGCCGCCCCTCAACACCCGCGAAGCGCTGACCCGGTTCCAGTCGCTGGCCATGCACACGGCCGGCGCGGCGTACCAACTGCACGACGGGAACTCGGGAACCGTTCGGCCGGGCCGACGGGCCGATCTGGTCGTCCTCGACCAGGACATCACCAAGGTGCCCGTGAAGGAGATCCGCGCCACGAAGGTCCAGTACACCCTGGTCTCCGGACGCGTGGTCCACGAGGCGAAGTCGGACACGGGCCGGGCCCGGGCCGAGGCGGCGCGGGGCATGAAGACGCTGGGCGCCGGCCGGGCGTCGGGCGGTTCCTGCTGCCAGGGCCACTGAACCAACCCTCGCGGCGACGCCTTCGGCGCGTCACGAGGGTGATGGAGAGGAAACAAGGGGGCGCCCTGCGACGGTCGCAGGGCACCCCACGAGGCACGCGTGGTCAGCTCGGCCGGCGTGCCGATCTCGGAACAAGAACAGTTGAGGCCAAGTAGGGCCTACTTCTCGCCAAGTTCCGTATTCTTGCCCCGCTCAGGGGCCGTATCGGATCAGGACGCTCGGGGCCTCACGACCTCGCTGCGTCGGGCGCGCATGCGCCACATGAACAAATAAGGGGAAGCGGTGGAGGCGACAACTACACAGGTGCGGCAAGGCACCATACCTCCGGTGGTCGCGGCGCGATGGGCGCTGTGGACGTTTGTCATCGTCAATCTGGTGATCGTCGAGGCCTTGTTCCTCACCGCCGGGACCGGCAAGAACGGGGTGCTCACCGTCGCCAAGTTCTTCGGGCTGCACGCCTCGGTGCTGATGCTGTTCCAACTGCTGCTGGTGGCCCGGCTGCCGTGGCTCGACCGCCGTATCGGCATGGACCGGCTGACGGTGTGGCACCGCTGGGTCGGCTTCACCCTGCTGTGGACCATCCTCACCCACGCCGTGCTGGTGGTGCTGGGCTACGCGCAGCTCTCCAACACGTCGATGACGAAGACGTTCTTCTCGCTCGCCGGCGTACCCGCCTCCCTGCTCGGGATGGGGGCCGCCGCGATCGTCGTCGCGATCGGCGCGGTCTCCGCCCGACAGGTACGGCAGCGGCTGCGGTACGAGACGTGGCACGGCGTACACCTGCTGCTGTACATCGCGTTGGGCCTGGCGTTCGTCCACCAGTTGCAGGAGACCACGACGTTCACCTCCTCCGCCTTCGCGAAGACCTACTGGTGGGCCCTGTGGCTGTTCGCGTTCGGCGCCCTGATCACGGGACGGATCGTGATGCCCCTGCGGCGCAACGCCTATCACCGGTTCGAGGTCGTGAACGTGGTGGCGGAGTCGGACGACGTGGTGTCGGTGTACGTCACCGGCCGTCACCTCGACAAGCTGCCGGCCATGGCGGGCCAGTTCTGCATCTGGCGGTTCCCCGGGCACAACCACTGGTGGCTGGCCAACCCCTTCTCGCTGTCGGCGGCGCCCGACGGCCGCACGCTGCGCCTGACGGCCAAGGCGGCCGGCAGCGCCAGCGCCGGGCTGCGGCATCTCCCGGTCGGTACCCGCGCGTTCGTCGAAGGACCGTACGGGGCGTTCACCTCACTGCACCGCACCCGGCCCGGCACCCTGCTGATCGCCGGAGGTGTGGGGATCACGCCGGTTCGGGCCCTGCTGGAGGAGGAACCGGCCGGTGACGTCGTCGTCCTCTACCGGGTGCGCAGCGAGGCCGACGCCGTGCTGCTCGACGAGGTACGAAATCTGGTCACGGGCCTCGGCGGGCAACTGCACCTGCTCACCGGCCGCACGGGCGAGGGAAGCCCGCCGTTCGAGCCGGAGAACCTCCGCGCCCTGGTTCCCGACATCATGGAACGCGACGTGTACGTCTGCGGCCCGCCCGCGATGACCTCGGCCGTACTCACCTCCCTGCGCGGTCTGCAGGTTCCCCCCTTGCAGGTGCACGCCGAGCGGTTCGGCCTGGCCTGACGGCACTGAGGCTCCGACGGGCGCACCCGTCGGAGCCTCAGAGGCTTGCGGAGTAAATCCGTACGTACCCGGCGCGCAGGGCTCAGATCCAGCTGTCGAGCCACATCCTGGTGTGCCAGTCGGCGTACGGGATCGTCTGCCCGGAGTAGATCGGGAAGAAGTAGATGAAGTTCCAGGCGATGAGCAGGACGAGCACACCGGCAGCCACCGCACCACGCACCCGGCGACCGTGAGCCGCGCCCGGCGGACCCAGCAGAGCCCCCAGCATCATGGTGACGGCCAGGCACAGGTACGGCAGGAAGACGATCGCGTAGAACGAGAAGATCGTGCGGTCCTGGTACAGGAACCACGGCAGATAACCGGCACCCACCGCGCACAGGACGGCGCCCGCACGCCAGTCGCGGCGCAGCGCCCACCGGTACAGCAGATACACGAGCGCGCAGCACGCCGCCCACCACAGCAGCGGTGTGCCCAGGGCGAGGACCGACTGTGAGCAGTCGGTCGTCGAGTGGCAGCCGTCGGTGCCGGGTTCCGGTGACTGGTAGTGGAACAGCACAGGTCGGCCCTGAACCGGCCAACTCCATGGATTCGACTGGTACTTGTGCGGAATGTGCAGACCGATGTTGAACCGGTACACCCCCGACTCGTAATGCCACAGGCTGCGCAACGGTGCCGGAATCCACGACCAGGCGCCGCCCCGGCCGTCCGCCCAGTGGCGTCCGTAGCCGTCGTTCGACAGGAACCAGCCGGTCCATGTCGCCAGATACGTCACGACGGCGACCGGAACGACGGACAGTACCGACCAGCCGAGGTCCTTGCGCAGTACCGCGAGGTAAGGGCGGCGAGCCCCCGCCACCCGGCGCGTGCCGACATCCCACAGCACGGTGAGGACCACGAAGAAGACGAGGAAGTACAGACCGTTCCACTTGGTCGACGCCGCCAGCCCCAGGAAGCCGCCCGCTGCCACTCGCCAGGGCCGCACTCCCGTCCCGGCGTGATCACCGGTGTGCGCGTCCGGGCGTACCCGGCCGTCCTCGTCGGCCGGCAGCGCCGCCGCGAGCCGGGCGCGCGCCTGGTCGCGGTCGACGAGCAGGCTCGCGAACGCCGCCAGTACGAAGAACATGACGACGAGGTCGAGCAGAGCGGTGCGGCTCATCACGTAGTGCAGGCCGTCCACCGCCATCAGCGCCCCGGCGAGGCAGCCCAGCAGCGACGAACGGAACAGACGACGCCCCACCCGGCACAGCATCAGCACCGACAGGGTGCCGAGGACCGCCGTCATGAAGCGCCAGCCGAAAGGCGTGAGACCGAACATCCACTCCCCGACGGCTATCACCCACTTGCCCATGGGCGGATGCGCGACGAAGGCGCCGGTGTCGGAGAGCGAGATCACCTGCGGATCGGCCAGGATCTGCGGGTCGGCGATCGTGCGGTCCGGCCAGGTGCCCTCGTAACCGAGCCGCAGCAACGACCAGCCGTCCTTGGCGTAGTACGTCTCGTCGAACACCACCGCGTGCGGACCGCCCAGACGCCAGAAGCGCGGCAGCCCGGCGAGCAACGCCACCAGGAGCGGCCCGCCCCATCCCGACCAGCGCGCCGCCGACGGGGACAGCCCGAGCGCGTTCCAAAGACGGGACCGGGTTGCGGGAAAGGGCGCGACCAGGCGGTCGTACACGGACGGGTGCGCGTGCCCGACGTACCCGAAACCGCGCAGCCGCCGCTGCCAGGGGATCGGCGGACGATCCACCGCGTTCCCCGCGTCGGGGACGGACGCGGGCGTGTTCTCGAGGATCACGTGCTGGGCTTTCCGTTCGTGGTGGGGCGATACGGCACCGGCGGCAAAGTGGTGGGCGTGAAGTCCGGCTCGGCACCCTCCCCGGCGGTCGACGCCGGGCGCACCACCGGCGGCCCCGTGACCGACTCGGCGGAGGTGACGGGGCGGGGCCGGGGCGCCGTACCACCTTGAGCGACAGAGCTCGCCAGGACCATCAGCCCGACTCCGAGCCCGGCGACGGCCAGCGCGGAACCGGTGGCCAGCCACGCCGTCCGGGACCGCTGCCGGGCACGCACGGCAGTTCGCAGACGGTGTCGGTGCCGGTCTTCGTACGGCGTGTCCTGCCGGCTGTCACGCATCATCCGGGCCAGGTCCTGCTCGAAGTGATCCATCGCTCCTTCTTCACTCCACCGGTTCGACCGCGTCGGACAGAAGCAGCCGCAGACGCGCGACCCCGCGCGCCGTCAGAGAACGGGCGGTGCCCACCGGACACCCCAACACCTCGGCGACCTGCCGCTCGGGCAGATCCTGGTAGTAACGCAGCACGACCGCGGTGCGCTGCCGCGCCGGCAGCAACGCCAACATCGCCTCCAGCCGGGTCCGTTCGTCCACGGCGGCGGTCGCGTCCGCCGCTTCGGGCGGATCGGGCAGCTGCTCCACGGGGTACTCGCCCCACCAGCGACGCCGTGCCGAGCGGGCCGCGGCACGGGCCAGGACCTTGCGCACGTATGCCTCGGGCGCCTGCTCGCCCACCTTCGGCCAGGCGAACCAGAGCTTGACCAGCGCCTCTTGCAGCAGATCCTCGGCTCGGTGCCGGTCACCACCCGTCAGCAGCCGCGCCAGGTGAAGCAACACCGACCACCGGGCCGCCACGAAGCGGTCGAACTCGCCGGCCCGCAACTGCCCCATCGGCATGGCCCCTTGCCCCCCTGCCGGACTCACCGGCCTTTCCCCAGTCCCCCATGACGAGGGGCGGTTGACCCATCGATCGATCGACCACCACGCGCCGCCGCACGACCGCGAACCCCCTGCACCCTTCACTAAGACACTGGCCCGCCCCCCGCTATGCACCCCGGCTGTATGGCATGGATCACATGCCATACAGCCGGAGCTCCCGATCGCACACTCGGCCTCGTACGGGAGTGTCAGGCGGACTGCCCGAACTGGATGCCCGGCCGTTGGTGGCCAGGTACACCATGCCGGGAATGCGGGGGTCCCCGGTGATGGCCTGACCGATCCAACCCCACTAGTGCTGGTGGTCGTTGATGCGTCGCCAGGTCGTCGCGGCGTCGTCGGAGCGGTAGACGCCGGTGACGCCCCGCACCGTGGCGACCTGGTAGACCGAGAGGTAGGAGGCGTCGTTGGCAGCCGCGCCGAACCCGAGCGTGTACGAGGCCTCGCAGCTCGCGACCCTCATGAAGGACCAGCCGCCGTTGGTGGACCGGTACAGCCCGTTGCTCTTGGCGCTGAGCCACAGATCGCCGGAGCGTCCCGGCGCGGCGACCAACTGGAACCCGGGGTCACCGGAGGGGAGTCCGGTGGCCCGGGCTGTGAACGTCAGCCCCTTGTCGGTGCTGGCGAACAGCACTCCCGTGCCGGTGTCGAACGCGTACAGGACCGAGGAGTCGGCCGGGTCCGCCACCGGTGTGGCGCCGATGGGAAAGGAGGAGACCTCGGACCAGGTGGCGCCGTTGTTCCCGGAGCGCTGGGCCGGGTGCTTCGAGCCGTCCCCGCGCACGAAGGACCACACCAGCACGCCACCGTCGGCGGTGGTGGCGATCGGCCCCGCCGCCTCCTTGGCGATGGCGGGCTGGGAGGCGAACAGCGCCCAGGTCTGCCCGCCGTCGTTGGAGTAGGCACCGTTGCTGTTGTCACCGTTACCCGAACGGACCACGTAGGACGGCTTGTTCGCGGCCTGCGCGAGGCCCGCGGCGGTGATGAAGACCGGGTTGGTCGCCAGGCCGCCGGCCGGAGACGCCGTGAGACGGTCGTGGTACAGCGTGCCGATGTCCCGTGAGCCGCTGAGCAGGTGTGCCTGGCCGGTCGGGGGTGAGATCAGGAAGAGCACCGACGTCTCCTCCAGGCCGCGGATCTGCGGGGCCCACTTCTTCAGGTCGCGGGGTGCCGTAGAGGGTGGCGCCGGTGCCGTAGACGATGTGCTGGGAGTCGTACGGGTCGATGGCGACCATCTGGATCCACCAGCCGAACGTCGGCGCGTCCTTGCCCCACTTCAGGAAAGGGAACTCCGACGCGTCGATGGTCGCCGAGTCCTTGAGAGAGGTCCAGGTCCGGCCTCCGTCGGTGGTCCGGAACAGGGTGTCGCCCGACGACCAGCGGTTGTTGGTGGAGACGACGACGGTGCCGGTGCGCTGGGGATCGACGGCGGCCCCGCCGTATCCGAAGCCGTCGGAGCCGCCGGGCTTCACGGGTGACATCGGTCCACGTACCGGTGGTGGTGGCCAGTTTGCGCACGCTGCCGTTGGACTGGCCGTTGGGGCCGGGGCGTTGGCGTACGTCACGTACAGCTCCCTGGCGCCGGCTGTCGTACGCGGCCCGCATCGGCATCTTGGCCTCGGGTCCGGCCGGCTGCCCGGCGACGGGTACCCACGTGGTGCCGTCGGTGGTGCTGTACAAGGTGACAGCGGCCGAGGTGCCGTCGCCGTCACCCCAGCCGGCGTACAGGGTGCGCTCGGCGGCGACGAGAAGGGTGACGCCCTGGCCGGAGGCGCTGGGGGCAGGCGGGAAGCCCGTCGCGGCGCTCCAAGTGGCGCCCCGGTCCGTCGACTTGAGGAGGCCGTCGTGCCGGGTGCCCAGCCACAGGGTGTCACTGTCGCGCGGGTCCACGAGGAGGCGCTCACCCGTGCCCCGGCCGTCCTCGTTGGAGCCGAGCTTCACTTTGAGGTCGGTACGGGTCCAGGTCGCCCCGCGGTCGTCGGAGCGCAGGACCGCGCCGTTGCCCGCCCACGGCTGGGCGTAGGTGCCGAGGGCGAGGTAGAGGCGGTCCGGGCTGGCGGGGTCGATGGCCAGGGACTCGACGCCGAGGAGGTTCTGGTCGTCCTGGCTGAGCCAGTCCAGCAGCGGGATCCAGCGGGCCGCGCCGTCGTCCCAGCGGTAGGCGCCGCCCATGTCGGTACGGGCGTAGGCGAGCCCTCGCACAGCGGGATGGAACACCACTCCGGTGACGAATCCGGTGCCCCGACCATGGTTTCCGCGGCCTGGGCATGGAGGGACGGGAGGCCGACGAGCGCAGCGGTGGCCGCGGTTCCGGCGAGAACGGAACGCCGACTCAGCTCGGACGCATGCATGACAGACCTCAATCTGTGGAGCTGGGGGCGGACGGGCCGTGGCGCGGGGCCTGGTTCGCCCCGAGTCGCCCCTGAGTCGTCCCTGACGCGCCCCGGAACGGCCCCTGACAAGGGGGCCGGGCGGTCGCCAGTGCGCCTAGCGTGGTCGAGGGAGCCCCGACCGGGTCGGCACATTTCTTGTGCGGATCACTCACGCCACGCCATGTCCGGAGGATGATTCATGCTGTTACAAGGCAGGTTCGCGTTACGCCGCGTCGCCGTACGGAGCACGGCCATGGCCGCGGTGACCGCGATCGCCGCCGTCACCGGGTTCGCCGCCGCACCCCTCGCGAACGCGGCGCCGGTGACCGCCGGAGCCCTCCAATGGGCGCCGTGCGACGCCCCGGACACCCCGGGCGCTGAGTGCGCCACCCTCACGGTGCCGATCGACTGGGCCCACCCGGGCGGACCGACGTTCGGTCTGGCCGTGGCCCGCCGTCAGGCCACCGAACCCGGGGCGCGCGTCGGCTCGATGGTGTTCGGCCCTGGAGGTCCCGGCGACTCGGGAGTGGAGCGGGTGGTCGGCGGCATCAGCCGGTTCAGTCCCGAGATTCGCCGCGATTTCGACATCGTCAGCTTCGACCCGCGCGGCGTGGGCCGCAGCAATCCGGTGACCTGTTCCAGTGACCTGCTCGCCCAGCGGCCGTCACCCGAGCTGACGAGCCAGGCGGACTTCGACGCCACCCTGGCCTACAACAAGCGGCTGCGCGCCGACTGCCGGGCACGCACCGGCCCGGTGTTCGACCACCTTGACACCGCCCAGACGGTCAAGGACCTGGATGCCCTGCGGGCCGCCCTCGGCGAGGCCGAACTGACCTTCCACGGCAGCTCGTACGGCACACTGCTCGGCGCGCAGTACGCGGAGACCTATCCGCACCGGGTGCGGGCGATGGTGCTGGAGAGCGTGATGGACCACAGCGTCTCCACCACCCGTGAGTTCCTGCGGTCCACGGCAGCCTCGGCACAGGACTCCTTCGCCGAGTTCGTGAAATGGTGCGCCGACAACTCGGCCTGCGCATTGCACGGCCGTGACGTCCGTACGGTCTGGCAGGGGCTGCTGGCCCGGGCGCACCGCGGCGAGCTGGAGAACCCCGCCAAGCCGCGAACCCCTCTCTCTTCACCGGATCTTGTCAACAGAGTCGCCTTCAGAAAGTTCTACGTCGTCGACTACGCGGGCCTGGCGAAGGACATCGCCGGGATGGCGTCGAGCAGCCCGCTCACCGCCTCGCCCACCTCGGTGTCGCCGCTTCCGTCCACGGCCCCCGTCTTCTGCGCGGACTGGCGTCTGCCGGTGCACGACTACCAGGAATACACCTCACTTGTCCGAATGATGAGCAGGACCGCACCCGACCTGCCCGCACTGCTGCCGCTCCAGATGACAGCGGCGTGTCTGGGCGCGCCGACCACCAACCCACAGCACCACCTGGCGGCCCGCGGCGCGCCGCCGATCCTGGTGTCCAACGCCCTCCACGATCCCGCCACCGGCTACCCCTGGGCGGTCTCGGTGGCCCGGCAACTGGGCCGCAGCGGCGTGCTCCTGACCTACGAGGGCCATGGCCACGGCAGTGTCACCAACGGCCCCTGCATGGAACAGGCCGTCGACGGCTACCTGACCACGCTGACGGTGCCACCACGCGGCACCAGGTGTCCGGCCGTGCCGTCCTGAGGGGGCCGACGGGCGGTTGGTGGTCAGCCTGCCCGACGGGATCAGACGGTGACCACGAGCTTGCCCTGGAGGTGACCGCCCCGTGCAGCCGATGCGCGTCGACGACGCGTTCGAACGGGAAGATCTGGTTGCACATGGACCCGGAGCCTGCCCTGTTCGACGAGTGAGACGAGACCGCGCAGCGCGACCGGATCGGGGTCGACCGCGATGCCGCTGACCGCATACCGGCCGCCTCGCACTTGGCCGCGAGCTTTGAATCCTCCTCGGCGACCGGTGTCACCAGGTGACCGCCTGGGCGGAGCACGTCGAGTGACCGCTCGACGGTGTCGCCGCCGACCGTGTCGAGCACGACGTCGATGTCGCGGACAGCCTTGGTGAGTGAACCCAGGCCAGATTTCGGACAGGAACCAGCAGGTACCCCTGGCGCGGGTGCCTTGGCGCCCATGAGTGGCTTCGGTCCCGGTGCGCCATGGCGAGCTGATCCAGCTGATCGCGGCATCTCCCGCAAGACGCTCACCCAGACACTCCGACGGCTCCAGGCCCACGGACTCATCTGCCTCATCCGCCGCCGGTCGCCCATAGCGGCTGAGGTCCCCCGCCAGGGCACTGAGCGTCCGCTGTATCGACCCGGCCGCGCTCGGTCTGCAAGCTCGCGACGCGTCGGACGACGGCAGGTTTCCCTGGCGGACACGGCATCTCCGTCGGCGGAGGCCGATCGTGGGCGCAGCCGAACCCGCCACTACCAGTCGATGGCCAGAACCACCTGCATACGGTTCTGGCTGACCTGACTCTGCGTAACAGGTAGACCAGGCCCTGCTCGATGACGCCTTCTCTGAACCAACGGCCCTTCGACTGCCCTGATCAGTGCGTATTCGTCGATAGTGGCGACGTTGACTCGGATACCGGCACACGACGGCCGTAGGACGTCATCACCAGATGCTGGACCCCCAACGTGACACCCAGGCCGAGCCACAGAGCGTTGCCGTTGAACGGCTCACCGAACGCGACTTCCGCGACGGCGCCCAGACTCACCTTGCCGGCGACGGTTGCGAGCCACAGCAGGAGGGTCTCCCGGCCCCCCTTGCGGTACAGCCGCCCGTCGGCTTCCCGCCAGAGCGGCATGGTGCGACCACGCAGGACGCCGGCTACGACCGAGACGATCAGCCCGGCGACGAGGAACGCGATACCGGCCGGGGTCGTGCGGCTCGGACCTGGGGGAACACAGCCACGCACGATGAGGAGGGCGGCCCACACGTAGGTCAGCGACCGGAGTGGCCGCGTGGAGAACTGACTCCACACGATCACGGCGGTGACGCCGACGATTAACAGCAGACTGGATGTCACTGATCTACGGGCCTTCCGGTCAGGTAGGTAGCGAGCGTGGATGACGGGGCGACACGGAAGAGGAGCTTCCCCGAATCGCTGATGTGATCATCGTCTCGCATTCCAGACACATCCCGAAACCCAAACAGGCAGACGACGCTCCCGACGCGTAAAGCTGACACGAGGTCATGAACCGAGCGGGCGCAAGGGAGTTGACGGACAGCGTGCTCGCGGAGCAGTCCGCCCGCGATGGTGGAAGGGCTCGACGAACACGCAACGCCGCCGACGCAGGAGCGTCGTTCCGCAGCTCGAGAGGCCCCCTCCCCTCATCCATGTCGCATGCCTGTCGCGTTCCTGCCGGAACCGCTCGTCCGCTGTGCTCGTCTTGTGCGCTGACTGTGTGCGAGCCAGGAATGCGGGGGAACGTCGTGATGCGGAACGTGACGAAGGCCGGTCTCATGGTGATGGCCGTCGTGACCGTGTACGGGGCCTCGGCCTGCGGCGGCGACGCCGAGGCGGTGGCCGGAAACGGCGGGCAACTCCCGGCGCACGGCAAGGAGTCCTCCGTGACGTCCTCCGGGGCGGGGGTGTCGTTCGACAAGGCACCCGTGTCGTCGGGCGTCGTGGGCATGTCGTCCGAGGCGGTGCGAAGCGCGGCGGCTCCCGTCACCCGGCGCGTGCCGTGGAACCTGGACATTCTGGACCAGCGGTCGCGGCCCCTGAACGGAAAGCTCACCACCACCGCCACGGGCAAGGGCGTTCACGTCTATGTGATCGACACGGGGATGGACATCGCCCACACGGAGTTCGGTGGACGCGCCCACCTGGGAGCCGACTTCGTGGGCGGCCGGGACTCCGGCGACTGTTTCAGCGAGGACGGAGTCGGCCACGGCACGTTCGTCGCGGGCGTCATCGGCGGGGCGAAGTACGGGGTGGCGCCCAAGGCACAACTCGTCCGGGTCCAGGGCATCCTGTGCGAGAGCGGGGGCGGCGGCACCCCCGCCGCGGCCGAGGCCGCTCTGGTGAAGTCGGTCAAGTGGGTCACCGCGCACGCGCAGAAGCCCGCGGTGGTGAACATGTCGCTCAACCTCGACCACCGGTCGGCGGCCCTGGAGTCCGCCGTGAAGAAGATGGTCGACGCGGGGATCCCGACGGTGGTGTCCGCTGGCAACTTCCATGACGACGCCTGCAAGCACTCCCCGGCCGGCGTCCCCGGCACGATCGTCGTGGCGGCCTCCACGACGAACGACCGCCCGTGGAGCGACGGCGGCTCCTACGGTTCTGGGTACGGGCGGTGCGTGGACCTGTACGCCCCCGGCCAGAAGGTGACCGCCGCCCTCGCCGGCGGTGGCACGGCCACGGAGGACGGCGGCGCGACGTCCTGGGCCGCACCGCACGCGACCGGCGTGATCGCCCTGTACCTGTCGGCCCACCCCCACGCCACGGCCCCCCAGGTCCACACCTGGCTGGACCACACGGCCACCCGCGGCGCCCTGCACGGCGTACGCTCCGACACCCCCAACCGACTGCTCAACACCGGCGGCCTCTGACCGGGGCCGGTCGCGTCCGTGAGGGGGGCGCCGGAGCGAGCAGACTGCCCGGCGCCTCAGGGCCGCCGACCACCACCGTCAGGCCCAGGCGACGAGGTCCTGCTCGCGGTCCGGTGTCTTGACCTTGGGCTTCTTGTTCGGCAGTGAGAGTCGGAAGACTTTGTGCCAGGCGGAGAGTACTTGTTTGGGCAGCGGGCCGGTGACGTACTCGAGCTCGTATTTCTCGAACAGCGCGCGCACCTTCACCGCGACCTCGGCATAGCGGTTGCTCGGGAGGTCGGGGAAGAGGTGGTGTTCGATCTGGTGTGACAGGTTGCCGGTCATGAAGTGCATGGCTTTGCTGCCGCTGATGTTCGCTGAGCCCATCATCTGGCGCAGGTACCACTGGCCGCGTGTCTCGCCCTTGATCGAGCGGCGTTCGAAGACCTGCACGCCCTCGGGGAAGTGCCCGCACATGATGACCGAGTGGGTCCAGACGTTGCGGACCAGGTTCGCGGTGAAGGTGGCGGCGAGCGTAGTGAGGAACGACGGACCCGAGAGCAGCGGGTGGATGACGTAGTCCTTGAGTACCTGCTTGCGGATCTTGCGGCCCACAGCCCTGACGCGTGCGCGGAACTCGGGGTTGTTGCGGCGGCGCTTGTGGAGGTTCTTGCCGAGTTCCAGGTCGTAGGCAGCGATGCCGTACTCGAAGAAGCAGGCGTTGAGGAAGTTCCACAGCGGCTGGCCGAGGTGGAACGGGTGCCATTTCTGGTCCTCGTCGACGCGCATGATGCCGTAGCCGAGGTCGTTGTCCTTGCCGATGACGTTGGTGTACGTGTGGTGCAGTTCGTTGTGTGAGTGCTTCCACTGTTCGGCCGGTGAGACGTGGTCCCAGTCCCAGGTGGTGGAGTGGATCTTCGGATCCCGCATCCAGTCCCACTGGCCGTGCAGGATGTTGTGGCCGATCTCCATGTTGTCCATGATCTTCGCCACGGACAGACCGGCGGTGCCGATCAGCCAGGCGGGCGGGAAGATCGAGAACAGGAGTACGCCCCTGCTGACCAGTTCGAGCTTGCGCTGCGCGGAGATGACCTTGCGGATGTAGGCGGCGTCTTTCTCGCCGCGGGCGGCGATGACTTCGTCGCGGATGGCGTCCAGCTCGCGGCCGAGTTCCTCGATCTGCTGTGCGCTCAGATGGGCGGTGGGGTCGATGGCGGTCACGATGTTCCTACCGTTCGATGTCGCAGGGGCCCGCCGCAGCGGACACGCAGGTCTGGATGAGGACGCCCGGCTCGGCGGCGGTGATCTCGCCGGTGCGCAGGTCGCGGACGGCGCCCGCCTTGAGCGGTGTGACGCAGCCGAAGCAGATGCCCATGCGGCACCCGGACGGCATGAGTACGCCTGCTTCCTCGCCGACGTCCAGCAACGGCGTGTTGCCGTCCGCGTCGACGGTCGTGCCGGTGGTGCTGAACGTGACCTCGCCGCCGCCGTCGCTGGTGACGGCGATGGCGGGGCGGAAGCGTTCGGTGTGCAGGCGCTGTGGGACGCCGTGCTCGCTCCAGTGCTTTTCGGCGGCGTCGAGCAGGCCCGCGGGCCCGCAGGCCCAGGTCTCGCGTTCGGTCCAGTCGGGCACGAGTTCGTCAAGGCGGGCGATGTCGAGCGTGCCGTCTGTGTCGGTGTGCACCTCGGTGAGCTGCAGTTTCTTGTCCGCGGCCAGGTTGTGCAGATCCTTGCGGAAGATCACGTCGTGCGGCTGCGGCGCGGAGTGGATCATGACGGCGTCGTCGAACGCGGTGTCGCGCAGCATGCCCATCACCGGGGTGATGCCGCTGCCGGCTGTCAGGAAGAGCACCTTGGCGGGCTTGGTCTTGGGCAGTACGAAGTCGCCGGTGGCCTGGTCGAGCTGGATCAGGGTGCCCGGTTTCGCTCTGCGGACCAGGTGGTTGCTGACCTTGCCGTCGGGGATCGCCTTCACGGTGATGGTGACGCGGCCGTCCGGGCGGTCTGCGGGCGAGGTGAGCGAGTAGGCACGCCACAGACGCACCCCGTCGACGTCGATCCCGATCCGCACGTACTGACCGGCTGTGTGGCCTCGCCAGCCCCGTCCGGGCCTGATCACGATGGTGGCGGCGTCACTCGTCTCGGGGTGCACGGCCTCGATGCGCCCGCGCAGGTCGGCGCCCGCGCGCAGGGGGCTCACCAGGTCGAGGTAGTCCGACGGCAGTAGCGGCGTCGTGACCATCTCCAGCAGTTTCCACGCCCTGCTGCGGAGGGCTGCACTCGTCATGACTCCAGCTTGGTGCGCCGCAGGGCGTAAAGTCCTGTCCGCAGGACGTAAATCTGGTCGGCTGGATTGTTCGCAGGGAACAAAAACATGAGTCATGCGATCCGGAGGGCCACGGAACTGGCCCTGGATGAGACGACGGTCACCGCACTTCGGGCCGCGCTGAGGACCACCGCCGACGAGGTCGTCGAGGCGATCATCGACGAGGTCCCTCCCTATGCCAACGCCCTTTCGGGCCGTATGGGTGCCACCATTCGCCGGTCCGTGCGCACTGCTCTGGGGCACTATCTGGACCTCGCGAGCGGGAACGCCACGGGCGGTGACGCGGGTGACGCGGCCTATGAGCTGGGCCGCGGCGAGGTGCGCGACGGCCGTTCGATGGACGCCCTGCTCAGTGCGTACCGGGTCGGTGCCCGGGTGGCCTGGCGAGGCCTGGCCGCAGGCGCTGTGCCCGCGGGGCTGCCCGCCGCGGAGGTCGCCAAGTTCGCGGAGCTGACCTTCGCCTACATCGACGAGCTCTCCGCCGCGAGCGCCGCGGGCCACGCCGACGAACTGGCCGCCCGGGGCCGGGCTCATGAGCGCCACCTGGAACAACTGGTCCGTGACCTCCTCGCGGGGGCGAGTCCGGACGCGCTGCTGGTCTCTGCGCAGCGGGCCGGGTGGCAGCCTCCGGTTTCACTGACCGCGGCGTTGTTGCCCGCCGAGCAGGCCCGGCCTGCCTACCGCACGCTCGATCCGGGCACCCTCGTCCTGGACGATCTGCCGGACGCCACCGGCGTGCTGCTCGTCCCCGATGCCGACCGGTCACATCTTCTGAGGCAGCTGACCGGCCGCGCCGCCGTGGTCGGCCCGGCCCGGCCATGGACGCGTGCGTCCGCCTCGTACGCACGAGCCGTACGCGCGCGCTCCCTGTCCGGCGATATCCGCGACACCGAGGAGCACCTGCCCGAGTTGGTGCTGAGCGCCGACGCGGACGCGTTGGCAGACCTGCGTGCCCGCGCGCTCGCACCGTTGCGGACCTTGCCCGACGCCACCGCGCGGCGGCTGGAGGAGACGTTGCGGGCGTGGCTGCTGCACCAGGGCAGGCGCGAGGAGGTGGCGGCGGAGCTGTTCGTCCATCCTCAGACCGTCCGGTACCGGATGTCGCAGCTGCGGGAGCTGTTTGCGGATCTCGCATCTCCGCACCGGGTCCTTGAACTGACCCTGGCGGTCGGTCTCCGGGCCGGCTGAGGCGTTCGTCGGCCGTCCCACGGCCGCGCAAAGGCCGCGTCCGCGAGCAGGGCGGTCGCACGATCCGGGATCGTGTGGTCCGTCCGCGTCCAGGGGGAGTGGACGTGGCAACAGCGCAGGCACGAGACCGGTGATCACCGGGGTGGGTGTCTACGCCGGCTGGTCACATCGGGGTCCCGTGCCCGTGCCTGCTGCACTGTCCTGGCCAGTCCCTGCCGTTGTGGCGAGACCGGATCTCCTCCACCAGCACGGCACTGGCCGCCTGCGTGCCCACCTCCAGGATCCCCTTGGCCGTCGCGGAGCAGAGCTGCCAGATCACCGGGGGAGAAGGCGGAGGGCACGGAGACGTTGGTGCCTGCCAGCAGCTTTCTGGCTTGCTCCGGGGATCGCCAGCCCGCAGCCTTCCGGGACCAGGACCAGAAGGACCACAACCCGCCCCATCGGCTGGCGCGGGACGCCTACGACAAGGTCACCGCGCTGCCGCTGCTGTGCACGGGGGAGTACCCCACCACCGACGAGCCCCGGCTGGTGGTCTTCGCCTTGGACCGCTTCCTCGGCTTCGAACTGGTCGACGTCGCCAACCAGCAGTTCCAGCTGAGGGCTGTGACCGTGCTCGGCAACAGCGACGACGACCTGCTCGTCGCCGTCCGCCGCGGAAAGTGTGTCGACGTCAGGACCATCTCGACCAGCCTCGGCGCGAGGATCCACGAGTGGACCTGCGGCTCTGCCCGTGCGTTGACCAGTAAGAAGGACCAGGTCTGGCGCCTGCTGGGCAAGGACTGTTCGGGAGCGGATCTCGCCGTTTCCCCGGTCGGCGGGGTGATGGGAGGACCCGCTCGGGTGTGGGACCCGAGAGGGTCGCGACTTCCGGTCGTGGCCCTCTCGGCCTGGGCGTTGCCTTGCCGGTGAGGGCGGGATATGCCAGTTGCCCGGCTCGCGCGCGTCGGGCGAGGCAGGCGTTGCGGGGTTCAACATGCTCACCTGCAAGACCGCCACCATCGACGAGCGCCGGAATCGGCGGCCTTCTGCGAGGCATGCACTCGTAACCGACCCGGATAGGGCCGTCCGTCGACGACGCCCCGCCCTCACTGACGTACTACTACTTGCTGATAGCGAAGTGCATCAGGGCGTGCTCGTCGCCCTGCTTGATCTTGCCCGTCGCGTTGATCACCTCAAGCTTCCAACTGCCCCCGACCCGCATCGCCTTGGCCACGGCGCAACCATTGTCCTTGGTGAGCAGGCTCGGCCAGATGTCGGCGACCTGCTGAGAGCTGCCCCCGGTCGCGTCGTAGACCTTGAAGCTGATGTTGCGCGCCAGTTGGAAGGAACTGCCCTTCTTGTACGCGGCGGCGACGAACACGATCGCCGTGATGTTGGGCGGGATCCGGGCGAACTCGACGGTCACCGTCTCGTCGTCGCCGTCACCGTGGCCGGTCTGGTTGTCGCCGCTGTGGACCAACGCGCCGTTGCCCATGGGGTCCAGGGAGTCGAGACCCGCGAGGCGGACCGGGTCCCCACCCTGCATGGCGACGGCGATCAGGTCGAGGTCGGTGCCCTTCTTCTGGCGAAGCTTGCCCATCAACCCGCCGCTGCTGCCGACAGTGGGATCCCAGGAGACCCCGATGGACAGGCGGGTCACTCCGTCCAGGTCTGCTGGGCCGTCTTCCTTGGTGAGCGTGATCATGTATGGCCCATCCTCATTCTTATAGGGATTACTACACGCAAAGTGTGCCTTGCGCCTTCGTGGTCGCGGGTGACGGGTCCTGGACAGCAAGGCATGCACCGGGCTCGAGCCGTCCGCAGCGGGACCGATCGTGACCGGACCGGACCGGATACGCAAGCGGTTGAGGTCTTCACCCACGCCATCCCCGGCCCATCGCAGTTACGCACGTCAGCAGCCTGGCAACCGTTCAAACAGCGTCGCTTCCCAAGCTGGGAGCGCGAGTTCGAAACGCGCTTCGGAGAGGTCAGTGCGTGGCCGGGACCACGGGGCCGAAGGAGGCCGCAGCGATCTGCTGGATGAACCGTATCTCGGTGCCGTTGAGGTTGGTCGGGTTGACGGAGTAGACGATCTTGCGGGAGAGGTCGCGGGTGGCGAACACACCGCTGGTGTAGCCGGGGCGGGAGCCGGTCTTGCCCCAGACCACGACACCGTTGGATGCCTTCACCTTCATGATGCCCATGGTCATGCAGGCACGGCCGGCGTCGGTCTCGGTGCGGCACTGGCTGCTGTGGAAGCTGGGGACGTCCGGGACGGTGAAGAGCTCGGCCTGCTGGGCCGGCGGGAGGAAACGGCCGTGGAAGAGAGCTGTCATGAAACGGTCGAGGTCGGCGGGAGTGGAGATCATGCCGCCCTCGGCCCATGGCCAGGGGCTCTGCTCCGTGACGTCCACCGGATGCATGGTGCCGTCCGACGACGTGACCGTCAGGTAGCCGTGGGAGTGCGGGCCGGGCAGACGCGGGTCGTCGGCGTCGGGGACCTGGGTGTCATGCAGTCCGAGAGGCCGGGTGATTCGGGATCGCACCTCGTGGGCAAAGGTATGCCCGGTGATCTTCTCGACCAGGAGGCCGGCGACGTAGTAGTTCATCCCGTTGTACTGCTGCGCGGTGCCCGGCGCGAACTGCATCGGCCGGCCCGTCATCAGATCGATCGCCTGCTGAGGTGTGAAGCTTTTGAGACGGTTGGCGGCGAACCATTCGGGGCTGCCGTCGCCGAATTCGGGGCCGTTGGCGCCGCGTGGCAGGCCGCTGGTGTGGTTGAGCAACTGGCCGACCTCGACGGGCGGGAGGCCGACAGGCAGAACCCCCGGCAGATACTGCTGGACCGGCGTGGCCAGGTCGATCCGGTGCTCGGCGGCGAGCTGGAGAACGATGGTGGCGGTGAAGACCTTGGAGATACTGCCGATCCTGATGTGTGCGTCGGGCGGAACGCCCTGGCCCGTTTTCAGGTCGCCCACGCCGGAGGTGCCCGACCAGTGGCCTGCGCCACCCGTGATCCGCAGCAGCGCGCCGGTGACGTCGGCGTCCGGCAGGCCACCGATGGCTGCCTGGAGCTTGGCCGGGTCGAGCCTCGGCAACGGCGCGGTGGCAGGCACCGGAGCCGGGACGTCGGCGGAGGCGGGAGCGGCCATACCCGCGGCCAGGGCAACCAGCACAGCGCCGGACGCCGCCACGGCGGACCAACGGGGGCTGAAGGCAGAGAAGTTCACAGTGAGGCTCTCCAAAGTGGTGACGGTGGGGCCGGCGGTCGAACGGCCCTGCAACGAGTCTCTTCCAGCCCGACAGCCCGGATCATCAGGGAACACCCCTGAGCGAACCCTGACCGCGCCCCTACAGCTGATGGGGGGTCGGGCCATGTTTCGTCATGTCACCCGGCCCGCTATTGCACAGCTGTGACGGCGAGCGCACGGCTCCGTCACCGTCGGCGGGAAGACTTCGTCGTACAGCGAAGGGCAGCAAGCCGAGCGGACCGGTTCAGGTTCCGGGGACGGCGGGCGGTTCCCGCGAAACTCTGGTCGCAGGTCAATCACATCCCTGGGGGGAATCTAGATGTCCGCTCGTGACCGTCGGAGCGCCGCAGCCGTCATCGCCGCAGGTGTTGCCGCACTGCTCACCCTGTCCGGCACGGCCGCCACCGCGATGCCCGCTGCGGCCGCTCCCTCCTCCGGCGGCCATGCCAGGAGCAGCGCCGCGATGGTCGCCGCAGCCGTATCCGCCCACACGCTCACCGTGCCCAGGGGACTCACCACCAGCGACGGCACCCGCCACATTGTGGTCAACGGCAAGTTGGTCGACTTCGGCACCGTCGTCCGTGACCTGGCCTGGAACCCCAGCGGCGGCAAGGCCGCCTTTATCGACGGGCACGGCAACCTCGTCGTCTCCAACCCCGACGGCAGCCACCGCGTCATCGTCGCCGCCAACCCGGGTGGGCAGACGTGGTCCCACCCCACCTGGCAGGTGGCCGCCGCCGACCGGGCCAACCAGATCCCCGCGAAGAACAACCTCATCTTCTCGGCCAAGATCCACGGCAGCACCGTCCTGGAGGGCGTCAAGGCCACCAGCAACCACGGCAGGCCGACCAGGATCAGCCTGAACGGAGAAGGGGACGGCAACATCCCCCAGACCAACAACACCTGGCCGAATGTCGGCGGCAGCTACGGCTCATCCGTCTACGAGAACACCCACACCGGCGAGGTCTACATCCGCGACGACTACCTGCGCCAGCAGGGCGGTGCGCTGACCAAGGGTTCCGAACCCGCTCTCTCCCCCGACAACGAGGAGGTCGTCTTCGTCCGCTCCGTCCACGGGCACGACCACCTCTTCGTCGAGGACTTCGGCGGCTCCACCAACACCGTCAAGGACGTCACCCCTCACGCCACGACCGACTGCACCGAGCCCACCTGGTCACCCAACGGCAAGACCATCGCCTTCCGCGCCCCGACCGGTACGTACACCATCACGAAGAGCGCCCACGGCTTCGGTAGTCCCGTCAAGGTCTCCACGCACACCGGCCTGCCCACCTACCGCGGCTGACCGCCGCCGCCCAACCTGCCCCCGGAGCGGGCGAGTTCGGCCTGCAGTTCCGGCAGGTGCTGGTCGGCCGTGTCGTGCGGCAGATACTCGACCACGTCGAGAAAACGGAACAGGACCTTGGTCTTGGTGACGCCGAACTCGTAGTCGCCGTACCCCACCACGGCACCCATCTGCCCACGAACGGCGCCCCGGACGACATGCGCGGTCATGTCGTCCGGGCTTTCGGCTGTCAGCCCCCGCCGCGCGTTGGGGCGAGCCAGGTACGGGCAGACCATCGAGGCGTAGAGCATGCACGCGCGGTGCCCCGGACCTTCCAGTGTGGCCGCCATGTTGCGGTAGGGACGCCCGGCAGCAAGCGCCTCACGGATCGCGGAACTCTCCGCAGCACCGACCACCCGCCACACAGGCCCCTTGGGCATCAGGGTGTTGCAGACGGAACACAGACGCTGACGCGCGCACTCTGCGCTTCGCCCGTAGTCGGTGAGCGCGAACTGGGGTTCGTCGCCTTGCCACGGGGTGATGGCGGGCACGGGATAGCCACGGCTGTCACGAGGTCTGGCCTCGACGGTCGCCGGCATGGGAACGGAGTCGAATCGCACACCTCATGGTCGACCACCTGACCGCCCACCGCGACGGTTAATCAGGTATTGGCAGCGCGGTGTCCGTGTCCCACCGGAATGGAGAGCCTGGCCGTACCCGACTGTTCTTGAGTGCGCTTGGGAATGGTTGACGAAATCCCGCCTGATCTTCGTGATCAGGCGGGATTTTCGTCGTTTCCGGGGGCTGTTCGATTGTCCCGGTCTTCGGCCAGAACGAGGGCCTCGCCGTCGTCCAACTGCCCGTCGAAGTAGAAGAACAGCAGCGTTCCCGCCTCGGGAAGATCGATGTCCAGCACGGCCGCCGGCAGACGCGAGCAGTCGATCGAGGCGACGAAGGAGAGCGGACCATGCCCCTCCCACACCGGCCACTCCGCGCTGGCAGGCAAGGAGGGAAGACCACCGAGGCGACCCACAGCGTCGTCCGTGTCCGTTGCTACCTCAAGACGTATGCCAGCGCGAAGCAGACCGAGCCACTTCTCAGCATCCTCGGGGGACAGGTCCTGCAAGGCGAGGGATCGAAGGGCTTCTGGGGAACCGTGTGTCATTCGCCCGATCATGCGTCGCCCAGGAAGCCACCGAGCAGGGAACCGAGCGGAATGGTGCACTGGTTGAGCATCATGCTGGTTGCCACCACCCTCCCCAGGAGATGGGGAGGGCAGTACATCTGGCGGAAGCTGCCCAGGATGACGTTGCACGAGACGATGCCGACACCGATCACGAAGGCGCCGGACGCGAAGAACAGCAAGCCCGCCCCGCCAGACGCCAGCGGCATGAGCAGCGCCCACGGTCCGGTGAGCATCTGCATCACCAGCATTCCGCGAGCGGTGCCGAACCGGCGCCCGATGGATTTGGCGAGTGTTGCGCCCGGGATGCCCCCGAGGCTGCCTGCTATCAGAACCGGCCCAACCGTTCCGGGGGTGATTCCGACGGTGCGGACCAGGAAGACGACCTGCACCGCCTTAGCCCATCAGCGGGGACGCGGCCGACAACGGATTCGTCGTCTACCGCGGGCTGTGCGTCGCCGGCCTCGGAGCTCCGAACGGCGACAGCATCTGCCCGGACAGGTTCATCGTCCTCGGACACCACCGGTGGGCCGACATCATCGAGGCCGCCACCGCGTACATGGATCGCGTCCACAACTGGCGGGCCCTGCACCTCTATCCGGGCGACGACCCGACGGAGTTCATCCCCTGCATCCCGCGCGCCGTACTGACGTGGGCAGTGTTCTTACGGCACCCGCACCCTTGTGCGCGCTCGGTCAGTGACCAGGGGGCGTGGGGAGCTGTACCCATGCGCTGCGGTGAGCGGCAAACCCGCAGGCTCGTCGGCCCGGGAAGACATCGCCCGCCATGACGAGCCCGTAGGCGAGCCATGGGACTTTGACGACGACCAAGAAACACGGCGTCGTCTGCTGCGGCTTGCAGCGCTTTTTCTCGACTGACACCACCCTGCCCAGGGTCTCGCCGTGAGTAACCTACTTCCACCCGTCGGCGGAGGCGATTGCCGAGGTCACTAGTCTGCTGGCGCCCAAAGACGCCCGCCGCTGACGCGACGCCCGGGCGTCCTGGTGGTGCTCACGACGTTCCTGGCGACGTCCTGCTGCTCTCATGTGTCCAGCAGCCATGAGGCTCGTTGTTCGTCGACGCCTCCACGCCATCCTGCGAGTGGCAACGTGATGTCCGAGCGTGGCGCGCCGCGTAGCCTGCGGGATGCGGTGTGCCTCTCTGCGGTGGGGATGAATCGGTCCCACATCGGCGGCAGGGCTGGGCTGGGAAGCACCCCGATCTCGGCAAGTCCGATGAGGATGCCGTACCGCTGATACTTGTCAGTACCGGACACGATCTTCGCCCGCGCGACTTCCTTCTCCAACTCGCTCGGTCTCATCCCTGTCGGCGCTGAGCGGATGAGACCGAGCAACGCGCGCATCCGTTCGCGATCGTCCTCTTCCGGCCGAGGCAGCCCTTCTGCTGCGGCGGCTTCCAGGTCCGGCAGATAGTGCTCGCGCGCGACATCCTCGACTCCCTCATCGGACGCCCGCTGCACGCCCAGGCCGTCCCTTCGCGCTGAAGGCGATGAAGCCGGATCAAGATAAGTCGTTGCTGCTCCTCAGCGACACAATCAGGCTTCTTCTGGCAGGACGGGACGCTGAGATGGGGGGCATTCGGACAGTTCCAATACCCGACTCCACCGTTAGGCACCAGCGACTCAGGATTCCGTGCCGAAGTCGAGAGCGAACAAACTCTCGCCCGCGGCGAGCACTACCTCGCCATGGTCGACGCCCACGCACACACCGAGCTGACCGGCCCGGCCGCCGCCGAAGCGGCCCGCCGCCTCGAAGACTTCGGCCACCGGGCCCGCTTCCAGGGAATCGTCGTCACTGATGAACGGCGCCTGAAACGGATCATGGAACGGGAAGACCCTGCCGTCTATCCCGGCACCTACATCACCTGCGTCCATGACCACAGCAAGGCACTCTGCGAACGGGCCCGCAGAGGCCGCTCCGAGGGGCTGCCCGATCACGGCCAATGCCAACCCCTCGCCTGCCGGAACGTCGCTCTGACCAGTAGCAACACTGAAGCCTGGCAGTCAGAACTCGACCGCATCGACCGACGCCTGGCCGCACGGCCGCCGCTGCCGCCCCTCATGCAGCACCGCCTCGCGTCACGACGGGCCGAGATCACAGCGTTCCTCACTCGCAACACCAGCAACCCGGAGACCGCATGACCCGCCGCGCCGACTCCCCCGCCGAATCCCGGGGCCGGGCAGCACTGGACGAACTCCGCCGGGCTTTCTCCGGATGCGGCCGACATGGGGTGGGGAGGCCGCTTGCGGCCTCCCCACCCCATGTCTGGATCAGTCCAGGTCATGTTGATCGTGCGTTCGAAATTGACGTATCCGACGGGCTGGAAGGCGTTCGCCATGGGAATGTTGCCAAGATCTGTGGCCGCCGGATGCGCGGAACGTCCTGCGCGATGAGGATGCGAGTGCCTTCGGCAAGGATCTCGTCGATGTAGCCGTTGGCCCGGTGCGCGGGGAGTACGGCGAGGTAGCCGATGATGGGGTTGTACTCGTTGCGGGCAGGAGTGACGAACCCCACCGGTTCGCCGTCTGGCAGCGTCGCGATCCGCCACCATTCCCGAGGACTCCGATAGTGCGCGAGTTCATCCTCATAGTGCCTGGCCGCCGCCTCGCGGGCGGACATCCGGGTCAGGTCGTCCCTGCTGTGCGCGTCCGGCGTCCCGTCCAGGACCTGAGTCATCAGGGTGAGGATTCATGACGAGGCTCACGAGGCCGACCGCGCCCTCAGAGGCATGCCCGTGGGTCCCGTGCCTGGCAGGTACATCGCCACCCACAGGCCGAGCCGCCTCCGGGCGGTGCGCGGCGAGCCGCCGATCGGAGCGACCGGCCGGGGGCACCGGCCGGTCACGGCCCTCCGGGCAGTCAAGGCGCCGAGCCTCACGTTGCCCCGGGCGTCAGCACCGCTTCCAAATGAGCCGGTAGGAGGCGCCCGGGACGTCCGTCGAACCCATGGTGACCACGCTGGCCCGGTTGCCAGAGCCGGCGCGCACCTGCAGGGATGTGTTGACGTTGAGGTACCGCTGCGAGCCACACGGTGCCCAGACCAGCCGGTTGTCCGGCACGCTGTCGGACACAGCCCAGTCATCCTGGTACGGCCCCGTCAGCGGGTGGGACTGGAAGACGTCGTCCGTCGTCCCCTGGAAGTAGTAGTCGGACTTGATGGTGGCGGTCGCGCGCGCGGGCAGCGAGGCGTAGCCGCGGTAGTCAAGCCCGAAGAGGGCGTAGGTGTAGGACGCCGGGGCTTTGACGTCCAGGACGAGCTGGCAGTTCTTCCGCGCGTCGGCCGGTCCGGCATTGCCACCGGCCTGGGCGGTGTAGGCGTCGTACGTCACTGTGAGCGTGGAGTTGTCGGGGGACACCGTGGCACCAGCCGTGCCCGCCGGGCACCCGGAGCCGTTGATCGTCTTGATCACGACCTCGGCCCCCTCGGCTGGCGCGTCGGCGGCCGCCGACCCGGATTGGGCCGACAGCAGCCCGAGGCATAACGCCGCCAGTGCTCCGCTGGTGGCGAGAAGACGAGACATGACTCTCCAATCGCAGTACGGCTGGTGACGGAGTCCCACAGGCATGACGCGGGGCGGCCGCCCTCACCCGCTTCGGCCGACCGGAGCGGGTTCGGGCATCGGTGCATGCACGGCGGCGGAACTGTCCGTACGGGGTCGGGCGACGGTCGTGCGGTCATCACCGCGGGAAGCGGGCCCCCGGGGTGGGAGCGCGCCCACTATAGGGGGAGCCTGCCACCTGCGAAAGAGACGAGTGCGGCGCAACCTCCGGACCAGCCGCCGGTGGACCCCGTAGCGGCGCGACAGTTCGTGGATCGACAGCTTCTCGGTACCCGAGTCGTGGCGGATCGCTGCGAAGAGCTCAACCTTGGTTCTCGGGCCGTCCATGCGAGCCCCCTGCCTTTCGAAAGCACATCGATGCTCCCACCGCAAGGGCGCTCCTGGGGCCACTTCTGACGAACACTCAAACCACGATCAAGCCCGTGGGGCCAGAGGACTCGTTCCGCTGGAGCCAGAGAAGTCGTTCACAGCCGGCCCTGGGTGTGGAGGGCGCGGATGAGGACGTCGGGGACGCCGCTGAGGCCGAAGCCGCCGACGGCCAGGGAGGCACCGTCGGGGATGTCGGCGACCGCCTCGGCGGCGGTGTCGCGGACTTTGTTCACGTGCAGCCTTTACGGGTGATGGTGGGGCGATGCGCGCTTCGTGAGGCAGGACGGCGCCGGTCAGACCTGGCTGTGGAGAGGGCCCGAGTTGTAGGTGATCGCGTCGGCGAATGCCTGGGGCAGGTCGAAGGGCTGGCCGGTGGTGTCGGCGTAGGCGCGGTGCAGGTTGAGGACGATGCGTTCCGCGTCGGGCAGGTCGGCGAAGAGGCCGAGGCGGCAGGTGCGCGCCGCTTGCAGGGGTGTGAGGCCGTCGCGCAGGCCGGCCTGGGCTGTGATGTGTACGAGTCGGTAGTACGCGCGGTGCTGGTCGAGCACCGCCGACAGGGCGTGTGCGTCGATGACGGGGCCGTGGCCCGGCACCACGTGCTCGGGTGCGAAGGAGGCGATCCAGTCCAGGGAGCGCAGGGCACCGTCCAGGGAGCCCATGAACACCAGCGGGGTGACGCGGTGGAAGAGCAGGTCTCCGGCGAACAGCACGCGTTGTTCGGGGAGCCAGGCGATCAGGTCGCCGCTGGTGTGCGCGGGGTGGCCGGGGTGGTGGAGTTCGATCGGATGGCTGTCGCTGTGCAGGGTGAGGGTGGTGCGGATGGTGAGATCCGGGGCGCGCCGGGTGACCGCGCCCCAGTCGGGCACGGGCTGCCAGATCGGCGGGCAGCCGTCGATGACGGTGTCGGTCAGGATGCCTTCGCGGGTGGTTTCGTGCGCGATGACCACCGTGGTGCGGGGCAGCAGGCTGTTGCCGTGAGTGTGGTCGCCGTGCAGGTGGGTGTTGACCAGGTAGCGGATCGGTGTGCCCGGTGTCGCCCGGTCGACGGCGCCCAGCAGGTCCCGGGTGCGGTTCTCGGTGGCGCAGGTGTCGATGAGGACGGTGTGGTCGTCGGTGACGACGAACCCGGCGTTGTTGATCCACCAGGAGCCGTCGTGCTGTATCCAGGCGTACACGCCGGGGGCCACGGCGTGCACGGTGCCTGCGGTGTCTGGCGCGTCCGGTGCCGGGCTATGGGCCGGGATCATCGGCGGTCTCCGTGGGGTGCGAGGGCGTGCGGGTGCGAGGTGGCCCGCAGATCGCCGATGGGGCGCGCGGCGCGCTCGGTCACGCGGCAGGTCTGGGTGCCCAGGTGCTCGACGCTCAGGGTGACGGTGTCTCCCGGGGCCAGGGGAGGGTGGGCGTCGAGTCCGTGGCGTCCCCACAGTTCGGCCAGGCAGCCGCCGCCGCAGGTCCCGGAGCCGAGGATGTCGCCGGTGCGGACCTCGGTGCCCCGCGAGGCGTAGGCGATCATCTGGGCGTAGCTGAAGGCCATGTTGCTCCACATGTCCTCGCCGACGACTCTGCCGTTGACGGCGGCCGTCATCCGTAGGCCGTAGGCGTTGCCTGCGCGGTAGGGCTCCAGTTCGTCGGGGGTGACGAACAACGGGCCGAGCGTGGTGGCGCTGTCCTTGCCCTTGGCGGGGCCGAGGCGAACCTGCATTTCCGTGAATTGCAGGTCGCGCGCGGACCAGTCGTTCATGAGGACGTATCCGGCGATGTGGGACTCGGCCTCGTCGACGCTCAGGTCCCGACCGCCTCGGCCGATCACGGCGGCGACCTCCAGTTCGAAGTCGAAGCGCGCGCAGCCTGGTGGGATGCGTACGTCGTCCTGCGGGCCCTGGATGGCGTAGGGGTTGGTGAAGTAGAAGGCCGGAGCCTCGTACCACTGCTCGGGCGGGCCGGTCTCTGGTCCGCCCAGTCTGGCCACGCCCGCGATGTGACTCTCGAAGGTCATGAAGTCCCGGACGGTCGGCGGCTGGGGAATCGGTGCGCGCAGCCTGAGCGAGGCGTAGGGGTGCACGGCGTGAGGATCGCGCAGCGCGTTGTCCGCGGCGTCGTGCAGTCGCTGCGGGTCGTCGAGCAGGTCGATGAGACGGATACCGGGTGGGAGCGCGTGGACGAGGTCGTCGGCGTCGAGTACGCCGACGCCGTTGCCATCGCCGTTGCCGTCGTTTTCGGTGTAGGTGACGAAGCGCATAACTACTTTCCAGGCTGCTGGTGTTCCGGAGTCGCCTGGAGCTCCGACGACATACGGGCGATGAGGCCCCACCCCTCCGGAGGGGTGCCGGGCAGGGGGCGCCCGGCGGCGGCGAGCCGGCCGAGGACCGTTTCGGCCGAGGCGTCGGCCCGTGCCGTCAGGGCCGGAAGGTCGGTGCCGGTGAGTCGGCCGTCGCGCTTGGCGAAGCGGCCGGCGACCAGGACGTGGCGGACGTCGGCGGGGGTGGTCTGGAAGACGAGGGTGCCGGCCGGGTCGAGGTGCGGGTGCTGGGACATGCCGGCCCCGCCGGTCACGATGATGTCGGCCTGCTTGCCGGGGGTGAGGCTGCCGATGCGGTGATCGAGTCCGATCGCCTCGGCCGCGTTGACCGTGGTCCAGGCCAGCGCCTCCTGCGCGGTGACGGTCACGCTCGTGGGGTCTCCGCCGGCGAGGTTGAGCGCCTCGGTGTCGGCCCAGCGTTGGAAGGACAGGCCCATGCGGGTCTGGGTGAACAGGTCACCGGTGTTGAGGGAGACGACGTCGCAGGACAGGGTCGGTTTGATGCCGTGCCGGCGGGCGGCGGCAAAGGCGGGGCGGCCCATGCCCATGTTGAGTTCGGTCTCGACCGAGATCGACAGCTTGGCGCCGTGGTCGGCCAGCAGGCGCCACTCCTCGTCGGTGAGGGTGTTGCAGTGCACGTGGACCTGGTCCGGTCCGAGCAGGCCCGCCGCGGCGAATTCGCGCACACCGCTCGGCAGTGACCACACACAACCGGTGTGCGTGACGATCAGCGCGTCCCGTTCGCGGGCGGCGGTGATCTCGGCGCGGGTGGCGTCGAACGGAAGCGTGCCGTACTCGGTGAGCGCCACCCCGAGGGTCACCAGCGAGTCCCGGCTCGGGAAGTGGGTGTCGGCGACGCGCCCGAAGTCCGCCAGGCGCAAGGCGTGGTCGGTGAAGTGCGGCGGCTGGATCGGGTTCGACTCGAAGAAGCCGTAGCCGAACACCGCGCGGATTCCCGCGTCCCGCAGCCCGGTGATCGCGGCATCGGCGTGCTCGGGCGTGTTGTTGCAGTGCGAGAAGTCCAGAATCGTGGTGACGCCGGAGTTCAGGGCGTCCAGGGCGCCGAGGTGATTGCCCAGGTGGACGTCTTCGGCGAGGTAGGCCGGTGAGACGCCGAGCCGGATGCCGAACAGGTAGTCCGCCAGGGTCCAGTCGGCGCACAGGGCGCGCAGCTGCGTCTGCCAGGTGTGCCGGTGGGTGTCGATCATGCCGGGCGCCACGATGTGCCCCGTGACGTCCACCGTCTCCGCCTCCGTCTCGTCGACGGAGAGGTCCGGTGCCACCGCGGCGATCACACCGTCCTCGATCAGCACGTCACCGCGGGGCAGGTTCCCCAGTTGCGGATCCATGGTGAGGACGGTGCCGCCGCGCAGCACAACGCGATGCCGAGTCATGATGACTCCTTCGTCATCCGAGCCACAGAGGCAAGTGCCTCTCGTGGACTCACCTCACCAGAGGAGCACGCCGGGGATCATCAGCCGAAATGGTTGTGAACCGGCCGTGTCCGAGGTGTTGACGGCCCGGCCTCCTCTGGCGTAAACGGAAGCACCGGCAATGCGGGCGGTACGGAGCGGGAGGCACGGAGGCACACGCATGGACATCCGGGCGCTCCGCTACGCGGTGACACTGTCGGAGGAACTGCACTTCGGCAGGGCCGCGCAGCGGCACTACATCAGCCCCCAGCCCTTCGGCCGCCACATCCAGCGGCTGGAACGGGAACTGGGCACCAGGCTTTTCGAACGCACCAGCCGCCGGGTGACCCTCACCCCTGCGGGCGAGCGGCTGATCGCCGAGGCCCGGTCCCTGCTGGACACCGTGGACTCCCTCACCGAACACCACCACCACCGCGCCGCCGACGAAAAGCTCCTCACGCTGGGCGTCCTGGGATTCGGACTCGCCGAACGCTGGCCGGACCTGACCGAGGCCGTGCACAGCCAAGAACCCGCCGTCACCTTCTCCTACGCCGAACTGGACCTGGCCGACCAGTACGAAGCGGTCCGCAGCCACCGCGTCGACGTGGGCATCGTCCAGTACGCCGGCCCCGTCGACGGGCTCGTCTTCGAGCCCGCCCTGACCATGCCCCGGGTCGTGGTCGTCCCCGCCCGTTCCCCTCTCGCCGACGCCAACCGGCTGACCGAGGCCGACGTCAGTGACAGCCCGTGGCTGCCCACCGCCCTCGCGCATCCCGCGCTCGAAGCGTGGTCCGGCCCCGCCGCCGACGGGTCCCACCACCGCGGCGCCCTGCGTCACCCCGCCGCCATACCGGGAGCCGTGGCGACAACCGGCCGTATCGCCTTGCACGCCGAGGCAGCCGGCCGCTTCTACCCACATCCGGACGTCCGGTTCGTTCCGTTCGACGGACTGCCCGTGGAGATCGCGGTCGCCACCCGCACAACCGACGACCGGGACGCCATCGCCGCCGTCCGCCACGCCACGCGCCTTCTCGGCGGAGTCCGGTAAGTCGGCCGGAAGATCCGCGGGATTCTTCAGCCAACGAGTGCTGTAGCCGGTTCCGAGAACGTGGCGCAGGGATCGAACAACGCCCCCTGTCGTGATGCAGGCCGCGACGGATTCCCGTGCTGATACGGGGGCAGAGCCAGTAGATGTCCGGCTCCTCGGCGAATGGCAGCCGAGGCGGTGATCGTTTCGCCGATCAACGGATCCTTGGCAGGGCCTTGTCCGGGTGCGCGGCGTGTACGTCCTTCACGGCGATGCTGGGGTAGATGCCGAAGAGGCGGACGAGGTGGACCGGATCGGCGGTCTGCCGGGCCTCGTCCAGGATGCGGTCGGCCCATACCTGCCGTGGCAGCAGCCCGATCTGGTCGAACACGGCCCGCATCGCGCAATAGCTGATCTGCGGGGAGGCCGGGTGCCGGTAGGTCTGGGAGGTGCTGAGCAGGTGCGGGTTCGTGGCCTGGGGCCAGCGGCGGCGGCGCTCGCGCAGCCGGTCGGCCGCCAGGTCGATGCTCAGGTCGTCGAGGTGGACGAGGCGGATGCCCTCACCCCGGCGCACCGCCAGTGTCCGGCGGGCGAGGTCGGGGTCGGCCAGGTCGAGCCGGACGACCTCCACGGCACGCACGGCGTGGATGGCGACCAGACCGACGATGAGGCGCGCGGCGGGACCATCCAGCCGGTCCAGGGCCCCGGCCAGCCGATCGCTGGACAATGGCCGCGGCAGGTGTACTCCAGCGGGCAGCTGCAGCCCGGCCGTGGGGTTGAGGAAGATCAGTCGCTCCTGCTTCAGGGCCCGGAAAAAGCTGCGCAGCACGCTGAGCAGCCCGCGGGCCACGTTGCCCTGATGGCGGGCGAGTTCGCTCGTGATGTGATCGGCAGTGACCTGCCGCAGGTCCAGCCCGGCCGCCGTCCACAAAGTCAGGGTCGGCCAGGCGATGCGCAGGTAGCGACGGATGCGCCGGAAGCCGGCGGGGGTGTGCCGGTAGCGGCCTTGACCGTGCAGCGCCCGCACCCAGGTGCTCAGCTGGTCGGACATCGGAGCGGGAAGCCGAGCGATCCGCGTGTGCAGGGCCTGCTCGTCGTACCGGTCGCGCCGTTCCTGACTCAAGTCCGGTATGTGCGGGAGTACTTGGTGTTGGACGTCGGTGAGCAGCTGCCCGGGTTCTCGGAGAGTTCGTCCGCCTCCAGCAGCGCGTGCGCGTGGAGGAAGGAGATGACACGGCGCGTGGCGGCGGTGCCGGCCGCAACGGTCCCGGCCAGGGAACGTACGTCGCGCTCGGGGATCGGCACGTGCGGCCCCAGCCGGGCCAGCAGAGTATGCAAGACCACGGCCGCACCGCCCGGCACGTTGCGTTTGTCGGCGAGCCAGGACCGCGGTTAGGCGGCGGTGAAGGTGCCCAGCAGCTCCTGCGCCGGAGCCGGCAGTGGGGACAACGGGGGCAGCGCAAGGACGCGGGCGCGCTGCTTGCGCTGCCAGGTCCGCGGCATCGAGAACAGACAAAGCTGCCCCGGGCCTACCGGCATAGCCACCGTCTGTCCCTCCGGGCAGGGAGTCGTGCCGGGCCGGGCGCGTGAACGAGAGGCTGGGCCGGACCGGTTGTGCACGACGAACCCCAGCTCCCCGGCCCGCCGCTTGAGCTGGTGCGCGAGCGGTCCGGCGAAGGCGAGTTGCGTGAAGGACATCGCCGCCGACTTCGCGCACGTAGGTCAGACAGGCGCGGCAGATGCCCTCCTCCGTGTGCAGCGGCAGATCGTCCCGCCGGTACCTCGGACATCGGTCCGCCCGGTAACGCTCACGATTGTTCCGCCATTCGCGACAGCCACGGCACCGGGTCGCCGTAACGCCCCAGCACGCACAGTCCGCGCAGGAACGCACCGGACAGGCCGCCGGGGGCGGGGCCGTGCGCGGCCTCAACATCCCTGCCCGCGCGAGCAGTTCAGCGGCGGCAGCTTTCAACGGCAACTGCACCTGATCGAGCATCTCCTGCGCGATCAGTTCCTCCCCCTCGGCATCCCGGATTGCCGGCGCACACCTGATCAGCCGCAGCACCATCTTCGGCCACGTCCCGCTCAGCCCCGCGTTCGCCGCCCGCTGCCCGGCGAGCGCCTGCAGGACCTCCTCCTCCGGCCACGTGCGGCCGCTGATCCGCCGGGCATCGCTCCGCTCCAGGCGCCGCCGGACCGGAAACAACGTCAGTTGGCCGCGCATCACCGCGGGACAGATCCTGGGGTCGTCGACCAACTGCCGCGCCTCGCGCGGCCGCAGATAAGGAGTGGCCGCACCTCGGGGATGCGGCAGGTTCCGCGCACCCTGCTGCCCCAGACCCAGCACGTAGATGTGCAGCTGAGTCGGCCCCGGGAAGACTGCCTCGATGCCGGCCCGGATCTCCTCCCGCACCGCGATCACGCACGGACGGCACAGTCCGTCACCGTCCACAGCCCCGACCCGGCAGCACCGCAGACACCGCCCCGTCTCCCGGTTCTCCAGCCAGCCACGACAGCTCCAGCACAGCCCGTCCACAGACGCGACACGCCCCAGTCCAGGCAGAGCCCACACTGCCGCACCCTCACTGCGGCCCCCACCGTCAGTTCGGCGGCCGCAGCCGGCGCGGGCCGTCTCTGCGCGGCACCGGCCGCACCGGTCCCGCCTCGCTGCCGACCGCCCGCTGTTGCCCCTCCTGGCCCCCGACGGCAGCCACCGGCTCGGCCTCCATCAGGTCGGCCACCGTGCATCCCAGCGCCGCGCAGATCTTGTCCAGGTCCTCCAGCCGCACCGTCACCGGAGTGCCGCCCCACAGGGCGGCGACCTTGCTCAGCGACGGCGTGAAGCCCACCTTCACGAACGCCGCCTACAGGTGGACCGGCCGCCAGATGTCGCTCTTGGCGGCTGCCCAGCGCAGATTCCACTTCACCGCAAACTCCCCTTATCCGCGACCAGCCGCTGTCCGGCCCGCGCTGCCGACTGCAGCCAGCGGTCCCCCTGTTCGGGATCGGCCTGGGCCGTTGCCAGGTAATTGACCGTCGTAGTCGTCCAGATATGTCCGAGCATCCGCTGTACCTCCCACAACGTCATGCCGCGCTCGTAGTTGTGGATGGCGCACGCATGCCTCAGCAGATGCGGGAACAACTCCGGTACCGGCCCGGGCAGATACAGCCGCGATGCCGACTGCAGCGCCCGCCGGAACGTCGCCGGGACGATCGCCGGAGCGATCGGAAGGTTCAGCGCCGCCACCGGCTTCGGCAGCCGCTCGGAGGGAAACAGCGGCGCCGCGGGATGCTCCGGATCGTCCTGAAACAGGCCGCGGACCTGTCGGGTAGGCCCCGCCCCTCTCAGGACGAGGCCCCCCTCAGAACCGTGCGTGCGCCTCGTCGACGCACACGGCTCAAGCAGATCCCCAGGGCTTACATGCAGGTATTCCTCTCCGGGTTCGGACCACCATCGCGAGCATGGAGCTGGCGGTGGCATTCTGTGTGGATGAGGACCAAGTTCGAGCGGTCATCCGATCCACCTCGGCTTCGGTACACGACGTGATGCCTGTTGAGGGTTCGGGCTTTCGCGTCGAACCAGCGTGCCCATTCGCGCACGTCATCCGGCTCGTAGCCCGCGCCCGCGATCAAGTCCAAACCGCACAGAGGGCATAGCCCTTTCTGTCGCGCAGCCAGGTAGACATTGGGACCGTCTGCCTGTGGATGCTTGCGCTTCCGCGTGCGGTTGGCCCAGTACTCCGAGAGGCTGGCATCATCCTTCGATGCTGTCCCCTTCACAGGAATGTGCCTCACAATCCTGGTCCACGCGAACTTGTACAGGTACCTACTCGTGTCCTTGTCGCCGAATACCCAGCGGTCGTTCCGCTGAGGATGGAACTTCCCCCAATAGCGGTCCACGATCCATGCCTTGGACTTCTTGGGGTGGCGCCATCGGGCCCACTTCCACGTCAACCGCCATACATGATGGTCGAGTGAGGCGAAGGTCTCCGTGGAGACAACTCCTCTGTAGTAGGTGGCCCATCCCTTGATCAGGGGGTTCAGGCTTCTGACGGCCTGTTCGACAGGAGCCCCCCGAAGGGCCTTGACCCTTGCGTTCATCTCCCGCTTGATCCTACGGATGGAGTCCCGGCTCGGTTTGATGATCAGCTTGCCGTCGTACTTCCGAACGTTGAACCCTAAGAAATCGAAACCGTCTTCGAGCTTGACCACTCGGGTCTTCTGCTCGTTGAAGGTAAGCCCTCTCGGCGACAGCCATCCAGAGAGCACGAGCTTCACATTCTTCGCTTCCTCTTCCGAGTGGCAAAACACTACGAAGTCGTCCGCGTACCGCACCGGGCGAGGGAACTTCTGGAGCGTCACATGATGCATTCCTGTTCGGCGCCCCAAAGCCTCCTCCATGCCGTGCAGCGCGACGTTCAGTAGCAGCGGACTGATCACACCGCCCTGAGGAGTTCCCTCCTCGGTGGGCGCAAACCGTCCCCTGTCCATCACGCCGGCCTTCAACCATCGCTGGATTGCGTCCCTGGCGGGGAAGCAACCCATCGTCCCTAGCAGATGCTCATGGTCGATTCGGTCGAACGCGCTCGCGAGGTCAGCGTCCAGCACCCAGGGTTTCCGCGACTTGCGGGTCGAGACGGTCCGGAAGATCTTCTCGATCGCATCGTGGCATCCACGCTCAGGCCGAAAGCCGTAGCTGGCCCCTTCGAAGTTCGCTTCCCATTCAGGCTCAAGAGCATTCTTCACCCTCGCCTGCTGGGCTCGGTCCCTCAGAACAGGAATACCGAGCGGCCTCATCGCACCATTCGCTTTAGGGATGTATACCCGGCGAACAGGCTTGGATTTAGAGGCCGAGACAGAACCTAACTCCCTCACCATCCGCCCTCGGCGCAGACGGATTGAGAGCCTTCTCGCCATCAATTCCCGCTGTTCGTCGTCCGACACTCTGCATCGTCACCCTTTTCACGCTGACGAGCGTGTTCGAGTGAGATTTGAGCATCAGTCGCTGAAGATTGCGAACTCTCTTGAGGTCGCCATCCTGCGTAGCCTTGAAGATTCTCTTCCGAAGACGCCGTACGTGCCCCTCTGCTTCTGGCCAGTTGACGCTGTGCCAGTACTGCGCATCGGAGACGTCCAGAGCTCCATTCGCTGGCTCACGATCGAGGGAGGCGATTGCCGCATCCCTCGCGCTTGCCGCGTCCAATTTGCACCCCGGTGCTGACATCTCGCTTCGCCTCTTCAAAGATCCACCTGACCCACGTGGGTTCCCTTTCGGGCCCGGCCATCGAGGTCGGTATCTGCCCGGTTATGCGCAGCGGATGAGGCTCCGCGGCCTGCGCTTTCCCGTGAACTTTCGTCCTGGCAGCGTTCGCTTCTTGGGTCATCCTTCCCCGCACAGGAGTTCACCGTCGTTGCCTTCGGCCTACCGGCTGCAAGACCGGACCTGTACGGGATTTCCATGTTCCACTCCACTCAGATGCGCTCAAGGAGGGTGCCTCCTATACTCCGGGGCCAGTGGTAATCGAGCCGCCTGCAAGAAGGGGCAGGTGGCCACCTTGCGCTTTCCAACGCCAGGCCCTTCAGCCGCCGAACAAATGCCATTGCGCGACCTTGGTATGACGAAGCCTCATCGGAGGTTCACTTGCGTTCACCCACTTGAGCTTTCCCGCGCCTGTTGGCGTTCTCCAAACTTCGCCGTGTCTCATGAGACACGGGCTGTGAGGATCTCGGTTCCGAGTCCCGTCGCTTCAGCAGTCTGTGGCTTGCGACCACAGAGGGTGCCGGGCCCTGGCCCGGGGGCCCCAGGGGGCGCTTGCGACGGTCGCCGGGGAGATGAGCCCCAGAGCGCCGTTGTCCTTGCCGTCCCGCATGTGATCCAGCCAGCGTTCGTACCAGGAGAGGAAGTCCTGGGCCGAGGAGACGTTCGGGGGCCGGAAGCCGTCCGCGTTCCCGGTGAGCATGCGGCCGGTGAGGGGGCCGGTCACACCGATGAGGCATAGGTCGGTGCAGCCCATCTCGATAATGTGGAGGAACAGGTCTCCTTGCAGCGCGTCCGGGTGGCTCACGTGATGGAATCCCCGCGGGGTGCCGTCCGGCGGCTGCCGGTCCATGGTGTACAGCCTGCACTCCTCCAGCGGAAGCAGACCGTGGAAGGGGCCGGCACCGCTGCCGCCAAGCTCGACAAGGAACTTTCGGTAGGCCGACGGCAATTCGATGTGGTGTTCGCCCTCGAAGGCGTCCGCCTGCGCAGAACTGATGCGCGGCCCAACGCGAAACGCGTGACGCTCTGCGCCCCCCGAGTGGCTGCGCTGCACCTGGTACGAGACCTTTGCCAGCTTGGAGCGTATGCGTGCTATGCGGGAGTCCATTGGAGGATCTCTTCTCTCGTTCGCCGTCACTGAAGTGGTCCGCCCGAATGAGACATCTCCGGATGTCTGGAGAACCATAGACCTTGATCTCGTACGCCCACGACGGACTCGGCGGCAGCTGCGTCACGGGCCGCGCGAGGGCGACGTCCACGGGCCACTCCACACCGTCAGCCTGCACCTTCGTGACGCCGGCCGCCTGCTGGCGTACTCCCGCACGGCCAGCAGACGGCCCGGCGGCACAGCTGCTGCGGTACACCGGCGAGAGCTCAGGCCGGAGTGGCCTCCTTCTCCCGCGGCTCGGCCTTCACCAGGGCGGCGAGCGGGGAGCGGCGCACCGCGGTGGGTCGGCGCACGTCGGGCACCCGGCCGAGGCGTTCGAGGAGGCGGATGACGGCGGCCGACAGGCAGACCCGGCCGCGGTCCGCACCGTGCCGGGCGCCGGCCGGGTCGGCGTGGTGGAGGGTGTGCCGGCTCTCCCCGACGGAGAGGGGGCCGACGGCCACAGGCTGGTGGCCCGGTCGTGGCGCCGCGTGCGGAACGGGCGCCATCCGGGGCTCCTTGACCGTGGTGAAGGCCGCTGGAAGAAGATGCGGCCGGGGTCACGGCTGCCCGGCGAGGACCGGATCCAGGACGGATCCGAGCACCGTGCGGCTGGGCACCGGTGCGGGAAGGGGCCTCGCTCCGGCCCACCGAAACTCCCCCGCGTCCCGGAACGCGGGGGCCAGCGGCGGGGCTCAGCGCACGGTGACGGCGGCGGTCGTGGCGGAACCGTTGGTCCAGGCGTACCGGTGGGCGGTGACCTTCACGGTGAGTTTGTGGCCCTTGTCGGCCCTCACCGGGACGTACGTGGACTTGGTGGCGCCGGTGATGGCCGTGCCGTCGCGCTTCCAGGCGTACGTGTAGGAGGTGGCGGCCGGGGACCAGGTGCCGTGGGCGGCCGTCAGACGGGTGCCGACCTTGGGTGTGCCGGTCACGACGGGGACCGTGGTGGGCTTCAGAGCGGGGCCCACGGTGACGGTGACGGCCGTGGAGGTGGAGGTGACCGCTCCCGCGCGGTTGGTGACAATGGCCCGGCAGGACACCTTGTGGGTGTAGTCCGTGGACGTGAGGGTGCGGGTCTTGCCGGTGGCGCCGGAGACGGTCTTGCCGTCGCGCAGCCAGGACCATGCGACCGAACTGCCGTAGCCGGTCCAGGCGGCGGCGCAGGTGAGCTTCGAGCCGGTGCGGGCGGTCCCGCTCAGCGTGGCCTTCGAGGTGATCTGCGGCTTGGCCAGCAGGGTCTGCGACTGGGTCCACACCTGGGAGGTGTAAGAGGCGGGTGAGGCGTACACCGCCTTGCGCCACACCACGGTGGCCCGGCCGTCGGGGCCCGCGGCCACCTCGCCGGACAGCGCGGCCGTGTTGGGGACGGCGGGGACGGGGACACTGCTGAGCGCGGTCGCCGTCCTCCAGGTGCCGTCGGCCCGGACCGCCCACTGAAGGTAGTGGTCGTCGCCGTTGTCGATGCTGGGCGTCTGCGGCCACACGGCCTGCACGGTGCCGTCGGCGCCGATGGAGGCGGACACCTCCGCGTTGACGTATCCCGTGGACAGCGTCTTCGGCGCCGACCAGGCGCCGGTGCCCGCGCTCCGGGTGACGGCCCGGACGACGTACTCACCAGCGGTGCTGCTCCAGCCGGCCCACACATAGGTGACGTCGCCGTCGGGAGCGGCCAGGGGCTCGCTGGTGTCGCTGGATCCGAACGCGGCCGTCACGGTCTGCGCGGCCCCCCAGGCCCCGGACGGGGCGGTCCGGGTCGCGGACTTCAGGTCGCCGCCGCCGTCGTTGCCGTCAATGTTCGTGCGCCACAGGACGGTGGTGGCGTCCTTGGCGTCCATCGTCACCTGCACGTGGCCGGACGTGTCGTCGGTGCCGGGCAGGACGGCGGCGCTGCTCCAACCGCCGCCCGCCGAGGCCCGGGTGGCGGTGGTGACGGCGTGGTCCCCGGTAAAGAAGCCGTACGCGTCCCAGGCCGCGCTGGCCGCACCGTCGGGAGCCACCGTCACCGAGAGGTCGTAGATGTAGCCGCTGGAGTTGGACCCGAGGGGCTCGGGCGCGGACCAGCTCAGGGCGCCGGGGGCGCGGGTCGCGGTCATCACCTGGTACTGGAGCGAGCCGTCGCCCTGCGTCCATACCGCGGTGAGGGTGCCGTCGGCCGCGGCGGCCAGACGGGCCGGGGACAGGTACGAGCCGTCGTACGCCGTGAGCGGTGCCGGGGCGGACCAACTGCCCTGGGCGGGGTCCCAGGTCGCGGCGAGGTCGGCGAGGGCGCCGCTGTCGCCGTCCAGCCAGGTCACCACGGCGTGTCCGTCGGCCGTCACGGCCAGGTCGGCCTCGGCGTTCTTGCCGCGGCCGGTGGCCAGCGTGTGGGGCGCCCCCCAGGTGTTGCCGCCGGCCGGCTTGACGGCCGCCTGGACGTCCCAGGTGGTGGCGCCGGCCGCCTTGTCGAGCCACAGGGCGAACACGGTGCCGTCCCCGGCCGCCTTGACGTCGAACAGGCTCTGCTGGCCCTCGGCGCCGGTCAGGGTGGCGGCGGCGGTCCAGGGACCGGCCGACGCGGAGTATCCGGCGGCGGTCGCGGGAAGGGCGGAGCCCAGTGTCAGCGCGGTCAGTGCGGCGGTGAGTGCCACCGCCGCGGCTCTCGGTCTCCGTGTCGTCAGTACCACGACGGCTCCTGTCTCCGGCGGGCGTGCGGGCGCGCCCAGCAGTGCTGGCGAAAAGCATGAAGTGGGGGGAGAAAGAACCGTGAGTGGGCTTGAGTTGAGGCTCGGGTCGAGACCTGAGGGGGGAGCCGCGCCGCCGCACACATCACGACGGCGTCGATCTGGCGCCGTCGTGATCATGATACAGGCCAGGGGCACCCCCGGCCCGGGCCGGGTCGTCCGGAGGAGGTCAACATTCCGTATCCCCCCCCGCAAACCGGCGAGAGCCGCCGCGGGCGCCCGGCCCCGGCGGTCGCCCCGCCGCTACTTCAGGCCGATCTCCGCGCAGTCCGCCGCGTACTTCGGGGTGTGGATCTCCTTGACGGTGTAGACGCCGTCCTGGAGGACTTCGTGAAGCGTCTTGAGGCCTCCCCTGCCGAGCGGCCGCAGCTCCTGGCCGGCCGGCTCCGACACTGACCGCCACCCAGAGCCCCTCGCCGAGGAGGGGGGATCCACTGGCGAGCCCCTGGGTAGCGGTCCGGAACTCGGCTGCGTCTTGATGCTCTGGCAGGGCCGCGCCAACGGCCCTGCCGGGTGGTGTGCGTCCGGACCGTCGAGTTCCGTTCGCAGGGGCACGGCATTGTTCGCGGCTGTGTTCCCATCCCGATTATGCGCCTGTCTTCGTTTCTTCAGGGGGCGCGATTCTTCGCGTTGACCGTCGGGCGGCGGGACTGGGCACCCGTGTGTGCTGACCTGCAAGGAAGGTCTGCATTGTGACTTTTTCAGTTCCGCACGGACGTCCCGAGGCTTTTTTCAGCGGGAAACGCATATCAGATCATAAGGAGCAATGCCCCCATACTCGCGGACTGGTTGGCGGCTCGGAGACAGGGCAAGGTGAAGGCCTGCCCGTCGCCCCAGGCACATGGCGGCGAACCATCCCGCAGCGCCAACTGCGGGCAGTGCAGGCAGAGATGCGTGCGCAAGCACGTTCGGACCGTCGACCCTCTCCGCATACAGGAGGCACTCATGGTGCATTCGCAGGAGTCCCATCGCCCCGACTGGTGGCCCTCGTTGTTCCCTGTCCGCATCGTCGTGGTGATCGTGGTGGCCGTGGTCACCGTTCTGCTGACCCGTAACGGCTACGACCCGAACACCGCCCTGGTCCTCATCGTGCTGGTGACCACCACCGCATTGGACCTGGCCCAGCGCGTCACTGTCCTGCCGACAAAGCCCGCGCACGGCCAGTAGGAGGGCCCCAGCATGTCCCAAGGGCAGCGCGGACGTCCGCAGCGTGAGCTCGACACGTCCGTTCCGGCCCTGGCGGAGCTCGCGCAGCAACTGCGCGAGCTCCGCCGCCGTGCCGGACTCACACTCAACGACCTCTCCGCTACCGTCAACTGGAGCCCCGCCTCCCTCAGTACCGCCACCACGGGCAGGGATCTGCCGCGCTGGGAACTAGTGCAGGCCTGGGTCCTCGCATGTGAACCGGATGCCAACCTCACGCTGTGGCGCAGCCGTTACGACAAGGCCGCCCTCGCGACTCAGGTGGCGCACGATGCCGGGGGCGGCGGGGACAGGTCCGTCATCGGACAGGTAGACGAGATCCCCACCGCACCCTCCGCGGCCAGCGAACGAAGCGCTTTTGTGCCGCCGCGAGGGCCGAGCATCGGGCTCGAGTCGTCGGCACCGCCCGACACTGTCCCGGCACCGCCGCATCCTGGCAGCGGAACCCTGCCGGGCTCGATGGCCTCGGACCAGTCACCAGGACCGGATTGGCACGCTGCGTTGGAACAGGCCGCATGGCGGTCCCTGACCCCTCAGTCACGTGTACGGGGGCTCGTGGCGCATCCGGCGCCGGCCCCCGTGCGCTTCGCCACCGTTCCGGCCGACTTCATGGACCAGGAGGAAGCAGCCTCGGACCTCCGCGGGCAGTACAGGGACATCGCCGAGATCTTCGCTCTGGTCCCGGCAGGGCGCCTGCTCATTCTCGGTGAGCCATCGAGCGGCAAGACCCAGATGGCGCGCCATCTGGGCGAACAGCTGCTCGCATCGAGCAAGGGCCCGTCGAATGGCTCCCTGCCCGTCAGGTTCTCCCTCAGTACCTGGCAGCCGGAGCGGCGGCAGAGCTTGCAGCAGTGGATGGCTGCCGAGCTGAACGCCCTGGCCGACCAAGCCCACGGCAGAAAGCGGAAGGAGGCCCTCTTCCACGGTGAACTCGTCAACGTCCTGCTCGGCAAGCGCCAACTCCTGCCCATCCTCGACGACTTCGACCGGCTTTCCCCCATCGAGCGCGGCCATGCACTGGACGACCTCAACCACCTCCCCGTTACTGCCCAATTCGTGGTGGTCAGCGGCTACAGCGAGTTCACATCCGCCGTAGAGCAGACTGACACGGTCATCACCGCCAGCGCCGGCATCCGGCTTCAGCCCCTGAGCCTCGACGACCTGGACGGCTGGCTGCAACGCAGCTCCCGCTCCGAGTCCTGCGCCCGTTCCAAGGCCCAGGACTGGACTGCCGTGATCACAGCACTGCGCGCCCAACCTGACGCACGAGCCACGCGAGTCCTGTCCTCGCCCCTGCTCGCGGGGGCGGCCCGGAGGCTGTATACCGACGGGCGGGCGGACCCGCGCGAACTGATCGCCGACGGCGTTAGCGTAGAGACCCTGGAACACCGGCTGGCCGGCTACCTCGTTGAGCAGGCTGCGACGGGACGGGAACCGCTCAGCCCACCGGACTCCCCCCAGCGTGAGCGGCAGCGCCGGGCCCGCGTGTCAGCCCTGCACCTGGCACTGGAACGTATCGCCATGTATGAGCTCACCAGAGGCAGAGGAGTCCGCTCTCTCTCTGACCTGTACCGCTCGCGCCCCCGCGGCATTCTGTCCTCCATCGTGCAAGGCGCCGTCCTCGCGCTGTGCGCCTACGCGTACTTGGCAGCTCTCACGCTAGAGCCCGACTACACCACGTACTCATACGAGAGCACTCCTGCAGTGAGCGGTACGACGAAATTCACCTGCTCGCTCCTGACGGGCCTGCTGAGCTACGCCTACCTGCGCAAGGAATCAATCCGGGGCGTGATCCCGGCAGATCTACGGGAACTGACACTCGTCGTGCGAGCCTTCCTGGCAGCGATCCCCGGAATCGTCTGCCTGGGCCTCAACCTGACCGCGATCAACGAAGGCCCTTACGACGTCCTCGACGGCTATCTGTTGACTCTCCTCTTCAGCGGCCTGGTGGCCATGAGCCCACTGCTCGCCCTTTGGAAGACCTTGACGCCGGACCGCGCACTCACAGACGGCCTCCTGCTCTTCCTGACGGTGGCCGTAGCGTTGTTGGCCATGGCCGTTTCACCTCCTATCGTGATCATCGGGATCCGCTTCGTATTCCTGACGACCACGACCGGCCAGTGGCTTTCTGCCGCGATCTCGCGCCCTGCGCTCCTGCGCGACCTCAGCCCCGTGCAGCTGCCCGCCGCTCTCACCGGTGCCGCCGAAGTGGGTCTGCTGGAACGCACCTCCCAGAGCTACACCCTGAGCCATGCAGTGATCGCCCGGTACTACCGCAGCGTTCCCCGGCAGTACCGACCGAGCCCAACACCCCGCACCGGCACAAGCCACCCCTGGCGCCGAAGCGAATAGCGGTGATCCGCCGTGGACGGCCATCGACGACGCGGGCGGCGAGTTCCAGGACGCGTGGATCGCCGGTCAGCAGCTTGAAAAGGCTCGGTCCTCGCCCGCAGTGGTGCGCGCCTCCAGTGCGGCCTGCTTCGCGGCCGCGCTGCTCCGCCTCGGATGCACCTCCACGGTTCGCCCGTAATGCGCCCGTTGGCGTAGGTCTGCCCGAACTTGGCGCACCAGCGGCGGATCGTCTCGTAGGAGACGACGATCCAGCGCTCGAGCATCAGCTCTTCGACCTCGCGGAATGACAGCGGGAAGCGGTGGTACAGCCACACGCAGTGGGAGATGACCTCGACCGGGTACCGATGCCCCTTGTACGACAGCGACACTGCCCCCACAGACAGCCCCCTCCAGCACGATCAACCAGAAGATCATCCCACCGGCCAGCCAACGTGACAGTGCCGGCGCGCCTTCAGCCTCCGTTGCGACTGGTGCGGTTCTTTCGTCGGCGTGCGGATTCGAGTTCTCTTTGCAGTTTACTCAACAGAGTCGGGTCAAGATCGAAGTCGTAGGATTCGAGCCCAAGCACATCAAGATCGCGGCGGAGGAAGGTGCCCAGGAGGTTGCGCCAGGCATAGAGGTCCTTGGGCTCAGGTCCTCCTGTCGCCGCCCAATTGCGACAGCATTCACGAAGGCCGAGCAGAGCACCTCGTGTGGTGGCGTCGGCGCAGAGGCCACCCGCAGAGTAGAGCCAGTCGTTGAGCTGCCGGGCCACCTCGTCGGCGACTTGGGGAGTGACCGCGTCCGGGCTAGCGTTCGACAGCGGCGCGAGGGCTCTGTGCGCCTCGGGGTAGGTCGCCATTCGCGATTTGTGGAGTTCGAGTGACCATGCGACCTTGAGATCGGTCAGCCACCTTCGGTGTTCTCTGCGGATCTGTGTCAGGGTCAGGAGCGCGCTTCCGCCTCCAACGAGCAGGGCTACGAGACCTGATACCAGTGCCGTCCTGATTTGCTCCATGCGATTCACCTCGTGCGGGCTTGCGTAGTGAGGCTGTCGGAAACTGGCTTTTGCCTATTCCTCGTTCAGCGTCGCCTCCAGGTCGGCGAGATCTCGCTTGATTTGCTCAAGCTGCTCAGACCTGATCATCGGACCGAACTGCCCGGCTAAGATGTCCAACTCGACCTTGCGTGACCTGGCCAGCAATCAGGGTGTCTGCATTTTCTCGGGTGCGTGGTCCAGGGAGTGTAGGAGCTCTCCAAAGGAGATCTTCTCTTCGTCGTACGCGAACGTTATGGCGCCGGCGAGCGCCGCCCATCTCTCGGTGCTGTGCCCGCAGCGGTCGAGAAGGATCTTCAGGGCGATCTCAGGTTCGTGGCGGGAGAGGAGCTCCTCGGCGGGGATCTGGAGCAGGTGCTCCAGGGTGTGGTGGCGCGAGGTGACGACGGCCCGGTAGAGCTCGGAGCGGGAGAAGTACTCATCGGCGGCGGCGGGGGAGTCGAGCCAGGACTGCAGGACGGACGCCGGGTCGGGGTGCTGGTCGAGTTCGTCGTCGCTGAGTAGCCGCAGCACACCGTCGTCTTCGTCCTCGGCGGCCGGGACGGCGGCCGCCGCGTTCAGGAACCAGTCGGGGCCTTCGGCGTTCTCGGCGATCCAGGCCAGCTCGGCAGGGTGCAGCACGTGGAGGGTCTCGGTGACGGCTGCGTGCGGGGTGTGCGGGTTGGCGGCGAGGACGGCCAGGGCTTGGACCGGGCGGTGCTCGGAGTGGCGTTCCAGGAGCCGGGCGGGGCGGTCGTGGTCGGGGTCGGTGTTGTCGATGATGCGGATCAGGGTCCGGCTCGGCGTGGGAGAGACGACGGCCGGCGGATCCAGGGCAGTGAGCTGAGCGCAGGCACCTGCGAGATGGTCAGGGTTGGCGCTGAGGAGGGCCAGGTCATCGGCGAGCCTCAGGACGCGGCCATCAGAACCGTAGTCGTCGGCTTGACTGTCGGGCGCGCTGAGCAGCCGGCCGCGAGTCACGAGAGCGTCGGTGGCCGCGTGCAGCTGCTCGGTGGCGAGGTCGGCCAGGCGCGGGTTGTTGCGGACGCGGTGGGCGATGTGGTGCAGGGTGCTGCGTGCCGTCACCTGCGGGTTGGGCAGCTCGGTCAGCTCGGGAAAGCACAGGGCCGGGAGGCAGGCCCGCAGCAGGACCTCGCTGAGGGCGGGGTCCGGGTCTGCGGCGGGAGGTTCTTCGGCGGGCGGGTACGAGCCGGCGGCATAGAGCCGGGCGTCTTGCTCAGCGCGGATCTCGGCCTGGTCCAGCAGCAGGTGCTGGACGGCCGCCCCGAAGGTGGGATGTGCGGCGAGCTCCGCCCACCGTTCGGGACACCTGGCCGGCATCGCGCAGGCACTGTTGTCGCCCAGTTCCAGCGACCAGTCCTTCGAGAACGCCGATACGGCCTCCCAGCCCTCTTCGGGCTCTGGGCGGAGCAGGTACGCGGCGAGCGGAGTGAGGCAGGCTTCCAGGACGGCGTCGAACAGTGCCTGCGGCAGGGGCGGGGCCGGCGCGGTCCCATCCGTGCGGGTGTAGCGGTCGAGATCCCAGTCCCGGACGACCCGCTCCACCTCGTGACCGGGCAGGCGGGGCAGGAGAGCGATCGCCGCTTCGACCTGGTCGGGGTGTCGTGCGAGACCGGTGACCAGTCCGGCCCAGACGCGGCGGGTGCGCAGGACGGCGGGCAGGTCGGCGGTGGTCACCGTGCCGTCGGCCGCCAGGGCGGCCAGCATCTTCTCGTCGGTCTGCACCAGGAGCCGGTTCCGCAGCCGCTTGGCAGAGGTCCGGGCCAGCAGCGTGGGCAGGGCAGCTTTGAGTGTTTCCTCCCGCCACCGGTCGGCCTGAAGGTCGATGCCGTGAAGGCTGATCGCCGGGGTGCACAGGGCCTCAACCATCGTCTTGAGGGCTTCCTGGGGGAGGTCCTCGCTCAGCGCAAGATCCCGCCACAGCGGGTACGTACGGGCATTGACCATCCTCGGATCTCTTCCCATGCCTGACCCGCGTCACCGTCCGGTCGCCATCCGTAGAAGCGACCGTACGGCGTACCCGGGCCCGAGCGGGGCGCGATCCGTGAAGTCGACTCTTTGCGCGGCTTTCAGGTTCGCGGGGACTCTCACGGCGATCT
>NZ_LGDW01000095.1 GCF_001280005.1 Streptomyces sp. NRRL WC-3618 | reverse complement strand
CCCGCACTCGCACATCACACCTGGCATCCCTCCGGCCCGCCGAGTAGGACTCGGCGGGCCGGAACGGAGATCAACGGGCTGGATTCGCCAACAGTGTCGCTGAGATGGCGGGGGCCTGGGCTTGATAGAAGCGGCGCACGGGTGGGTGGGAAACACGACCTGGGCTGCACGCGCCGACGGTGCCTCAGGCCAGCGCCCGCCCCACCAGCCACACCACCGGTGCCGCCGTCGCCAGCGGCAGCGCCACCCCCGCCGTGAAGTGGACGAACCTCGACGGGTAGTCGTAGCTCGCCACCCGGTGTCCGGCGAGCGCACAGGCTCCGGCCGCCGCCCCCAGCAGCGCACCCCCCGTGCCCAGTTCCGTCATTCCCCCGACCGCGACCCCGGCCCCGGCCGCCGCCAGCAGGGCGACCACCACGGACGCAGCCGTCGGCAACGGCAACGCACGGGCGAGGACCGCCACGGCGACCGCCGCCGCCCCGACGCTCACCGCGTCCGGCTCCGCCGCGAGATACCCGGCCGCGATGACCGCCAGCGCCGCCGAGGCGACCGTCGCCATCAGGCCGGACATCCGGGTGTCCGGGTCCGCGTGGGACCGGAGTTGCAGGACCAGTGTCAGCAGCACCCACGCCCCGAGCGTGCCCAGGATCGCGGCCGGCGCGTTCTCGCGCCCCGCCGCCAGCAGGGCGACGTCCGCCGTCAGCGCGCCCGCGAAGGCGAGGGCGATGCCCTGCCGGGCGGGCCACATACCGTTCAGCCGGAACCAGCCGGCTGCCGTGACCGCCTGGAGGATGACGAGGGGCACGACCAGCGCGTACGACCCGACGGGCGCCGTACCGGCCAACAGGAGCCCCAGTACGGCCGTGAGGGCGGCGGGCTGCATGCCCGGCTCGATGATCGGCGAACGCCCCTCCAGCCGGGCCCGCTGCGCGTCGGTGATACGCGCGTTGCCGGCCACCGTGGCGGGCCCGTACCCGGCGTCGGCGGCGGCGGCGCTCTGGGACGGCACGTACGGCGTCTCCGGCACCTGAGCCGCCACAGGCGGGGCGGACGTCACCGGGGCCTGCATCTGCGTCTCCCAGGTCTGCCCCTGCCACTGCTGCGTGTACTGCTGCTGCTCCTGCGCGTCGTCGTACCCCTGCTGCTGCCCGGGCCAGGCCTGCGCCTGCGCCTGGGGTTGCTGATACGGGTCGTACCCCTGGTACGCGTCCCCGTACTGCTGCTGCCCATACGGTTGCTGGTCGCTCATAACGCTGCGCTCACCCTCCTGCGAACGGCGGGAGCACCTCGACCGTGCCGCCCTCGGCCAGCCGTACCGTCTCATGTGCGCGGGTGCCCACGGGGTCACCGTCGATGAGGAACGAGCAGCGGCGCAGGACGCGGTCGAGTTCGCCGGGGTGTCGCTCGCGGACCTGGTCGAGCGCCTCGGCGAGGGTGGCCGCGTCGTACGGCTCCTCGGCGGTCCCGGCCGCGGCCTTCGCGGCGGCCCAGTAGCGCACCGTGACCTTTGCCATCTCTGCTTCCGCTTCCTCTGATTCCTCGGTCGTCCGGCAGTTGACCGGCTGTGCCACCGCCCAAGGCTAGCCCGCCCGGGAGACGGCCCAGTCCCCGATACGCCGCAGCAGCCCGTCGTCCGCCGCGTGCTCCGCGTGCCCCATCCCCGGCTCCAGCCAGAGTTCGCCCGCGTCCCCGGCCGCTTCCGCGAGCATCCGGGGGTGGTCCACCGGGAAGTAGCCGTCCCGGTCGCCGTGCACGATCAGCAGCGGGGCCGGCGCCATCCGCGCCACGGCCTCCACCGGGGAGAGGGGTACGGGGTTCCACTCCTCGTGGTGGATGCGCGTCCGGAGTCCGTAGCGGCCCACCAGGCGGCCTTCGGGACGGGTCACCAGCCAGTGCAGGCGCCGCATGGGGGCCGTACCCCGGTAGTACCAACGGGCCGGCGCACTCACCGAGACCACCACGTCGGGCGCCGCCTCCGTGCGCCCCTCGTGCACCGCCCCGTAGAGCGCCGCGTGCCGCAGGACCACCGAGCCCCCCATCGAGAAGCCGACCGTGGCCACCCGGGTGTGCCCGAGCTCACGCGCCCAGCGGACGGCGGCGGCCAGATCGAGGACCTCGCGGTCGCCGACCGTCGAACGTCCGCCCGACGCGCCATGACCCCGGAAGGAGAACGTCAGCACGGCCCCGTACTGCGCGAACGCCTCCGCCACCCGTCGCACGTGCGGCCGGTCCGCGTCCCCCGTGAAGCCGTGCGCGACGACGAAGGCGAGTCGGCCGGAAGCGGCGGCAGGATGACCGGAAGATGGCGCCGAGGCGTCGTATACAACGCCTCCCGGCTCGTATACGGCATCGATCGTCACCCCGTCGTCGGTGGTCAGAAACCTCCGCAGAGCGGTGCGATCGGCCGTCTCGGAGTTCGGGACGGCGAAGGAACGCGTCACATGACCTGCCGGACCAGTGCTCATGTGGGCTATTCTGCTCGGCAGAGGACTCGGGCAGCGCAGCCCCCGGGTCCTTTTGTGCTTTCGGCGGCGTTGTATACGAAGCGGGATGCGAGCGGAACGCTCGAGGAAACCGCGGGTGTACGGCACGTGGATCGCGCAGTAGTACAGCAGTGCCGCGAACGTCCTCGCAGGGACCGAGGAGGAACCAGACGTTATGGGCGACCGAACCGAGAACGACCGTACGCATGGCCGTACGGCGACGACGATCCGGACAGGAACGACGGTCCGGGGAGGTGGGACGCGATGAGTTCACTTCTGCTCCTGACCAACGCCCTCCAGCCGTCGACGGAGGTGCTTCCCGCCCTCGGCCTGCTGCTGCACAACGTGCGCGTGGCCCCCGCCGAGGGACCCGCTCTCGTCGACACCCCGGGTGCCGACGTCATCCTGATCGACGGCCGGCGGGACCTCCCGCAGGTGCGCAGCCTGTGCCAGCTGCTGCGGTCCACCGGACCCGGCTGTCCGCTCATCCTCGTCGTCACCGAGGGCGGCCTCGCGGCCGTCACCGCCGACTGGGGCATCGATGACGTGCTCCTCGACACCGCCGGTCCGGCCGAGGTCGAGGCGCGGCTGCGGCTCGCCATGGGGCGCCAGCAGATCGTCAACGACGACTCCCCCATGGAGATCCGCAACGGCGACCTGTCGGTCGACGAGGCGACGTACAGCGCGAAGCTGAAGGGCCGGGTCCTCGACCTCACCTTCAAGGAGTTCGAGCTCCTGAAGTACCTCGCCCAGCACCCCGGGCGCGTCTTCACGCGCGCGCAGCTCCTCCAGGAGGTGTGGGGCTACGACTACTTCGGCGGCACCCGCACGGTCGACGTGCACGTACGACGGCTGCGCGCGAAGCTCGGGCCCGAGCACGAGTCGCTGATCGGGACCGTTCGGAACGTCGGTTATCGATTCGTTACGCCGGAGAAGGGCGACCGCACGAGCGACGAGGCGAAGGCCAAGGCCGCCCTCGCGAAGGCGGACGAGGCGGGCGTTACGGGCGATTCGGCGGCCCTGGACGGCGTGACGGAGTCGTCCGAGGTCACCGCCGAGGCGTGACCGACGGTACGCGGGTGACCGCGCACGGCATGGCCCGCGCTCCGGGCGGACAGAACGGGCTCCTTACGCCCTGCCCAGAGCGGGTCCATCCGCGTAGACTCCGCGCGTGGCCAAGGTGACTAGGGATGATGTGGCTCGGCTGGCGGGGACCTCCACCGCCGTCGTGAGCTACGTCATCAACAACGGACCCCGGCCGGTTGCCCCGGCCACGCGCGAGCGTGTCCTCGCCGCGATCAAGGAACTGAGCTACCGGCCCGACCGGGTGGCCCAGGCGATGGCCTCGCGGCGCACGGACCTCATAGGCCTGATCGTGCCGGACGCGCGCCAGCCCTTCTTCGGGGAGATGGCACACGCGGTCGAACAGGCCGCGTCCGAGCGCGGGAAGATGGTGCTGGTCGGCAACTCCGACTACGTCGCCGAGCGCGAGGTCCACTATCTGCGGGCGTTCCTCGGGATGCGGGTCTCGGGGCTGATCCTCGTCAGCCACGCCCTGAACGACAACGCGGCGGCGGAGATCGAGGCCTGGGACGCCCGGGTCGTCCTCCTCCACGAACGGCCCGAGGCGATCGACGACGTCGCCGTCGTCACGGACGACCTCGGCGGCGCCCACCTCGCCGTCCGCCACCTGCTGGAGCACGGCTACGAGTACGTCGCCTGTATGGGCGGCGTCGCCGAGACCCCGGCGGTCGGCGACCCGGTCTCGGACCACGTCCAGGGCTGGCGGCGCGCGATGGACGAGGCCGGTGTCTCCACGGAGGGCCGCCTCTTCGAGGCCCTCTACAACCGGTACGACGCCTACCAGGCCGCCCTGGAGATCCTCGCCGACCCGGCCACCCGCCCCCCGGCCGTCTTCTGCTCCACCGACGACCAGGCGATCGGCCTGCTGCGTGCGGCGCGCGAGCTGCGGATCGACGTTCCCGGCGAGCTGGCGGTGGCCGGCTTCGACGACATCAAGGAAGCGTCCCTGGCGGACCCGCCGCTGACCACCGTCGCGTCCGACCGCTCCGCCATGGCCCGCGCGGCCGTGGACCTCGTACTCGACGACGGGGTACGGACGCCGGGCGCGCGGCGCGAACGGCTGAAGCAGTTCCCGTCGCGGTTGGTGACCCGGCGCTCCTGCGGCTGCGAGTAGTCCCAGCCGTCGGTCCCGGACGCGTAGGTCCCGGACGTCTTTATATCGGGCGTACGCGCTTCTGTCGGGCTTCTCAGGGAGCACTCAGCCGACTCTCATACTGAGGCGCCAAGCTCTGTTCCATGACCGAGAGCTTCCGCCGCGGCGGCGAGTACGAGACCCCCCAGGGCCACGAGCCGCAGTCCGCGTACCCCCAGCAGCACGTTGCCTCTTCCCCCGTGAACCCGGAGTGGCCGCCCCCGCCTTCCTACGGGCCGCCGACCGTCCAGCAGCCCGCGGCCACCGCCACCGCACCCCCCGCCGAGCACAGGAAGCGCGCGAAGGGACCCTTCGCTCTCCTCGCCGCCGTGGCGATCGTCGCCGCGGCGATAGGCGGCGGCACGGCATACGGCATCCAGGAGCTGACCAACTCGGGCGCCGCCGTCACCTCCAGCAGCACCAGCACCAACGTGGTGCCGTCGAGCGTCAAGGGCACGGTCTCCGGGGTCGCCGCGGCGGTCAGCCCGAGCATCGTCGAGATCAACGCGGCCTCGAACGCGGGTTCGTCGACCGGCTCCGGCGTGATCATCACGTCCGACGGCGAGATCATCACCAACAACCACGTCATCGCGGGCGCCTCGTCGGTCAAGGTGTCGACGAGCGACGGCAGGAGGTACACCGCGAAGGTCGTCGGCACCGACAGCAAGAAGGACCTGGCGCTCATCAAGCTGGAGAACGCCTCCGGCCTGAAGGTGGCGACCCTCGGCAACTCCTCCGGCGTCCGGGTCGGCGACCAGGTCGTGGCGATCGGCTCCCCCGAGGGCCTGACCGGCACGGTCACCAGCGGCATCGTGTCCGCCCTCAACCGTGATGTCACCGTCGCCACGGAGGGGGGCCAGGGTCAGCAGCAGCAACAGCAGCAGCAGGGCGGCGGAGGCGGCGGCTGGCCGTTCGAGTTCGGTGGCCAGGAGTTCAACGGCGACACCGGTGACTCCACGACGACGTACAAGGCCCTCCAGACGGACGCGTCCCTCAACCCCGGCAACTCCGGCGGCGCGCTCATCGACATGAACGGCAACATCGTCGGCATCAACTCCGCGATGTACTCGGCGAGTTCGTCCTCGTCGGACGGGGGCAACCCGGGCAGCGCAGGCCTCGGGTTCGCCATCCCGATCAACACCGTCAAGTCCGACCTGGCGACGCTGCGCTCGGGCTCCACCGGCTGACCGGAAACATGCAAGGCTGAAGGCGCCCGGCACCTCCCACCGCACCCGAGGAATCCACGACCATGAGCCCCGCCGAAGGCGACCGCGACACCCAGCGCATCCTGATCGTCGACGACGAGCCGGCGGTGCGCGAAGCACTCCAGCGCAGCCTCGCCTTCGAGGGGTACGACACGGAGGTCGCGGTCGACGGCGCGGACGCGCTGGACAAGGCGGCGGCGTACCGGCCCGACCTGGTCGTCCTCGACATCCAGATGCCGAGGATGGACGGTCTGACCGCCGCCCGCCGGATGCGCGGCGCCGGCAGCACCACCCCGATCCTGATGCTGACGGCCCGGGACACCGTCGGCGACCGGGTGACGGGCCTGGACGCGGGAGCGGACGACTACCTGGTCAAGCCCTTCGAACTGGACGAGCTGTTCGCCCGCGTACGGGCCCTGCTGCGCCGCAGCTCCTTCGCGGCGGCGGCCGTGGCGGGCAGCCTCCCGGAGAACGAGTCCCTCACCTTCGCCGACCTGCGCATGGACCTCGCGACACGGGAGGTGACGCGCGCCGGCCGGGCGGTGGAACTGACCCGCACGGAGTTCACGCTCCTGGAGATGTTCCTGGCCCACCCGCGCCAGGTCCTCACCCGGGAGCAGATCCTGAAGGCGGTCTGGGGCTTCGACTTCGAGCCGTCCTCCAACTCCCTCGACGTGTACGTCATGTACCTGCGCCGCAAGACGGAGGCGGGCGGCGAGCCGCGCCTCGTCCACACGGTGCGGGGCGTGGGGTACGTACTCCGGCAGGGCGGCGCGGAATGAGCCGCCTCGTCCGCCGGTACCGCTCGCTCCCGATCCGCTCCCGACTGGCGCTGCTGGTGGCGGCGGCGGTGGCGTTCGCGGTGGCGGCGGTGTCGGTGACGTGCTGGTTCATCGTGCAGGGGCGGCTGTACCAGCAGGTCGACACGCAACTCGACGGTGCCAGCGTGAGGCTGGGCCAGGACGACGTCGTTGCTCTGCTGGCCGCCTGTCCGAAGGACGGGAGTGACTCGTCCGGCAGCCTGCGGCCCAGGTACTACTACGTGCAGGTGGTGAAGTCCGACGGCACCTTTTGCGTGTTCAGTGATTCCGCGGGTGCCGTCAAGGCCACGGCGCAGGACAAGTACGTGGCGACGGAGTCCGACCCGCGTGTCCGCACCTTCCACAGCGGCACCGACACCGACGGCAACGACGTGCGCGTGCGGACCACTCCCCTCGTGGCGGGATTCGGCCCCGACGCTCAGCTCTACCCCGGCTACGCGCTGGTCGTCGGCGTATCCCTCAAGGAGACCCAGAAGACCCTCAACGACCTCGCGCTGATCCTTCTCCTCGTCTCCGGCATCGGAGTGCTCGGCGCCGGCGCCGCCGGGCTCGCCGTGGCCCGGGCCGCCCTCCGGCCCGTGGACAAGCTCACCGAGGCCGTCGAACACGTGGCCCGCACCGAGGACTTGAGGGTCCGTATCCCGGTGGAGGACGAGAGCGACGACGAGGTGGCCCGGCTCTCCCGGTCCTTCAACTCCATGACCTCCGCCCTCGCCAACTCCCGTGACCTGCAACAACAGTTGATCGCCGACGCCGGTCACGAACTCCGTACGCCCCTGACCTCCCTCCGGACGAACATCGAACTCCTCACCCGCAGCGAGGAGACCGGTCGTCCGATCCCCGAGGCCGACCGCAAGGCACTCCTCGCCTCCGTGAAGGCCCAGATGACCGAACTGGCCGCCTTGATCGGCGACTTGCAGGAACTGTCCCGCTCGGAGGGCGAGCGGGGCGAGCGCGTCCAGGTGATCTCCCTGGAGGACACGGTGGAGTCGGCGTTGCGCCGGGCCCGGCTGCGTGGCCCGGAACTCACGATCACGGCGGACGTCCAGCCCTGGTTCGTCCGGGCGGAGCCCTCGGCCCTGGAGCGCGCGGTGGTCAACATCCTCGACAACGCGGTGAAGTTCAGCCCCGGGGGCGGCACGGTCGAGGTGCGGCTCGCGTCCGGTGTCCTCACGGTCCGCGACCACGGCCCCGGCATCCCCGCCGACGAGATCCCCCACGTCTTCGACCGCTTCTGGCGCTCCCCTTCAGCGCGCGCCCTCCCGGGTTCCGGCCTGGGCCTGTCGATCGTCGCCCGTACGGTCCAACAGGCGGGCGGCGAGGTCACGTTGGCGCGCGCGGAGGGCGGCGGCACGGTGGCCACCGTACGCCTGCCGGGGGCGGCCACTCCGCCCCCGGAGACGATGTAGGGCTCAGTCCGTCGCCGCGCCGTCGAGTCCCCTCCTCTTCACCCGATGGTGTTCATACCCCGCTCACCCTTGACGCCTTCCGCGAACGCGGACCAGGACACGGCCGAGAAGACCAGGGGGCGGGCGGCCGGGGTCTTGCTGTCCCGGACCGGGACCAGGGCGGCGTAGCCATCGGCGACCTCGACGCAGTCGTTGGCACCCCCTCCGCTGTAGCTCGACTTGCGCCACACAGCCGTGCTGAGGTTGAGGGTGTGCGTCATGGTCTGCGCTCCTCCAGTAAGCCCCTGATGAACGTGAGCGAGTCCGACGGGGACAACGCCAGGTCGCGAAGCCGATCGTAGGACAGTCGGAGCCGTAGGACGCCCTCTGATTCCTCCGTCAGCTCACTGCATTCGTTGCCTTCCTTATAGGCAGCGGTACTTCCGTCCTTCTGCCAGAGCACCGTCAGCGACCCGTTCATGTGATGGTGAACTCCCGCGGAGAACGGGAGCACCTGGAGTGTCACGTTGGACCACTGGGCAACGGCCTCAAGGTGATGCAGTTGTTCGCTCCAGGTCTTGGCGGCGGCGGCCGGACGCCGGAACGCGACCTCGTCGATGATCACGCGGATGTCCGACAACGGTTCCTGCCGTAGTAGGTACTGCCGACCAAGGCGCGCCGCGACCAGTTCCTCGATCGAATCGTCGCTGTCCTCCGTTGTCTGTCCGCCAGACAACACCTCTCGGGCGAAGTCCTCAGTCTGAAACAGGCCAGGCACCGACGGGGCGAACAGCCACATCGCCCGCGCCGTCGCCTCCAGCCCCATGAACGCCTTGTACTGATCCTTGAACGCGTCCAGCCGAGCCACCCTCCAGTGACTCACCAGCAGGTCACCGGCCCCGTAGTACGTGTCCAGGTCCTCCATGACCGTCACCTTGGACAGCCGCTCGCCCGACTCCAGGCGTGACAGGTAGCTCTTGTCGTACCCGGTGTCCTCGGACAGTTGCCCGAGCGATTTCCCTGCCTTCTCGCGCAGGAACCTGAGCGTGCGGCCCAGCACCGCCCGCCCCGACTCACCCTCCCCGTCAACCTGTTCGCCCATGTCAGCCCTCGCCGTTGCCCGGGCGCCCCGGCAACGCGCGCCCTCTTCCGCAGCGTACGGCGAACCAGTGACGATCTGAACGCGAACCGTAATCACCACTCGCCACGCCCCCTCCCCCCACGCAGAAGGAATCAGCGACCCATGCGCCTCCTCCCCTGGACCACCCCCGAAGGCAACCCCTGTTACCTGAGCACCGACAGTGACCTCAGCCGGCTCTCTCTCCTCGCCGACGACATCGAGGCAGCCCAACTGGACTCCGGGCAACAGGTGTTGAAGGGAGCGCGGGCCCTGCTCAGCGACCCCAGTGCGGGGGAGCGGGCCGTACGTTTCGCGCTCACGCGGGCCACCGAGTCTCTGGCGGACGTCCTGCGGATCGCGGTCAGCCGGGGTGGGCGGATCCCCATGGATCAGTGAGCCGGGTTTCCTCGGGCGCGGAGCCGAGCCGATCGGGTCTGCCGGCTCCGCGCCCGAGGTGCTCCCCCGTTGCAGGGACAACAATGCCCGGGCGCCGCCCTGTTGTCGTTCGCAGTCGGTCCACAGTTTCTTGGCACTGCGTCTACTTCTGGCCAGTGCCCCCGTCTTCGGACAGCGCCCGTTGCCGGTAGTCCCTGGGTGACATCCCGTACGCGGCCCGGAACGCCCGGGTGAAGTCGGAGGGGCGCGGATAGCCCCAGCGGGCGGCGATCGCGTGGATCGGCGTACAGCGCAGCGAGGGGTTCGTCAGGTCGTCGTGGGCGTTTTCCAGGCGCCGGCGGCGGATCCAGGCCGCGACGGGTTCGCCCTGGGTCTGCTGCTGGAAGATGCGGTGCAGATAGCTGAGCGAGATGTTGTGGGCGGCGGCGATCACGGGTGGCGTCAGTTCGGGGTCGTGGAGGTGCCGGCGGATGAAGTCCTGGACGCGCTGTGCCGTTGCCCGTCCCCGCGTCTCCGGTGCCAAAGCGGACTCCGCTTCCAGGAGTTGCGCGAACCAGGCCGACATCAGGTCGATGACGACGGTGCCCAGGCGCGGCGCGTCGGACGGTTGCAGGGTGTCGGCCTGCCGGTCCAGTCCGACGACGAAGTCCGCCAGCAGCGCACCGACCCCCTCCGTCCCCGGCAGCGGGCGGCCCAGCAACTCCCGTACCCGGTGCGGCGGCAGGGGCAGCAGCGCCTTGGGGAAGTCCACGGCCATGCCCGAGACGACGCCGCCCTGCCGGTCGTCGGCCGACCTGACGTCGTACGGCTGCGAACTGTCGGCCAGGTGCAGGTCCCGTGCGGTGAACGCGCTGGTCTGCCCGGCGTGGTCGAGCGACAGCCCGCCGTCGGTGAGCAGCGTCAGGTGGTAGAACTCGGGGTCGGACCGGCGCACGAGTTTCGCGGTCCGCCAGTAGCGCGTCGGCATGAACGACATCTGGCTCACGTACACCGGCCCCAGTTCCAGCAGCCGCTGCTGTGCCCAGAAGTCGGCGGCGTGCTCGCTGACGAGTGCGCTGGAGCGCGTCCGGCCGACCAGTTCCTGCCAGTAGTCGAACCTGTCCCCCGCCGGTATGTCGTCCGTACGGAACACCGTCCCGATCATTCCGCTTCCTCTCCGATTCCCGGTCTTCGTCTCGCCGTCACAACATCCTTCGCCCCCTGAGTCGTCACATCCAAGCATTCCGGTTGCCTCTTCCGGCCAACAGTCGGAGACGGCCCGGCACAGTTCGAGCAGCTGAACTGCCGTTCAGGGGCAGTCCCTTGGCCGGGGGACAGTTGGTTCTGCACGCACCGGTTCCGCACGGACCGGTTCTGGAACGACCCATGGAGCTGACCATGTGTTACCGGCAGAAGGCCACCACCACGGCCGCCACCCTCACCGTCTCCGCGCCGTCCGCCGGTCCGGAGGCACGCTGATGTCGCCGACACCCACACCCCGCCGCCGTACGGTCCTCACCGGGGCGCTCGCCATCGGCGCCGGCGCCCTGACGGCATCCGGGCTCGCCACCGGGTCCGCGCGGGCCGCGGGCGGTCCGACGATCGCCGGGACGGACACCTGGGGTGCCCGGCCTCCGGCGAAACCGCTGAACATCATCGACGGCGCCCCGGACAAGGTGATCGTCCACCACACCGGGACCGACAACGTCACCGACTTCTCGCTGGCCCAGGCCTTCGCGCTGGCCCGTTCGATGCAGACGTGGGGGATGGACGACCAGGGCTGGGACGACACCGGGCAGCACTTCACGATCAGTCGGGGCGGTCACATCACGGAGGGCCGCCACAGCAGCCTGTCCACGCTGGAGGCAGGCACGCGGCACGTGGAGTCGGCGCACTGCACGGCGCAGAACAGAGTCGCGATAGGCATCGAGAACGAGGGCACCTACAGCACGGTCGATCCGCTCGGCACGCAGTACGCGACGCTGGTGGACCTGATCACGTACATCTGCCGGCAGTACGGCCTGCGGGCCTACCAGATCTACGGACACCGGGACTTCAACAACACCCTGTGCCCCGGCGACCGCCTCTACGCGCTCATTCCGCAGCTCCGCAAGGACGTCGCCGCCCGCATCGGCGGCGACCCCACCGGCCCGGTCTGGCCGGTGCTGTCCAACGGCGCGAGCGGCGAGCGGGTGCGCACGCTGCAGTATCTGCTGGTGCAGCGCGGGCAGTCGCTCACCGTCGACGGCTCGTACGGGCCCACCACCGAGGCCGCGGTCACCGCCTTCCAGAACGCGACGCACGCCGGCGCCGACGGCATCGCGGGCAATCAGACGTGGAGTCAGGCGGTGGCTCCGCTCGCGAACGGCGCCTCGGGCAGCGCCGTGAAGGCGGTGCAGAGCCAGCTCACCGCGCACTCCGTCCCCACCCCTGTGGACGGCGCCTTCGGCCCCGGCACCACGACCGGAGTGAAGACCTTCCAGACCTCGGCGGGCCTCCCCTCCGACGGCGTCGTGGACGCCCGCACCTGGAGCCGCCTGCTCGCTTGAAGTGCTCTCCCTCGTAAACGAGGGAGATTCCTGCCTACCTTGCGGTGGCGGGCTTGACGCCACGGGGACGCCTGACGACTGCCCTCCCGGCAGC
>NZ_LGDW01000094.1 GCF_001280005.1 Streptomyces sp. NRRL WC-3618 | reverse complement strand
GCACCAGGTATGGCGCCCCCCGGTATGGCGCCCGCTGGTATGGCACCCCCCGGCTTTCCGCCGCCGGCGCCCGGCCTTTCCGTGCCGCCGCCTCCTGTCGCCCCCGGCCTCGCCCCTCAGCCCCCCGCCTACGGTTACCCGCCGCCCGGTCAGCCCACGGTCGGCCCCGGTTATCAGGCCGTTCTTCGCTATCGGGCGCCCGACGGGTCCGAGCAGCAGGTGATCCGGCGGTCCGCGCCGGGGACGCCGCATCCGGAGTGGCAGATCTTCCATGAGCTGCGGGCGATGAACATTCCCCCGGATCAGGTCCTCGAACTACACACGGAGTTGGAGAGCTGTGAGTTGCCGGGTGCCTACTGCGCCCGCATGATCCGCGAACAGTGGCCGAACGCCCGGATCACGAGCATCGCCCCGTACGGCACCGATCACGCGAGCCGCCAGCAGGGCATGGCTCAACTCCTCGCGCATCAGGGTGAGTTGCACCAGGTGGCGGATGGTCCGGCGCGTCCGGCGCCGGTGCGTACGCCGTTGCCGCCCGTGCAGCCCACGCCGCCGGTGCCCCCGGAGGGGATCGCGCAGGAGATGGCCGCCGCGTTCGGGCCCGGGGTGTTCCGGTTCGACCAGGCGGCGGTGTCGCGGCAGGGGGTGCCGCCGATCGTGGCGCACACGCTGGTCGTCGCCGGGCTGCCCACCGACATGGGGCCGTTCTTCTGGGCGCAGGCCCAGCCGGGGCGGCCGGTGCCGACGCTTGCCGAGCTGGCGCAGGAACGCGGGGTCCGGCCGGCGTCGGACGCGGGGTCGTACCTCGTGATGGGCAGCGACTTCGGCAGGGCGATCTGCGTGCAGTACGGGACGGCGAACATCGTCGCGGTGCCTGTGGAGGCGGGGCCGGGCGGGGCGCCCGTGGCGCCGCAGTTCGTGAACACGGGGCTGCCCGAGTTCGCGCGCTGTCTCGCGCTGCTCGGCCGGATGTGGCGGCTGCGGTACGGCCTGAACCAGGAGCAGGCGGGCCGCTGGACCGTTGACTTCCAGGCCCAGTTGGCCTCACTCGACCCGGTGGCGCTCGGCTCCCCGGAGAGCTGGTGGTCGGTGCTGCTGGAGCAGATGTGGGACGGGTTGCTGTGACCCGCTGAGCGGAGCGCAACGGAAGGGGGTGGCGGGCCATACGGCCGCCCACCCCCTTTCCCGTACCGCCTCCGCGCACTGACTCCTCGTACCGCCTCCGCTCGTACCCGCCGTGACTCGGCCCGGAGTGTCGTGTTAGGCACATTTCACCCCAATCCACCAAGATGTGCGCGAAATCATTACTTCGTACGCGGAGAGGGGTTGCAGGATGAGCAGCGCAGCGATGGCGCACGGTTTCGTGGCCGGTTTCGGGGCCGGACGGGGGCGCGGTTACCGGCCCGATCAGGTCGACGCGTATGCCGTCGCGCTCTCCGCCGAGCGGGACACGGCCTGGGAGCGGGCCGCGCGGCTGACCGTGCTCGCCCGGGACATGGAGGCGGAGTCGGAGCGGCTGCGGGAGGCAGTCGCGCGGCTCGCCCCGCAGACGTACGAGAGTCTTGGTGAACGTGCCCGGCAGCTCTTCGAGTTGGGCGCCGAGGAGGCCCATGCCGTGCGGGAGCGGGGGCGGAACGAGGCGCGGCAACTGGTCGCGGACGCCGAGGCCCACGCGGGCGCCCTGCGGGAGGCCGCGCAGGCCGCCGCCGAGACCGTACGCGGCGAGGCCGAGGAACGTGCCCGGCAGCGGCTGCTCGCCGCCCGTGCCGAGGCCGACGAGATCCGGATCGGTGCCCGGCGGGAGGTCAAGGAGGGGCGGGGGGAGGCGCTGGCCGCGCTGCGGGAGATGCGGCTGCGTACCTCGGGGCTGCTCGCCGAGCAGGAGAAGGAGTACGCCGAACGGTGGGCGGAGCGGGAACGGTTTGTCGCCGAGCGTGAAGCCGCCCTGGACGTACGGAACATGGAGCGGGTGGCGGCTGCCGAGGCCGCGCTGTCCGAGGCGAAGCGGGCCTTCGCGGAGGCGGAGGAGTCGGTCCGGCGAACCGACGAGGACGCGCGGGTGCGCGCCGCCGAGATCCTCGCCGAGGCCCGCGCCCAGGAGGACCGCATCGCCCGCGACACCGAGCGGATGCTGCGGGAGCACGGGGAGGAGTGGGACGAGGTGCAGGCCCACATGGACCATGTGCGCAGCAGCCTGACGACGCTCACGGGGCGGGCGGCGGCGGAGTAGGGACGCCCGTTCCTCGGCTCACAGCACGGCGCGCAGATCCACCACCGGCCGGTCCCAGGTGGGGTGCGTGGTGAGGTACGGCCGGTAGCGGCCCTCGGCGAACAGTTCGCGCAGGTACATGCCGGGAAAGTCCAGCACGCTCTTGCGGCCGGCCAGCGCGATACGGACCCGGTAGCGGCTGTCCCCGTCGAGGACGAGTACGTCGCAGTGGTCCGGCTCGGGCGCGTCGATGCCCGTCACCGTGATGTGGTCCTCGGCCATCGCGTCGACCCACGCGGCCAGATCGTCCAGCAGCCAGGCCATGTTCATCCAGGCGGGCGCGTCGGCGGCCGGCTGCCAGTCGTAGGTCCGGCGTCCCTCGGGTCCGCTGTCCGGTGGTTCGCCCTCCTCGTACACGGGCGGGGCGGACGGGCCGTCGGTCTCGGTGAACTCGAGGCGCCGGGTGGCGATGGTGAGTGCGCTGACGCGGAAGCGGCTCCGGCCGAGGTCGAAGGCCGCCTCTGCGGCGTGCGTGAGGAATTCGCTGTCGAGGGCGGCCATGGTTCCCCTTGCTTGCCTGGACTTCCGTTGCCGGGTGCGCTTGCCCGATGTGTCTGCCCGGTGTGCTCGCCCGCGTGGGTGGGCCGCCCTCGGCCGTGGAGCGGCGAGGGCGGCCCGGTGGAGCGGGTGGACGGAACAGCTGGCGCAGCGGGGTGTACGACCTAGCGGTACCGATCCTCGGCGGTCGCGGACGGCATCGTCCACTTTGACGTGCCGTGTCCTGCCTTGAACGCCGTGCCGGAGGCGCTCGCCGTCGCGGCGCTCAGCGTCGCTGCGGACACCCGATCTCCTGAGCGGTTCGTACGAGCTCGAGTACGTCTCGGTCCCGTCCGTCTCGTCGCCCTCCGCCGGGGACTGCGACCCGGTGGGGGTGTTCTCGTCGGCGAGGTCCGCCTCGTCCGTGACCTCACCCTCCGGAGCGGTGGTGTTGTCCGGTGCCTCGCTCTCGGGGATGACCGGGTCGTCCTGCCACTCTGCCGCTTGCCCCTCACGCGGCGGGAGGGTGGAGGGTTGCTGGAGCGGGGGTGGAGAAGAACCCCGAGACTCGCTCCACCGAGGGGTGGACAGCCCCTAGGGGTACCTCCTCAGCAAGTCTCGGGGAGGGTTCGTACCGACGGAGGACGAGACGGGGCGCCGACGCTCCTTAACCTGGCTTTACGCCGCTGGGGACGGCGTTCCCGACCTTCGGGGGTGGGGTTTACCCCCGCAGAAGACTGGGCCGGGCACCAGAGACCCGGACCCTCTCCCACCAGCAGACTCATCCACGAAGCGCAGGGCGGTCCGTACGGCGGACCGGTCCGTACAGCGGCGCAGTGGTACGGGGGATCCGTGCGCACACGCACTGACCGACTTAGGAGACATACCGTGACATCGGCTGTGACCATCACCAGGCACGGGGGCACTGGAGGGCGTACGGCCGTTGCCGCACGGGCGCGGCAGGTCGTGAAGGCGTACGGGTCCGGTGAGACCCGCGTCGTCGCCCTGGACCAGGTCGACGTGGACATCGCGCGGGGACAGTTCACCGCGATCATGGGCCCTTCGGGGTCCGGCAAGTCCACCCTCATGCACTGCCTCGCCGGTCTCGACACCGTGACGTCCGGGCAGATCTACCTCGACGACACCGAGATCACCGGGCTCAAGGACAAGAAGCTGACGCAACTGCGCCGGGACCGGATCGGGTTCATCTTCCAGGCGTTCAACCTGCTGCCGACGCTCAGCGCGCTGGAGAACATCACGCTGCCCATGGACATCGCCGGCCGCAAGCCGGACAAGGGCTGGCTGGCGCAGGTCGTCGAGACCGTGGGGCTGAAGGACCGGCTCAAGCACCGGCCCAACCAGCTCTCCGGCGGTCAGCAGCAACGCGTCGCCGTGGCAAGGGCGTTGGCCGCGCGGCCCGAGATCATCTTCGGTGACGAGCCGACCGGAAACCTCGACTCCCGTGCGGGAGCTGAGGTGTTGGGCTTCCTGCGGCGGTCGGTGGACGAGCTCGGCCAGACCATCGTGATGGTCACGCACGACCCGGTGGCCGCGTCGTACGCGGACCGGGTGCTGTACCTGGCCGACGGACGGATCGTCGACGAGATGTTCCGTCCGACCGCCGACAGCGTCCTCGACCGCATGCGGCGCTTTTCTGGGGGACACCCCCAGACCCCCAACTTCGACGCGCGGGGGCGTACGTCATGACTGTGCTGAAGACCTCGATGCGCAACTTCTTCGCGCACAAGGGCCGGATGGCCCTGTCGGCGGTGGCCGTGCTGCTGTCGGTGGCGTTTGTCTGTGGGACTCTCGTCTTCACCGACACCATGAATTCGACGTTCGACAAGCTCTTCTCGGCCACCTCCTCCGACGTGACGGTGTCGCCGAAGGCCGCCAAGAGCGACGACGCCCCGCAGAGCGGGGTGCCCGAGTCGCTGCCGGCCTCCGCGCTGGCGAAGGCGCAGCAGGCCCAGGGCGTCAAGTCGGCGGAGGGCGCGGTCAGTTCGATGAACGTGACCGTCGTCGACGCAGAGAACAAGAACATGGGGTCGAGCTCCGGGGCTCCGACCATCGCGGGCAACTGGACGCGCAACGACCTGCGTTCGATGGAGATCACCAGCGGTCACGCACCGCGCGGGCCCACCGAGGTGATGGTCGACGCCGACACCGCCGACAAGCACCACCTGAAGATGGGCGACGAGCTGCGTACCATCGCGCAGACCGGTGACATCCGGGCGCGGATCGTCGGTATCGCGACGTTCAAGGTGACCAACCCCGGTGCGGCCGTCGTCTACTTCGACACGGCCACCGCGCAGCGTGAACTCCTGGGTGCCACCGGCCGGTTCACCCAGTTCAACATCACGGCGGCGAGCGGGGTCAGCGACACCCGGCTCAAGCAGAACGTCACCCAGGCCCTCGCGGCCACCGGCGTGTTCAAGGTGCAGACGCAGAAGGAGTTCTCCGACGAGAACCGTGCGGGCGTCGGCCAGTTCATGAACGTCATCAAGTACGCCATGCTCGGCTTCGCCGGGATCGCGTTCCTGGTCGGCATCTTCCTGATCATCAACACCTTCTCGATGCTGGTCGCCCAGCGGACCCGCGAGATCGGTCTGATGCGGGCGATCGGCTCCTCCCGCAAGCAGGTCAACAGGTCCGTGCTGGTGGAGGCGCTGCTGCTCGGCTTCGTCGGGTCGGTCCTCGGGGTCGCGGCGGGGGTCGGTATCGCGATCGGCCTGATGAAGCTGATGGCGACGGCCGGCATGAACCTCTCCACCGACGACCTCACCGTGAAGGCGACCACCCCGGTGATCGGCCTGGTCCTCGGCGTCGTCGTCACCGTCCTCGCCGCCTACCTCCCCGCCCGCCGCGCGGGCAAGGTCTCCCCGATGGCCGCCCTGCGCGACGCCGGCACCCCGGCCGACGGCAAGGCAGGTCTCGTACGGGGTCTCATCGGCCTCACCCTGACCGGAGCGGGCGCCTTCGCCCTCTACCTGGCCGCCACCGCCGACAAGGCGAGCGACGGCTCACTGGTCCTCGGCGCGGGCGTCGTGCTCTCCCTCCTCGGGTTCGTGATCATCGGCCCACTGCTCGCGGGCGGTGTCGTACGGGTGCTCAGCGCCCTGCTGCTGCGGGGGTTCGGCCCCGTCGGCCGGCTCGCCGAGCGCAACGCGCTGCGCAACCCGCGCCGTACGGGTGCCACCGGCGCGGCCCTGATGATCGGGCTCGCCCTGGTCGCCTGTCTTTCGGTGGTCGGCTCGTCGATGGTCGCCTCCGCGACGAGCGAGCTGGACAGGTCGGTCGGCGCGGACTTCATCGTCCAGGGCAACCAGCGGATCGTGCCCCAGGCGGAGGCGGCGATGAAGCGCTCGCCCGGCCTGACCCACGTCACCCGCTACAAGGAGGTCGAGGTCACCCTCACCCCGCCCACCGGCAAGGGCGAGACGACCGAACTGACGGCCGCCGACCCGACGTACGCCTCCGACCTGCGCCGCGCCACCACCTCGGGCACGCTGAGCGCCGCGTACGAGCCGGACGCCATGTCGCTGGGCTCCGGCTACGCGACCGAGCACAAGGTGAAGGTCGGCGACACGATGACCGTCGCCTTCAAGGGCGGCTCGACGGCGAAGCTCAGGGTCGCCGCGATCACGGACGACAACGTGGCGATCGACAAGGGTTCGCAGTACCTGTCCATCGCGACGATGGAGAAGTACCTGCCGGCCGGCAAGGTCCCGCCGAGCAGCCTGATGTTCGCCTCGGCGAAGGAGGGCGAGCAGGAGGCGGCGTACACGGCGCTGAAGAAGGCCCTCGACCCCTACCCGCAGTACCAGGTCCGCGACCAGACCGACTACAAGCAGGAACTGAAGGACCAGATCGGCCAGCTCCTGAACATGGTCTACGGCCTGCTCGCCCTGGCGATCGTGGTCGCGGTCCTGGGCGTCGTCAACACCCTGGCGCTGTCGGTGGTGGAGCGGACCCGGGAGATCGGCCTGATGCGGGCGATCGGCCTGTCGCGGCTGCAACTGCGCCGGATGATCCGCCTGGAGTCGGTGGTGATCGCCCTCTTCGGCGCCCTGCTCGGCCTGGGCCTGGGAATGGGCTGGGGCGCGACGGCCCAGCGACTGCTGGCCCTGGAGGGCCTGAACGTCCTGGAGATCCCCTGGCCGACGATCATCGGCGTCTTCGTCGGCTCGGCCTTCGTGGGGTTGTTCGCGGCACTGGTACCGGCGTTCAGGGCGGGGCGGATGAATGTGCTGAACGCCATCGCTACGGACTGACCAACCGGGGGAACGGGGGAACGGGGGAGCACGGGGGTACGGGGCGGGCCCGGCGTCGAGGAGTCTTGGGGGACTCTTCGGCGCCGGGCTCTGTGGCGTGTCGAACCAACAGGGAGCAGGCCTGTCCTGAGGCGGGAGGACCGCAGGTCGTACGGTCTGCGCGGCAGTCGTGTGATCATGCCCGCATGACAGCCGGTCGGATCATCTTCCTCAACGGAACGTCCAGTTCGGGAAAGTCGAGCATCGCCCGCGAGCTGCTCGACGTTCTCGACGACGGCGTCTTCTTCCACTTGGCGGTGGACAGCTTCAACGCGATGCGCACCAAGCGGGATCTCGGACCGGCGGAACTCGACACGGCGCTGCGGCGGACCAGGATGGGCTTTCACCGCTCGATCGCGGCCATGGCCGAGGTAGGCAACGACGTGATCGTGGACCACGTGCTCAGCGAGCCGTGGCGGCTGCTCGACTGCCTGACGGTCCTGCGACCCGAGGACGTGCTGTTCGTGGGTGTCCACTGTCCGCTGGAGGAACTCACGCATCGTGAGCGGGCGCGCGGAGATCGCCCGCCCGGCCTTGCCGCGCACCAGTACTCCCTCGTCCATGGCCACGGCGACTACGACCTGGAGGTCGACAGCAGCACAGCGAGCCCGCGCGAATGCGCTGAAAAGATCAAGGACTTCCTTCCGCACCGACCGGACCCGACCGCCTTCGCCCGCCTCCGCGATCGTTACTTGTCGGGTGGAGACGAGCCAGGAATCCCCGATCCGGGCAGATCCACAACTCAGGCATGAGCCGCGCCCACGCGGCCTGGGACGAGTGTCTCTCGGTGCTCTCAGCGCCGTCGGGGAGTCTGGGCGTGCCACCCCTGGACACGGGACGGGCGGGGAGAGGCGACGGGGGCGAAAGACGCCCAGGGGCTCACGCCGACGCCGGGTGCGGATGAGGCGGACGTTGTCCACAGGCGCCGCGGCCAGCGGCGTGGCGTCGTACGCTGGACACCCCCGGCCCGTCACACGTGTCGGGCGGCTCGCGTTGCCCACCCCTCACGAAAGCTCTCCCATGAGTCTGCACGGTCTGCTCGACGTCGTAGTCAAGGACGCCGCCCTCGCGGAAGCGATTCTGGCCGCCGGTGACGGCAACCGTATGCACGTCGACCTGGTCGGACCACCCGCCGCCCGCCCCTTCGCGGTCGCCGCGCTGGCCCGTGAGGCCGGGCGCCCGGTGCTGGCGGTGACCGCGACCGGACGTGAGGCCGAGGATCTCGCCGCCGCCCTCAGAACGCTGCTGCCCCCGGACACGGTCGCCGAGTACCCGGCCTGGGAAACCCTCCCGCACGAGCGCCTCTCGCCCCGCAGCGACACCGTCGGCCGCCGCCTCGCCGTACTGCGCCGCCTCGCGCACCCCAGCACTGACGACCCGGAGACCGGCCCGGTGTCGGTCGTCGTCGCACCCGTGCGGTCCGTACTGCAGCCGCAGGTCAAGGGGCTCGGTGAGCTGGAGCCGGTCGCGCTGCGCACCGGCTCGACCGCCGACCTGGGCGCCGTCGTCGAGGCGCTGGCCGACGCCGCGTACTCCCGCGTCGAGCTGATCGAGAAGCGCGGCGAGTTCGCCGTACGCGGCGGCATGCTCGACGTGTTCCCGCCCACCGAGGAACACCCCCTCCGGGTGGAGTTCTGGGGCGACGACATCGAGGAGATCCGCTACTTCAAGGTCGCCGACCAGCGCTCCCTCGAAGTCGCCGAGCACGGGCTGTGGGCGCCGCCCTGCCGCGAGCTGCTGCTCACCGACGAGGTGCGGGAGCGGGCCGCGGCCCTCGCTGAGGCGCACCCTGAGCTGGGAGAACTGCTCGGCAAGATCGCCGAGGGGATCGCGGTCGAGGGCATGGAGTCCCTCGCCCCCGTACTCGTCGACGACATGGAACTCCTGCTCGACGTACTGCCCAAGGGCTCCATGGCCGTCGTGTGCGACCCGGAGCGGGTGCGGACGCGGGCCGCCGACCTGGTGGCGACCAGCCAGGAGTTCCTCCAGGCGTCCTGGGCGGCCACCGCCGGCGGCGGCGAGGCGCCCATCGACGTCGGCGCCGCCTCCCTGTGGTCCATCGCGGACGTACGGGACCGGGCGCGCGAGCTGGGCATGATGTGGTGGTCGGTGTCACCGTTCGCCGCCGACGAAGAGCTCGACGCGGACACGCTCAAGCTGGGCATGCACGCGCCCGAGACCTACCGCGGGGACACCGCGAAGGCGCTCGCCGACACCAAGGGCTGGCTCGCGGACGGCTGGCGCACGGTGTTCGTGACTGAGGCGCACGGCCCGGCCGCCCGTACGGTCGAGGTGCTCGGCGGGGAGGGCATCGCGGCCCGCCTGGAGGCGGACCTGACCTCCCTGACTCCCTCCGTCGTGCAGGTGGCGTGCGGTTCGATCGACTTCGGGTTCGTCGACCCGCAGCTCAAGCTCGCCGTGCTGACCGAGACCGACCTCTCCGGGCAGAAGGCCGCCGGCAAGGACGGCGCCCGCATGCCCGCCCGGCGCCGCAAGACCATCGACCCGCTGACCCTCGAGACCGGCGACTACATCGTGCACGAGCAGCACGGTGTGGGCCGGTACATCGAGATGGTCCAGCGGACCGTGCAGGGCGCGACCCGCGAGTACCTCGTCGTCGAGTACGCCCCGGCCAAGCGCGGCCAGCCCGGCGACCGCCTCTACATCCCCACCGACCAGCTGGAACAGATCACCAAGTACGTCGGCGGTGAGGCACCCACCCTCCACCGCCTCGGCGGCGCCGACTGGACGAAGACCAAGGCGCGCGCCAAGAAGGCCGTCAAGGAGATCGCCGCCGACCTGATCAAGCTGTACAGCGCGCGCATGGCGGCGCCGGGCCACGCCTTCGGCCCGGACACCCCGTGGCAGCGCGAGCTGGAGGACGCCTTCCCGTACGCGGAGACGCCCGACCAGCTGACCACGATCGCCGAGGTCAAGGACGACATGGAGAAGACGGTCCCGATGGACCGCCTGATCTGCGGCGACGTCGGCTACGGCAAGACGGAGATCGCCGTCCGCGCCGCCTTCAAGGCCGTCCAGGACGGCAAGCAGGTCGCCGTGCTCGTGCCCACAACTCTCCTTGTGCAGCAGCACTTCGGCACCTTCGGTGAGCGCTACTCCCAATTCCCCGTCAACGTACGGGCGTTGAGCCGCTTCCAGACGGACACCGAGTCGAAGGCCACCCTGGAGGGCCTGCGCGAGGGCTCGGTCGACGTCGTCATCGGCACCCACCGCCTCTTCTCCTCCGAGACCAGGTTCAAGGACCTCGGGCTCGTCATCGTCGACGAGGAGCAGCGGTTCGGCGTCGAGCACAAGGAACAGCTGAAGAAGCTGCGCGCCAACGTCGACGTGCTCACCATGTCCGCGACCCCCATCCCCCGTACGCTCGAAATGGCGGTCACCGGCATCCGCGAGATGTCGACGATCACCACCCCGCCGGAGGAACGCCACCCGGTGCTGACCTTCGTCGGCCCGTACGAGGAGAAGCAGATCGGCGCCGCGATCCGCCGTGAACTCCTGCGCGAGGGCCAGGTGTTCTACATCCACAACCGGGTCGAGTCCATCGACCGGGCGGCGGCCCGGCTGCGGGAGATCGTCCCCGAGGCGCGGATCGCCACCGCCCACGGCCAGATGTCGGAGCAGGCGCTGGAGCAGGTCGTCGTCGACTTCTGGGAGAAGCGGTACGACGTCCTCGTGTCGACGACGATCGTCGAGTCCGGCATCGACATCTCCAACGCCAACACCCTCATCGTGGAGCGCGGCGACAACTTCGGACTCTCCCAACTCCACCAGCTGCGCGGGCGAGTCGGGCGAGGGAGGGAACGCGGGTACGCGTACTTCCTGTACCCCCCGGAGAAGCCCCTGACCGAGACCGCCCACGAGCGGCTCGCGACCATCGCCCAGCACACCGAGATGGGCGCGGGCATGTACGTCGCCATGAAGGACCTGGAGATCCGCGGCGCCGGAAACCTCCTCGGCGGCGAACAGTCCGGCCACATCGCGGGCGTCGGCTTCGACCTGTACGTACGGATGGTCGGCGAGGCCGTCGCGGACTACCGGGCCTCACTGGAGGGCGGGGTGGAGGAGGAGCCGCCGCTGGAGGTCAAGATCGAGCTTCCCGTCGACGCCCACGTACCCCACGACTACGCCCCCGGCGAGCGCCTGCGTCTCGCGGCCTACCGTGCCATCGCCTCCGCCAACACCGAGGCCGATATCAAGGCCGTACGGGAGGAACTCGTCGACCGCTACGGCAAGTTGCCCGAGCCGGTCGAGAACCTGCTGCTCGTGGCGGGGCTGCGGATGCTCGCGCGGGCCTGCGGTGTCGGTGACATCGTGCTCCAGGGCACCAACATCCGTTTCACACCGGTGGAGTTGAGGGAGTCGCAGGAACTGCGACTCAAGCGCCTGTACCCGGGGACCGTCATCAAGCCGACCGCGCACCAGATCCTCGTACCGCGTCCCAAGACGGCGAAGGTGGGTGGAAAGCCGGTGGTCGGAAGGGAGTTGCTCGGCTGGACCGGGGAGTTCCTGACGTCGATCCTGGGGTCGTGAGCGAGCGGGAAGAAGTGCGTTAGGGGCAACAGGAAGTCGCCCAGGGGCCGTTGGTAGGTAGGCCTTGGGCGGCTTCCTGTTCTGTTGCGACCTGCGACTGATGGCATCTGGTGATGGCATCCGTAGGTTCGGTTACCTCCGGGCTACGGCTGTTCGGGCCTGTCGCGATCGCGGTCCATGTCCATCGCGCGCTCGGCTCTCCGTTGCGCGTCGTCGACCTGGCTCGTGTACTTGTCGCCTGTCTTCTCGTTGACCATCGTCTCCACGGCGTCGGAGGCCTTGTGGCCCGTCCTGCCGCGCATCTGGTCCTTGAGCTTGTCGAAGATGCCCCTCCAGAGCTCCTTCCGGAGGTGAGTCAGCATCGACGATACGCCCGCTATGCGAAATACACCCCTTGTATGCCAGTGGGCGCCCCTGTGAGGGAAAGAGGCCGGCCGCTAGCCTGTCGATCAGCGGAAATCCGCAGGCACAGACGTCGGCGGGGCAGCAGGGGAGGGACGTGACGTGGGGAGTCTGAGGGGTGGGGGCGTCGCCGCCGCCGTACTCGTGGTGGTGCTCGGTGGCGGCGGGTGCAGCGGCGAGACCCTGGGGTCCGCCGGGCCCGAGGAGAGCGCGAGCGGTGCGGCCGGCGGGGGAGGAAACGGC
>NZ_LGDW01000093.1 GCF_001280005.1 Streptomyces sp. NRRL WC-3618 | reverse complement strand
GGGGCACCACTGACCGTCGTACGCCAGTACATCGAGAACCAGCAGCGCCCCGTGTGACCTGGCTGAGGCCAACAGTGCAGATCCGTGCCCAAAGCCGAGATCAGAGCAGTATTGAGATGCGCTTCACCTCCCCCGTGAACGGGGGAGCACTGCGCAAGATCAAAGGTAGATGACCGTATGACGATTCGCCGATTCGCCGATCCGCCGACTCAACGAGGACGACCGCCCATGACCATCCGTGTCCTGCTCGTCGACGACCAGGCACTGCTGCGCAGCGCCTTCCGGGTGCTGGTGGACTCGGAGGCCGACATGGAGGTCGTCGGGGAGGCGTCCGACGGGGCGCAGGCGGTGCGCCTCGCGCGGGAGCAGCGCGCCGACGTCGTCCTGATGGACATCCGGATGCCGGGCACCGACGGACTGGCCGCGACCCGGCTGATCAGCGCGGATCCGGGGCTCGCGCATGTACGGGTGGTGATGCTGACGACGTTCGAGGTAGACGAGTACGTGGTGCAGTCGCTGCGCGCGGGCGCGTCCGGGTTCCTCGGCAAGGGCGCCGAACCCGAGGAGCTGCTCAACGCGATCCGGATCGCCGCCGGGGGCGAGGCGCTGTTGTCGCCGGCCGCCACCAAGGGGCTGATCGCCCAGTTCCTCGCCCAGGGCGACGTCCTGGACGACAGCCGGGACCCCGCCCGCGCCGAGCGGCTGGACGCGCTGACCGGGCGGGAGCGCGAGGTGCTGGTACAGGTCGCCGGCGGGCACTCGAACGACGAGATCGCGGAACGGCTGGAGGTCAGCCCGCTGACGGTGAAAACGCACGTCAACCGGGCCATGGCCAAGCTGGGCGCCCGGGACAGGGCGCAGCTCGTCGTGATCGCCTACGAGTCGGGGCTGGTACGTCCAAGGGTGGAGTGAGCCTCGCGGACGTACTGCGGCCGGAGTAGGCACCGGGTAAGGAAACGGGACCTGGGGGCTACGGAACAGGGGTCCCCTGTGGCTCAGGGTGTAAGGGCGGGCGCTCGTAGGTGCCACACACGGATGTGCGGCACAGCTGTGTCCGCAACGCATGACGCATGCGCCCTTCGTCCGCTCAGGCCACAGAAGAGAGACGCTCACCCATGTCCTGGCTGTCCAGGTTCAGCCTCGCGCAACGGGCCCTCATAGGGCTGATGTCGATCGTCGCGATCGTCTTCGGAGCGATAGCGATACCGCAGCTCAAGCAACAGCTGCTGCCCACCATCGAACTCCCGGTGGTGTCCGTCCTGGCGCCTTACCAGGGTGCGTCCCCCGACGTGGTCGAGAAGCAGGTCGTCGAGCCCATCGAGGACAACCTCGAAGGCGTCGACGGCGTCACCGGTGTCACCTCCACCGCCAGCGAGGGCAACGCCCTCATCACGGCGTCCTTCGACTACGGCAACGACACCAAGCAGCTCGTCGCCGACGTCCAGCAGGCCGTCAACCGGGCGCGCGTGCTGCTCCCGGACGGCGTGGACCCGCAGGTCGTCGCCGGTTCGACGGACGACATCCCCACCGTCGTCCTCGCCGTCACATCTGGCCAGGACCAGCAGGCCCTCGCCGACCGGCTCGACCGCACGGTGGTCCCCGACCTGCGGGCCATCGACGGCGTCGGCCAGGTCAGGGTCGACGGTGTACGGGACGTCCAGGTCACCGTCACCCCGGACGACAGGAAGCTGGCGGCGGCGGGCCTCACCTCCGTGTCCCTCGCCCAGGCACTGCAGGCGGGCGGCGCGACCGTCCCGGCGGGCTCGTTCGACGAGGCCGGCAACAACCGGACGGTCCAGGTCGGCGGCGGCTTCACCTCGGTCGAGCAGATCGCGGACCTGATGGTCACGGGCGCGCCCGGTTCCCGGACCAAGCCCGTGCGGCTCGCCGACGTGGCGACCGTCAAGCAGGAGTCCGCGAAGGCCGACTCGATCACGCGTACGGACGGCAAGCCGAGCCTCGCCGTCACCGTCACGATGGACAACGACGGCAGCGCGGTGTCGATCTCGGACGCGGTCGAGGGCAAACTCGCCGACATGCGGGGGGACCTGGGGTCCGACGCCAGGATCACGGTGGTCAGCGACCAGGGCCCGGCGGTGGCGAAGTCCATCAAGGGTCTGACGACGGAGGGCGGCCTCGGTCTGCTCTTCGCGGTGATCGTCATCCTGGTCTTCCTGGCGTCGATCCGCTCGACCCTCGTGACGGCGGTCTCGATCCCCCTCTCGGTCGTCCTGGCCCTGATCGTCCTGTGGACCAGGGACCTGTCCCTGAACATGCTGACGCTGGGCGCGCTGACGATCGCGATCGGCCGGGTCGTCGACGACTCGATCGTGGTCCTGGAGAACATCAAACGACACCTCGGCTACGGCGAGGAGCGTCAGGAGGCCATCCTCAAGGCGGTCCGTGAGGTGGCGGGCGCGGTCACGTCGTCCACACTCACCACGGTTGCCGTCTTCCTGCCGGTCGGCCTGGTCGGCGGTGTGGTCGGCCAGCTGTTCGGCGCGTTCAGCCTGACGGTGACGGCGGCCCTGCTGGCGTCGCTCCTGGTCTCCCTGACGGTCGTCCCTGTCCTGTCCTACTGGTTCCTGCGCGCCCCGAAGGACACCCCTGACGACGCGGACGAGGCCCGCAGGCTCGCGGAGGAGAAGGAGGCGAAGAGCAGGCTCCAGCGCGTGTACGTCCCTGTCCTGCGCTTCGCGACCCGTCGCCGTCTGACGAGCGTGGCGATCGCGGCCGTGGTCCTCATCGGCACCTTCGGCATGGCACCGCTCCTGAAGACCAACTTCTTCGACCAGGGCGAGCAGGAAGTCCTCACCCTCAAGCAGCAGTTGAAGCCGGGTACGAGCCTGGCGGCCACGGACGTCCAGGCGAAGAAGGTCGAGCAGCTGCTCGCGGACGTCAGGGGCGTCAGGGACTACCAGGTGACGATCGGCTCGTCCGGTTTCCTGGCGGCCTTCGGCGGCGGCACCGACTCCAACCAGGCCTCCTACCAGGTCATGCTGGACGACTCGGCGTCGGCGAACGACGTCCAGGCGAGCATCGAGGAAGGTCTGTCCAAGCTCTCCGGCATCGGTACGACCACGATCGCGGCCGGTGACGGCTTCGGCAGCCAGGACCTGAAGGTGGTCGTGAAGGCGGCCGACGCGGACGTCCTGCGCGAGGCGTCGGACAAGGTACGCGACACGGTGGCCGGCCTGGACGACGTCACCGACGTCACCAGCAACCTGGCGCAGAGCGTGCCGCGCATCTCGGTACGGGCCAACTCCAAGGCGGCGGCGGTCGGTTACGACCAGCGGACGCTGGGCGCGGCGGTGGCCGAGGCGGTCAAGGGCACGACGGCGGCCAGGGCGACCCTGGACGACACCGAGCGCGACGTCGTCATCAGGTCGGCGAGGCCGGCCGCGACGCTGGACGAGCTGAAGGCGCTGCGGCTGGGCCCGGTGAAGCTGGGCGACATCGCCGACGTGAAGCTGGTGGACGGCCCGGTGTCGATGACCCGGATCGACGGCCAGCGGGCCGCGACGATCACCGCCCGCCCGACCGGCGACAACACGGGCGCGGTCAGCGCGGACCTCACCTCGAAGCTGAACGCCCTGAAGCTCCCTGCGGGCGCGACGGCGGCGATCGGCGGGGTGTCGTCGGACCAGGACGACGCGTTCAAGAACCTGGCACTGGCGATGCTGGCGGCGATCGCGATCGTCTTCATGCTCCTGGTGGCGACGTTCCGTTCGCTCATCCAGCCCCTGATCCTCCTGGTGTCGATCCCCTTCGCGGCAACGGGCGCGATCGGCCTGCTGGTTCTGACAGGCACCCCGATGGGCGTCCCGGCGATGATCGGCATGCTGATGCTGATCGGCATCGTGGTGACGAACGCGATCGTCCTGATCGACCTGATCAACCAGTACCGCACCCAGGGCTACGGAGTCGTGGAAGCGGTGATCGAAGGAGGCCGCCACCGCCTCCGCCCGATCCTGATGACGGCCCTGGCGACCATCTTCGCCCTCCTCCCGATGGCACTGGGCGTAACAGGCGAGGGCGGCTTCATCGCCCAGCCGCTGGCGGTGGTCGTCATCGGCGGCCTGATCACATCAACAGCCCTGACCCTCCTGCTCGTTCCGACCCTGTACGCACTGGTGGAACTGCGAAAGGAACGCCGGGCAAAGAAGAAGGCGGCGAAGCGGGAGCCGAAGACGGAGGTACGGGAGACGGCGGGGGTGTGACCCGCTGATGCGTTGACGGACGAGAAGACGGTGGGGTGCGTACGTACGCACCCCACCGTCTTCTGTCTTACATCTTGGGGGAGTTGACGAACGCGTCCCAGATCGAGGCGCGAGGCTGGGACTACGAGAGGGCCTTGGCACGGAGCACTTCGTACCGCCGTCGCCATTTCTTCGCCGACTCCCGGTCCTCGTGGAGGTGGCCGACCTCTGATCTTTTTCGCGTGATTTCAAGGCACCGAAGCAGTCCTGGAGTCGTATCAGGGGAACGAGATCGTCCTGTGTGCTGGCTATTGGCACGGGAGCATCGGTGAAGCGTGGGACGGCTTGGGGATGCTGCGCTGCGGCGGTCGAGGCACAGTCACCTCGTTCAGGCGTTTCACAGGGATATACATCTTAAACCGTCCAAGGTGTATATCCCTGTGAATGAGAGTGCATCCGAACGGACACGGGCGACGACGGCCCCTACGGCAGCGCCAGCATCCGCTCCAGTGCCAGTTTCGCGAACTTCTCCGTCTCCCGGTCCACCGAGATCTGGTTCACCAGGTTGCCCTCGGCCAGGGACTCCAGGGTCCAGACCAGGTGGGGGAGGTCGATGCGGTTCATCGTCGAGCAGAAGCAGACCGTCTTGTCGAGGAAGACGATCTCCTTGCCCTCGGGAGCGAAACGGTTCGCCAGGCGGCGTACCAGGTTCAGTTCCGTGCCGATGGCCCACTTCGAGCCGGCCGGGGCCGCCTCCAGTGCCTTGATGATGTACTCGGTCGAGCCGACGTAGTCCGCCGCCTCCACCACCTCGTGCTTGCACTCCGGGTGGACCAGGACGTTCACGCCGGGGATGCGCTCGCGGACGTCGTTCACCGAGTCCAGCGAGAACCGGCCGTGCACCGAGCAGTGGCCGCGCCACAGGATCATCTTCGCGTCGCGCAGCTGCTCCGGCGTCAGGCCGCCGTTCGGCTTGTGCGGGTTGTAGAGGACGCAGTCGTCGAGCGACATCCCCATGTCCCGTACCGCCGTGTTGCGGCCCAGGTGCTGGTCCGGCAGGAACAGGACCTTTGTTGAATTGGGCTCGCCCTGCTCGAAGGCCCACTCCAGGGCGCGCTCGGCATTCGACGACGTACAGATCGTGCCGCCGTGCTTGCCCGTGAACGCCTTGATGTCCGCCGACGAGTTCATGTAGGACACGGGCACGACCTGGTCGGCCACCCCGGCCTCCGTCAGGACGTCCCAGCACTCGGCGACCTGCTCGGCCGTCGCCATGTCCGCCATCGAGCAGCCGGCGGCCAGGTCGGGCAGGACCACCTGCTGGGCGTCCGACGTCAGGATGTCCGCCGACTCCGCCATGAAGTGCACACCGCAGAACACGATGTACTCCGCCTCCGGACGCGCCGCCGCGTCCCGGGCCAGCTTGAAGGAGTCGCCCGTCACGTCCGCGAACTGGATGACCTCGTCGCGCTGGTAGTGGTGGCCGAGGACGAAGACCTTGTCGCCCAGCTTCTCCTTGGCCGCACGGGCACGTTCCACCAGGTCCGGGTCGGAGGGGGAGGGCAGGTCGCCGGGGCAGTCCACGCCACGCTCGCTCCTCGTGTCGGCCTCACGGCCGAGGAGCAGCAGGGCGAGGGGCGTCGGCTGTACGTCGAGGTCCTGCGTCTGGGCGGTGGTCACGACACGCACCCTTTCTGTTCTTCCGGTCACGCCTTTTCGTCGAATTGACGTTATCTATCGTAACCCCTTCACGTCACTTTGACGAGGTTCATAGCGTCGATGTGACATGAATCCCGGCGCCACGGTTGGGCCCGTCCATGGATCGCTGTTCGCGCTTCCGCGCGTGTGCGAGCATGGAGTGAAGGACGGAAAGAACAGACTCTCGGCCCGGAATGAATCCGCGGCCCCGCCGGTTGCAATCGTCGGCAAGCAGTCTCCGTACAACCCGGGAGAGATGTAGATGTCCGTATCGGACGAGACCAGCACCGTCACCGACGGCATCATCGTGTCCGACGCCGCCGCGGCGAAGGTCAAGGCACTGCTCGACCAGGAAGGCCGCGAGGACCTCGCCCTGCGCGTCGCGGTTCAGCCCGGCGGTTGCTCGGGTCTGCGCTACCAGCTGTTCTTCGACGAGCGTTCCCTCGACGGTGACGTCGTCAAGGACTTCGACGGCGTGAAGGTCGTCACCGACCGCATGAGCGCCCCCTACCTGGGCGGCGCCTCCATCGACTTCGTCGACACGATCGAGAAGCAGGGCTTCACGATCGACAACCCGAACGCGACGGGCTCCTGCGCCTGCGGCGACTCCTTCAGCTAAGCCATAGGCAGTAGGCCACAGGCCCATACGTGAAGGCGGCGCCCCCTGTGACGGGGGCGCCGCCTTCACACGTATGTACCAGGGTCCGCCGGGCGGCTACCTCTTGGCGAAGTCGCCCTCGGGGATCGCCTTCCCGTCCGCCCCCACGACCTTCCGGTCGCCCAGCGGCGCGTCCAGTCGCACCGTCTCGTACGTCGCCTTGGCGAGCGCGATGCAGACCGTGTCCTTCTTGGTCGTCGAGGTCGCGGTCACCGTCACCCGCTCACCTTTGGCCCCGTCCTCCTTCGCCGACGCCGAGTACTCGCTGCACACCCCGCCCCAGAAGCCGACGGTCAGCTCCCTGCCGTCGCCGGAGACCGTGTAGCCCTCGATCTTCATGTCACGGGTGATCGTCCCGGAGCTCGGTGACGGCTCCGCACTCCTCCCGGCCCCGGCCAGATACCGGGGGTCGACCGCCGGATATGTCACCGTGAAGTCCGTGGCGGCACCCCGCGCCCGTATCTCGAACAGCCACGACGGCACCAGCGCCGGCCGCCCGGACACGGAGTGCGAGGCCAGCCCGAACACCGCCTTGGCGACGGTGAGCGTCTCCCGCTGCCGTGTCGTCGTACCGCACGGCGCCTCCAGGCGGTCCTTCAGCGGTACGGGGCTCGCGCAGCCCCCGATACCCATCCGGTGCTCGGGCGTCGCCACCGTCCCCGGCTCGTTGAGCAGGGCCAGCGTGGCCTTGGCGCCGAGCACCGGGTACGTGTCGCCCTTCACCGGCGTCGCCAACTGGCCGCTGCCGGCCACCACTTCGCCCTGCGCGCTGACCTGGAGGCCGGTCGTCCAGCCGTACGTGGGCAGCCCGCCGACCACCGGATCGGCGTTCACCACCCGCTGCGTGTCCATGACCTTGCTCGCGTCCAGCTTCGCGTCGTCCTGGCCGACCGCCTTCAGGATCGGCGCAGCGGCCTTCTTCGCCACCGCCTCGCTCACCGGATCGACGGTCTGCCCGGCGGCCCGTGAGCCCTGCGCGCACCTGGTCGTGCTCTTGCAGTTGTCGGAGCCGCCGGCCAGGTACCGGCTGAAGGACCAGGTCCCCGGCGCCTGCCTGGCCACCCGCAGGATCGGTCCCGTCCCGTCCTTCGGGGCGCCCACCAGCCAGTCGTCGGCCTGCGCCACCGGCTTCCCCACGACGCCGAGCGCCTTGGCCAGCCGGGTCACCTCGGCGGCCGTGGTCTCGCCCTTCGCCATCGTGTACACCGGCGCCGAGCCGGGCCCGGCGGGCAGCGTGCCGTCCGCCCGGTAGGTCACCCCGTTCGGGTCGGGCTCGCCGGGCGCGATGCCGTTCGAACCGCTCGTGTCCCCCGTACCGCCCTCGGGGTAGCCGTCCAGGGCCAGCGGCGGGGGAGTGGTGCCGTCGCCGCCCGGCGTGGACGTGTCCGTACGGTCGTCGTCGCCCGAGCCGCCGGTGAGGCTGGTGGCGAGGTACGCCCCGCCGCCCCCGACGAGCAGGACCGCGGCGGCGACCGAGGCGACGAGCACCGGGGACCGGCGCCTCGGCGGGCGCTCCCCGCCGTTCTCTTCCGGTGCGGACTCGGCGGTGCCGTCCGCGTCGGCCTTGGCGGTGGCCTTCTCGTCGGCGCCGGTGTCGGTGTCGTCGTCGTGATCGGGTCGCTCGGTGTTCACCGCATCGCTCCTTCGGCTCCCAGCTGTCCCGGCTGCCCCGACCGGCCCGGCCCTGTCACCGACAGGCACCGGCAGGTCGTACAGCGCATCCTCTTTACGGGGGACAGCGATGGGACGCAGCGGGGGAGCGCACGGTTCCCGTCGAGCGCTGGTCGTGTGCTGGTCGAAGGGGCCGGCGCCGAGTCGCCGCCCGTCAGCCGCCGTAGTAGGGCATCGCGTCCACCAGCCGGGCCGAGGCGAGCGGGACGGTCACCCCGTGGATCAGGGACGGGGAGACGGGCAGGGCGATGATCCGGTCCGGGGCCGCCCAGTGCGGTGCCATCCGGGCGCAGTCGCCGCGCAGGGCGGCCAGATCGCCTTCGAGGTCGTGCGGGGCGGCGCCCGGTCCCGAGTACACCTGCTGGACCTGAAGAGCCTGATGGACCTTGAAGTTCGTCATAACGGAACCGTATGCACCGGATACCCGGCCGAGAAAGATCTACTATCGGGTAGTTTTGGCGCTACAGCGGGCACGGGCGGACCGGGTAGCGTGAACTGTCAATCCGTCTCCCCTTGCAGGAGAGTGTCCTCGCCGTGCGTATCGCAGTCACCGGCTCCATCGCCACAGACCACCTCATGACCTTCCCCGGCCGTTTCGCCGACCAGCTCGTAGCGGACCAGCTGCACACGGTCTCGCTCTCCTTCCTGGTCGACAACCTCGACGTACGCCGGGGCGGCGTGGGCGCGAACATCGCCTTCGGCATGGGCCAGCTCGGCACCAAGCCGATCCTGGTCGGGGCCGCCGGCGCCGACTTCGACGAGTACCGCGCCTGGCTGGACCGCCATGGTGTGGACACCGAATCGGTGCGTATCTCCGAGACGCTGCACACCGCGCGTTTCGTGTGCACCAACGACGCCGACCACAACCAGATCGGCTCCTTCTACACCGGCGCCATGAGCGAGGCCCGGCTGATCGAGCTGAAGACCGTCGCCGACCGCGTCGGCGGGCTCGACCTGGTCTCGATCGGCGCGGACGACCCGGAGGCGATGCTCCGCCACACCGAGGAGTGCCGCACCCGGTCCATTCCGTTCGCCGCGGACTTCTCCCAGCAGATCGCCCGCATGGGCGGCGACGACATCAAGGTCCTGCTGGAAGGCGCCGCGTACCTCTTCTCGAACGAGTACGAGAAGGGCCTCATCGAGTCGAAGACCGGCTGGTCCGACGCCGAGATCCTCGCCAAGGTCGGCACCCGGGTGACCACCCTCGGCTCCCGGGGCGTACGCATCGAGCGTGCGGGCGAGGACCCCATCGAGGTCGGCTGCCCGGAAGAGGAGGCCAAGGTCGAGCCCACGGGCGTCGGCGACGCCTTCCGCGCGGGCTTCCTGTCCGGCCTGGCCTGGGGAGTCTCCCTGGAGCGGGCCGCGCAGGTCGGCTGCATGCTGGCGACCCTCGTCATCGAGACGGTCGGCACGCAGGAGTACACCCTCCGGCGCGCCAACTTCATGAACCGTTTCCGCAAGGCGTACGGCGATGACGCCGCGACCGAGGTCGAGCAGCACCTGAGCTGAGTCAGGAGAGCCGGCGGACCAAATAGGCCGAGCCCCGGTCCGCCGGCTCCTCACCGACGTACTCCTGCCCCCGCATCTCGCACCACGCCGGAATGTCCAGACGCGCCGCCTCGTCGTCCGACAGGACCCGCACCGTGGCGCCCACCGGGACGTCGCCGATCCGCTTCGCCAGCTCGATCACCGGGATCGGGCAGCGCCTGCCGAGGGCGTCGACGACGAGCGAGTCCCCGTCGCCGACGACAGCGGCCGGCACCGCGACCGGTGCGCCCAGCTTCTCCCGTACGACCGCGACCGTGCCCGGCAGGACGGACAGGAAGCGGTCGACCTCCTCGGCCGGGGTCCCGACCGGCAGCGACACCCTCACGTTGCCCTCGCTCAGCACTCCCATCGCCCTCAGCACATGGCTCGGCGTCAACGTGCTGCTCGTACAGGACGAGCCGGAGGAAACGGAGAAACCGGCACGGTCCAGCTCGTGCAGCAGTGTCTCCCCGTCGACGTAGAGACAGGAGAAGGTGACGACACCGGGCAGCCGCCGCACCGGATCGCCGACCACCTCCACGTCCGGGATCAACTGGGGCACCCGCGCCCGGATCCGCTCCGTCAGCTCCCGCAGCCGTACCGCCTCCTGGGCCGCCTCGGCCCGCACCGCGCGGAGCGAGGCCGCAGCCGCGACGATCGCCGGCAGGTTCTCGAACCCGGCCGCCCGCCCCGACTCCCGCTCGTCCACGGGCCCTTGCACCGCGAACCGCACCCCTTTGCGGACGGCGAGCAGCCCGACCCCGGAAGGCCCGCCCCACTTGTGGGCACTCGCGGCCAGCAGCGACCAGGGCCCCTCGACCGCCGCCCACCCGAGCGACTGCGCCGCGTCCACCAGCAACGGCACCCCGGCCGCCCGGCACACCTCGGCCACCTCCGCCACCGGCTGCTCGGTCCCCACCTCGTGGTTGGCCGACTGAAGGCAGGCCAACGCCGTGTCGGGCCGTACGGCGGCCTCGTACGCCTCGACGGCCACGGCGCCGGCGCGATCCACGGCGACGGTCGTCACCTCACCGCCCGACGCCTCCCACGCCTCCGCGGCGTGAAGCACCGACGAGTGTTCGACCGCCGACACGATCAGGTGACGCCCAACGCGACGGCGGCCCGCGAGAGCGCCCGCCACACCGGTGTGTACGGCCCGCGTACCCGACGACATGAACGTCAGCTCATCGGACCGACACCCGACCGCCTCGGCGGCAGCCTCCCGAGCGGCATCCAGCAACATCCGCGCCCGCCGCCCCTCCCGGTACAGACGCGCGGGATCTGCCCACCCTTCATCGAGGGAGGCCAGCAACGCCTGCCGGGCAACGGGATGAAGGGGCGCTGAGGAAGCGGCATCAAAGTAGGACACACCCCAACGCTAAGTCCTCGACGAAGGGGACGGAGTCCCACCCAGGGGCGCGGGGCTGTGACATCAGCGGCTCCGCCGCGGGGCGCGACAAGCCACAAAGCACCCGCCCCCGCCGAACAACAGAAACCCCCACTCCACCAGGCGCCCGACCCCCCGTCAGAACACCCCCAACCCGACCCTTCCCACCCCTTGGGGGTGACCCCCGGCGCGTTGGGGACCCTCCCCGCGCGACCCCAAATTGCGTCCAGTAGGGTTTGGTCCGCATAAACATCCAAACCCCTGCCCGACGCAGGGCGGCGACCGACCACCGAGAAGTCAGGCCGCAGCCAACCCGCGCGGGCGAGACTCTCGGGAAGGCGCTACGTGAGTCCCAACGGCTCCGACCTCCCCCACGCCCTGGGGGGCGCGGGCGGTACCCCCACGCCGCGGCGCCCGTTGCGGCGGAAGCTGCTGCAGGCATTGACTGCGGGCCTGGTCCTGGCGACCGCGACCGGTTGCACATACAAGGACTTCCCCCGCCTTGGTATGCCCACCCCGACCACGGTAGAGGCTCCGCGGATCCTCTCCCTGTGGCAGGGATCCTGGGCAGCCGCGCTCGCCACCGGCGTGCTGGTCTGGGGCCTGATCCTGTGGAGCGCCATGTTCCACAGGCGCAGCCGCACCAAGGTCGAAGTACCTCCGCAGACCCGGTACAACATGCCCATCGAGGCGCTGTACACCGTGGTTCCGCTGATCATCGTCTCGGTGCTCTTCTACTTCACGGCACGTGACGAGTCGAAGCTCCTCGACGTTTCCAAGAAGCCCGACCTGACGGTCAACGTCGTGGGCTTCCAGTGGAGCTGGGGCTTCAACTACATCGAGAACGTCCCGGGTTCCACCGGAAACGCGAACACCGACCCGAACCTGGCGGCCATTCCGGACCGGTTCAAGAAGGACTTCCCGGCGAACGCCGGCGGTGTCTACGACGTCGGCACGCCCGGTACGAGGAACCCGCAGACCGGCAACCCCGGTCCGACCCTCTGGCTCCCCAAGGGCAAGACGGTCCGCTTCGTCCTCACCTCACGTGACGTCATCCACTCCTTCTGGGTGGTGCCGTTCCTCATGAAGCAGGACGTCATCCCCGGCCACACCAACGCCTTCCAGGTGACCCCCAACAAGGAGGGCACCTTCATGGGCAAGTGCGCGGAGCTTTGCGGCGTCGACCACTCCCGGATGCTGTTCAACGTGAAGGTCGTCTCTCCCGAGCGCTACGAGCAGCACCTCAAGGACCTCGCGAAGAAGGGGCAGACCGGTTACATTCCCGCCGGCATCGCGCAGACGAGCCACGAGAAGAACCGGGAGACGACGAACCTGTGAGCACCACCAACGAACCCCAGGGTGCCGCCGCAGCTGAGGACTCGTACGAGAACGAGCTGCCGGTACGGCGCAAGCAGCCCGGCAACGTGGTCATCAAGTGGCTGACGACCACGGACCACAAGACGATCGGCACGCTGTATCTGGTGACGTCGTTCGCGTTCTTCTGCATCGGTGGCGTGATGGCGTTGCTCATGCGCGCCGAGCTGGCCCGGCCGGGTCTGCAGATCATGTCGAACGAGCAGTTCAACCAGGCGTTCACGATGCACGGCACGATCATGCTGCTGATGTTCGCGACGCCGCTGTTCGCCGGTTTCACCAACTGGATCATGCCGCTGCAG
>NZ_LGDW01000092.1 GCF_001280005.1 Streptomyces sp. NRRL WC-3618 | reverse complement strand
GCGTCGTCTGGTTCGGGGAGTGGGTTGAAGGGGTTGCGGCAGCGGGTCGAGCTGGTCGGGGGGACCTTCGAGTCCGGACCACGCCCCGACGGCGGATTCCGCGTCGAATCCGTACTGCCGATGAAAGCGCCTCAGGGATAGACTCAGGGCTGTTGCAAAGTCTGACGATCTCGGATCGTTGCTGGTCAGGTCAGGCCGAGTAGGTCCCGCGGGCGGTGGAGGGCTGGTAGGACATCTCTCGGATGGCGGCGGCGATGTTGGTGTGGCCCGCTGTTCGTAGCTGGTTGATCGCGAAGCTGCGGAGGGTGGCCATGTTGTCGGGACCGTGGCCGGTGCGGATCTTGGAGGCGTCTTCGCTGAAAGTGGCGTCGCGGACGAAATGCAGCCGGTTCTCGATCGTCCATTGTGGGCGGGCCAGTTGACCGAGCCGCTGGGGGATGCCTGGCGGGTGGTGAGATCGGTGAGCGCGTAGACGGTCTGGCGTGTCATCTTCCCGAGTGCAGGTCGGTGCGGTGGCGCAGGATCCTCGAGGCCTGCACCGCGTGAGGGAAGTCCAGGCCGAGATCGGTAATGGTTGGTGCCCTGGTCGCCCGAGTCTCTTTGCGGCCGTGCCCAACCTCGCGGTCGTAGCGCCGGGCGGTCGCCTGTTTCCAGGGCAGCGACCGCAACTGCCGGAACAGTCCGGGGTGGTTGGCCTTGATCAACAGCAGGTAGTGGGCTTTCTTGTGCTCGACCAGGAACCGGGCGTGATCGCTCTGGGTGTGCAGGGCGTCGGCGGTCACTGTCACTCCGGTCAGGTCGAACGGCTCCAGCCGGGCGGCGAAGTAGGTGATCTCGTTGGTCTTGTCCGGCACTCTCAGGTGCGTGACTGTCTGACCCGTACCGGTCATCGCGGCCAGCAGATGGGCGGCCGGCACGTCGGCGGTGTGTGAGCCGCGGGCGCTCTTGCCGTCCACTGCAAGGGTGTCGGCTCCGGCCGGGTCGGCGCCGAGCAGATCGGCGAGCCCGCCGGAACAGACGGCGTTCAGGACCCGGCGGATGGTCTCCGCGCTCGGCGCGACACGAACGTTGAACACGCTCGTGATGCGGGTGCCGAGCCGGGCGAGGGTGCCCTGCGGGGCGCTGGCCCTACTGGCCGATCGCGGCGAATGAACGGGCCCCGGTGGGCACGGACGAGCAAGCGACCAGCAGCACACTCACGAACGGGTGACGCTTCCCCCGTCGGCGGCGGGGGCAGCCGGCGTGGCCAGCCGCTGCGGCCATCCTGCAAGGGCACGGTACTGCCGCGAGGGAGACTTGATCAGACAGACACTGGCAGGCTGACGGCACATCGAAGCTCAGGTTCGGCAGGGCGACTTGAGAGGTCACCCGCTCCAGCTGGAGCTTCGTTGCGTGCGAGAACGGCACACTCAGTAGGCGTCACACCACTGTGACCTGAAACTCCCCTACCGCCGGGACTATGCAACACCCCTGTGGATAAGCTGTCGACATGGGTAATGAAGTCGTAAAGGTGCTGGTTGTTGATGACGAACCCATGGTCTGCGCGCATTTGAGAACGATTCTCGGTTCGGCCGACGATATCGAAGTCGTCGACGCGGCCCACGACGGTGCCGCCGCGGTCGAGGCCGTGATACGGCACCGCCCCGATCTCGTCCTCATGGATTTGCGGATGCCAGGCGTGGACGGCCTCACGGCGATCGAATGCATCATGAAACTCGACCAGCCGCCAAAGGTGGTGGCGCTCACCACATTTGACGCCGATCAGTATGTGATGCGGGCGCTGCGCAGTGGGGCCAGTGGATTTCTTGTGAAGTCGACTCCGCCCGAGCACCTGATCGGGCTCGTCCGCGTGGCCGCCGACGGCCACACCGTCCTCTCGCCCGTCGCCATGCGCCGCATCGTCGGCGCCTCGTCCGACGAGAGCGCGGCGCGCGAGCGGGCCAAAGCACTGGTCGGCAAGCTCACCGAACGCGAGACGGACGTCCTCACCTGCCTCGGTGAGGGCCTGTCCAACGCCCAGATCGCCACGAAGCTGTTCCTCAGCGAGGCGACGGTCAAGGGCTATGTGTCGCGCATGCTCGTGAAGCTGGAGTGCACCAACAGAACGCAGGCGGGGCTGCTGGCGTACGACGCGGGGCTCATCACCCGCTGAGGGCCGCGGGCCCCGGTGGCGGGGTACTGCGCACGTGGGCGGACGCGCGGGTGGTGAACAGACAGGTGGGGCCGAAACATATCGTTTCGGCCCCACCTGTCTGTTCACGCTCCACTTGTCTGCCTGCGTACCGCGCTCCGGCCTACTCGTTGAAGGCCCGGGCCGCCGGTGCCGACGCGCCGTCCGCCCGGATCCAGGTCACCGTCGTCGGTACGTACGTGGGCAGTACGGATTCGACGCAGAATCCGCCGTCGGGGCGTGGTCCGGACTCGAAGGTCCCCCCGACCGAATCCGCCGTCGGGGCGTGGTCCGGACTCGAAGGTCCCCCCGACCAGCTCGACCCGCTGCCGCAACCCCTTCAACCCACTCCCCGAACCAGACGACGCCAACTCCCGGTCCACCACCGCCGTCGGCGCCGAATTCCGCACCCTCAACCGCACCCGATCCGCCTCATACCGCACCTCCACCCGCACCCCACTCCCCGGCGCATGCTTCCGCACATTCGTCAACGCCTCCTGCACAATCCGATACGCCGTCCGCGCCACCACCGGAGACGACGCCGAACGATCCCCCGACTCACTCAACTCCACCTCAACCCCCACCGCCCGACACTCCTCCACCAACACCGACAACCCCCAATCACCCACCCCCACACCAGAACCCGAACCACCCACACCCGACCCCATCAACCCCACCGCACTCTCCGGCGACCTGAGCACCCCCACCAAATCCCTGAGCTCCTCCAACGCCTGACACCCCGCAGCCCGCAACCCCTCCGCCTCCGCCCGCACCCGCTCATCCGACGACACCACCCGCAACGCCCCCGCCTGCAACACCATCAAAGACACCCGATGCGTCACCACATCATGCATCTCCCCCGCAAGACGCACCCGCTCCTCCGCCCGCGCCCGCTCCGCCAACAAAAACTGCTCCCGCTCCGCCCGCTCAGCCCGCTCCGTCAACGCCACAATCAACCCCCGCCGCGCCGCCACATACATCCCCAACAACGCCGGCACCGCCGTCAACAACACCCCCGACGCCGCCACCGCGAACGACAACTCCCACAACCGCGTCGCCACCAGCGTCAACACACCCGTCAACACCCACGCACCCCGCGGCCGCGACGAATACACCACCGCCGAATACGCCGCAAAAGGCGCAGCCAACGGCACCCACACCCCCGACCCGTCCACCGGCGTCACCAACAACCCCGGCACCCACCACACCGACAACGACATCAACACCGCCGACGCCGTCGCCGCACCCAACACCACCAACGGCCACACCCGCCGCACCGCCAACACCACCACCACAACCACCTCCGCACCCAACACCACCAACGGCCACACCCGCCGCACCGCCAACACCACCACCACAACCACCTGCAACCCCAACCCCGCCCACGGCCCAAACCGCGGATGGCCCTCGCGGTGGGTCTCGTTCCACACGGTCACGACGACGTTCAGCGTGATCAGGACGGTGAGGAGAACGAGGTCGGAGGAGGTGGGGCGCAGCGAGGGGCACTCGCGGGACCGTTTGGCCGAGCGTGGGGAGGGTTGACCGAAGGCCTGGGCAGAGTGCTGGGCGGGCGTCTCCGGGGACGCCTCGGGCTGCTGTTCTCCGGCCGTCCTGGCTGGCTGCACGACAAGCCCACCCCCGTACATGTCGGCTTCGCGGTCAGCGGGCCGTTTGAGAGCTTAATGCGTTGCGCGGCCAGACCCGGAATCTCGCGTTTGACCTGGGACTTTAACTCCCTCTTAGCGGCTTTCGCGAGGTCCGTGCGGCGTGCGGGCCGCCGGGGCCGTTCACCTGTGCGGCGCGGCGCACCAGGTCCACGAGAGGGGGAACGCCGTACGCGGGCACTACTTTCGTCGGTAGTGGTACCTACGTTTCCCTCTGCCCGGCCTTGGGTCCGCACCGGTTGAATGGTCGTTGTTGGCAGAGCGGGAAGCACAAGACTGCTCACCCGGACAGAAATTTTGAGGAGCGACATGCTGTGGGTCGGCATCGTGCTGGCGGTTCAGGGATTCGGTTCATTCCTGACCGAGCGCATTTGGGACACAAAATTCGGTGTCACGGCATTGCTGGGCGATGACACTCCCTCGTGGGTGAGCCTTGCGATCGGTGCAGTGGGTCTCGTCATCCTCGCGTTCTGTGCGAGTTCACGTTCCCGTAAGGCCGCACACCACTAGAGATCTTCAAGGGTGTGCTACGTGGGGTCGTGACCGCTGTCGCGGGTCGCGCTATGCCGGAGGGATGAGGTATCCCGATGGCGGAGGGCTGACGGCTGAGGAGCGGGTTCGGCGTGAGCGGGTCGGGTCGGCGGCTGCGGATCTGATCGAGGTCGGGGTCAGTGACCGGGAGGTGGCCCGGCGGTTCAGGGTGACTCGGATGTCGGCGAACCGCTGGCGGCGGGCGTTGGCTTCGGGTGGGCGGCAGGCTCTGGTCTCCAAGGGTCCCGGCGGTGCCCGCTGCAAGCTCGATACGGGGCAGTTGCGCGTGCTCGAGGCGGTGTTGGACGCCAGCCCGGCCGCGGCCGGCTGGCCGGACCAGTGCTGGACTCTGGCGAGGATCGCCGAGGTCGTGCGCCGCCGGTTCGGCGTCGAATACACCCTGGCCGGGATGGACCTGCTGCCGCACCGTATCGGCTGGAGCGTGCGGGTCCCCTCCCGCAAGGCCACCGAGGGCGACGAGGCGAAGATCGCCGCCTGGAAGGACGAGCAGTGGCCCGTCACAAAAGACGGCGGTGGACCTGGGCGCCTGGCTCTGCTTCGAGGACGAAGCCGGCCAGGGGCTGAGGCCGCCCAAAGGCCGAACCTGGGGCCGACGAGGCCACACGCCCGTCGTGCGCGTCACCGCCGCGGGTACCAAACGGGTCTCGATGGCGGCCCTGATCTGCACCAAGTCTGGCCACCGGTCGCGGCTGATCTACCGCATCCACCTGGATCGCGGTCCCGCGAAAGGGCGGCGCAAGGGCTTCACCGAGACCTACTACGCCCGCCCGCTCGAGGCGGCACACCAGCAGCTCGGCGGCCCGATCGTGCTGGTCCGGGACAACTTGAACACGCACGTCAGCCGTACCATGCGGCAGCGGGTCGACTCCCGATTATGGCTGACCGTCTACCAACTACCGCCCTACGCACCGGAGTTCAACCCGGTCGAGGGCGTCTGGTCGCACCTGAAACAGTCCCTGGCCAACCTCACCAAACACAGCCTCGACCAGCTCACCGCGCTGGTGAGGACCCGGCTCAAACGGATGCAGTACCGACCCGGCCTCATCGCCAAAACCGGCCTCGACTTTCAACCGCCGTAACCTCAGCCATTGAAGATCTCTAGCACGACAGCCGTACACAACTGCACAACAAAATCCCCCTCCCCCGGGTGCTTTGCCTCCCCTGCTGCCGCAGGGGACACAGATTCCCGGTGGCCGGTTCTCCCCCGGAACCGGCCACCGGGTTTTTTCATGCCCGCGAAAGCTACGAGGTGAAGTGCGCCTTGAGGATCGCGATGACGTCGGGGGCGTGGTCGGTCAGGTAGAAGTGGCCGCCGGAGAAGATCTTCATGTCGAAGGTGCCCAGGGTGTGCGGCTCCCAGGCGCGCGCCTCGTCGAGGGTCGTGCGCGGGTCGTCGTCGCCGACCAGGACGGTGATGGGGCTGCCGATCTGCGCGCCGGGATCGGCCCGGTAGTTCTCGATGGCGGTGTAGTCGCTGCGGATGGCGGGCAGCACCATGCGCAGCACCTCGTCGTCGCCGAGGATCCGCGGGTCGGTGCCGCTGAGCTTGCGCATCTCGGCGATGACGCCGTCGTCGTCACGCTGGTGGACGTTCTCGGGGCGGTGGCTGGAGGGGGCGCGGCGGCCGGAGGCGAAGACGTGCGCCGGGGCCCGGCCGGTCCGCTCCAGGCGGCGGGCCACCTCGAAGGCGAGCACGGCGCCCATGCTGTGCCCGAAGAAGGTCAGCGGCAGCGAGGTGTTCGAGCGCAGTACCTCGGCGATGCGGTCCGCCAGCTCGGCGACGGTCTCGATGCCCTTCTCGGTGTGGCGGTCCTGCCGGCCCGGGTACTGCACGGCGACCACGTCCGCGACCGGGCTGAGGGCGGCCGAGACGGGGAAGTAGAAGCTGGCCGAACCACCCGCGTGCGGGAAGCAGACGAGACGGGCGGCGGCGTCGGGCGTGGGGTGGTAGCTGCGGAGCCACAGGTCGGCTGTCGTCATGACGGGGTTCCATCCATGGTCGTCGGGGAGCCGGTACGTCGGTATGTCGGGGCATCCGGCCGCCGTCGCGGGACGGCGAACGGAACGAAGGCGGGCCGGAGGCCCGCCTTCGTCGTGTGCGCGCGGTGCGCGGGGGTCACTTGAGCGGGAAGCGGACTTCGCCCGCTTCGGTCACGCGGGGGTGCCGGTCACGGGCAGCCGCGTACAGCCGCTGATCACCGGCGAGCTGCGGCGCCGCACCTGCCCGGCGACCCGCAGGTCGGGCAGCCGCTCGGCGAGGACACGCAGCGCGGTCTCGCCCTCCATGCGGGCCAGCGGGGCGCCGATGCAGTAGTGGATGCCGCCGGAGAACGACAGGTGCTCGGCCGGGTTCTCGCGGGTCAGGTCGAAGCGGTCGGGCTCGTCGTACACCTCGGGATCGCGGTTGGCCGCGCCGATCAGGACGACCACGGAGCTGCCGGCGCGGATGTGGTGGCCTTCCAGCGCGATGTCCTGGTGCGGGACGCGCTGGGCCTGCAGGGCGGGCGAGTCGTAGCGCAGGGTCTCCTCGACGGCGCGCGGCGCGAGGTCCGGGTCGTCACGCAGCAGGTCCCACTGGGCGCGGTCGCCGGTCATGGCGAGGACGGCGTTGCCGATGAGGTTGGTGGTGGTCTCGAAACCGGTGACCGCGAGGACCGTACAGAAGGCGAGCAGTTCCTCGGTGCTCAGCTTGCCCTCGCCGTTCGCCACGGTGAGGCGGCTGATGAGGTCGTCGCCGGGCTCGTCGGCGCGCAGCGCGATCAGTTCGGTGAAGACCTGGTCGAGGTCGTCGACGGCGCCGCGGAACTCGCGTGCCATCTTCAGGGACTTGACGCCGTCGATGACGGGCCCGACCTTGCGTCCGGCGTGGATGAACCGGTCGTGATACTCCTCAGGCACGCCGAGGAGTTCGCCGATCACCAACAGGGGCAGCGGCCCGGCGAAGTCCTCGATGAGGTCGAAGCCGTCGCGGGCGGACAGCTGGTCGAGCAGGCCGTGGCACAGCTTCTCCACCTGGACCCGGTACTTACTGATCATGCGGGGGCCGAAGGCGGGCTGTGCGAGGCGGCGCAGGCGGGTGTGATCGGGCGGGTCGAGGCCGAGGATGGAGCTGTTCCAGGGGATCTCGTCCATCATCTCGTGGCCGGGCACGCCGCCCTGCTCACGGTTGAGGAACAGCGAGCGGTCCCGCAGGATCTGGCTGCCGAGCTCGTGGCTGCCGGTGACCCAGGCGCCGAGGTGGCTGCGGTGGATGGGGCCGCGCCGGCGGACCTTCGCGTACAGCGGATACGGGTCCTCCTGCCCCTGGAGCAGGCGGGTGAAGGGGTCGCCGAAAACGCCGAAGGCGCGCAGGATCGCGCGGGTCGCGCCTAGCTTGGCACTGAACGCGAACCCGGCCGACTTGCTGTCCATGAGCGTGGCCATCACTGCTCCTTGCGAGAGGTGGTCCTGGAGGGCCGGAGGGCCTGCTCCGGTCCCAGTGCCACCACGTCGAAGGAGCGGGTGGTGACGTCGAGGCGGTGGATGAGCCGGTCGGGTCCGGTGACGTGGACCGTACGCACGCCCATGTCGCGCAGGGTGTCCACGACCGGGTGCCAGCGGACCGGGTGGTCGAAGGTGTCGAGGAGCAGGGTGCGCAGCTGGTCGGCGCGGGTGATCAGGGACCCGTCGTGGTCGGCGACCACCGGCAGTTCGGGGTCGGCGACATCGAACTTGGCGAGCACCTCCTCCTCGACGCGGGCCCGCAGGCCGGTGAGGACCCGGCAGTGCGCGGGCGGCTTCATCGAGTACAGCGAGTAGCCGCCGACAGCGCTGATGCGGCGCTGGACGGACTCCAGGACCTGCTCGCGCATCGTGATCATGTGCATGCCCTCATCGAGGTGGCCGGATACCTCGTGGAACTCACCGCGCTCGGCCAGCTCGCCGAGGACCTCGTCGAGCGCGGCCCGGGGCACCCGGGTGACGGTGAGCGTCACCAGGTCCTGGTGCTCCTCCTCGAAGAAGCGCTGCTCGCACAGGGCGAGTTCATGGGTTAAGCGGACGGCCTCGGCGAACGGCAGGGCGCCGCTGAACGTGGTCGCGGCCTTCTGGCCGAAGCTGAAGCCGACGCAGACATCAGGGGCGAGGCCCTGGGTCTCGACGGCCCGGTCGGCCAGGGCCACCGAGTTGATGAAGAAGGCGACCTGGGCGAACGCCCCGAAGTCCGTTCCAGCGGTGCGGAATTCGTCCAGGACCGAACGGCCAAGGGCGTCGTCCGCGGCGGCGAGGCGCTTGCGCACGAAGGGGTCGATCATCATGAACTTGCCCACGTCGGTGAAGCGCGAGGGCCCCATGCCCGGAAACACCACGGCGCTGCGTGCCTGGTCGATCGTCATCATGTCCGCTCTGTCTGGTCCGTCGGGTGGCTCTGGTGGTTCTGGGGCACACGGTCGGTGCGCCGGTTTCCCGGGAGCGGCCGACCGTTCGCGCAGCGGGCAGTCGTACGCGAACGGGGCCGCACCCGGGGGTCTCAGGCGGAGGCGGCGAGCTCCGCCGTGGCCCGTTCGGCCGCCCGCTGTTCCAGGGCGCGCCGGTCGGGCTTGCCGTTGCGGTTGAGGGGGAAGCTGTCGATGACGACGACCCGGTTGGGGTGCTCGTACGAGGGCAGGGCGTCCTTGATGCGGGCGCGCCACTCGGCGGCGTCCCGTCCCGAGGGGTCCTCGACGAAGAAGACGAGTTCGCAGCCGCGGGCGTCGTCGGGCAGGGCCACCACCTTGACGGCACAGCCCGCCACGGCGGCCCTCCGCTCGATGATCTCCGGGTAGAGCGTGTATCCCATGCGGTGCACGGCGAGCTTGCGGCCGGCCACGAAGAGGTTGCCGTCCGCGTCGACGTGACCGAGGTCACCGGTGCGGTACCAGCCCTGCTCGACCGGCGCCAGGGTGCCGTCCTCGGCGAGATAGCCGGCCATCATGTCGGGGGTGTCGACGACGAGTTCGCCCATCTCCCCCGCCGCGAGGACGTTGCCGTCGTCGTCCTGGACCGTCAGCTCCAGGCCCTTCATGACCCGGCCGCAGGCGACCGGGTTGTCGATGGTGGCGAAGGCGATGTTGCCCAGTTCGGTGCTGCCGTAGCTGTCGAGCAGCGGCTTACCGAAGGACTCGACGTATTCGTCGGACAGCGCCGGATCAAGCGGCGCGGCGCCGCTGCAGAACATGCGTACGTTGCCCAGGGCGGCGCGCACGTCGGGCTGGCGCCGAGCGAGGTTGAGCATGCTGCGGTAGGTCGCCGGGGTCGCGTCGATGACGGTCACGCCGCACTGGCCGCCCATGAGCAGCGACCGGTCGAGCCGCCGGTGCGGCGCGACGATCAGGGAGCATTCGGCGAGCCAGGCGATCAGGACCATGGACAGGCCGTACTGATGGGCGAAGGGCAGCAGCGGCAGCAGGACGTCGCCGGGGCCGTGGCCCATGTGGTCGGCGTTGCGCCGCAGGTTCTCCAGGAAGCGGCCGCCGTTCTTCACTACGCCCTTGGGGGTGCCGGTGGAGCCGGAGGACCACATGATCAGGCCGTCCGGCAGCGCGCACCACGCGTCGAAGTCGAGGGCCGGCTCGGTGGGAACGAGGCCGGACGCCTCGACGAGCAGCTTGTACAGGTAGACGGCGTCGCGGGTCTCGGTCGGCACGGGGGCGTCGTCGTCGTACAGACAGAGCTTGGCGCGGGTGCGTTCCACGATCCGCGCGGTCTCGCGCGCGTGCTCCTGCTGGTCGACGAGCACGATGGAGGCACCGACGTGCATCAGCGCGAAGAACGCGTTCAGCCAGGCCGCCGAGTTGCCGGCCTTGAGCAGCACCCGGTCACCAGGGCCGATGCCCTCCGCGCGCAGGACCATCGCGACCCGCAAGGTGTCCTGCTCGAATTCAGCGAAGGTACGTGCCGAATCCCCCGTGAATATGTTGGGTGTCATCAAAGCCGCCCCCTTTCCCAGTTCTGAGAATCTTCGGGCACGATAAGGACGTTAAGGTCGAGCATTTCTCCCACCGCCTCAAGTCGCCGAGGACCTACAGTAGAAGCTAGGGAGACCGCCTGAGCAGCAGAACCCCTATCTTCCCCCTAGCAGCCCCTGAGCAGTCAACTTGCCGCTCTCAGGGGCCAGCTGACGGGCTGTGCCTAGCGCTACCTTCGATGGTGTTTACGCCATGTACCGCATAATCCGCGGAGGCCCCGGTGGGAGTTCGGACGGAACCCGGTCAAGTACCGGATCAGGAACAGAATAAGGAAAGCCTGGGAGCGACGGCAGTCCAACAGGAGGAAAACCCTCAATCAACGGAAAGGGCGCGGCCACCGGAAGGCTCCGATACGGCGGGGCCACCGGAAGGCTCCGCGCCACCGCCCTTCGCCGGGCGCTGGGTCGGCGCGGTCGCGGGCACGTCCGGTCTGGCGCTGCTCCTGGTGAGCACGCGGTACGGATTCCAGGGCGACGAGCTCTACTTCCTGGGCGCCGGAAAGCACTTGAGCTGGGGGTACGCCGACCAGCCGGTGCTGCTTCCGCTGCTCGCCCACGGCATCGACGCAGTGACCGGCGGCTCACTGTTCGCGCTGCGGCTGCTTCCCGTGCTGCTCACGGTGGCGGGCGTGCTCGTCGCCGCGCTCATCGCCCGCGAGTTCGGCGGGGAGCGCCGCGCGCAGCTCCTCACGGCCGCCGCCTACGGCTTCGCACCCGCGGTACTGATCAGCGGGCACGCGCTGTCCACGATGGCCGTCGACCTGTTCCTGTGGACGCTGGTGAACTGGCTCCTGGTGCGCTGGGTGCGCACCCGTGAGGACCGGCTGCTGCTGTTCGCCGGGCTTGCCACGGCTCTGGCGCTGCAGGGCAAGTATCTGATCGTCGGCTTCTGGGCCGTGCTCGCCGTCTGCCTGTTCGTCATCGGGCCGCGTGAGCTGCTGCGCCGCAGGGCGCTGTGGATCGGCGCGGCCGTCGCCCTGGTCACCTCGCTGCCCGGCCTCATCTGGCAGGCGCAGTACGACTGGCCGCAGCTGGAGATGTCCTCCGTCCTCGCCGACGAGGGCATCCTCGGCGGCCGGGCGGGCTTCCTGCCGTACCTGATCGTGCTGTCCGGCGGCGTGTTCACCGTCGTCCTGGTCTACGGCCTGGTACGGCTGCTCCGCTCGCCGCAGCTCGCGCCGTACCAGTTCCTGGCCTGGACGTTCCTCGGTCTGACGGCCGTGTTCCTGGTCACCGGCGGCCGGCCCGCGTACGTCGCGGGCGCCTTCGCGCCGCTGTGGGCCGCGGGCGCGGTCGAGCTGGCGCGCGGGGGCGGTGCCCGCTGGTGGCGGTGGCTGGCCGCGTGGCCGGTCGTCGCGCTGACGGCGCTGGTGGCGGTGGCCCTTTCGCTGCCCGTGTATCCGGTGTCGCAGGTCACGAAGACCGAGCAGCCCAAGAACAACCCGATGACCGCCGAGACGCTGCGCTGGCCGAAGCTGATCGACGCGGTCGACAAGGCGAACCGGTCGCTGCCCGCTGCCGAGCGGAAGCGTGCCGTGGTGGTCACGCAGTACTACCAGGAGGCGGGCGCCGTCGACCACTTCGGCCCCGACCGCGACCTGCCGCCCGCCTACAGCGGCCACCGCGGCTACTGGTACTTCGGCGCGCCCTCCGACTCCTCCGGGCCCGTCCTGTACGTGGGCTCGGACGTGGCGAAGCTCAAGCCGTACTTCTCTTCGGTGAAGAAGGCGGCGACGGCCGCGGGCGGCCCCGGCGAGAGCTTCGTCGACGGCGTTCCCGTGTGGATTCTCGACGGCCGGACGAAGCCGTGGTCGGATATCTGGAAGGACTACGGGCACTTGTCCTGACGCTTCGGCGCCTTGCCCTGACGCTTCATCGGCGTCGCACCACGCGGACGGCCCCGCCCCCACACCATGTGGGGACGGGGCCGTCGTGCTGCGTGTGGTCGCGCCGGGTGTCAGAGTTTGTCCAGCCACTCCTCCACGGCGCGGGCCGTGGTGTGCGAGTGCTCCTCCATCACCGTGAAGTGCGTTCCGGGCACGTCCACCGCGGTGTGCTCCAGCTTCCAGGACGGCCGCCAGTCGTACTCCTTGGTCCACTCCACGAGCGGTTCGCCCGCCCGGACGAGGAGGGTCGGCGCCTCGATGGCGTCGGGCAACAGGCCGAGGAACATGTAGCGGGCCATGGCGGTCACCCAGGCGTCGCCCCAGTCGTTGTCGTTGTCGCCGGTCTCAGCCCCGAGCACCGAGTCGTAGCGGTCGCTGAGCTGCTGCCCCATCGCGGCGGCCATGTCGCCGAGCGCCTTCTCCTCGACGTACGTGTCGACGAGCACCACGCCCGCGGGCCCGGCGCCGCGGCGCTCCAACTCCCGTGCCACGGCGTGCGCGACGAGCCCGCCGGAGGAGTGACCGGCGAGCACGAACGGCTTGCCGCCGGCGCTCCGCTGCACGGTGTCCGCGTGCAGCCGCACCAGCGCCTCCTTGTCGGCGGGCAGCAACTCGCCCTCCAAGAAGCCGGGTTGGGTGATGACACTGACATCGCGCCGGCCGCGGAAGTACGCGCCGAAGCGGGCGTAGTCGTACGCGCTGGAGCGGCCGACGAACGACGTGAAGAGCACCACGCCGACCGGGTCGTCGCCCCGGGCCAGCGTGAACGGGGCGCGCGGCGCGCCCAGTTCGTCCTCGCTGAAGGAGGCGCGGAACTGCGCCATGGTCCGCAGGAGCGGGATCAGGTCGTCGGCTCGGCCCTGGCGCGCGGCCTCGTCGTACAGTTCGGCGAGGCCGGTGGCCGGGCGGGGGTCGGGCGCCGGGGGCGTGGCCGTGGTGGCCGCGCCCGGTTCCGGGGAGTGCCGGCGTGCGGCTTCGGACTGCTGCGGGGCCGTGGGCTGCTGGTCCGCCGTCTGCGGCGCCCCGGTCCTCGGGGTGCGCTCCGGCTGTCCGGCCGCCGTCACCCGCTCGCGCGGCGACGCCGCGTCCCGGGCCGCCCCGGGTGCGGCCTGGTCCAGGTCGGCGGCGATCCGTTCGGCGAGCAACCTCGGCGTGGGGTTCTGGAAGACCAGGGTCGCCGGGAGCCGCAGGCCGGTGGCGGCCATGAGGCGGTTGCGCAGTTCGACACCGGTCAGGGAGTCGAAGCCGAGCTCCAGGAAGCCGCGTTCGTCCTCGACCCGGTCTGCGGAGGCGAGGCCGAGTACGGCCGCGGCCTGGTCCCGTACCAGCGCGAGGAGCAGATCCGCGCGCTCGGCGCCGGACGCGGCCGCCAGGCGGCGCGCGAACGCCTCCGCTTCCGAGGCCGCGGCGCCGACGGCGGCCCGCCGGGCGGAGACCCGCACCAGGCGTCGCAGCAGCGGCGGCACGGCCTCTCCCCGCCGTGCGCCCGCGCGCAGGGCCGCCGTGTCCAGCCGTACGGGCAGCAGCAGCGGGGCGCCCGAGGAGCGGGCGGTGTCGAAGAGGGCGATGCCCTCCGCCGAGGACAGCGGCAGGACGCCACCGCGTGAGATCCGGGTGCGGCGGGCCTCGTCGAGGTGGCCGGTCATCTCGCTGCTCTCGGCCCACAGGCCCCAGGCGAGCGCCGTCGCCGGTACGCCCCGTGCGCGCAGGTGGTGCGCGAAGGCGTCGAGGAAGGCGTTGGCCGCCGCGTAGTTGCCCTGTCCGGGGCTGCCGAAGGTGGCGGCGGCCGAGGAGAACAGGACGAACTCCGCCAGGTCGTGCCCGGCCGTCAGCTCGGCGAGGTTGAGGGCCGCGTCCAGCTTCGGCCGCAGCACCGCGTCCACGCGCTCGGGCGTCAGGGAGGCGACCAGGGCGTCGTCCAGGACTCCGGCGGTGTGTACGACGGCGGTCAGCGGGTGCGCCGCCGGGATCGTGGCGAGGGCCGCGGCCAACTCCTCGCGGTCCGCCGCGTCGCAGGCGACGACGCGGGCCTCTGCGCCGAGCGCCGCCAGTTCGGAGACGAGCTCGGCGGCCCCCGGGGCGGCTTGGCCCCGGCGACTGGTCAAGAGCAGGTGCCGGGCGCCGTGCTCGGCCACCAGGTGGCGGGCAACGAGGGCACCCAGGGTGCCGGTCGCGCCGGTGATGAGGGTGGTGCCGTCGGGGTTGGGGGTGGTGGTGTTGCTGTCCTGGTCGGTGGCCGCGGGGGCGGCCGGAACGGTGGCCGGGACCGTGGCGGGCACGAGTCGGGGTACGAGGAGAGCCCCCTCACGTACCGCCAACTGCGGTTCGTCCATGGCCAGTCCGGCGAGGAGCACGTCTGCCGCGAACGGCCCCTCCGCATGGTCCAGGTCGACCAGCACACACCCGGCGCCGTGCGGTCCGCCCGCCTGCTCGGACTGGGCCGAGCGGGCCAGGCCCCAGAGCGGGGCGTGGGCGAGGTCGGGGGCGTCGCCGTCGGTGGCGGCCACCGCACCGCGCGTCAGGAGGACCAGGCGGAGGGCGGCAAGGCGTGCGTCGGACTGCCAGGTCTGGAGCAGGCCGAGGGCCTGGGCCAGGGCGGCGCGGGCCTGCTCGGCGGTGGCCTCGGGCTCCAGCTGGCCCCCGTGGCCCCCGTCCCCTTGCGCGAAGGTCACGAACAGTGTCGTCGGGACGTCGGCCCCGGCGTCGAGCGCCGCGTACAGCGCGTCGGCATCGGCGTACGCAGCCATCTGGGCGCCGGACGCGGCGAGTTCGGCCCCCACGTCCAGGGGGTCGGGCCCGACCGTCGCCCAGGTCGCGCCCGCCACCTCGGCAGCGCCCGCGGGCACCGGCGTCCACTCCACGCGGAACAGCGCGTCCCGGTGGCCACTGTCGGAGGCGGCCCTCAGGTCGTCCGGGGCGACCGGGCGCAGCTCGAGGGAGTCGGCGCGGGCGACCGTCGCGCCGGTGTCGTCGGCGAACAGCAGCTCCACGCCGCCGGTGCCGGCGGGCCGCAAACGGACCCGCAGGACGGTCGCGCCCTGCGCGGTCAGGGTGACCCCACTCCAGGCGAACGGCAGCCGCACCCCGTCGGCCTCCGCGAAGGGCAGGAGGGCCACGGCGTGCAGGGCGGCGTCGAGGAGCGCCGGGTGCACGCCGAACGCGCGGGCGTCCCGGTGTTCACTCTCGGGCAGGTGCACCTCGGCGTAGACGGCGTCGCCCGCAGGGTCCCGCCAGGCGGCGCTCAACCCCTGGAACGCCGGTCCGTAGGCGAGCCCGCCCTCGGCGAGCCGCTCGTAGAGCCCTTCGGTGTCCACGGCTTCGGCGCCCTCGGGCGGCCAGACGGTCAGCGCCCCGTCGTCGTCCGCGGACGCGTGCGCGCCGCCCGTGGCACCGAGGGTGCCGGTGGCGTGCCGCGTCCAGAGAGCGTCGGGGGCGCCCTGCGTCCGCGAGGACACGGTGAGCGGACGCCGTCCGCCCGCGTCGGGGGCGCCGACCCACACCTGGAGGACGACGGTGTCGTCCTCGGCGACGACGAGCGGCGCGTGCAGCGTCAGTTCGTCGACGAGATCGCAGCCGACCTCGTCGCCGGCGCGCAGGGCCATCTCGAGGTACGCGGTGCCGGGCAGCAGCACGGTGTCGCCCACCGCGTGGTCGGCGAGCCAGCCGTGGGTGCGGCGGGTGAGGCGGCCCGTGAGGACGTACTGGTCGGCGTCGGCGAGTTCCACGCTGGCGCCGAGCAGCGGATGTCCTGCGGACTCGATGCCGACGGCCGTGACGTCGCCCGTTCCGGGGGCGGCGGGCGCGGGCCAGTAGCGCTGGCGCTGGAAGGCGTACGTGGGCAGGTCGACGGTGGTGCGGGCGCCGGGGAAGAGGGCCTTCCAGTCGAGTTCGGCGCCGTGCGTGTGGGCCTCGGCGAAGGACGCGGCGAGACGGTCCGGGCCGCCCTCGTCGCGGCGCAGGGAGCCGAGGGCGGCCGCGCTCGCGTGCGGCGTGGCGTCGATGGTCTCCTGCACCGGGACGGTGAGGACCGGATGCGGGCTCATCTCCAGGAACAGCCCATGCCCCTCAGCGAGCAGACCGCGCGTGGCCTGCTCGAACAGGACCGTCTGACGCAGATTGCGATACCAATACCCGCCATCCATCGGAGTGTCGGCATCC
>NZ_LGDW01000091.1 GCF_001280005.1 Streptomyces sp. NRRL WC-3618 | reverse complement strand
GGACCGGGTGGCTCGGGCTGTGCGGGGGAGGTGAGGGGGGCGCCCCCCTCACCTCTCAGGCCTCAGGCGGGCCGCCGCGCCACGAACACGAACTCCCGGCCCGGGCGGTCGGGTGCGTCGCGGATCTCCCTCACCTCGTAGCCCTGGGACAGCAACTCCGCCTCGGTCTCGTCCCGTTCACGGAAACGCAGTGTCGAGTCGGAGGTCAGCACCTCGCCGTCCGATGCGAACACGAAGGTCCAACGGAACGTCACCAGTGGGCCGTTGACGCCGGTCAGCTCGACCCAGTTCTCGACGGCGCCGACTCCGGGAAGCTCCGTCACCCGGTACGAGGAGTCACGGTTCCACTGCTCCCAGGCCCGTTTCGACGGGTCCCGGGTCTCGAAGACGAGGTGGCGGCCCGGACGGAGGGCGGCGTGGACGCCCCGCAGGGTGCGCTGCCAGGCCTGCGGGTCGGTGATCTCCTGGGCGGCGTTGGCGGTCATCGTCGCGAGGTCCACCCGGAGGGGCGGCAGCGTGGTCGCGTCGCCGTGGATCCAACGGACGCGCTCGGCACCGGGTTTGGCACGGGCGACGTCCAGGGAGGCGAGCGCCGGGTCGACGCCGACCACGTCGATCCCCCGGTGCGCGAGCAGCAGCGCGAACACGCCGGTGCCGCAGCCGAGGTCGAGGACGCGCCGCGCCCCGAACTCCGCGGCCATGTCGACGTAGGCGGTCAGGTCGCCGCGGTCGGGGTCGAGGGGGTCGTAGATCGCGGCGAGGCGGGGATGCCGGAAGCACTCGTTGGGCATGGGGCGAAGGTAGCGGGGGCGGGGGTGTGTGCGCCTCCCTGGCCAGGCCAGGCCAGGTGGCGGGGGACTGGGGGACTGGGGGGCCGAGGCGGGTGCCGAGCGCGGTCCGGCCGGGGTGAATGACAGGAAACCTGAGAAAGAAGTACGCCTGCCGAGCGGGTCGCGTCGCCCCTCCGCTGAGCCGGTGACCGACACCGCGGGGACAGGGGAGGCCGCCCCGGCGGCTTCCCCGGCCCCGCCGGTGCTCGCGGCGAACGGCATTCACCGGCGCTTCGGCAGCCTGGTCGTCCTTGAAGGCGTCGACATCACCCTCGCCCCCGGCGAAGCCCTGGGCATTGTCGGCCCGAACGGCGCCGGAAAGACGACCCTGCTCGACATCCTCTCCGGCGCCCAGGCCCCCTCTGAAGGCAGCGTCACCTTCCAGGGGCAGGACGTGACCCGCTGGAAGGTCGACCGCCGCTGCCGCAGCGGCATCGGTCGCTCCCATCAGGTACCGCGCCCCTTCGCCGGCATGACGGCCTACGAGAACGTCCTGGTCGCGTCCGTGCAGGGCGGCTCGCACCGGCGCCGGGACGCGCAACAGCACGTGCTCGGCGTACTCGACCGTTGCGGGATGCTCGGCCAGGCCAACCGGCCCGCGGCCGCGCTCACCCTGCTGGAACGCAAGCGGCTGGAGATGGCACGGGCGCTGGCGACCGATCCGCAGGTGCTGCTGCTGGACGAGATCGCCGGCGGCCTCACCGACCCCGAGACGGACGAACTGATCGCCACCATCCGGCAGTTGCGCGCCGACGGCATCGCCATCGTCTGGATCGAGCACGTCATCCACGCGCTTCTGCGGGTGATCGACCGGCTGGTCTGCCTCGCCCAGGGCCGGATCCTGGCCGAGGGCGAACCGGACGTCGTCATGTCCGATCCCCGGGTCGTCGAGGCCTACCTCGGGAGCGCGGCATGAGTCTGCTGAGTGTCGAGAACCTCGAAGTACGGCACGGTCTGCTGCGCGCCGTCCGCGACGTCTCCTTCACCGTGGACGAGGGCGAGGTCGTGACGGTGGTCGGGGCCAACGGCGCCGGAAAATCCACCCTGATGCGTGCCGTCGCCGGAGCACACCGGCCGGCCGAGGGCCGCATCGGCCTGGACGGCGTGGACATGACGGCCCGGCGGGCCCACGACCGGGTCACGGCCGGGATCGCACTCGTTCCGGAAGGACGGCGCCTCTTCGCCGACCTCACCGTGGAGGAGAACCTGCTGGTCGCGTCCCGGGTACGGCGCCCCGGCCCGTGGGACCTGGCAGCCGTCGTGGCCGCCTTCCCGCTGCTCGACGGTCTGCTGAAACGGCGCGCCGGCAACCTGTCGGGCGGCGAGCAGCAGGCCGTGGCCATCGGCAGGGCATTGATGACCAACCCCCGGCTGCTGATGCTCGACGAGGTCTCGCTCGGCCTCGCACCCATCGTGGTCGACTCCCTCTACGAGTCGCTCGCCACGATCCTCTCCGGCGGTACGACCGTGCTGCTGGTGGAGCAGGACCTCGGCCGCGCCCTGGGGGTGGCCCGGCGCGTGCTGTGCATGCTCGAAGGCCGCGTCGCCCTGGACGAACCAGCCGACGACGTCACCCGCGAGCAGGTCGTCGAGGCGTACTTCGGGCTGAGCCGCTCAACGGCGGCGACTGTGCGGGAGGAGCCGTCATGAACTGGATCAACGCCATCGTGCAGGGCGTCATGCTCGGCGGTGTCTACGCGCTCTTCGCCTGCGGCCTCTCCCTGATGTTCGGCGTCATGCGGACCGTCAACCTGAGCCACGGCGACCTCGCCGTCCTCGGCGCGTTCCTCGTCGCGGTGGTGGCCGCCGCCGTCGGCATCAGCCCGTTCTTCGCGGTCCTGCTCGTCCTGCCCGTGATGGGCCTGGTCGGCGTGGCGTTGCAGCGGGGCATCCTCAGCAGGGCGCTGCGCACCGGCGAGATGTCGTCGATGCTGGCCACCTTCGGGCTCGCCATCGTGCTGCAGAACGCGCTGCTGGAGATCTTCAGCGCCGACAGCCGCTCCCTGGACGCCGGCCCGCTGTCCACGGCCGCCCTCCAGCTCGGGTCGTCGGTGAGCATCCCGTACCTCGGTGTGCTGACCGTGGCGGTGGCGGTCGCGCTGCTCGGCGGGCTCCAACTGCTGCTCGCCCGTACGGGCATCGGCCGGGCGATCCGCGCCACCGCCGCCGACGCGGACACCGCCGAACTGGTCGGCATCGACAGCCGGCGCGTGTACGCCTGGGCCGCCGCCATCGCCGTCGCCACCGCCGGTCTGGCGGGCGCGTTCTTCGCGATGCGGTCGTCGTTCAGCCCGTCCATGGGGCCGACCCAACTGCTGTTCGCCTTCGAGGTCGTCGTGATCGGCGGGCTCGGTTCGCTGTGGGGGACGCTCGTCGGGGGCATGGTCCTCGGCGTCGCCCAGACGGTCGGCGCTCAGGTGGATCCGCGCTTCTCCATCGTCGCCGGACACGCGGTGTTCCTCGCGGTCCTGGCCTTCCGTCCACAGGGACTGCTCGGCATGACAAGGAGCCGCACATGACCACCGCGCCCCCGACGGCCACCGCACGCCCGAAGGCCACCGCCACCGCCACCATCCACCGGTGGACGCCCGTCTCCCGTACGGCGTCCGGTGCGCTGGCCGCCCTGCTGCTCGCCCTGGCGTTCGCGCCCTTCGCCTTCACGCCCGAGGTGACCGCGAAACTGACGACCCTGTTCGTCCTCGTCATCATCGCGGCCATGTGGAACGCGCTGGCGGGCTACGCCGGTCTGGTCTCCGTCGGCCAGCAGGGCTTCATCGGCCTCGGCGCGTACGGGGTCTTCCTCTTCGTCGACCGAGGCGTCAACCCCTTTCTCGCGGTCGCCCTGGCGGCCCTGCTCGCGGGTGCCGTCGCCGTACCCACCTCGCTGCTCGCGTTCCGGCTCACCGGGGGGCAGTTCGCCATCGGCATGTGGGCGATCGCGGAGTTCTTCCGGCTCCTCGTGGTGAACTCGCCTTCCCTGGGCGGCGGTTCGGGCCGCTCGCTCACCGATCTGTCGGCCACCGATCCGGCGGTGCGCCAGGCCCAGGTCTACTGGCTCGCCCTGGCACTGATGAGTGTGCTGCTGCTGGCCGTGTTCGTGCTGCTGCGCAGCAGGCTGGGGGCCGCGCTGGAGGCGATCCGCGACGACCCGGTGGGCGCGGCGTCCGTCGGGGTTCGGGTCACCTCGGCGAAACGGCTGGTCTTCGTCCTGGCGGCGGTGGGCGGTGCCGCGGCCGGTGGACTCACCCTCGCGAGCACCCTGCGGGTCCAGCCGGACTCCGTCTTCGGGGTCCAGTGGTCCGCGTACATGATCTTCATGGTGGTCATCGGTGGCCTCGGCACCTTCGAGGGACCGATCGTCGGAGCGATCATGTTCTTCCTGGTGCAGGACTGGTTCGGGGCCGACGGAGGTACCTGGTACCTGATCGGGCTCGGCGCCCTCGCCATCGGGATGACGTTGTGGATGCCCCATGGTCTGTGGGGTACGGTGGCTCGCCGACGTGACCTGGAACTACTACCCGTCGGTTATCGGGTGAAGGCACCTGTCGTCTGACCTCGGACGACGGCCTCGCCCGACCTCCCCGACGACCGACCAGGAGGGCGAACGATGGCGGAGGCAGCCGATCGGGATCCGGCTCAGGGTCCGGGTCCAGCTCCCGGCGCGGATCTCGAACCGGGCGCCGATCGGGACCCCGAGAGCCATGAGGGCCCGCTGACGATCTATCTCGTCAAGCAGCTCGAACTGGCCATCCGCTCCTTCATGGACGAGGCCCTGCGGCCGTTCGGGCTCACGACCTTCCAGTACACGGCCCTGACCGTGCTTCAGCACCGAGGCACGCTCTCCTCCGCCCAGTTGGCCCGCCGCTCCTTCGTCCGACCCCAGACCATGCACGAGATCGTGCGGTCGCTGGAGGAGCGCGGGCTGATCGAGCGCGCCCATGCCCCGGGCAACCGGCGGACCATGGAGGCCCGGCTGACCAGGGAGGGGAAGGAACTGCTGGCGGCGTGCGCGCCGGCGGTGCAGAAGCTGGAGGACCGGCTGCTGCACGGCATGCCGGAGAAGCGGCGCTCCGCGTTCCGTCAGGGCCTGGAGGACGGGCTCGTCTCCTTGACGGGGCGGCACCACCGCTGACGACCACGGCTGACGACCCGGATCGGCGAGCCCTCGGAGGAGATCGCCGCGCTCGGTGACCGTCACGGACCCTCGCCCGACCGATCGCCGTTCCGTGCCGTCGTACGGACCTGTTCGATCACCGACTGGACGGCCGTGACGAAGTTCTGGGGGTCGTCGAGCGCGCGGAACTGAGGCGCGACCCGGGCGATGTTGGGGTACTTGTCGGGCGGCAGCGTGAGGTAGTCCGTCGTCCACGCGTGCAGATCCGCGTCCCGGAGTCCCGGTGGCAGCGCGGCGAGACTGGCGTCCATGGCGCTGTACGCGAGGACCAGGTCGGCGAAGACCCGGTAGTAGCGGGCGGCGTCCGCGTCGTCGAGACCGGCCCGGCGCATGCAGTCGAGCTTCCGTTCGACGGACCGGAACTCGTTCTCCCGGCGTGCGGTACGCGCGGCGGCCAGGGCCCCGACGTTCGGATGCCGCAGGAAGGCGTCGTGCGTGTGGACGGCGATCCGCATCAGGTCGTCCGCCCAGTCGTCCGTGGGCGGCGGTGTGTGCGAGAGCGCCTCCTCGTGCAACGCGTCGATGAGGGCGAGGAGCAGCTCGTCCTTGTTGCGGAAGTGCCGGTAGATCGCCGTCGGGTGGGCCGACAGTTCCCGCCCGAGCGCCTGGAAGGTCAGCTTGTCCATGCCTGCCGAGTCGGCCACCCGGAACGCGGCCTTGATGATCAGCTCCTGGCTCAGGGTGCCCCGTGGCAGCCTGCTTCGGCTCGCGCTCTTGCCGGCCCCGCTCGTCGTCATGCTTCCTTCCCCGTTTCCTTCCCGGTCTTCCCCGATGTCGGCCCCCCCCCATGGTGGCGCACCAACCCGGTGCGGTGTCAGCCGGCCACAGCGGCGCCGTCCGCACGCGGATCCGTGGCCGCGGCCAGCCACGGCTGTCCGTCGACCGTGGCGCGGCGCACCAGTTGACCGTGGCCCACACCGTCGTCGTACGCCTCGATCCGTTCGACGGCGAACCCGGCCCGCTCGATGGCCTCGACCCCGGCGACGGGCACGTCCCGCTCCGCCTTGACGACGCCCGCGCCCTCCGTCACCCCGGCCTCCATGGCTCCGAGTACCCAACGCGGCGCGCTCGCGGCGCGCTCGGGCGTGGCGCCGGCGGCGAGGTGCAGTGCCATGTGCGTGTGCACCTGCGGTTGTGCCCGGCCGCCCATGGTGCCGTGGGCGGCGCTGAGTTCGCCGCCGTGGCGGGTCAGGACCGGCATCAGGGTGTGCAGGGGGAGCTTGCCGCCGGCGAGGCGGTTCGGCGAGGCGGGGTCGAGGGAGAAGGACGCGCCCCGGTTGTGCAGGACGACGCCGGTCGCGGGGTCGAGGAGGGCGGCGCCGAAGGCGTGGAAGACGCTCTGGATCAGGGAGACCCAGGTGCCGTCCGCGTCCGCGACGACGACGGCGACGGTGTCGCCCGACACCTTGCGCTGCCCGGCCAGCCGGACGGGCGAGTCCGACATCGCGTCCTCGGCGATGGCCCGGACGTAGGCGTCGGACAGGAGTTCGTCGGCGGGAACGGTGGCCCAGTCGGGGTCGGCGCAGTGGCGGTCGCGGTCGGTGGCGGCATGGGCGAGCACGCGCGCGACCACACCGGCGTCCCGGCCCGCCGGGTCGAGAGGGCCACGGGCCGTGCGGACGACATCGAGGGCCTTGAGGGCCTGGAGGAAGTACGCGCCCTGGGAGTTGTCGCCGCTCGCCAGGTACTCCACGCCGTCGTACGACGCGGTGCCCGGCTGCGACAGCCGTACGGTGTGCTCGGCGAAGTCCTCCCGCGTCATGGCCGAACCCCGGCCGGCCAGCAGCTTCACCAGGCTCGCGCCCACCTCACCGCCGTAGACAGCGGACGGGCCCTGGTCCCCGATCATCGCCAGGGTGCGCGCGAGGTGCGGCTGGCGCAGTGTCTGCCCGGCGGCCAGGACATCGCCGTCCGCGAAGAACACTCCGCGCATACCGGCATCGAGGGCCAGGTGGGTGCTCTCCCGCCGCAGGTCCTCGGCGAGGCCGGGGGCGACCGGCACGCCGTCCCGGGCGGCGGACTCGGCGGGGGCGAGCGCCGCCGCGAGCGGACGGCTGCCCCAGCGCGCCGCGAGCTCGGCCCAGCCGGCGACCACGCCGGGAACCGTCACGGGCAGGGCGCCGAGTACGGGCATCACGTCGTACGCCGCCGTCAGGGACTCGACGTCGACGGCCCGGGGCGACCGGCCGCTGGCGTTGACACAGCGGATCTCACCGTCGGCGGTGCCGACCAGGGCGAGCAGGTCGCCGCCGACCGAGCACTGGTTGGGATAGACGACCGTCAGCAGGGCGGCGGCCGCGAGTGCCGCGTCGACCGCGTTGCCGCCGCCGCGCAGTACGTCGGCAGCCGCGTCGCTCGCAGCCGTGTGCGGGGTGGCTACGGCCCAGGCGGGGCCCTGCGCGGCCAGTCGGCGTTCGATGAATGCGGACATCGTTCCCTTTCCCGATGAACCTCTATTAACCGTTCTGTAACCGGTAGTCCTTGACAGTCCTGGACCGCCAGCCCTAGCTTCCGTTCCACGGAACTTAATAGTCAATAACGATGACTATGGCATTGACTTACCCACCGCGCAACAGCGTGAATTCGTAGAGGAGTTCGGTATGGTCAGGTCTTTCCCCTGTTCCCCCCGGCCGACGTTCGCGCTGGTCGGAGCCCTGGTCGCGGCAGCGGCGACGCTCACCGGCTGTGGCGGCTCCGGTGCCGCCGACACCCCCGCGCCCACCGGCCCGGCGGCCGTCAAGCTGTCCGCCGGCACCCTGGTGAAGGACGGGCAGATCACCTACTGCTCCGACATCAGCGCGCCCCCGCTGACCTTCTACGACGCGTCGCAGAAGGCGGTGGGCGCCGAGATCGAGCTCGGGGACGCGCTCGCCGCACAGCTCGGCGTCAGCGCCAACTGGGCCAACACCGGCTTCAACGGCATCATCCCGGCGCTCCAGGCCAAGCAGTGCGACGCGATCGTCAGCCAGCTCTACATCAAGCCGGAGCGGGAGAAGGTCGTCGACTTCGTCCCGTACATGTACGCCTCCAACACCCTGCTCGTGACGGAGAAGGGCGCCAAGGACGTCAAGAGCGCGGACGACCTGTGCGGGAAGAAGGCGGCCGGCCAGACCGGCACGACCATCGTCGAGTACCTCACCGACCAGTCGAAGAAGTGTGCGGCGGCCGGCAAGGCGAAGATCGACATCCGGCAGTTCACCAAGGACAGCGACGCCCTCCAGCAACTGCGCCTCGGCCTCGTCGACTCCTACGGCACGACCCTCGAGAGCGCCGCCTACGCCCTCAAGCAGCAGCCGGGCGCCTTCGCGATGGTCGGCGAACCGTTCAACCGCATCAAGGTCGGCGCCGCCAGCCGCAAGGACAACGCGGCCCTGCACGAGGCGCTGACCAAGGCCCTGGCGGCCGTGCAGAAGAACGGGGAGTACACCTCGATCCTCAAGAAGTGGAACCTCACCGGCGACGACATCGAGGGGAAGTAGACGTGCCCGACGTCCTGCTGCTCGCCGACTCGGCGCCGGGAGCCGGCTTCGACTGGGCCTTCTTCTGGCACCAGCTGGTCTCCCCCTCAGGGGCGTTCCTCGAGGGACTCTGGCGGACCGTCTACATCTCGGTCGTCGCCCAACTCCTCGGCGTGGCGCTGGGACTTGTGGTCGCCCTCGCCCAGCGCAGCCGCTTCCGCGCGCTGCGCCAGGCGGGCCAGACCTACGTCTGGCTGCTGCGCGGCACACCGCTGCTCGTCCAGCTCGTCCTCGTCTACAACGGCCTCGCCGCGACGGGCATCTACCGGTTCACCGACGTCGACTTCGGCGGCCTCGTCCTGCTCGGCGTCGTCCAGGCCGCCGTCATCACCCTCGCCGTGAACGAGGCGGCGTACATGGCGGAGATCTTCCGCGCGGCGCTGGACGCCATCGACCCCGGGCAGACGGAGGCGGCCCAGGCCCTGGGAATGACTCCGTCGGTGACCATGCGGGTCGTGCTGCTGCCGCAGGCGCTGCGGATCATCGTGCCGCCGCTGGGCAACGAGTTCAACCTGATGATGAAGTCGACGTCCCTGCTGTCGGTCATCGGCCTCCAGGAGATGTTCCTGACGGCGCAGTCGATCAACTCTGCGACGTTCAAGACCTTCGAGATCTTCCTCGTCGTCGCCTGCTACTACCTCGCCCTGACCACGGTCTGGTCCTTCGTCCAGCGCTTCATCGAGCGCAAGTTCGCCGACCCCGGCCGCACGGTCGTCAGACCGTCCCTGCGCGACCGGTTCATCGGCGGCGGCCGTGCCACCAGCCACAAGGAGGACTCGCTCATCAAGGAGGACTCGCTCGTCACCAAGGGAGCGAACTGACATGGAAACGACCACTACGGCGGTGATGTCCGCCCGGAACGTGGTGAAGAACTTCGGCGCCGTACGCGTCCTGGACGGCGTGTCCATGGACGTCATGGCCCGTGAGGTCGTGGTCGTCGTGGGCCCCTCGGGCTCCGGCAAGACCACGTTCCTGCGGTGCCTGAACCATCTGGAGACCATGGACGAGGGCGAGATCCTCGTGCACGGCCGCCCGGTGGGCTACCGCCCCGGCGCCGGGAAACTGGTCGAGGAACGGCCGAAGGTCGTCGCCGAGCGCCGCCGCGACATCGGCTTCGTCTTCCAGCGCTTCAACCTCTTCCCGCACCTCACGGCCCTGGAGAACGTGGCCGCGGCCCCCATGAAGGTCCTCGGCGTGCCGAAGGCCGAGGCCCGCGAACGGGCGCACGCCCTGCTGGCCAGGGTCGGCCTCGCCCACAAGGCGTCGGCGCGGCCCTCCGCCCTGTCCGGAGGGCAGCAGCAACGCGTCGCCATCGCCCGCGCCCTCGCCATGAAGCCGGCCCTGATGCTCTTCGACGAGCCGACCAGCGCCCTCGACCCGGAGATGGTCGGGGAGGTCATCGAGGTCATGAAGGAGCTGGTCGAGGACGGCACGACGATGATCGTCGTCACCCACGAGATGGGCTTCGCCCGCTCCGCTGCCGACCGCCTCGTCATGTTCGACCAGGGCGTCATCCTGGAGGAAGGCCCTCCGGAGAAACTCATGGCCGACCCCGACCACGAGCGGACGCGAGCGTTTCTGCGCCGGATCAACGAGCACGGCTAGGGCGCGGGCGCGCATACGGGCTGTGGGTCGGGGAAGCGGCTGCGAGCGCGACGGAGGGGGTCCCACCCCGGTCCCGGGGGGAGACCCGTTCCTCACCCCCACCCCTAGAATCACCCCGTGAACAACCCCGTTTCCCCTGCTGACGCGTTGCGCGCCTCCCTCGCCGGTCTGCTCGACGGGCTGCCGTCGAAGGTCGCCGCGCAGGCGGTCGAGCGGCTGATCGCCAACTACCGGGGACAGACGCCCACCGACGCACCCGTGCTGCGGGACCGTTCCGACGTGGCCGCGTACGCCGCCTACCGGATGCCGGCCACCTTCGAGGCGGTCTGCTCGGCACTGGACGCCTTCGCCGTGGCCGCGCCCGGCTGGGCGCCCGGCAGCCATGTCGACGTCGGGGGCGGGACGGGGGCCGCGACCTGGGCGGTCAACGCCGTATGGGAGGGCGTACGGCCGGTCACCGTGCTGGACTGGGCCGAGCCGGCGCTCGCCCTCGGGCGGGAGATCGCCGCCGCCAACCCGGAGCTGAAGGGTGCGGAGTGGCAGCGCTCTCGGATCGGAGCGGCGCTCAAAATCGAGAGCACTGATCTCGTCACCATCTCGTACGTCCTGGGTGAACTGACCGAGGCCGACCGCACTTCGGTGGTCGACGCGGCGGCCGGCGCCGCCCAGGCCGTCGTCGTCATCGAACCCGGCACCCCCGACGGCTACGGCCGCGTCATCGAGGTCCGCGAGCAGCTCGTGCGCGCCGGCTTCCACATCGCCGCCCCCTGCCCCCACAGCAAGGCCTGCCCGATCGTCCCCGGCGAGGACTGGTGTCACTTCTCCGCCCGGGTCAGCCGCTCCTCCCTCCACCGCAAGGTGAAGGGAGGGTCCCTCTCGTACGAGGACGAGAAGTTCAGCTACGTCGCGGCCACCCGCTTCCCGGTGACCCCGGCCCCCGCCCGCGTCGTACGCAGGCCGCAGATCCGCAAGGGCCAGGTCCTCCTCGACCTGTGCGAGACGGAACCTTCGCTCCGCCGGGAAACGGTCACGAAGCGACACGGGACGCTGTACCGCGCCGCGCGGGACGCGGACTGGGGGGACGGCTGGCCGCCGGTGGCGGAGGACGGGAAGTAGCGCCAGCAGGGCCTGGCGATGCGGGGGGCAGCCTCCGTCGGCTGGTGCCGACCTGCCGGCGGCGATCGGCCGGCTGGCGGTCCAGGAAGCGCAGGTGCGAGCTGGACAGACGGATGGAAGATCGAAGGCAGGCTCTTCCGCCGCGCCGAGCCGAGGTGGAACCTCAGCGCGCGTGAGTCCCCGCCGGAAGAAGCCCGGCGGGGACTCATACGTGCAAAGGCGTTCGTGAGGCGTGCGGTCAGCTGCAGACCGCGTAGACCGTAATGGTGGTGGCGGCACCCGCGGTCGCGGTCACGGTCCAGTGGTCTCCGTTCGGGAAGCTCTGCCCGAGGACGGTGGCGAGACCAGTGGCAGACAGTCCTCCAGAGATGGGAGTGGTGCCGGCCGGACATGTCGGGGAGTCGTAGGACGCGTTGACGCCCACCAGGACGTTGTAGTCCTGGGAGACGATCACCGCATCCACCGGTCCGGCGGGGCCAGTGGGGCCAGTGGCGCCGGCAGGGCCGGTGGCACCCACGCTACCGTCGACCCCCGCAGGGCCGGTGGCGCCTGTCGCGCCGGTGGCTCCCGTAGCGCCGGTGGCTCCGGTGGCTCCGGTGGCTCCGGTGGCTCCGGTCGGGCCGGTCGGGCCGGTCGGGCCGGCCGGGCCTGTCGCGCCGTCGGCCCCCGCAGGGCCGGTGGCGCCTGTCGCGCCGGTGGCTCCCGTGGCGCCGGTCGGGCCGGCCGGGCCTGTCGCACCGTCGGCTCCCGCAGGGCCGGTGGCGCCGGTCGGGCCGGTCGACCCGCAGGGCCGGTCGGGCCGGTCTCGCCGTCGGCACCCGCAGGGCCGGTCGGGCCGGTCTCGCCGTCGGCACCCGCAGGGCCGGTCGGGCCGGTCTCACCGTCGGCACCCGCAGGGCCGGTCGGGCCCGTGGCGCCCGTCGGTCCCGTGGCGCCCGTCGGCCCCTTGGGCCCCTTGGGCCCTGTGGCGCCCGTCGGCCCCGTAGCACCCGTCTGCCCCTTCGGCCCCTTCGGCCCCGTGGGGCCGACCTGGCCGTTGTCGCCGCTGTCGCCATAGCCGTCTTGGTCACCCTGGTCGTCGCAGTGGCCGTCTCGGCATCCGTCGCCACCAGGCTTGCTGGCAGAGGCTATGTTGGCGACCGTTTTCGTGTGCCCCATCGCGAGAGCCGGGCTGGCCATGCCCGTAAGCACGAGAGCGAGGGATGCGAGGCTGCTGCCCGCGATCCAAGTGCTCCGCCTGGGGAGCGGGCCGAGTGAGGAAGTTGTCCTGGCGTCAGGACTCATGTGGTCTCCTGCTTTCGAGAAGTCGAAGAGTCACGCCACCCCGGAAGGGGCGACATCCACATCATTACCAGGAGCGACTGTTCGCGCACTTTGGGTTACGCCACCGTTCCCGCCCGAGCCGCCCCTGCGTTCTGATGTCACGTCACGCTCATGACATGTCCGCCGATTGGGCGTGACCAGCCAACTCCTGGACGCCTGCCGGGTGTATCCGCTCCGTGAGGCAAGGGTGGCGGCCGGTCTACCGGCACCCGCCCGCTTCCTGTCGCCCCGCCCGGCTCGCTCATAACAAGAATCGGCGTTGCGGCGACGTTCCTTGAGTCGAGGTGTCTACAGTGATTGCGGCGACTTCCTCCTACGTGATTCAGGCTTTTATTGTCATGCCCGATTGGAAACACGAAAGTAGGGAAAGAACCATGAAGCCGACCATCTGCCTCTGCATGATCGTAAAGAACGAATCGGCTGTAATTGAGCGGTGCATCGCCTCGGTACGCGACATCGTCGACACCTGGGTCATCTCCGACACGGGCTCGACGGATGGCACTCAGGATCTGATTAAAAAAGCTTTCGACGGTGTCCCCGGCGAGCTGCATGAGGACCCCTGGGTTGACTTCGGGGTCAATCGGACACTCAACATCGAACGCGCCCGCGGGAAAGCTGACTACCTGCTGCTGATGGACGCCGACATGACCATTCGGCAAGAAGGGCCATTGCCTCCGCTGTCCTGTGCGTCCTACATGATCCCGCACGCGGGTAGTCTCGCCTACCGGATCAAGCGTCTCGTCCGCGGCGATTTGCACTGGCGCTACGAAGGCGTGACGCACGAGTACCTGACCGCCGACGAGGAGCACGAACAGGAGAACCTCGACGCCCTCGTGATCGAGCACTTCGCCGACGGCGGCTCCCGGCACGACAAGTTCGAACGAGACCTGGCCCTGCTGAGCGCGGAGCTCGAGCGCGATCCCACGAACGCGCGCAGTGCGTTCTACCTGGCCCAGACCATGCGTGACATGGGTCGCACCGAAGAGGCGATCGCCCTTTACGAACGCCGTGCGGAGATGGGTGGCTGGGGAGAGGAGGTCTATTACTCACTCCTGCAGGCAGGAATCCTCAAGGATGAGTCCGGCGACTGGCCGGGAGCCATGGATACCCTCGCGCGGGCATGGGAGCAGCGGCCGCAGCGCCTTGAAGCATGCTTCGAATTGGTCTCACGGCTGCGGAAGCGTGGGAACTACCATGCCGGGCATGCCTTCGCGTGTGCGGGGATCAACCGCACGGAGCCCGACGATATTCTGTTCACTCACCCATGGGTCTATAAGTGGGGGATGCTCTTCGAGTATTCCGTCGTTTCTTACTGGGCAGGGGATGTTCAAGGTTCCCTCGAAGCGTGTGACCGCCTCCTGGCCATTCCTGATCTGCCGGAAGCGTATCGTCTGCAAACACTGCGGAACCGTGATTTTGCCGTCGCCCGTCAAGTCGAAGAGTCGAAGAGTGTTGAGGGGGGAAATCCCCGGCACTCCGGTGCCAAAATGTAGACGCGGCCACTTGCGTCAGGCCTTCTTGGGGCCCTGACCATTTCCGGCACATGCCTCCACTCATTGGGGCCGTTCGTGCGTACGCCCATCGGCACGAGCACGCATGGCGTCGCCCCTCGCGGGAACCCCTCAGCTCGGCGCAGGCGTGCCCGGGCGGCCGACGGTGTCCCTCCACTTCCGTCCCGTCGAAACGCAGATACCGGGGCGGCTCAGCGGTGGGTGCCTGCTGCCTGGGCACAGGCACTCACTTCGTGCCGACGGGACGGACACCGCACGGCCCACCCGCGGTCCGAGCCGCTGTGGATCCCACCGACCGTTGGGCCACTCAGGGCTGGTGCGCTCGTTCACGCCGACCAGCCCGGCCCGTCACCTCCTTGAGCTGGGGGGTACGACGACCACTGGAACCCCAGCACCCCGGTCGGGAACATGGTGGGGCATTCGGCTGCGACAGCGGTTTACTCGGTATCGAGCTGGTGGTCGGCCCAGACATAGGTATCGGGGAGCAGATCGGTGATGGGGACGGTTCTGAGGCGGTCGCCTTCGCCGACGATGACCTTGAGGGTGGGGAAGTAGTCGAGCAGGACCTGCCGGCACCGGCCGCAGGGCGGCACGACTCCCCGGTCGCGGTCGCCCACGGCGACGATCGTGTCCAGGTCGTAGGCCCCCTGCGCGGCTGCCGTGCCGATGAGGACCAGTTCGGCGCAGGGTCCTCCGGTGAAGTGGTAGGCGTTCACCGCTGTGACGATCAGGCCGTCGGGGGTGCGGGCGGCGGCGGCCATGGTGTGGTTGTCGCCCCGGCAGCGGGTGCGGGCCACGTGGGCCGCGGCCTGGATGAGCTCGTGGTCGACGGGGTGGGGCTGTCTGGTCAACGTTCTCTGCCTTCCTCAGGTGTCAGGTGACGTTGACTTGTGGGAGGCGGGGGGCAACCCGGCTCCACGCGGGACCAGGTGACCGCCGCCCACGGTCACTCGTCGGTCGGGTCGGCCCGCTCCGACGTACGTCCCTCCTGCGCGACCTCCCCCTGCACGGCCTGTTCCTTCGTGCCGTCCTCCGTCGTGCCCTCCTCCTCGGTGTGTTTCTCCTGCAACTTGCGCAGCAGTTCCCGTTTCTGGGCCTGCGGGTCCGTCCCGCCGCCCACCTGCTTGCCCCGGCCGCCGCCCCGCAGGGCGCCCTTGCCCAGGTTGCTGCGGGTGCCGCCGACGCCGAGCATGTTTCCGCCGCCTCGTGCCATGACGTGTCTCCTTCTGTCTGCCGTAGCCGTAGCCGTAGCCATTGACGATACGTATCGTCTCGCTCCATCGAACTCCCTCACCTTTGGCGAGACGCTCCGTCTTGTCAACCTGATAAATTGCCGACATGGTCCAGAAGTCCACCCCCACCGAGCCCGCTCCCGCCGAACCCCCCGCCAAACCCGCCCCCGACTCCAGTCGCCGCAGCGAGAAGTCCCGGCGTGCCATCTACGACGCCGCCCTCGCCCTCATCGGCGAGGTCGGCTACCAGAGGACGACCATCGAGGGCATCGCCGCCCGGGCCGGCGTCGGGAAGCAGACCATCTATCGGTGGTGGTCCTCCAAGGGGGACGTGCTCATGGAGGCCTTCCTCGATCTGAGCGAGCAGGCCGCCGAGGCCGCCCGGCCCGGGGAGCCGTACGTCATCCCCGACACCGGCGACCTCGCCGCCGACCTCAAGGCCGTACTGCGCCTCACGGTCGACCAACTGCTCGACCCCGTGTTCGCGGTCCCCTCCCGCGCCCTTGCCGCCGAGGGCCTCGTCGACGAGGAACTGGGCCGCCGGTATGTCGCCAAGCTCCTCGAACCCTCCCTCCAGCTCTACGTCCAGCGCCTGCGCGCCGCCCAGGACGCGGGGCAGGTGAGGGCCGGCGTCGACCCCCGTATCGCCCTGGAACTCTTCGTCTCCCCGCTCGCGCAGCGCTGGCTCCAGCACACCGGCCCGATCTCGTACGGGTACACGGACACCCTCGTCGACTACGCCTTGGGCGGTATTGCCTCACCCGGTAACAGCTGAGCCCAAGATGGCTGAAAACAGCGGGTGGTAAATCCTGCTAATCGGCGGGAAATCGGTCGATCGGACCCGCCGCGTGCCTCGTCCCACGTACCCCGGATGTCGGCTCCGGCCCCTCACGGCGCAGGATGGTGGGACCATGGAGCAGGCTGTCCGCACAACAGCAGCGAGGCGAGGCGATACATGAGCGCGGAGTTCGACGGTCGTACGACAGGCCGGCAGGGCCGGATCTCCCAGTGGCTGCGTGGACGCCGGGCCACTGACCGGCAGGACGCCGCCGACCGGGCCGAGCGCGGGCGCCGCGAGGAACTGCTGCTCGCCGCCGCCCGTGCCGGACTGCCCCTCGCGCCCGCCGCACACCCCTCCGCCTACCGGTGTTCCTGCGACCGCGTCGGATGTCCCACGCCCGCCCGGCACCCCATCTCCTTCGCCTGGCAGACGCAGTCCACCACCGACCGCGCCCAGATCGAGCGTTGGGCCAGGCACCAGCCGCAGGCCAACTTCATCACCGCGACCGGCATAGTCCACGACGTCCTCGACGTGCCCCTCGAAGCGGGCCGCTCGGCGCTGGAGCGGCTGCTCGGGGCCGGTATCGAGGTGGGACCCGTCGCCGAGAGCGACGACGGACGGCTCCTGTTCTTCACCCTCACGCGCGGCACCCCCGACGACGAGGACGAATGGTGGCCCTGCGAACTGGACTGCCACCCCGAGACCATGGACGAGCATCCGGGCCTGCGTTGGCACTGCCGGGGCTCCTACGTCCTCGTACCGCCCGCCCAGTTGCCCGGTGACCAGGGCGTCTACTGGGTACGCGGACCGGAGTTCGCCCTGCCCGACCCGCTCAGCCTGCTCGAGGTCCTCACCGACGCCTGCGCCCGGTACGCCGGCGAGGAGCCCGACCACGCCCCCGCCGCCTGGCCCCACCGAGGCTGAACGACCGTACGGCCGACGGGAGTTACTCCCCCCGCGCCGCTGTCAGCCCCTGGATGCGGCTCAGGAACTCCACGCCCTTGTTCGGGGCGCCCCGGCCCGGGTCCAGCACCGCCTGGTTGGACACGAACTCCAGGGTCAGCGACTGCTTGATCTCGCCCGTCGTCAGCGCCAGCACGCTGTCGCCCGGCGGCGGGATCGCCGTGCCCTGTGCGGCCGTCTGCTTCTCGTAGTGGTGCGTGGCGAAGAAGACGAGCGCGCCGCCGTCCGCCGTACGCAGGCCCAGCGGGGCGAAGTCGCCCTTGCCGAGCGGCTCGTCGATGTACTGGGTGACGAGCCCGGGCTTGATCGCGCTCTTCTTGCGCTGCGCCACCCAGCCGCTCGTGTGCACCCCGGGCGCGAAGACGTCACCGCCGCCGTTGCCGAGGAACGTCGCGTAGTCCTTGCTCAAGTCCTCGGGGGCGACGGCCAGTTCGGCCGAGTTCGCGGTCACCGGCTCGGCGAGGCCGTCCTTGTCCGTCCTGAACGCCGGTACGTCGTCCGGGTCGAGGAGCGTCAGATACGCCACCGCCCACGGCTCGGCCACGTTGCTGCGCGTGAACACCAGCAGCCAGCGCGCGTCGTCACCCTTGTTGGCGTCGGCGTTCGCCACGAACCAGCGCGGCCAGCCCGCCTTCTTGGGGATCGTGAACCTGGTGTCCGTGAACTCCAGCGGTACGTATGACGGGTTGCCGCTCGGGTTGATCTCGTGACCGGCGTCCAGCCGCGCCGCGTCGATCGCGCCGAGGGCGCCAGTCACGTAGTCGGCGTCCCGGGCACGGTCGTACGTCCGGTCCGCCTCGTTGTAGGCGGCCGTGAAGTCCTTCAGCGCCTCGGCCGCCTCCGTCGGGGTCGCCGCCGGGAGCACCTCGCGCTCGCCGTGCACCACGACACAGCCGCTCGCGGCCAGCGACAACACGGTCACCGAGACCGCCGCGAGGGCGCTTCGGCCAAGAAGGCTCCGCGGCGTTCGAGGCCTACGAGGCGTGTGTGGACTTCGCGGGCCGAGACCCCTGCTCACCCTGCTCATCAGCTGGCTTCACCTTCCCCTTCCCGGAGGCGAACCCTACCGGGGCGAGGAACAGCGCGAGCGTCGGGATCAGGTACAGCACCCACACCGTGACCTGGAGGACGGTCGGGTCCGGCTGGAAGTTGAGGACGCCCTTGAGGAGCGTGCCGTACCAGCTGTCCGGTGGGATCGTCCCGCTGATGTCGAAGGCCCTGTTCGTCAGGCCGGGCACGATGTCGGCCTCCTGGAGGTCGTGGAAGCCGTAGGCGAGGACGCCCGCCGCGACCACGACCAGCATGCCGCCGGTCCAGGTGAAGAACCTGGACAGGTTGATGCGCAGGGCACCCCGGTAGAAGAGGTAGCCGAGCAGGATCGCCGTCGCGATGCCCAACAGCACGCCGATCAGAGGCCCTTCGGTGCCGTCACTGGATGCCCGCACCGACGCCCACACGAACAGCGCGGTCTCCAGGCCCTCCCGGCCCACCGCCAGGAACGCGGTCGCGACCAGCGCGCCCGTGCCCATCTGGAGCGCCACGTCGAGCTTGTCGTGCAGCTCCGACTTCAGATGCCGCGCCGTACGCCGCATCCAGAAGACCATCCACGTCACCAGGCCCACGGCGATGATCGACAGGGAGCCGCCGAGCGCCTCCTGCGCCTCGAACGTCAGCTCCTGGGAGCCGAATTCGAGCGCGCAGCCGAAGCCGAGGGCCAGGGTGACGGCGACGCCGATGCCGATCCAGATCGGTTTCAGGGCGTCACGGCGGCCCGTCTTCACCAGATAGGCGATGAGGATGCAGACGACGAGACTGGCTTCCAGTCCCTCGCGCAGACCGATCAGATAGTTCGCGAACACGGCGCCCTACGCCTCCTTGGAAAACAGTGCGCGGCCCCACCAGTCGTCCTTGTCCCGGACGCCCGGAGGGATCGCGAAGACCGCCGAACCCACGTGCTGGATGTACTCGTTGAGCGCGTCCGTCGCGAGATTGCGCTGCACCGGGATGAACCCCTTGCGGACGTCGCGCATGTAGGCGAGGAAGAACAGGCCCGCCTCCAGGCGGCCGAGGCCGTCCGTGCCGTCCGTGAAGGAGTAGCCGCGGCGCAGCAGCGTCGCCCCGTGGTTGGAGTCGGGGTGCGCCAGGCGCACGTGCGCGTCGGGCTTCATCGCCTTCAGGAACGGCTCGTCGCGCTCCTTCGCCTTGCCGACCGGGGCGCCCTCGCCCTTGTCGCGGCCGAAGATGTCCTCCTGCTCCTGCAACGACGTCCGGTCCCAGGGCTCGATGTGCATCCGGATGCGCCGCGCGACCAGATACGAACCCCCTTCCATCCAGGCCGACTTGTCGTCGGTGTCCGCGCCGTCCACCCACACGAACTTCTTCAGCCGGTCCGTCTCGGTGCCCGCGATGTTGCGGGTGCCGTCCTTGAAGCCCAGCAGGTTGCGCGGGGTCTGCTCCTCGGGGGTCGTCGACGACGTCTTGCCGAAGCCGAGCTGCGACCAGCGCACCGAGACCTTGCCGAAGCCGATCCGGGCCAGGTTGCGGATCGCGTGCACCGCGACCTGCGGATCGTCCGAGCACGCCTGGACGCACACGTCGCCACCGCTGCGGTTCTTGTCGAGGTTGTCGCCGGAGAACTGCGGCAGATCGACGAGCGCCTCCGGCCGCCGCTCCGCCATCCCGAGCTTCTCGAACAGACCGGGCCCGAAGCCGATCGTCAGCGTCAGCCGCGAGGGCTTCAGCCCCAGCGCCTCACCGGTGTCGTCCGGCGGCGCCTCGGCGAGACCGCCGTACGCGCCCTCGCCGACCGCAAGCCCCGCGGTCATCCGCCGGGCCGCCGCCGTCCAGTCCTTGAGCATCTGCGCGAACTCGGCGCGGTCGTCCGTCTCCAGGTCGAACGCGGCGAAGTGCAGCCGGTCCTGCACCGGCGTCGAGATCCCCGCCTGGTGCCCGCCGTGGAATTCGACGGCCCCGCCCGCGTCGGCGGCGACCGGCTGTACGTCGTCGCTGCCCCGGGTCATGGCCACGCCACCCCCGGCCACGGCGGCCCCGAGCGCGAGCCCGGCCCCGCCCCAGCCGATCAGCGCCCGCCGCGAGGTACCGCCGGCAGGGGCTTCAGGCGTCTGTGCGTCTGTGTTGGCTGTCTCCGTCATGGCAGTCGGTCCTCTCTACTTCACGACGGCGGCGGCGAGCTTGGACAGCGGCTCGGCGAGCGCGTTCACCGCGTCCGACAGCTGCTTGCGGTCGGTGTCGCCGACCTTGTCGTACGAGGTGAAGTCGTACGAGTTCTTGTCCGTGCGGTACTTGTCGAGCAGCGTGTTCAGGGCCGCGAACTGCTTGTCCAGCTCCGTGACCAGCGCCGCGTCGTTCTCCTTCGTGACCGGCTTCAGCAGCTCGTACGACTTCTCGGCGCCCTCCACGTTGGCCTTGAAGTCGACGAGGTCGGTGTGCGAGTAGCGCTCCTCCTCGCCGGTGACCTTGCCGGTGGCGACCTCGTCGAGGAGTTCCTTGGCACCGTTGGCCATCGAGGTCGGGGTGATCTCCGCCTCGCCGACCCGCTCGTGCCACTCGTCGAGGTCGGTGATCAGCTGGTCGGCGAGGGTCTTGTCCTCGGCGGTGATCTTCTTGTCCGCCCAGAGGGACTTCTCCAGGCGGTGCCAGCCGGTGAACTTCTGGCCGGCCTCCAGGCCGTCCGCGCGGACGTCGACCTTCGGGTCGATGTCACCGAAGGACTCGGCGACCGGCTCGGTGCGCTCCCAGCCGATGCGGGAGGGCGCGTACGCCTTCTTCGCGGCTTCGAGGTCGCCGGCCTTGACCGCCTTGGCGAAGGTCTCGGCGAGCGGCAGCGTCGCGTCGGCCTGCTCCTGCACGTACTTGCGGTAGGAGGCGACGGCCGCGTCCAGGCGCGGGTCGCGCTTGGCGGCCTTGCCGCCGGTGGCCTTGACGGTCTGCCGGATGCCGTCGCCCTTCATCCCGGGCTTGCAGGCGATCGTGTACTCGCCGGCCTTCATCTCGGCGGTCACCTTCTGCTTGGTGCCGGGGCCGATGTTCTCGCGCTCGGTGACGATGCGGTCGTCCGGGAAGAGGACGTAGACCTCGGTGACCTTGGAGCCCTTGTTCTCTATGGACAGCTCGACGTGTCCGGCCGGGAACTCCTTCTTGGACACCTCGCACTTGTCGTCCGTCGCGGTGACGCCGATGACCCGGTCGCCGCTCGCGGAACTGCCCTTCTCCGCGCAGCCGGTGACGGCAGCAAGGGCCGCCGCGGTGGCGGCGGCGGTGACGACGGAGAGTCTGACGGCTCGCATGCGGGCTCCTGGGAATCGCGTGAGTGGCGAAAAAACGACGTGTCCGGGCTCACACAAGTTTGGTGAGGCAGCCCTAACTTACCTAAGGCTTGCCTCAGTGATACCCGGGCAATCGGTGATTCACCTCTCATGGGCGGTGTCTGGCCACGCTCCGATCACGGCCGATTCATCGACATCCCAAGGCAATCTAAAGCAGCTCTCATGCACAGGTAATGCACAGGTCAAGGATTCCCGGACCGTCGAGATCAAGACAGCTCCGGCGCGCGGACACGGAAGCGGCGGCAAGCGGCTGCCCGACAGGCAGACGGACGTGCGAGGAGCGGAGTTGGTGACGCCTGCCACCAGGGTGTTTGATGCGCGCGTGACTGATTACGACGTACTCCGCGTCTTCTGCGCGCCCAACGGGGGATACGGCAACGAGCTGGGCGTGGTCCGTGAGGGCTCCGTCATGCCGGAGCGGAGCGAGCGGCAGGCGTTCGCGGCGAAACTCGGCTTCAGCGAGACCGTGTTCGTCGACGACCCCGAGCGCGGGATCATCGACATCTACACGCCCACCCTGCGCCTGCCCTTCGCCGGCCACCCCTGCGTCGGTTCGGCCTGGCTGCTCGACGTGCCCGAACTGGTCACGCCGGCCGGTCTGGTGGGGGCCCGGCTGGACGGGGAGTTCAGCTGGATCGAGGCCCGCGCGGAGTGGGTGCCGGAGCGGACGCTGCGACGGTACGGGTCGGCCGTGGAGGTCGACGCGCTTCCGGTGCCGCCGCCGGGGGAGTGGATCTACGCGTGGGCGTGGGAGGACGAGGCGGCGGGCCGGGTACGGGCCCGCGCGTTCCCCGGCCGCGACGACGGCATCGAGGAGGACGAGGCGACGGGGGCGGCGGCGCTGCTGCTGACCCACCAGTTGGGCCGGGCGCTCAACATCACGCAGGGCAAGGGGTCGCAGATACTCACGGCCCCGCAGCCGATGGGGTGGGTGGAGGTCGGGGGCCGGGTGTTCCTCGAGCGCTGACGGCGCCACAGCCCGCCCTCGAAGCGAAGGAGGGCGGGCTGTGCCGCTTGACGGCTGAGCGGGCGGGGTGGGTCAGGGGAGCGTCAGGATCTCCGCGCCCGAGTCCGTCACCACGAGCGTGTGCTCGAACTGGGCGGTGCGCTTGCGGTCCTTCGTGACGACCGTCCACCCGTCGTCCCACATGTCGTAGTCGTGCGTACCGAGCGTCAGCATCGGCTCGATCGTGAACGTCATCCCCGGCTGGATGACCGTCGTGGCGTGCGGGCTGTCGTAGTGCGGGACGATCAGCCCGGAGTGGAACGACGAGTTGATCCCGTGGCCGGTGAAGTCCCGGACCACGCCGTAGCCGAAGCGCTTGGCGTACGACTCGATGACCCGGCCGATGATGTTGATCTGCCGGCCCGGCCTGACGGCCTTGATGGCCCGCTCCAGGGACTCCCGGGTGCGCTCCACCAGCAGCCGGGACTCCTCGTCGACGTCCCCGACCAGGTACGTCGCGTTGTTGTCGCCGTGCACCCCGCCGATGTACGCCGTCACGTCGAGATTGACGATGTCGCCGTCCCGCAGCACGGTGGAGTCCGGGATGCCGTGGCAGATGACCTCGTTGACGGACGTGCACAGCGACTTGGGGAAGCCGCGGTAGCCGAGGGTGGACGGATAGGCGCCGTGGTCACACATGTAGTCGTGTGCCACCCGGTCCAGCTCGTCGGTGGTCACCCCGGGCGCGATGAGCTTCGCGGCCTCCGCCATCGCCCGCGCGGCGATCCGCCCGGCGATCCGCATCGCCTCGATCGTCTCGGGCGTCTGCACCTCCGCCCCGGTGTACGGCGTCGGCGCGGGCTTGCCGACGTACTCGGGGCGACGGATGTTTCCCGGCACGGAACGGATGGGAGAGAGCTCCCCTGGTACGAGCAGCGACTGGCCAGACATGCCAGCGAGTTTAACTAGCCCTGGTGGGGGACGATGACCCTGGGGAAAGGAGACCGGACCATGGCCCTGTTCAAGAAGCGCACGGTCGGCAAACCGGGCGAATGGTACTACTGCCTGGAGCACAAGAAGGTCGAGGAGGGCCCGGACTGTCCGGGCAAGGACCGCTTCGGGCCTTACGCGACGCGGACGGAGGCGGAGCACGCGATGGAGACGGCGCGTGAGCGCAACGTTCAGTGGGAGAGCGATCCCAAGTGGCGCGATGCGGAGGCGCGCGGCGAGGGCGAGGGCTGAGGGGGCGCCGTCCGGCGGGGCGCGGCGGCCGCGGGGCGGCGGTGCGGTGTGGTGTCTGCGGGTGCGCTGTGGCTTGTCGCGCAGTTCCTCGCGCCCCTGGGGTGGCTGGGGCCTGTGTGGTGTCTGCGGGTTCGTCGTGGCTTGTCGCGCAGTTCCTCGCGCCCCTGAGGGGGCTCGGGTCCGCATGTTTTCGCCTGGTCACGCGGCAGCCTCCTCCCGCTGCTTGCGTAGGCGAAGGGCGTGTTCGTTTGTTTGTGCGTTGTAGTGCATCAGGGCCGGTAGGCACATGGCCAGGAGGGCCACTCCGGCTGCGCACGCGAGGCCGCCCGTCCACACGGACGCTCGTACGCCGCGCCAGGCGGCCACGCCGCCTGCCCTGACCTGGCCGAGTTGTGGGCCCACGGAGTAGGAGAGCAGTTCGATGCCGGCGAGGCGTCCGCGCAGCTCGTCCGGGATCGTCTGGTTCCACATCGCGCCCCGGAAGATCCCGCTGACCATGTCGAAGCAGCCGCCGACGAGAAGGCACAGCAGCACCAGCCACACGTTGCCGACGATCCCGGCCGCCGCTATCGCCAGCCCCCACCCCACCGCCGCGAGCACGACCATCCGTCCGTGCCGGTGCACCCGTGACGTCCAGCCGCTGGTGAGGCTCACGAGCAGCGCACCGGCCGGGATCGCCGCGTACATCAGACCGAGCGACCACTCCGCGTCCAACTCGTCGGCGAGGAACGGCAGTACGGCGAGCGGCATCGCCAGGAACATCGCGGCCAGGTCGATGGCGTACGTCCCAAGAAGCTCCTTACGGCTCCACGCGTACCGGGCGCCCTCCGCGATCGACCGCAGCGACGGCTTCGCCGCCTCATGGGACGCGGGGGAGGAGGCGAGCCCCACCACGAACAGCATGGACACGGCGAAGGTCACCAGGTCGACGGCGTACGCCCAGCCGAGCCCCGCGTACGCCACGACCACACCGGCGAGCGCCGGCCCCGCGACCCCGCCGACCGTCCACCGCAGGGAGTTGAGCGACGCGGCGGCCGGCAGATGCTCATGGGCGACGATCCGCGGCATCAGCGAATCGAGCGCCGGCCGCTGCACCGACCCGAGGGCGGAGGTCAGCGCGGCGACCACGAACAGCGGCCAGACCAGCGGATCGGGCAGCACCGCGTTCACGAGCAGTACGGCGCACAGCACCCCCTGCCCCGCCTCGGTCCACAGGATCAGCTTCCGCTTGTCCGCCGCGTCGGCCAGCGCCCCGCCGTACAGCCCGAACACGATCAGCGGGACCAGCTCCACGGCCCCGATCGCCCCGACCGCGGCGGCGGACCCGGTCAGCTCCTTCATCTGCACCGGCAGCGCGACGAAGGTCAGAAAACTCCCGAAGTTGGTGATCAGCCCCGACAGCCAGAGCTTCCGGAAATCGGCGGAGTCCCGCCAGGGGGAGAGGTCGGGGAGGAGGGCGCGGAGGGGGGAGGTCACGTGGGGTCATGCTGAGCGGTGGGGGAG
>NZ_LGDW01000090.1 GCF_001280005.1 Streptomyces sp. NRRL WC-3618 | reverse complement strand
GCAAGATGTCCAACTGGAAGCTCAAACGCGCCGAGCATCACAATCCGCCCCGGCCGGACACTCCCCGCATGACCCTGGTCGGGCCGACCAAGGCCAGACTGACCCGCCGGAAAATCACCTAAATCACTGGTATTGCACCTAGACGAGTCATTCCGAATGCTGACGGTGTGTCCGGGAACGCGGACAGGGCGTCCAAGTTCGTTGTGTGACGAACAACCTAGACGCCCTGCTGACCGCACTGTACGTGAAGATCGACGACGAGATCGGAGGTACCCGATGGCTTGGCCGACCGCCGCAGCTGACGGATTCCGAGCTGGTCACCCTTGCCGTCGCCCAGGCCCTGCTGGGCTTCACCTCGGAGGCACGCTGGCTGCGGTTCGTGGACTCCCGGCTGGGAGGATGTTCCCGTACGTACCCAGGCAGCCGGGCTGGAACAAGCGGCTTCGGGCCGCGTTGCCGCTGGTCAAGAAGGCAATACGGTTACTGGCCGTCGATACGGACTTCTGGTTCGACAACCGCTGGATCGTCGACTCCACGCCGGTGGAGTGCGGCCGTTCGCGTCCGACGGTGAAGCGGTCGGACATGGCCGGCTGGGCCGGATACGGGTACTGCGCCTCGCACTCCCGGGGCGAACTCACCCTGCGGATCGGCCATGTCACCGACCCGCCCACCGTCCAGATCACCCGCGGCGTCCAACTCCACCTCCTCGACCTCCTCAACACCGACATTGGACAAACCCGCTGGCCACAGACCTGTGACTGAGCGCTTCAGCTGGCCCGTGAGTCCGAGAGCCGGTCCCTTTTGAGCACGGTTACTGACGGCGGCGGCGTACGACGACCGGCGCGTCAGCACAGGCCGGTGCCACAGACATCACCGTCCTCAAAGGCAGGTGCACGCCCCGGTGCTGGGCGCGGGCAGACTACGCACATGCAGCTCCCCGCCGAAGCCGTAGCCACCGCTGTATTGCTGGAGGTCGTAAGGATCTCCGAACTCCCGACAATGCGGGGCGCCCCATATCCCGGCAGGGCGGGTGCCCACTGGATCGGGAGCGAGGCAGACAGCGTCCTGGCCCTGATCGAGAGCTTGCCCGGCAGCGAGCAGCACCGCTGCGGTTTTTCGCCGGGCTGGAGCATCCGGGCGTACGCGGACACTCTCGACCTGGCGCTGTTCGAGGCGGCGTTCTGCTTCAGCTGCCATGAAGTCCGCATGCATGGAACTGCGGTGCCACCCGCACTGGCCACGCAGTTCTTCGACGCGGGCGCCCCGCAGGCGCACGCCCTCCTGACCCTCTTCCGCGAGGCAGCCCCGTAGCCGGTCAGCCCCAGTCCCAAGACCTGAAACGGTGACCTACCAAGTCCGGGGCTAGGGCCTGGCTCCGGTGGCACCTGGATGGGGTTGTTGCACATGCCGTAGCGGCATGTGGTGGGGTCGGGGCACCACAGCACGAAAGGCTCTGTCTGCGATGTACCCCTCCCTCACGCCTCCCCGGCAGGTCAAGATCGGTGATGCCGCTGCGTTCGCCGGGATCACCCCACGCGCCATCCGCCAGTGAGAACTACTGAGACTGAATGGGACTGGCCCGGCGTGGCGTAGGTCGTAGGGGCGCTTCGCCAGCTCAAGGGCGTGCTCGTCAAGGGCAAGAGCGGCCTCACGCGCTCTCCCCCAGGTAATGCCGTACGCCGAGGCATCGATGTAGTTCCCCGCTGCGTTGCGGAAGAGACGTCCGTCGGGTGCCACGCCAAAGGTTCGTATGTGCTCGCGCAACATGCGGACGAGCACTGGTGGGATAGGAACCGGCCGCGTGGCCTTGGCTGCTCGGCGTTTCAGGGAGTGGATCTCATGGACGGCGCCGTCATCTGTCCACTCCTTACCTGCAGTCACCACACCACCCTTCAGGTTCAGAAGTCCCCAGGCCGCTCGCTGGCAGGCGGCACTGAGATTTCTGCAGGTGGATGACCTCCGCCGGACGCATGGCGGCGTAGTACATGCAGCCGAAGAAGGCGTACAGGTGAGGGCCACGGCCCGGTAGGGCCTTGACGGCGGCAAGCAGACGGGCGACCTGAGCCGGGTTCGGCACGCAGTCGGGATCGACTTCGTCAGCGGGTGCGAAGTATCCGCGTTCGACGGCTAGTTGTACTGCCCTGTGAGGTTGGGGACGCGGCTGGCGGGTGGTTTGCCTGCGAGGGCGGTGTGTCCGCGGTGGTGATTGTAGGTGTGCAGCCACTGGGGGAATGCCTCGCGTCGTTCGGTCTCCGCGCGGTAGGGGCTTTGCCGTTGGTCTGGGGCCGGTAGGGCCGGGTGCGCTTGTGGGTGATCCCGGCCGTTGCCAGCAGGTCTCGCCAGTCGCGTGAGCGGTAGCAGGCTCCGTTGTCGGTCAGAACACGTTCGACTGTGATCCCGCACGCGGTGAAGAACGCCTGGGCCCGGGTCCAGAAGCCGGTGGCGGTCTCCTTCTTCTCGTCGGTGAGGATCTCGCTGTAGGCCAGGCGGGAGTGGTCGTCGACGGCGGTGTGCAGGTAGCTGTAGCCGGCGTTGGAGCGGGTCTTGCGGCCCGCTTGCCGGCCCAGGATCCTGTGTCCGCCGCCGTCGGGGATGTTGCCGAGCTTCTTGATGTCGACGTGCACCAACTCGCCTGGCCTGTCGCGTTCGTAGCGGCGTATGACACGGCCGGTGGTGCGGTCCAGGTGCGTCAGGCGGGCCAGCCGGTAGCGGGTGAGCACGCGGTGCACGGTCGAGGGCACCAGGCCGAGCAGGTGCGCGATGCGGGCCGGTCCCCAGCGGCGCAGCACGCGGACCTTGATGATCCGCCGTTCTGTGCGGGTCGGGGTGCGGCGTGGGCTGGCGTGGGGGCGGCTGGAGCGGTCGGCCATGCCTGCCTCGCCGAGTCGGCGGTAGCGGTCGGCCCACCGCTGGACCGTGGTCGCGGAGACCTGGAAGCGTTCGGCAGCCCGGCGCAGCGGCCAGCCGTCCTCGACGACGCAGCGGGCCAGGCGCAGCCGTCCGGTCTCGGTCAGGGGTGCATTACGGTGGGGCACGAGGGCCTTTCTGTTGCTGGTGGAGATGTCGCAATCCACACCAGGCCAGAAGGCCCTCACCCATTTCAAGATCAATCAGCCGTGACCCCTGTCACCGTCCACAACCTCTCGGGACAGAACAGCTAGTCCGTCGGCGAGTCGGCCGCCCTCCACACCCGAGCGGTCATCGCCTTGACCACCACCCGCAACGGCGCAAGAGCGGCCAGCTCGTCAGCGACGGCACCGCAGCCCTGTGGCCCACCAACGGCAACCGCCCGCTACCCGTCTACCAACTCCAAGCGCCCGGCGAGGACTTCACGTCCGCGCACGTGACTCCGGACGGTCACGACCTGTGGACCACCGGAGGCAGCGCGGTACGCCGTTGGCCCACGCCTTCAGATCCGCCGAGAGGCAGCCGTGTCCTCTCCTGGGGGACGCGAGCATCGGGCCTCACGACCCGGATCTGCTGCCGGACGCACCGAACGAGGCCGTATGTCGCCTGACCTACACCTTCAGGATGGACAAACCCGGAGCTCAAAGCGCCGGACTCACCGTGCCCGGACAACACCCGACGCCGGAACCCGGCCCGGCCTACGACTCGACTGACTCCACCTCTGTCCGGGCCCGGACACGCCTCGGCCCGGGCACGGCGAAAACTCCGACGGGAACGCGCCCCCTTGTCAGGGTCATGGCCCTCTTCTACAGTCCCCGGATACGGAGATTATGGGAGCGCTCCCATAAGTGAGGTGTTCCAGTGCTCACCGTTCACAACGCCTCCTACAACGGCTCCCTGGCGCCGGCACGTCGACGACCTGGGGGATGACACTCAACGGCGACGACCGAGACCTCGGCCCACTCTCCTGCACCCCGTCCTGACTCTCGGAGATGATCACGGCCATGACTTCATTACGCGTGCGCCGCCACCACCTGCCGCTCTGGGCACTGGTGCTGACCGTGGTGGCAGTGGCCCTTCCCGCCATCGCGACGTCGCGCGCACAGGGCGCGGCGACGGGCTGCACGGTCACGTACACCACCAACGAGTGGTCCGGCGGCTTCACCGCCCAGATCCGCGTCACGAATCTCGGCGACGCCCTGAACGGCTGGCGGCTGGAGTGGACCTACGGCGGCGACCAGCAGGTCACGTCCGCCTGGAACGCGCAGGTCACCCAGTCGGGCAGCGCGATGACCGCCGTGAACGTCGCGCACAATGCCGTGCTCGCCGCCGGCGGGTCCGTGGACTTCGGGCTCCAGGGCACCTGGCGCACCGCCGACCCGGCTCCCACCGCCTTTGCCCTCAACGGCACGCCGTGCGGCGGAACCGCGAGTCCCACCCCGACGGCGACCGCCTCACCGACAGCGACCGCGACAGCCACGGCGCCGGCCGAATGCGCCGGGGCGACGATCTGCTCCGACTTCGAGGACCAGACCGGCACCGTGCCCTCGGGCCCCTGGCAGACCACGGCACCCGACTGCCAGGGCACGGGGAAGGTCAGCGTCGACACGTCCGTCGCCTACAGCGGCACCAGGTCGCTGCGCGTCGACGGCGGCGCCGGCTACTGCAACCACGTCTTCGCAGCCTCCACCCGCGATCTGTCCTCCGTCGGACCCGTGGTGTACGTACGCATGCGGGTCCGGCACACCACCGCCCTGCCCACCAACCACGTCACCTTCGTATCCATGCCGGACGCCTCACAGGGCGGCAGGGCGCTGCGCGTCGGCGGGCAGAACGGCGCGCTGCAGTGGAACCGCGAGAGCGACGACGCGACACTGCCGGAACAGAGCCCGGCGGGGGTCGCGCTCAGCACGCCGCTGCCGACCGGCCGGTGGCTGTGCCTGCGGTTCCAGATCGACACCACCGCCCAGTCCATGCGCACATGGGTCGACGACCGGGAGGTCGCCGGACTGCACGTGGACGGGGTGCCGACCCAGAACGTCGACGGGCAGTGGCTCGCCCGTAGGACCCCTCCCCGCCCCACCGGCCTGCGCCTGGGGTGGGAGAGCTACGGCACCGGGGACGACACTCTCTGGTTCGACGACGTGGCCCTGGGCTCCTCACCGATCGGCTGCTGACGCTCGCGTGGGTCCGTCGGGAAGACAGGATTTGAACGCGCGACAGTTGTTGATTCCTTGAGCGTTTTCAGAGGGCTTTAAGTCCGCTTCTGGTAGTGGCCGCGTCCGGGTTGTTCGAGGAGTCCCTGGCGGACGGGTCGTCCCAGGCGGGAGCGGGTGACGTTGACCGAGGGCTCGTCGGTGGGCAGGCCGAGGTGTTCGGGCAGCTCACGGACGCGGAACACCTTCCCGGGGTGGTCGTTGAACGTGGTCACGATGCGCTGGTAGACGGTCGCGGTGGCGGTCTCCGCGGGGGCCGTTGCGTGGTCAGGTGTGGTGAGGCCGTCGATGACCTTGCGGGTGGCGGCGAGCTCGCCCAGGCGGGCTTCGGTCTCGGCGAGGGTGGTGGTGAGCCGCTCGATCTGTTCGCGCAGGTGGTCGGCTCGTGCGGTGGTCTCGTCGTGTTCGGTCTGCAGCAGCCGCAGGAGTTCGTGGACGTTCACGCGGCCAGTTCCATGTCGTCCCGCCAGGCGGGGCAGGGGTGGTGAGGCGGCGGAGCATGCCGGCGGTGGAGGCCCAGCAGACGCGTGAGGCCGCGTTGTCGGGCCGGTGGTCGTAGGAGTGGGCGAGGCGCCGGTGCAGCATGAGGGTGCCGTTGTTGACCTGCTCGACCACCCACCGCTTCGGTTGCGGGACAAAGCCCTTGCCTTCGTCGCCGGGGTTGCAGCGGACCGCCTCGACAGTGATGTCCTTCACCGCCCCGTGGATGATCACGGCGTCCTTGAAGCCCTGGTCCACCAGGACCTCTCCAGGTGCATCCCGCACCGCTCGGCCGCCTGGTCCAGCAGGGCGATGCCGTCTGAGCTGGTGATCCCGGTAGATGACACGGCCGCTGCTGCGGGAGTTTCGCCGTACTCGACAGGCGGCGGAACCGTCCTGGAGCATCGCTACGCCGCCGTTCTTCTCGCCTCGTTGCTGACCGGCGATACTTTGGAAGAACTCGGCGACCCGGTGCTCGTACCGGTGGAGATCAAGCTCCAGGCGAGCCAGTTCAGCAAGGTCGACGACATTCTGATCACAGCCCGGCCGCGCCAGGGCGGTGAAGAGTTTCGGGTAGCCATTGGCGATGGAGAAGAATTCATCGGAATCGCCCTTCCGCTACTTGCCCAGCCAGACGGACCGGCGGAGAGCCTCATCGTGGAGGCTCTCGCTCAACTCCCGTGCAGCCGACATCTCCTCCCACTGCTGGTTCTAGCCGGGCACTCCTCACTCTGGATCCGCGCCCTGGCTGCCCACCTCTGGTGCACTACCGACCAGACAGCAGCAACAGCCCACCTCGGCACCCACCTTGCGGCCGACGCCAGCCCCCGCGTCCGCTGCACTCTTGCCCGCGAACTCCCCAACGATGAGGAGCACACCGCCCTGCGGAAGTGCTCCGCCACGACTGCCGCCGGTCCGTACGAACCGCTGCGGGCCAACCAGCACATCGATAATCCCTCGGGCGGAAAGCGCCGCCCAGCATGCTCTGTCCGCCACCTGCCCGAGAGGTGTCCTGAACAGCAGAGAACGCGACCTGAAACCCCATCAGAAAGAGCGTCACGAGCGTCATTTCAGCGTCAAGATATCGCCCGTAACGCCCACACCGCACATAATGCGCACAGGCGAAACCGCAGGTCAGGACCCCTTAGCGACCGGTTCAAGGATCGCGACACACTCCACATTGTGCGTCACAGGAAAGATGTCAGCTTGAGCGGGTCTCGGAAAAGACCAGGTCAGAGCCCATTTATTGGTTCGCTTCCCCGCCTGCGGGCGCCCAGAGCGTCAAACGAGCGTCATGGCCAACAGTCCATCCCTCCTCTTCCGGGCGGAACGGGCTGCCACGGCCAGCTCCCCTGCACTAGCCCGCCTACGCTCATTCCGGACACCGGTTCGCACATCCTGACCTGCACCACTCCTCCGGCCGCCGTACTGGAGTCATGTCCTCCAGCCCAAAGCACCCCACACCCGCACCCAGGGGCCTCTCGGGAGCGGACGCCGAGGACCTCGCGCTGTACCGGGAGAAGTTCCGGCGGCGCCTGCCGAAGTCGCTGGACGAGTTGCGGGGCCCCACCCAGGGGGTCGTGGAGCATACGACAATGAGCAAGCCTCGCCAGTACATGGGCCTGTACCGCGCCGTCCTGCGCGGCGATCTGCCCCACCACCTCAACCAGGGTCTAATCCTCCAGATGTGGCCAGTGCTGCGCACCCTCGTCGGTCGCACCGTGCGGGAAGACACCTCCCCCAGCTCGCCTCCCACCGCCGGGCAGTCACGTGACGGACGCGCCGGAGCTGCATACGCGACTCCTGGCGAATGTGATCGCCTTCGGCTCCCTGCGCGCACTGGTCCTCGCCGGCGGATACGCCGTGCGGGCGCACCGCCTCGCGAGCCGCCCCAACCAAGACCTCGATGCCGCCCATTGGCGTCTATATCCTCAGCGTCACACTCGGCAGCAGGTCGACCACTGAGACGGCCCGCTCCGACGGCTACGAACCGCTGCCAAGCGGGCCGGCTCCGTCTTCGCAGCGGCCTCCACCTGCGTCTGTTGCCAGCCGGACAGCCTCTCCCATCTACCCTCCCGGCCCAAGGGTCGGGGAGCCGGCTCCGAGTAGGCAGGGCTCTGCGGTGCGAGCCTATCGGCGGTTGTCGTCGATGAGTTCGAGGTAGCGAGTATAGTAAATGTCTGATTTATACCTGTTCCGGATCAGGGTGCCCTCCTCCACGCGGTAGGTACGGTCCGGGTCGCCCTTGAAGGAGAGCCAGTTGAAGGAAGTGGTCACCCAGGCGTCGTCGAAGAGGAGGATCTTGGCGTGGTTGCTCTTGAGGCGTACCACGTGCAGCTTCTCGTGGTATCGCGCAGCGAGGTTGTTGAGCCTTCTGATGGCATTAGGGTCGGTCCTGTTCTCGCTGTCGTCGTAGCCGTAGGCGATGTCGACCTTCACGCCCCGCTGTAGTCGGCGTTCCAGCTTGCCGACGAATGCCGTGGTGACGATCGCGCCGGTGATCCACGGCGAGACGATCAGGATGCGTTTCCGGGCGCTGGTGAGGGCTTCGTCGAGGAGCTCAGGGTGCTCGAAAACACCGATTGCGCGGATCTCCTCTGCCTGCCTCTCTCGGTCCTCCGGCTCTGAGGGGAGAGGTGCCGGGGAGTTGAGCTGAACAGCGGCCTGCTCTGCGCGTTTCTGGGTGACTTCCTGCAGGGGGATCCGGGCCTTCTCGAGGTCGGGTTCCAGCAGGGGGCGCTCAGGCTCGGGCTCTACGTTGATGCCGAGGCCCTTGGCGCCGCCGAAGCCGATCAGTTCGATCTCGTGACGGTCGCTCAGTTCGCCGTCGATGACGACACCGAGCTCGATGTCAGCGCGTTCAGCGTCCGCGTAGACAAGGAGCTTGACGGGCAGGACGTGACGGCTCCGGGTCTGGACGATGCTTTTGACCTGCAGGACTTCGCGGGTGGTGTTGCCGTTCTCCTGAAGGAGGGTGGTGATCTCCTCGGCGGTCACCTCGCCGTCCTCGACGGGACCGGACCGCGCGGCGGGCAGAATGATCATTCCGGCTTCGGTGGCCACGTCCCGGGCGATGGTGCTGCGGCGGCTGTACGGGGAGGCCCGCCACAGCATCTGGTCGAAGACGAGGGACTGGCTGACCCGGACCGGGACGATGGCAGCCGCCTTCGTCGCGGTGAAGCGGCCCTTCTCGGTCAGGCGCAGCCGCGGAACGGGCGCTGTGCCAGGGACGGGAGCGGTCCAGCGCAGGTCGTCGGAGCCGAAGAGGACCGCCACGGTCTGGTTGACCATGGCTACGTCCAGGCCGAGGAACCCGGCGATGGATTCCGGTGTCCTCTCCCCTTGGTCGACGAGCCGCAGGACGTACTCCTCCAGCAGGGGGATGTCCTTGCTGTCCTGGGCGAGGACCTCGGCGGTAATTCGGGCGACGGGCAGGGCCGCGTCGACAATGCCGACGAGGTCGAAGCCAGTGCGGGCATTTCCGAAACGGACGGCCAGCAGGCTGTCCTCACTGAACGTTGGCATCGCGGATCTCGCAGTCTTCCGGGTGGCTGCTCATGTAGTCGAGGACGTTGCGCAGGGCGCCGGGTTTGCTGCGGCAGAAGCCGGCGTCCCCGATGATGATCAGCCCGAACCGGGCGCGGGAGAGGGCGACGTTGATGCGCCGCCAGTAGGGCTGCCCCAGGAACCCGAACCGGCCGTCGGAGTTGCTGCGGGTCACACAAAAGACCGCGAGGTCGCACTCGCGGCCCTGCACGGCATCGACGGAGAGCACCTCGGGCGTGAAGTGCCTCAGCTTCTTCTTGGCCAGCTGCTTCTTGAGCGTCTCGACCTGACGGCCGTAGGGCGCGATGACCAGAACCTCCAGGGGCTTGCCGCCGGGCGGCTGGACCACCCCCTTCCCGATCGCGTAATCGATGACCTCCAGACGTTTCTCCGCGAGCTGCGCCTCGAGCCGGTTGGAGACGCTGGTCTCGATGCCGGACCGCTCCGTCTCACGCCGCCCCGGATGAAAGCTGGTGTCCATCCAGAGCACAGGCCGGTTGATGCCCCTGTATCCCGGTAGCTCGTGCGGGTTGGGAGAGAGCAGCTCATTGTCGTAGAAGCAGCTGCTGATCATGTTGCCGATGGCGGGCATCATCCGATACTGCTCGCGCAGCAGGTGCTTGACCGGCGGCTGTGTATTGTCCGCCAGGTGCTGGAACAGCGTCGTCTGTACGATCTCCGGAGTCAGCTGGTGGTCTTCCATGGCCTTACCGTTGCGCAGCAGGTCCTCGTCGATTGGCGGGAGCTGCCTGGTGTCTCCCACCAGCACCCACCGCTTCGCACGGGCCAGCGGGACCAACGCCTCAGTCGCGGTCGCTTTCGACGCTTCGTCGAAGATGCACAGGTCGAAGTCCAGGGTACGTGCTGCCGGGTGCCCCAAGAAGCCCAGGGCCGTGCCGCCCACCACGTTCCGGGTCCGCAGGAAACTGGCGATCAGGTGCGGGTCGCTGCCGATCCGCTTAAGCCATTCGCCCTGCAGGCGCAGCAGCCGCATGAGGTCCGGTCCGGGGCCCGCTGCCGGAAACAGGGCCTCGACGGCGTCCCGACACTCCCGCGCGGTCATGGCTTCGCGCACGGTGAGGTCACCGTCCAGGGCGCTCTGGATCTCGGCGACCAGGACCACGCGCTGTTCGAGGAGTGTCTCCCGGCGGGCGCCGACAGTGACCGCTTCCTCTCCCAGTTCCCTTGCGGAGGTGGTGCGGTCGGGCAGAGGCTGAGAGGTCAGTTCCGCGAGCCGGGCCTCGACGTGCGCGAGGTCGGTGGCGACGGCGGCGGCCTCCTCCAGCAGGAGTGCCGCCTTCAGGTGCCGTGCCTCCAGCTTCTGCCGGGTCGCGACCGCTTCCAGGTGCCTCTCCGCCCGGGCCCGAACGCTCTGCGTCCACTTCTTGACCTGCCGGTCCAGTAGCAGCGCTTGCGCAGCGGGATCGATGCGCGGATCGTCGGGGCGGCCCAGGCGCACCAGACCGTCGATACCCGCCTCCTCTAGACGGCGCAGCGCGTTGTCGATGGCGATGTGGGTCTGGCTGACGATGAGGATCCGTGCGTCCGGCTTGCGACTGAGGGTCTGCTCGACGATCTCCGCGATCACCGTGGTCTTGCCGGTGCCAGGCGGGCCCTCGACCAGCACCAGATCCTGCGTCCCCAACGCGCGCACGACGACATCCCGTTTGCTCTGGTCGAGGTCGGCGCGGACCCAGGAGGTGACCTCGACCGGAGGCAGGACCGGCATCTCCTGCGGATTCTCGATGATCTTGCCCAGATGGGGGTTGCTGCTCTGCTGGGCGGCGACCATGGACAGCGCATCGCGCTGCCTGTTGATGGCGCTCTGACTGGGACCGAGGAAGGGCAGCAGGTAACCGCGGCGCGGCAGTGCCGTCTTGGCACGAGTCATCCGGAGCTGGACGGTGTCCTCGGTCCGACCGGTGACGACACCCCGGTCGATGGGCCGACTGTAGGGGTATTCCACGACCGACCACTCGTCGCCGATCTCCACCACCGTTTCGGTGGCGCCCAGGCGGAAGGACCGCGTGTACGAAATACCCTCCGTCCTGTCGTAGGCGACGGGCTGCCGCCCGTTCGCCGCGATCTCCTCGCGGGCTTCCAGGACGTGCCGCCAGCCGTCGAAGAGGTCCCCGAGGTTCTGCCTCCGGTCCTCACGGCCCTTCTCCTCGCGGGTCTCCACATGCGTGCCGAGGCCCGCCAGCAGCACGCTCAGCCCGCGGTTGGCCGGGTCCTCGCCGGGATCGTAGAAGGTCCAGCTCAGAATCGGATCAAGCTTGAGCGCAGACTCCCGGCGCTTCGCCAGCCACTCCTCCGGCCGCTCCTCCGCGGACACGATGACGCACCGGTCGGAGTTGTTGTCGTCGAGAACCATGCGCAGGAACAGCTTCCGGCCGAAGACCCGCACCGTCTCAGTATCGACCTCTTTCGTGGCCGGGTTCCAGCCGTAGTCAACGTGCACCGCGCCCGCGATATCGGACGTCACCTCCGACTTGGCGCGCGCCATGACCTGGTCGAGGCTCAGTTCCTCCCCCTCCGGCACGGTGACGAGCTTCTCTGCGACGCTCTTGGTCATCTTCAGCCACACCGAGTTGCGCTGCCGCGCGTCACGGTTGCCGCACCGTCGCTCCGCCTCCAGCAGCTGGTGCTCCAGCACGATGGCGTTGGCCGGCCTCTTCTGCGGTTCGAGGTCGATGCAGGACTTCAGAATCGCGCGGACATCGGTGTCTATCTCCAGCTCGTCCAGCGCGGACAGCAGTCCGGGGTAGTCGCGGGCCTTGCTGTTGGACAGGACCTGGATGGCCAGGACGGCGTACGCGTAGACGTCCCTGACCCAGCCAACGCTGCTCTTCTCCAACGGCTTGTACAGGCTGGAACCGTAGTCAGCGACCGTGTGGTCCGTCGCAGACGCCGCCGTCTCTACGACCTTGGCGATCCCAAAGTCGGCGAGCTTGACCGTGCCGTCACTCGTCAGGAGGACGTTTCCGGGCTTGATGTCCCGGTGCTCCACCCGCTGCTCGTGAGCGTAGGCGAGAGCAGATGCCAACGGCCGCCCGATCCGGGTGAAGTAGGCTGGCCAGTCCAGCGGCCGGCCCCCGCTCATCTCATCCTTCAGACTTCTGTCGACCCACTCCAGGACGATGAAGTACTGCTCCAGCCCCTCATCCCAGCCCGAGTCCAGCATCCGCACGATGTTCGGATGGGTCAGCGCTCGCAACGAGGCGGTCTCGCGGTCGAGGAAGATCCGCGTGCTCTCCTCGTCGTCGCGCCGCTTGAGCAGCTTCACCGCCGCGTACGCGCCCTCCGCGCTCAGGACATCCACGGCCTTGCGCACCTCAGACATACCGCCCTGGCGCTTTTCCGCTTGCGGCAGCAGATGAAATCTCCCGTTGATCATGCCGGTCACACGCGGCTCCTCACCCATCAACTGCCCTTCACCTTCACGTCCTTGACCATCCTTTCAGTAGATCATCGCCTTGGGTTTGGCTCCGTCTCCAAACGGCAAGGAAATGACCCATCAGGGACGCGACGACATCACCCACCACCGCGTGCGGCACGACACCACTCCACCGTGCCATGGCCGACATCCCAGAGCACGCGCGAACAGCGCCCACAGGTTCCTCACAGACAAACGGAATCCCAGAAAGGACCACAAGGCCCTCGCCTGCCCCTTGAAGCTGCGGCTCAGACCGTTCCTCGTAAGCGAATCTCAGCCGACGCGTTCCGCCAGAGAAAACGAATCGAATCGACAATCGGGAGAGAATGGGGCTGGGAGAACACGCAGGTCAGGCGGGGTTTTCTCGTCTCGGAGGTGGGCTGAGAGGGGCTAGCCTCGAAGTTTCGTGACGGTCCGCCGACGGAGTTGGTGGACCGTTTTTGTGCCGTGGGTTGAGGCTGTGCAGGCCGAGGGCCCGGGTGTCGCCTC
>NZ_LGDW01000089.1 GCF_001280005.1 Streptomyces sp. NRRL WC-3618 | reverse complement strand
CCGGGGAACCGTCATGCCCGCCCAGGGCAGCAGCTTCACCAACCACCCGGGGATCGTGGACTTCAAGGGCAACTCGTACTTCTTCTATCACAACGGCGCCCTCCCGGGCGGCGGCGGCTTCACCCGCTCGGTCGCCGTGGAGAAGTTCAGCTACAACGCCGACGGCACCATTCCAACGATCACTATGACGACGGCCGGTGCGCCGCAGGCCGGCACGCTCGACCCTTATGTCCGCCAGGAAGCCGAGACCATCGCGTGGGGCAGCGGCATCGAAACCGAATCCTCCAGCGAGGGCGGGATGAACGTCAGCTGGATTGAAGACGGCGATTACATCAAGGTCAAGGGCGTAGCATTCGGCACCGGTGCCAGCTCGTTCACCGCCAGGGTGGCCTCAGGAACCAGCGGCGGCCGAGTTGAGCTGCACCTGGACAGTACTACTGGGCCAACGGTCGGGACATGCACTGTGTCGGGCACCGGAGGCTGGCAGACCTGGAGCACGGTCTCGTGCCCTGTTACCGGTGCGACCGGGACCCACGATCTGTACCTGCGCTTCGCCGGTGGCAGCGGGTACCTGTTCAATATGAACTGGTGGCAGTTCACCACCAACCAGCCCGCCTTCTCGTCAACCGCCGTCGCCCAGCACAGCGGGTACTGCCTGGACGACCCCAACCAGAGCACCGCCGACGGCACTCAGTACCGGCAGTACACCTGCGGCGGCGGTGAGGAACAGCGGTTCGACTTCCACCCGGTGCTAGGGGTGGCGGACACCTACACCCTGGTGAACCGCTACAGCGGCAAGTGCCTCGACGTCCGCGGCGTCTCCACCGACGACGGCGCGGCGGTCCACCAGTGGACCTGCCACGGCGGCACGAACCAGCAGTTCACGCTGCGGCAGGTCGCCGCCAACGACTACCAGCTCGTCGCGGTGCACAGCGGCAAGTGCGTGGACGTCAGCGGGATCTCCACCGCCGTCGGAGCACTGGTCCACCAGTGGACCTGTGACTCCGCCAGTGCCCTGGCCACCAAGAAGAACCAGGTCTGGCGCCTGACCGGCAAGAGCTGAACCAACACAGGATCGGGCCCGGGCCGGCAACCCGGCGCCCGACCCTGTCCAGGGCCTTTTGCTGGCCGGGGTAGCCGATATACGCCACTGGACGAGCAGCAGTTTCAGCCGGTCAGGTCAGTTGCAGGCGGTTCTTGGTTCATCGTGCTTGCCCTCCGGTACTTGCGCCAATGCCGATCGAGCCGCACGGGCATGGCGACTGCCGCCCATGGAGGCTGCGCCATGCCCGTTTCCGCAGTTCAGCGGGGCTGGTGTGATGCGCCTGTGAGGTACTCACGCTGACAGGTGGCCTGATCGTTAGCACGAGATCGTCTGGCGTGGGCGTTCTCGCGGGTTCTGGCGTGAGGTTCGAGGGCTGCCGCGTAGGTTCCGCGTCGGGAGGAATGTTCATGACGGACGTGCTGACGTGGACGATCGGGCGGCGGCTTGAGCTGGCGAAACGTGCTGAGCTGCTGCGCAGGGAGCTGGACGAACTCGAGCTGGGGGCGGCCCGGTTGGAGGCCGCTGAGGTGGTGTTCGGGCAGTGGGTCGAGGCCACCGACGGCGGCCGTCGGGCATCGTGTCGCCGGAGCCGGAGCCGGAGCCGGAGCCGGTTGCTGTGACGGTGGGCGCGGGTGCGGGCGGGATGCGGGTGGTGCCCGATCGCGTCGAGGGGATGGGGCTTCAGGCCCTGACCTCGGAGTACCGCCGGATCATGGAGATCGTGGCGGGGGCGGACGGTCCGGTGACGGCCAAGGATGTCGCCCTCGCGCTGGGCCGGGAGACGACCCCGGCGAAGATCGAGCCGGTCCGGGGCCGGCTGCGCAAACTCTCCGACCGTGGCTGGCTCGTCCGCACCGTATCGGGCCGCTACCGACCACGCTGACCAGCGGTGTTGACGGCCGGACGGGCCGATTCCTGCCGTAACTCTAGGGCCCCCGACGGGAGTTGGTTGATGTGTGAGAAAAAACCAGCCCGCCGAGGGCGCTCAGGAAGTTGTCTACCAGGTCCGCCTTCCGCTGTCGAAGCGGACCATCGACCTCGTCGCCAGCCTGATACGCCGGCACCGGAACCAGATGCGCTCTGTCTGGCGCAAGGCCGAACCCGGCCGGCAGGCCGTCATCGTGCTCGCGGTCCTGCGCCACGACCAGCGTCTGGCCGACATGGCCGGCGTCGGCGGTGTCGGGGAGTCCACTGTCCGCCGCTGGGTGAAGGAAGTCGTGAAGCTGCTGGCCGCCCGGTCCCCGCGCCTGGACCGGGCGTTGAAGAAGACCGCCCGCAGCGGCGGGGTCGTGGTCCTCCTCGACGGCACCCTGATCCGCACCCACCGCCGCACCGGGAAGGACGACCGGAAGAACTACTCTGGCAAGCACAAGGCCCATGGCCTGCTGTTTCTCGCGCTGACCGACGAGAAGGGCAACCTGATCTGGATCTCCTCGGCCAGGCCCGGCCGGTCCAGCGAGATCACCACCGCCCGTCACAACAAGATCACCGGACACCTGTGGGAAGCCGGCCTCGGCGCCCTGGCCGACCTCGGCTTCGTCGGCCTCGACGACAAACCCGACGACGACCCGGTGATCATCACTGGCCGCAAGGCCACCCGCAATCACCAGCTGACCGCCGCCGAGAAGGAGACGAACCGCCTGGTCAGCCGCGAACGCGCCGCCAACGAACACGGCTTCGCGAACCTCAAGAACTGGCGGATCCTGACCACGCTCCGCACCGACACCCGGCAGGCCACCACGCTCCTGCGGGCCCTGCTCGTGCTGGCGAACAGCGAAGTACAGCGGTGACGAGACGGGGCCGACGATCTCGCCCCGACGATCATGCCGCCTACCAGCGTGAGGACCTCACGGACGCATCACACCAGTCCCACTGAACTGCGGAAACGAGCATGGCGCAGCCTCATTGACGGACTGGCCGTCCACGCCGACGACGAGGATCCCGCCGTCCGGGCGCTGGCCGCCCGCGACCCCAAGGTCCCGCCGGCCGCCGTGGAGGGGCTCACCCGGGACCCCGACCCCGCCGTCCGGGCCGCGTTCGCACGCCACCCGAGCCTTCCGCCGTCCCGGCTCGCAGAGCTCCTCGACGACGAGGAGCTGGTCCACCACGCGGCCGCCAACCCGGCGTTGCCCGCACCGGCGTTCCGCGCTCTGGTGAGCACCTGCGCCGGGTCAGACGACGGCGAGTAGCACTTCCAGCGCCGTCGCGGTCTCCGCGTGGCGGGTGAGCAGGGCCACTCCGGCGGGCGGGGCTTCGGCGGTCCCCCATGTCCCTTCGCAGCCCAGCAGGTCCGCGAGCGCATCGCAGGTCATGGGGTGGGCGGACAGGAGCGCCAGGCCGGTCCCGGTGCTCGCTGCTGACTCCCGGTGCAGGCGCGGCGGTTCCTGCGGGAGTCGCCAGGGCGGCACCCAGCTGTCCAGCTCCGCGAGCCGGGCGGGGAAGACACGGCCGGCCTCGCGGATCAGCAGCGGGGCCAACTCGCTGCCGCTCGCCCGCAGGCCGGTGATCAGCGTCGGGAGCCAGGGCAGCAGCACCGGGTCCGGGAGCCGGGCGAACGCGTTGGACACTGCCTCGACGACGAAGTCGGCCAGACCCGGCACCGGTTCCAGGGCGTGCACGAACCCGCTGAGGTAGCGGGGGTAGGCGGGGACGACCAGCGGGTTGCCGAGCAATTCGGCGCAGCGCGCCCGCAGTGCCGTCCTCGACAGCGTGCCCAGGTGGGTCTGCGCCGCCCACAGCAGTGCGGTGCGGGAGGGCTCGGTCGGGTGGGACTGGGCGAGGGCGAGTTCGAGCTGGGTGCGGTCGCAGCCGAGGGACAGGGCCAGGCTCTCCATGCCGAACAGGAAGCCCAGCATGGCCGCGACCTGGCGGACGGTGGCGTCGTCGTCGGTGAACGCCGTCGGCAGCAGCGTGCAGTAGTGCGCGTAGCCGGCCTTGACGAAGGACTCGATCCAGGGCGGCAGCACCGGTTCGGCGGTGCGGTAGTAGGCCAGCAGCCGGCGGACGCGGCGCAGCACCTCCGGCGCGCCGTCGACGCTGCGTTCGCCCGCCAGCACCTCCAGGGCACGGGTGCCGAGCTCGTCGGCGAGCCGGCGGCTGCTCAGATGCAGGATGGCGTCCTCGACGGCCTCCAGGACCTGGGCCGCCGTGGCCTGCGGGGCATACGCGGCGCGTCGCAACTGCTGTTCGAGGACCTGCTCGATGCTGACGCCCTCGTAGCCGAGCTCGATGAGGGCGCGCTGGTGGGTGCCCAGGGCCAGGTCCCACGACTCCTGGATGGGGCGCTCGCCGAGCCGCCGTTCGCCCATGATGGGCCGGGCGGCGCCGTCGGGCAGCAGACGGCGCAGCATCCACAGCAGGTCGGAGCAGTGCTCCAGTTCCGGCCGCGAGGCGATGTCCAGGAGGGCGCGCTGCACTCCGCGCTGCTGGAGCTTCAGGTTCAGCGGGGCGAGCCGGTCGTGCACGTCGCGGGCCAGCGGCGGCAGCGCGTCGTAGCCGACCTGGCCGACGCGGTCGCCGCCCATCATGATCTCGACCAGTCGGCCGACGTCCCGCCGGCCCGGGAGGGCGTCCTTCTCGATGCAGGTGACGGCCGCGTCCTGGAAGTCGTACGGTGTCGGCTTGGCGCGCTCGCGCATCCCGGCCAGCAGGATCGACGTCTCGAAGACGGCGATGGCGTCGGCGGTGGAGGCGAGGTAGCCGTTGCGGCGGGCCGCGCGCACGATGTCCACCGACCAGCCGAGCAGTTCGGCCTCGTCGAGGGGGTCGAGCGTGGGCGGGCGCCGGAGGAAGCCGGTGAGCCGGTCGGCGGGCGGGGCGGTCTGGGCCGGGACCGGCGCGGGGAGGGCCTTCTTCGCCGTGGGCTTCTTCGTGCCCGCTTGGCCCTCGAGGCGGAACGGGCGGACGCCGGTGCGCTTGACGTTCTTTGCCCATTCCGTCGCGGCGATGGACACCGAGCCCGCGGCGAGGCCGAACTGCGCCTCGATCGCCGTGTGGCTGGACGGGATCAGACCGTGCCGCCACTTGGTGGGGCTCGGCGGGCTGATGGTGAAGCTGTCGCTGCCGTGCACGCCGAACTCCTCGACCCGGCTGGCCGCGTGGAAGGCGCCGCAGACGTAGAGGCAGTCGGCGGGGTCGGCGCCGGTGGCGGCGAGGTGCTCGCGCATCCGCGTCCACATGTACCGCTCGCGGTCCTGGTCGACCCGGACCTTCCCGGGGTCGCCGGGGGCGAGGCGCCGGAAGAGGCTGCCGATGAGCAGCATCACCTGGCGGTAGGTGTCGTGGTCGCTGTCGCCGAGGGGCAGTTCGACGTACTGGTGCCACCACTCCGACCAGTGCCGGACCCGGCCGTGGCGCAGGAGGTGCTCCTCCAGCTCGGCGAAGCGCGGGCGCAGGTCGCCGATCTCCACGCCGACGGCGTCGCCGTGCAGGGCGGCCTGTTCCGGCGCCTCGGGCGCGTCGGGGTCGGCCGCTGCGGCGGGCTCGGTCGCGGATTCGGTCTCCCACTGGAAGACGTGGTCCGAGGAGCGGTCGACGAGGACCAGTTCGACGCCCGGGGTGTCGAGTGCGTAGGCGATGGCCTGGTACTCGGCGGAGGCCTCGGTGACCGGGGCGACCACGGAGAGCGGCGCCCAGTCGAAGGGGAAGCCCTCGATCTCGCTCGCGAAGGCCTGGACCGCCACCGGGAGGCGGCAGTTGCGCAGCTCCGTGAGCAGCGGCGCCATGTCCTCGCACAGCTCCAGGTAGACCACCTTCGGCTGCTTGTCGCGCAGCCGGCGGGCCATGGCGATCGCCGAGGCCGGTGAGTGGTGGCAGACCGGGAAGATCTCCAGCGGTTCGCGCACCGCGCGTTCGACGTCGTCGACGATGCCCCGCAGGATGCCCTCCAGGGCTCCGGGACCGTCGGCGAACTCCGTCGCCGCCTCGTGTAGTTGACGGCGCAGCGCCTCGAAGGGGCCGCCGCTCATGACAGGGTCGCGATCGCGTCGCGGCCGCCCTGGAGGAACTCCGGCCAGGAGCCGCCCTCTTCCTTGCTGCGCGGCTCGACCACGCCGTGCAGGTACTTGTTGAGGATGGCGAGGTCCTCGGGCTCGCGCCGGGCCAGGGACCCGACGAGCGAGGAGGCGAGGGCGTGCGCGGTGAGGGCGCGCTCGCCGAAGAAGTTGCTGTGCAGGATGGCGTCCTCCAGGACCCCGATCTGCTCGGCCGTGGACAGGGCGGACTCCAGCTTCTCGTCGTCGCTGCCGGCGGCGGCCGAGGAGGCCCGCAGGTCGGCGAAGCTCTGCAGCAGCACGTCCAGCAGGGTCGGCGGGACGTCCAGCTCGATCTGGTGGCGGCGCAGCAGTTCCTCGGTGCGGAAGCGGACGATCTCCGCCTCGCTCTTCTTGTTCGTCACCACCGGGATGCGGACGAAGTTGAAGCGGCGCTTGAGCGCGGAGGAGAGGTCGTTGACACCCCGGTCGCGGCTGTTGGCGGTGGCGATGATGGAGAAGCCTGGCTTGGCGAACACGATGTTGTCGCTGTCCTGGTCGCTGCCCAGCTCCGGGACCGAGATGTACTTCTCGGACAGGATCGAGATCAGCGCGTCCTGGACATCGCTGGTGGAGCGGGTGAGCTCCTCGAAGCGGCCGATCGAGCCGGCCTCCATGGCCGTCATGATCGGCGAGGGGATCATCGACTCCCTCGACTGTCCCTTGGCGATGACCATCGACACGTTCCACGAGTACTTGATGTGGTCCTCGGTGGTGCCCGCCGTGCCCTGCACCACCAGGGTGGAGTTGCGGGAGATCGCGGCCGACAGCAGCTCGGCCAGCCAGCTCTTGCCGGTGCCGGGGTCGCCGATGAGCAGCAGGCCGCGGTCGGAGGCGAGGGTGACGATCGAGCGCTCGACGAAGCTGCGGTCGCCGAACCACTTCTGGGAGATCTCCCGGTCGAGGCCGTCGGCGCGCTCGGAGCCCAGGATGAACAGCCGGACCATCTTCGGGGACAGCCGCCAGGAGAACGGCTTGGGGCCGTCGTCGACGGACTCCAGCCAGTCGAGTTCCTCGGCGTACTTGAGCTCGGCGGGGGCGCGCAGCAGGTCGGACATGGAGAGGCCTTTCTCGAAAGGTCGTGAGGAGGGAGAAGTCCCAGGAGTCTCAGGTGAGGAACGTCTTGAGTTCGTGGACGAGCTTGCGGATGTGGCCGGAGATCACCGGTGTGCCCTGGTCCTTGAAGCGCTCCCGGAACCACGGGTTGACGCTGCCGCGCCCGGAGCTGGTCACCGAGCCGACGGGGATGAACTTGACCCCGGAGCGGTGCAGGGCGGCCATGCTGTCGAACAGGGGCTTGCTCTGCCACTCGTAGAAGTCGGAGATCCAGACGACGACGGTGTTGCGGGGCTCGGCGACCTTGGGCTGGGCCAGGGCCATCGCGACCGTCCCGTCGGTGCCGCCGCCGAGCTGGGTGCGCAGCAGGCTCTCGAAGGGGTCGTGCACCCACGGGGTGAGGTCGAGCGCCCGGGTGTCATAGGCGATGAGGTGGACGTCCACCTTCGGCAGGCCGGCGAAGATCGAGGCCAGGATGGTGCAGTTGACCATGGAGTCGACCATCGAGCCCGACTGGTCCACCACCACGATGAGCCGCTGCGGCGTCGTCTTGCGGGCGGTGTGCCGGTAGTAGAGGCGGTCGACGTAGAGGCGTTCCTCTTCGGGGCTGTAGTTGGTGAGGTTCTTCCAGATGGTGCGGTCGAGGTCGAGGTTGCGGAACACGCGCTTGGGCGGGACCGAGCGATCGATCGCGCCGACCGAGGACTTCTCCACCTGAGTGCGCAGCACCTCGGCGACCTCGTCGACGAAGCGCCGGATCAGCGCCTTCGCGTTGGCCAGGGCGACGCCGGAGAGGTTGCTCTTGTCGCGCAGCAACTGCTCAATGAGCGACATGCTCGGAGTGAGCCGCGCGGCGAGCTGCGGGTCGGCGAGCACCTCGCGCAGATGCATGCGCCGGACGAGGTCGGCTTCGAGGGCGCCGAGTTCGGGGCCGATCGTAGGGATCAGGTTGCTCAGGTCGGGCGTCCGGCCGCCGCCTTCGGAGCCGGTCGGGCTGACGCCGGGGCCGCCCGGCACACGGCCGCCGCGCAGCTCGCCCGGTGCGCAGCCGAGCGCACGCTCCAGCCAGCCGGCGTCGCTCTGCCAGCGGGACAGCTGTCCGGCGCCGACGGCTCCAGAGCCGGTGGCGAAGACGTTCAGCAGCACCTTGGACACCAGGGCCGCGCGCCGGACTTCGGCAGCACGGTCGCGAGTGTCTCGGTCAGCCGCATCCTCGGCGTCGGTCTCGGGGACCATCAACCCGTCGAACTCCGCCGCCAGTTCCGGGTGGCGCTGCACGATCGAGTCGACGGAAGCCTGCGGGTCCAGCAGCGCGGGCGGCAGACCGATGTCCTCGACGACGGCGAGGCTCGCGGCCTCCAGGCCGGCCTGCTCCTCGGGGTCGAAGAGACGGGCGAGCAGCCGCCAGTAGAGGACCTGCCGACGGTTGTCGTCGGGAGCTGCTTCCAGCACGTCGCCCGCGTATTCCATGTCGTCGCTCATTTCCGCAGCAGCCTTCCCGCCCGTTCCCGCAGGACGGTCACGGCGTCGGTGGCGGCCTTCTCGGCCCGGGCGCCGGCCTTGTCGGTAGTGCCGCCGGCCCACGCGCCCGCGTGGAGGGCGACGGCCTTCCTTCGGACGGTGGTCTCGACGGCGAGGGGCTGGAGCCGGAACCCGCCGCCGTCCCAGCGGAGCAGGGCGATGCACGCGCCGGAGGCGGCGACGGCCTCGGGGGTCAGCGGGCTCGCGGTCGGAATGCGGTCGGTGTCGACGGGGAGGGCCTGGCCGGCGACGGTGAAGGTGAGGGTGTCGCCGTCCTGGCTCCTGTCGTAGCCCTCCAGGAACACCGGCTCGGCGATGCGCGCCGGGTGGCGGTCCAAGGGCGCGGTAGGCAGGGCGGTGGCGGTCGGCAGGACGACCCGCGCGGTGGCGAGGGCGTCTGCGGGATCGCCTTGGCGGGCCCGGGCGTCGTCCCACAGGAGATCGCCCTCGTCGGTGAGGGGCATCGCGTCGAGGTCCATCGCCCGGCCTTCGCCGAGGGCCGTGAGCAGCGACAGATGCGGCCGCAGCAACTGCCAGACGCCCGCCTCGACGACGGTGTCCGGCTTCGGCACCGAGACGCTCGCGCGGACCAGCCGGGGTGCGGCGCCGTCGGCGGGTTCGAACACCGCGTGGACCTGGGCCTGCGCGGCGGTGACGTGTTCGTGCAGGTCCACGCCGAGCGGCAGCAGCCGGCCGGTGACGGCCTCGACCGCGGGCACATCGGCGGCTCCGGGCCGGCTCAGCAGCAGGGCGCGCGCCCACAGATCGCCCCAGCGGCGCGCCGGGATCCGGTCCAGGGCCGCACCGGGGCAGGAGGCGGCGAGTTCGGCGGCGAAACCGTCGAGCAGAGTGGCCAGGCGGCGCAGCCCTGGTTCGGGCAGCATCGCGGAGACGATCGGTGCGGCCCCGCCAGCCAGTTCGTGGTCGATGCCCTGCCAGCCGGTGCGCGCGAGGTCCGACAGCCAACTGCGGGCCGCAGCGAGCAGGTTGGTCTCGGGCCGCGCGCCGACGGCCGACGGCCCTCGCTCCTCCCGCGTACGGCCGGTCAGCTCGTCGGCGCCCAGCGTCAGCGCGTCGTGCACGGCGCCGAACAGGGCGGTGCGGGCAGCGGCCAGGGCGACGAAGTGCTCCTCGCTCGCGGCTCCGGCCGCGGCCTTCTCGGCCGCTTCGGCGACCCGGGTGGCGAGCGGGGTGCCGGCGACAGCGCGAGCGAGTTCGGTGAGGTCCTGCACCCGGTCGGGGCGGGGGCGCAGCAGGCCCGCCACGAGGGTACGGTCGAAGGCGTCGGCCGCCGCCAGCGCTTCGTCCAGCCCCGCCACCGGCGCGGTGAGCCGGCCGGCTTCCTCCTCCCCGGCCGGATCGGACTCGTCGGCGGGTGTGCCCGTGGCGGCCGCCGCCCTGGTCGGCGGGAACCATTGCAGTTCCGGCAACGGGGCGGTGACCGGGGCGAGTTCCAGGTAGGCCAGGTGGCGCAGGAACCGGCTGAAGACGGACGCCGCGGCGGCCTTGCCGTCCGCCTGCGGGGGCCGGGCGCCGGTCATCGCGGCGGTGAGAGCGGCGGCGTCCGCCTGCGCGGCCCCGGGCTCGACGCGCAGATAGCGGGCAACGCGGTCGGCGCCGTACTGGAGGACGGCCTCTGTGACCAGGGCGCGGATGTGGTTGCAGAACGAGCCACGCGCGCCGCCGCAGGGGCGGTTGTTGTTCGTGCTGCACGCGAAGGCGTAGGTGCTGGCGGCGACCGACGAGACGTACACCCGCTCGATGTCCGAGCCGCTGGAGACCACTCCCTGGAGGCGTCCGTCGGCCAGTTCGACGAAGGGGACCTTGGCGAGCTTGCGCGGCCTCGCGGGCGGCACCACCCGGGCCGTACTCGACTTCTCCCAGTCCGACACGCACCATCTCCTTTACGGTACAAGGCTTTTGCGCACGCCGAATCGGCGCAGCCCAGGGGGGGTCGCGACCGATCGGCGCGACACTGACGAACTTACCGGCGACCACTGACAACGCCTTTTCGACCGCTGAGCAGCGCCGACGACCGACGCGCGCTCCCCGGCTCTTCTAGCTATTCGAATGATCATGCTCGGGGGCGACGGCGGGGGCATGTCGGAGCGAAGGGGCGGGGTTGAGCGGGGAGCAGGCGGCGTTCGGGGCGCTGCTGCGGGAGTTGCGGCTGTCCGCGTCGCAGACCAGCGAGGGTCTGGCGGAGGCGTCGGGCGTGTGCGGGGCATCGGGGTTCTGGAGCGGGGACGGCGGGCGGCTCCTCAGCGGCGGACCGTCGCCGCGCTCGCGGACGGGCTGGGCCTGGACGAGGCACTGCGGCAGCGGCTGCTGACCGCGGCCCGGGCCGGGCGCACCGGGGGCTACAGCCCGGTGGGCGTTCGGGCGTTTCCGCGGGGCGTCGACGACTTCGTGGGCCGGGAACGGGAGTTGGCCCGGTTGGCGGCGCTCGCGACGCACGAGGTCATCGCCAGACCTGGCGGTCCCCAGGCCGTGGTCGGGCCTGTGGCCGGGTACGTGAGCGTCACCCCTCATGCCGGCGGCGCGCCCGGGCCGTTGTGGGCCGGGCGCGCCGTCGTTTCACGTGCGGGGGCGGGTGGCAGGGTCAGCCGCCTGCTCCCGGTGGGTGGTGGTGTCAGTGGCGGGCGTCGCCGTGACGGTGGCCGCGGCCACGGTCGCGGCCCCAGGACTCGTCGTCGATGAAGCGGCCGTGTCGTTGCGCAGCCGTAAGCGCTCAAGGAGTTCCCCGTCGTCACTTGCGGCTCAGGCGCCGAGTCATGACTCCTTGGCGGCTACCGTGCGGTCCTCGTGCTGTGGCGTTGCCTGGGCGGGCAGGAGCCGGGTCGGTGTGTCAAAGGTGTAGGCATCGGCATCGAAATGGCTCAGTCGGCGCGCGAGTCGGCCAGTGGACCACGGCCACGCGAAGGTGTTGTGCCCGGGGGAAGTGAAGTAGTAGCTGGTGCAGCCGCCTGTGTTGTAGACCGTGGTCGCGAGCGCCTCCTGGACGGTGGTGTTGTGCACGGCCTGTACGGCTGGTCTGACGTCCAGGGCGCGGTGGCCGCTTTGGTCGAGGTGAGCCAAAGCAGCGATGAGGTAGGTCAGCTGGGCTTCCAGGACGGTGATCGCGGAGGTGGAGCCGCCGAGCAGGTTGGGCCCCAGGAGCAGGAAGAGGTTGGGGAAGCCGCTCACGGTGGTGCCCAGGTATGCCTGCGGTGCGCCGCCCCAGGCTTCGTCGAGGGTCTGGCCGTTGGTGCCGTGCAGGGTCGTGGCCAGCGGCACCTCGCCGACGCGGAAGCCCGTGGCTTCGATGAGCACGTCGGTGTGGGCGATGGTGCCGTCGGCGCCGATGACCTCGTTGCCGCGTACGGCGGTCACGGCGGTGGGATGCAGCCGCACGTGTGGCTGGGACAGTGCCTGGTAGAACGTGCTCGAGGTCAGTAGGCGCGTGCAGCCCAGCCGGTAATCCGGTGTCAGGTGCCGGCGCAACAGCCGGTCGCGGACCGTGAGGCGCAGGTGTGCGCGGGCGCCGGCCTCGAGGAGGCGGGCGGCCTGCGGGTGGCGGAAGGCGTAGCCGAAGCCCTCCTGCAGGGCGTACTGGCCCGCGCGCAGGGCGCCGCGCGCGCCGAGGACGCGGTCCACGAGCCGGTTGAGCGCCGTGGGCAGCGGCAGGTCGGGCTTGGGCAGCACCCATTGGGGTGTGCGCTGGAAGAGATCCACGGTCGCGGCCTGGGCTTCGATGGCCGGGACGATCTGGACGGCGGAGGCGCCACCGCCCACCACAGTCACCCGCCGGCCGGTCAGGTCGACGCTGTGGTCCCACCGGGCAGTGTGGAAGACGGGGCCGTCGAAGTCCTCGATGCCGGGAACCTCCAGGCGGCGCGGGACGTGCCACGGTCCGGTGGCCAGGACCAGTACCGCCGCGCTGTAGGGTCCGTCGGTCGTCTGCACCAGCCAGCGGCCGGCTGCCCCGTCCCATCGTGCCCCGAGCACCTGCACACCACAGCGCAGCACGTCGCCGAGCCGGTAGCGCTCGGCCGTTGCCTGCAGGTAGGCGAGGATCTCCTGCTGTCCGGCGAAGATCCTGCTCCATGCTGTGTTTGGGGTGAAGGAGTAGCTGTAGAGCGTCGAGGGCACGTCACAGGAGCAGCCCGGGTAGGTGTTGTCCCTCCAGGTACCGCCGAGATGCGTCCCCTTCTCCAGAACTAGGACGTCGTCGAACCCTGCCTCGCGAAGCCGGACGGCGGCCCCGATCCCGGAGAACCCCGCTCCGACGACCACGGCCCGCACGTCCCTGACGGTCCGCTCACTCTGCGCCGGGATCACAGCAACGCTCCAGCCGGGCAGCCAACGCACAGGCAACGGTCCACACGCAGCTCCCACAGGCGCCGCTGTGCGGCCGTCCGGGCGACAGCGTCAGGTAGCAGAACTGAGCTTGTTCCGCTTTGACGGACACCATCGGTGTGGTGGTCAGGCTGCGAGTGCGGTCTCGTATTCGGCGGGACTGCGATAGCCGAGGCTGCTGTGCA
>NZ_LGDW01000088.1 GCF_001280005.1 Streptomyces sp. NRRL WC-3618 | reverse complement strand
GGAGGCGGGGGTGCGGCGCTCGCCGCCGTCGACTCGCTGGCCGTGAAGGGGCGGGCGCCCAAGACGGGGTACGCCCGGGACCGGTTCGGCAGTGCGTGGGCGGACACCGACGCCAACAAGTGCGACACCCGCGTTATCTCTATGCTTCGCCGGGTGACCGAGATATTTGTGCAGCTCAAGCCGGGAGTCGTGAGCTGTGCTTACTGAGAGGGACGTGAGGCACAAGGGTGCTGGAAACCCGCGCTACCTCAGGTCCGCAGTGGTGGCAGCAGCCGCAGTTCTCCTCTGTTCGGGATGCGAAGGCCTCGATGAAGACGGCTCCTCGACGGGGTCGGGGCCGACCGCGGTGGACGGACGGGTGGTCAGTCCGCTCAAGAATCCCGATGGCACGAAGCCAGGGCTTGCGCCCGTGACGACGGACGCGGACAAGGCTGCGGCCCGAAAGCTCATCGATGAGCTGTCCACCAAGGGGCGGGGGCCCAAGACGGGGTACGCCCGGGACAAGTTCGGCTATGCGTGGATGGACACGGCGGACGGCGTTCCGCTTGCGAGGAACGGGTGCGACACGCGAAACGATCTCATTCGTCGCGATGGCCAGAACCTCCGGTTCCGGGCCGGATCCGACTGCGTGGTCATCTCCATGACGCTGCACGACCCGTACACCGGGACGACCATCGAGTGGCGCAAGCAGAAAGCCTCCGAGGTCCAGATAGATCACATGGTGCCGTTGTCCTACAGCTGGCAGATGGGCTCGTCACGCTGGCCGGAGAGCAAGCGTAAGCAGCTTGCGAACGACGTGCTCAATCTGATCCCCGTCGAGGGCCGAGCCAATTCCTCAAAAGGGGACTCGGGGCCCGCGTCCTGGCTCCCGCCGAACAAGCAGATCCGGTGCGCCTACGCCGTCCGTTTCGCCCAGGTCGCCCTGAAGTACGAGATGCCGGTGACGGCAGCGGACAAGCAGATGATGCAGCGGCAGTGCGGAGATTGAGGCGCGTTCTCGGATCTCCGCCCCTGGCCATTTATTAAGGGGAGGAAGGAGTGCCGGACCCGTACGCTCATGGCCGTGGCTGATCAGGTACAGAAGATCGTGACGGAGTTGCCGGACCTGGAGAACGTCACCGGCGTATGGGCCGTGGCTGACGACCGTCTCGCGCGGGGGGATGCTGCGTTCCTCGCGGACCTCGGCATCGCGCTCGCCGGGGCTTACGGCTCCGACGCCGGGCGGATCTGGCAGTACAGAAGCGTCTTCGACCATCTGCTCGGGCTGCTGGCCACCACGTCTGGTCCTGGGAACGTCGCCCAGGCGCTGCGGCTGGTCTCCTCGGCGGAGGCTGCTGAAAGGAAGCTGGGCCGTTACACGGCTTCCCTGCTGGCCTCCAGCCAACCGTCAGAGGAACTGGCTGTGGCATTCACCGGGAACGCCACTGAGGAACTGCGTGCGTGCCTGGTCCATGAAATGGTGCTCAGGGGTGCCGACGTTACGGAGACCCCGGGGATCGCAGGGTGGGCGATGTCGCCGCACTGGAGGCACCATCCGCTGGGATGCTGCCGTTGGCGCTGTCCGATGTGGAAAGACAGCCGGATCTGCCGAGCTACAGCGCCCACGGGGGCAGTCACTCGATGCCGTACGGTCCGTCGGCGAACCGCAAGGCGCGGGGTGATGCCGGGGCACACCTGCCGTCCGTCGAGGAGACGACGACCGAAGCCGCTGCCAAGGGCATCGGCGCTGCCGTGGCGAACTGGGCCGAGGAGTCGAACGGCCGGGTCGAGGCACGAGTCTTTGATCTGACAGCTCCTCTGGAGGCCGAGTCGGTACCGAGCATGTTGCTGGCGCTGGGGCTGGAGCGCCTGAAGGGTGCGGGGAAGAAGACCGCTTTCTTGGTTGCGGCCTGTCCGCCGGACCAGGCATGGCGAGTCCTCTTCGCCGCCGCGTCCACGGGAGGTGCCTACAACTCCGGCGCCCGTGGCGCATATGGCCGTCTGGCCGCTTGGCAATCCCTGGCGGCCCTGGCTGGGGCTGCAGACGGCGGCCTTGCGGAGGAGGTTGAGGCACGTGTACAAGAGTGCACCTGGTACGGCTTCGATGCCGACACCAAGTGGTTCGAGCGCGTGGCCTGGGACATCGGCCTCGCCGTGGTCTCTCCAGAACGCCGACGGCTGGCGATGCTGGCCGCGACGGACACCGACTGAACACGACCGGGACGGCATATCAGCGTAGGCCGGACCGCTTCGCCGAAATCCTCCGCTGCTGTCCGGCAGGCGACGCACAAGCCGGACAGCAGCGGGTGTGGTGGTAGAGCGGGGACTACGGGGACGGCACGGCCCGCATCGCACGGCGGAGACCGGCCCGTGCGGCAGTGAGATCGTCTTCCGCCTCGCGCAGTCGGCCCTCCAGGGCGGCGATCTGAACCTTGGCCGCTGACAGCTCCTGGTTCAGAGCGGTGTTCCGCTGATCCAACTGCTGCACCCGCTGGATCAGTTCGTTTCGGTTCACCTCGTCCAACTCGGCGCCCAGAGACAGCCGGAGCCGGTCCCGCAGTCGGTCGCGTTCCTTCTTGAGGTCCTTGATCTCTTCGCGTGCCAGGGCGAGATCCGTCCGCAGCCCGGCAGCGGAAACCTGTCGCGCATCCGGAACGGGGGATTCCTGACGCACATGCTCTCGCTGGGCGACGATGCCGTCCTGAACGGCCTGGTGCACCTGGGGCTGGTTGTAGATGAACCACGTGGACACCGCCGCGTCCCGCGCAACCTGGGCGACGGTGATACGCCGTCCCGAGCGGAGAAGGCCGTCCACTGCATCGAGCGCGCGGCTGGTCTTGTCCTCGCTGTCCTTGACGCGGCTGGCGCGCAGGCGCTCGACCCGGGTGTTCCGGTCATTGGCGCCGGAATTGGCAGGGCGTTTCATTCAGAACTCCGTGTCGTCAGCGCCTGTAGGGGCACGAAGGCCGCTGCGGAACGTGCCTTGCGCAGCTCACGCGAGGCGGACTCGACGGCGGCCCGCTCCTCGACGGGCAGCGCATCGAGCTTCCGCCGCATCTCGTCGGCCGACTTCGAATAGGCGCGGATCTGGTCGTCGAGGTTGCGTACGACCCAGTCGGCGGCCTCCATCGCCAGGGCGGCCTCCTTGTCGGCCCGCAGGTCCGCGATCTGCTGTTCCAGGGCGGGGAGGTAGGAGGGGTCTGGTCGGTAGAAGTCGCAGCCGGCGCACTGGAAGCGGATGCGGCAGTGCCCGCCGCCAGCTTTGACGTTGCTCGGCTCGGTGCAGCCTCCGTAGGGGACCCCCACGCTCTCGACCTCGTAGGCAAGGGCGTCCTCGAAGCCGTGTGGAGCGCCATGCCGGTCGACGGCGAGTCTCGCCACCGTCCTGACCGCCTCCTGTTTCCTGGTCAGGGAGACCTTGTAGTAGCCCATGGTGACGTCCAGGGACCGATGGTCCATGAGCTCTCGGAGGACGTCCGGACGGGTCCCGGCGTCAGCGTGGCGCTGGGCGTACGCGTGGCGGAATCCGTACGGGACGATCTGCGTGCGGTCGTGAGCGAGCGGTTCGCCGCTGTCGTCCAGGCGGTCGTCCACGAGATCCGGGATCAGCTCGTCCACCCAGTCGCGGAAGATCCGGTTGCAGAACTGCGCGGTGGTCAGATGACCGCGACGTGGACGGTTGCGCTGTCCCGGAGAGGGGAACAGCCACTGCCCGCAGGCGGGTACGGCAGGCAGTCGGTCGAGTTCCTTCTGCCATGCCTGGATGGCCTGGGCCGTGCTCTCGGAGACGGGGAGCCTACGTCCGTGACGGCGGCGTTTGTGGTTGTCGTAGAGGAGGGTGGGCTTGCCGTCGATCCGCTCAAGGCACTCGCGGCGCAGGCTGGTCACTTCGCCGGGGCGGCGGCCGGTGTCGCGGAGGACCGTGTAGACCACCTGATACATCCGCGCGAAGTCGGCGGATGACCAACCGCCGCTCTCGTACGAGGTCGAGGTGCCCAACATGGCGATACACGCGTCGAGTTGGGCGATGACATGCTTGGGTACGGCCCGGCCGATGTCGTCCTCGGACGCCTCGACGGCGGCGATGGTGTGGAAGCGGGGATTCAACGCGAAGCCCCCTGGCACGTGGTCCATCATCCCGGTCTGGCGGGCGAACTCAAGGAACGTGCGCCAGTAACGCAGCAGCGTCCGGCGGTGACTGGTCGAGTAGTCGTGCCCGTCCTCGGGACGTTTGGTAATGCGGAACATGTCCACCACCGCGTTCATGTCCGCCATCGACAGCTGCTCCGGGGCCTCGCCGTGCGCGCGGTTCACAAGGGCGGAAGAGGCGATGCTCGCTGCGTACACCGTCTGGCGCAGGTCCAGAACGGAGGGACGGACGGTACGGCCGTATTCCTTCACCAACTCCCGCAGCCACTGCTGACGCACGGGCCGGAAGTCGACGTCGCCGTGTACGGCGATGTACTTCCTGCCGCGCCCGGCGTTCAGCCCGACCAGGGCACACTCCCAGACATCACCAAAGGTCGGGTCGACGCCCTCGAACTCGATGCGAGCGCGCCGGACATGGAGCAGCACACCATTGAGCACTCCGGTGGCAGCGGCCGGAAGCCCGGAGACGAAGCCTTCGCCCAACTCCAGCAGCGATCCGAGCCTTGAGGGGAGCCCGGCCACGATACGGCGGACATGCTGGGGAACGAGGCTGATCCCTGCCGCGTCGCGCTGCTGGAGCCCGTACAGCACTTCGCGGCATACGGCCGGGGATACCCCTGACAGAGAGAACTGGGACACTCCTGGCCATGCTCCATCCGAGACGTTGGGCCTGCGGCGGGACACCATGGGGATGTACGTCGCGTCGAAGTCAGCCGGGTTGCCCTGGAGAAGTCGGGCCTTGCGACAGGCATTACAGCGGGCACCGTTGCCCACCACGTGAGTGGAGCAGTCGGCAACGACGCAGCTGAACACCTTGGTGCCAGGATTGCCCGGGTCCGCCGTGAACAGCGCTCTGTCCTGGTCCCACTCTCCTGTCCGCCAACCAGGAGCGAGGCGCGCGGAGAGCCAGTCCGACCACTCAGGCTCACTGCGGTCGAGTGGCACGGCGACGGCGAGGCTGACGGCACGCGTCATCGGGCGGCCTCCGGCGCGAGACGGTCGACAGCGGCCCGGAGGTCCTCGTCACGGGCGTGCACGTAGACAGCTGTGCTCGCCGACGATGCGTGTCCCAGCAGGGTCTGCACCACATCCGGTGCGACTCCGCTGCGGATCCACTGGGTCGCCGCCGTGTGCCGCATCATGTGCGGGCGTGTGGGGAGGCCGCAACGGTTCCCGATCCGTTCGATGACCTGCTTGGCGTTGGAATATGTCACCGGGCGGCCGATGGCGGCGCCGACGAGGTTGACGAACACGTAGTCGCAGTCAGCGGCTTCGGCGACCCGTTCACGCTCGGTGAGATGGTCGCGGTAACGGTGCACTGCACCCTGCGTCAGCGGCACCATTCGGTGACGGCCGCCCTTCGCGCGTGCGCCGTTCTCGTTGTCCTGGCGAGGCCGGATGTGCAGGTGGGCGCCGCGGGTTCGGCAGCCGAGATGCGTGGAGTCGGGCAGCAGATGCATGTCCTCCCGCCGCAGCCCAAGCGCTTCGCCGATCCGCAGGCCGCCTTCCACGAGCACGGTCAGGAGCAGTCGGTCGCGGGCGGTGCGGGCCGCCTCAAGTACCTGAGCGACTTGGGGGGCCGTGAGGGTCGCCGGCGCCTTCTCGATCTCGGACGCCTTCAGAACGCGCGCCTTGATCATGAGATGTTGGCCGCCTTCCCCCGGATCGAAGCCGCTCGGTGGCGAGGTGAGGAAACGGGGCTCGCTCAGCCGTGCGGCGACCTCATGGGCCACATGTCCCTGGACGGCGCAGAATCGGAGGAACTCGCACACGGCGGTGAGGACCGCGTTGACGGTCTTCCCTGTCGGCGGTTGCCCCTGCCTGGTCGGTGTCCGCTCGACGTGGAACTTGAATCGGGTCATCTCGCCGAGTCCAGCGGTCTTCCAGTCCGTGCCGCGTTGCGTGCACCAGTTGAGGAAGCGCCCAATCCGGGGGATGTAGGCGCGCTGGGTCTGCGGTGAGCGTCCGGCGCCCCGCAGGTAGAGCGAGAACTCCTGTACCTCGGGGTGAGGGCGGTACGTCTCATCGTCTACGAGTAGCCAGGTGACCTCTCCTGTGGTGGGCGAGACGGCCTTCTCTGTACGTAACACCATTGATCCATCTCCTGTCCGAGCATGTCGCTCATGTGCCTCTTGGTGAGGCTGATAACGGCGAGACACAAAGAGAGGACACGGCTGTCACTCACGTAAATCGCAAGGAATGGGGGGATGTAGATAACCCGCGACGACATCCTCAAACGCGACCTGGCCGACGTGCGGTTCCGCAGCGGAGGCTGCAAGGTGTCCGCCGGGGAACTGAAGCCCGACCCCTACAGCGGCAAGGAGGTGGCGTTCACGCGAGGCCGCAGCGAGGTGGACATAGACCACATCGTCGCGCTCTCGGACGCCTGGCAGAAGGGCGCCAAGTACTGGGACGCCAGCAAACGCATAGCCCTGGCCAACGATCCGCTCAACCTGCGTGCCGTCGACGCGAGCACCAACCGCAGCAAGGGCGACGGCGACACGGCGACCTGGCTGCCGCCGAACAAGGCGTACCGCTGCGCGTATGTCGCCAACCAGGTCGCCGTGAAGAAGAAGTACGAACTGTGGGTCTCGGCGGACGAGAAGGCCGCGATGAAGAAGGTGCTGTCGGGATGCGCCGGGGAGAAACTGCCGACCGGCGGCAACCCCACGGAGGCGCCCGCGCGGTTCCACGCGAGCTGAGTGGGCGTTCGCCGCACAGTTCTTCAGGTATGCGGGTTTTGGCCGCGCCCGGCTTTGGGCTGCCGCGCGGAGGGTGTGGACATGACAGGGCTGTGTCCTCTTGAATGCCTGGACGAGATCGGCGCCGACCCCCGGGTCCCCATCCCGATCCCCCTTCATGTGCCACCCCCCCCGGTGCCCACCCCCGCATGCGCCCCCGCGGCGCCGCCTCCAGGAGACAGAAGACCCTCATGAGTCGGATACGGCAGAACGTCCGTGGTGCCCGGTGCGCCACCGCCGGTATCGCCACCACCGCCACCCTTCTGGCCGGCTTACTCTCCCCAGCTGCCGGCGCCGCCGCCGACACGGCCGACAGCCCGACCCGTGCCCTCGCGCTCGACAACGCGGCGAGGGTCCTCGCCGACCGGGCCGCGTCCCTGGGCCTCACCACCGCGCAGGACGCCTCCGTCAGGGACGTCATCGTGGACCAGGACGGCGCCCAGCACGTCCGCTACGACCGTACCTACCGCCAACTCCCCGTACTCGGAGGCGATTTCGTCCTCCACCTGGCCCCCGACGGCGCCTACCGCAGCGCTGATCGGGCGACGGGGGCGGCGATCTCGCTGCCGAGCACCACCCCCAGGGTGCCGGCCCTCAAGGCGGCCGACGTCGCTGTGGGCACGCTGCGCGCGGCCAACCCGGGTGACGCGCTGAAGCAGGTGAAGGCCAGGCCGCAGCTCGTCGTCGACGCCCTGCACGGTGCCCCGAGACTGGCCTGGCGCACGGACACCACCGCCTTGGACCCGCTCGGCAACCCCGTCGCCCGCACCGTGCTGACCGATGCCCGTACGGGCGCCCGGATCGATGCCTGGGACACCATGGAGACGGCCACCGGCGACGGCAAGTCCCTGTACAGCGGCACGCTCCCGCTGGAGACGACCCTCTCGGGATCGACCTATCAGCTCAAGGACCCCACACGCGGCAACACCTACACCGCTGACGCGGCCGACAAGACCGACGTGTGCGGTGGCGGTACCTGCAGCAGCCGCGTCCCCGTGACCCTCTTCACCGACGACGACAACCACTGGGGTACGGGCACGACCGCCGACCGCTCGACAGTCGCCGTCGATGCCCAGTACGGCAGCGCCATGACCTGGGACTACTTCAAGGACGTCCACGGCCGCAACGGCATCGCCAACGACGGCAGGGGCTCCTACAACCGCGTCCATTACGGCAACAATTACAGCAACGCCTACTGGACCGACAGCTGCTTCTGCATGACCTACGGCGACGGCGACGGCACCAGTTTCGGGCCGATGGCCGGGCTGGACGTGGCCGCCCACGAGATGTCCCACGGCGTGACGTCGACCACCGCGAGACTGGTCTATTCGGGCGAGTCCGGCGGCCTGAACGAGGCGACGTCCGACATCTTCGGAACGCTCGTCGAGTTCTACGCGGGGAACGCACAGGACACCGGCGACTATCTGATCGGCGAGAAGGTCGTCCGCTCCGGCCTCGGGCAGGATGCCCTGCGCTACCTGGACAAGCCGAGCAAGGACGGCAGCTCCGCGGACTACTGGAGCCCTACGGTCGGCAAACTCAGCGTCCACCTCTCGTCCGGCGTCGCCAACCACTTCGCCTACCTCCTCGCGGAGGGCAGCGGCGCGAAGACGATCAACGGGGTCACCTACAACTCCCCGACGTACAACCGCTCGACCGTCACCGGCATCGGCCGCGCCAAGCTCGGCGCGATCTGGTACCGCGCTCTGACCGTCTACATGACGTCCACGACGAACTACGCCGGAGCGAGGACGGCCACCCTGAACGCCACCCGCGACCTCTACGGCGCGGGCAGCATGGAGTACGACACGGTGGCGGCGGCCTGGAGCGCGGTCAACGTGAACTGAGCGGCATCCCGCGCCGGCCGCGTCACGACGGTCCCGCGTGACGACGGCCATGCTCACGCGGCCGCTGCGACCCCGGGCCGGGAACCGCAGCGGCCGACAGCCGGAGCGCTACGGCTTCGGCAGGGTGCACCCGGCGGCGTTCAGGTCCAGCTGGTTGCCGGTCGTGAAGCAGGCCGGGATCTGGTAGGTCTGCTGGCCGTAGTTGATGCCCGTGTGAACGGTGACGTTGCCCTGCTGGTCCACCTCGCAGGGGTTGTCCAGCGTGCAGGAGGCGCCGTTCTCGTTGCCGGTGTTGTGGACGGCGACGATCTCACCGGTGGACCGGTCGATCACCGGAGAGCCGGAGGTGCCGCCGGCGGTCTGGCAGGCGGAGGTGTAGCGGACCGAGTCCTTCCAGGTCCACTTGCCCTCCTTGAGGCGGTGGACGAACGCGTCGATGTTGCAGTCGAACAACTTCTTCCAGGCGCCGGACGCCACGGTGACGGCGGTGCCGGCGGTCGGGTGCGTGTCCCGCACGGTCAGCGCCGACACCCCGTACGAGCTCTTGATCGCCGCGTAGGTGGTGGTGAGCTGGTAGATCGCCACGTCCGTGTCGGTCATCGTCCCGTACGCCAGCTTCTCGGCCTTCAGCGTGGCGACCTGGGCGCCTGAGGAGTCGAGCAGGCTGAACGGCCGGTTGGCCGGCCGGTTGGTGATGACCAACCCCGGGTCCATGAGGCTGCTGCAGTGGCCGTTGGAAAGCACCAGCGCCGGGTCGGTGTCCACGGAGTTCGGGAAGCGGACGAGCGAGCCGGAGCAGTTGCTGAGCGCCACCGTGCCGGCGAGGCTGACGGCCTGGAGCGTCGGCTCGGCCGCCGCGGCCACGGGCGCGGTGACCGCTCCGGCGACGACCAGGGCGACGATCGCGGCGGCGAGAGGCATTCTCACGTGGGGGGTCCCCTCATTCGAAAAGGCGACCGGAAACCTTCCGGCCACCCGCAATTGGCATGCACATTGTTGGTGTTGGGGGGCAGGAGGGCAAGGTCCGTCTTTCAGTCGCGGGTGAGGCGGCGCGGGGGCGACATCACCGCCCCCGCCCTCGCCCGAAGTCCCTTGAACGGGCCGGGCCTTGGCCTCAAACGCCGGACGGGTCGGCCGGGCCGGAGAGTACCGTTTCGCCCATGGAGTTGAAGGTCTCGTCCCTCGCCGAGCGCCCCGAGATGTATCGCCGGGTCGTCGAAATGCCCGACGCCTGGCCCGAGTTGATGCAGCACGACTTCACGGGCAACGCCCACTACGACCGGATCGCCACTGAGCTCCCCGAGCACGTCCTGTTCGCCGAGGACGAGCGGGGCGAGATCGTCGCCCACGCCTACAGCGTGCCCTTCGCGCTCGCGGCCGAGGGGCGCGGCGGCGGTGAACTGCCCGCCCGGGGCTGGGACAGGTCCTGGTGTGGGCGTTCCAGGACCTGCGCGCCGGTACCCGTCCGGACACGGTGAGCGCGATCTCGATCGTCGTCTCCCCGCAGGCCCAGGGCACCGGACTGTCCGGCCGTATGCTCGCGGCGATGCGGGACAACGCCGCCGCCCACGGTTTCCGCGAGGTCGTGGCCCCGGTCCGGCCGAGCGCCAAGCACCTGGAACCGAGGACGCCGATCGCCGAGTACGCGTACCGGGTCCGCGAGGACGGGCTGCCCCACGACCCCTGGCTGCGCGTGCACGACCGCGCGGGCGCCACGATCGTCGCCATGGCACCGGCGTCGATGTGCGTCGCGGCCTCGCTGGAGGAGTGGCGCGCCTGGACGGGCCTCCCCTTCGACCGCGACGGCGAGGTGGAGGTGCCCGGCGCGCTGGCACCGGTGCGGTGCGACCTGGAACACGGGTTCGGGGTCTACGTCGAGCCCAACGTCTGGATGCGGCACACCCTGTGAGCTTGTTCCTGATCCGGGCATGCCAAGCGGCGGGAAGATGGCCGACGGGCGACTACCGGCTCTGACACATGAGACCTGTCCACGTCGTTCCGGGCATCCCTGCCTGCCGCACCTCTGTGCGGTCCGGTTGTCAGTACGCGCTGATACAACTCGTGCGTACCGACCCAACCAACAGAGGAAACCCATGGGCGACTGGGGAACCGGCAACTTCGACAGCGACACGGCCGCAGACCACCTGTCGATCCTCACGGACCGGCTCATCACCGAGGTGGCGGACGCGATGGCCGGCGACCCGGTCGAGATCGAGCCCGACGAGTACTGGGGAATTGCGGTGCCGGCCAACCTGGAGCTGCTGAGCCTTCTGGCGCGGCAGGGGTACGTGGGGGCGTCGCTGCCCGAGGCCGAGGTGGTCGCGGGGTGGAAGAAGACGTTCATGGCGGTATGGGAGGGCCGCATCGACGCCTTGACGCCCTCATCGGGTTACAAGGACGAGCGACGCGCAGTCCTGATCCGTACTTTCGACGAGCTGGCCGAGCTCAGGAGGAAGGAGGACTCGGACTGAGGCCTGCCCCCCGAACGGATGCTCACACGGCGTGCAGGACGAGCGGCACCTCCGCTCCATCAGCCGGTACGGCGGCCTGGAGGACCCCGGTCCGCTCGCCAGGACGAGATGCGCATCCGGACCGCCGCTTACTGACCCCACGTCCTGCTACCGAAGAGGTGGGTGGTGGAGCGGTCGAATTCGTGGACGATGCGGGCCCGGCGCAACGCACGGGATGACGAGCGCCTGATGTCCCACGCGGAAGCCCACATCCAGTGGGCCTTCATCACCCTCATGTCGCGTCGCCTGGCCCGCCCCCGCCGCCAGACCGAGGTACTGCCGGCCACCCTCGCAACCGCCTGAAGACCAACGCGCCTCCGCCGTTGGAAACGGCGACCATCGACGCTCAACCGAACGGCAAACGGGATCACTACTGCCCTCCACACCACCGTGACCTGCGAAGAGAGGATGTGACACAGCTTCTGACCGGCGGCGCCTGAGCCCGGCTCGGGCGCCCAGCGCGTCCAGGCAGCCGGGGGTGGTGCGTTCCCTGCCCGTCATCGAACTCCTGGACGACGACGGCTCACGAGCCGTGGTCAGGTCGACAACGGTTCGGTACAACCCGGACCTGTTGTCGGTGTCGGGCTATACGCTCGAACCTCGACATCGAATCTTGATCCCGAACTTCGACATCGAACCTGCCACTCGTCAGTCCGTCCCCTGTTGGCATCACCCGGTCCAGGAGCAGTCATGTACGGCCCCGGCGCGCCGTCCCCGCCCCGCAGTGCGGGCACCGTCATCGCCCTGCGAGTGCTGTTCACCATCACCGCGTTCCTCTCGTGCGGCATCCTGGCGTGCGTGCCGCTGTTCCGGGTCGCCCTCCTGCGTGGCCGGTGGTTCAACTGGACGGCGGCCTGGGCGAGTCTGCCGGTGTCCGTCGCGTGCTTCGCGGTGATCGGCACGGTGCCGGAGAGCGACCCCAGGAGCGACACCGCCCTCGCCGTCGTGCTGCTCCTGGGCGCCGTCGCCGGCATCTACTTCCTGGTCATGGACATACGGCCCAACAACCGGCAGAGCCCGTACGCCGGTTACGCGCCGCCCCAGGCCGCGACCGTGCCCGCCGGGTACGGGTACCCGCCCCCGTCGCCGTACTCGAACATGCGGTCCGGGCCGCAGCCCCCCATGCCCGGCACGCCGATCCCCCCGCCACCCGTCTCGCACGGCCCCGTACCGCCCCCGCCGCAGCGCCCCGCGCCCGCCCGTATCGACCAGGTCCGCGCCGAACTCGACGAGCTCAGCGACTACCTGCGCAAGCACGACAGCAACGGCAGCGGCAGCGGTAGCGGCAATGGGACCGGCAGCGGCAGCCACAACGGTGACGGCGACCGCGAGGGCGGACGGTGAGCCTGGCCACGGGACGCGTCATCGCCGACCGGTACGAACTGTCCACGCTCATCGGCCAGGGCGGCATGGGCCAGGTGTGGACGGCGTACGACCAGCGGCTCGACCGGCGCGTCGCCGTCAAGCTGCTGCGCCCGGACAAGGTCGCCGGCCAGGAGGCGGACGAACTGCGCCGCCGCTTCGTACGCGAGTGCCGGGTGACCGCACAGGTCGACCACCCCGGCCTCGTCACCGTGCACGACGCGGGCAGCGAGGGCGAGGAACTGTTCCTCGTCATGCAGTACGTCGACGGCGCCGACCTCTCCGACCACCTCACCGAACACGACCCGTACCCCTGGCAGTGGGCGGTCGCCGTCGCCGCGCAACTGTGCGCCGTACTGAGCGCCGTGCACGCCGTGCCGATCGTCCACCGCGACCTCAAGCCGCGCAACGTGATGGTGAAGCAGGACGGCACGGTCACCGTCCTCGACCTGGGCGTCGCCTCCGTGATGGACACGGACACGACCCGCCTCACCCACACCGGTTCCCCCATCGGCTCGCCCGCCTACATGGCCCCCGAACAGGCGATGGGCGGCGTCGTCGGCCCCTACACGGACCTGTACGCACTCGGCGTACTCCTCCACGAACTCCTCAGCGGAGACGTGCCGTTCTCCGGCTCGACAGCCCTCGGAGTGCTCCACCGGCACCTTTACGAGCCGCCGCTGCCCGTGCGCCGGCTGAGACCCGAGGTGCCCGAGGCGCTGGAAGCGCTCGTCCTGCGGCTGCTCGCCAAGGACCCGCAACACCGGCCCGCCTCCGCGCAGGAGGTGTACGAGCACCTGGCACTCCTGCTTCCGGAGCGCGGGATGCCCACCGGAGCGCCCCTCGACCCCACCCGCCCCTTCC
>NZ_LGDW01000087.1 GCF_001280005.1 Streptomyces sp. NRRL WC-3618 | reverse complement strand
TGAGTTCTCAAGGAACGGACGCTTCCTTTGTACTCACCCGAGAGACTCTCAGGCTTTCCTCCGGGCAGTTTCCCTTCGGTCTTGCTTTTCTTCTGTCTTGCTCTTGTCTTGCTGTCTTGCGTTTCCGACTCTATCAGACCGTTTCGCGATCCGATTTCCTCGGTGCTTTCCAGGTTTTCGCTTTCGCGTTTCCCTTTCCGGCGACTCCGACTTTATCAGAAGTTCTGAGTCGGAATTTCCGCCCCGCTCGGGTTGGTCCCTGGCACACAGTTGAACCGGGTTCCCTCGCTGGCGGAGCCGTAAACGTACTGGAGCGGGGCTCCTCGATGCAAATCGAGGAGCCCCGCTCCGGGTTCACGCGTTCGAAGGGGCCGTGGAGGCGTCCTCCGGGGCCGTCAGACCTCCACGACGACCGGGAGGATCATCGGGCGACGGCGGTAGGTGTCCGACACCCATTTGCCCAGCGTGCGGCGGATGAGTTGCTGCATCTGGTGGGGCTCCACCACCCCGTCCTGTGCCGAGCGCTCCAGCACTTCGGTGATCCTCGGGACGACGTCGGTGAAGGCGGAGTCCTCGATGCCCGAGCCCCGGGCCTGGATGTGCGGACCGCCCGTGATCTTGCCCGTGGACGAGTCCATCACCACGAAGACCGAGATGATGCCCTCGTCTCCGAGGATCCTGCGGTCCTTCAGGGCGGGTTCGCCGACATCGCCGACCGAGAGTCCGTCGACGTATACGTACCCGGCCTGGACCTTGCCGGAGATCTTCGCTTTGCCCTCGATGAGGTCGACGACCACGCCGTCCTCGGCGATGACGATCCGGTCGTGCGGGACGCCGGTCATCGCGCCCAGCTCGGCGTTGGCCCGCAGGTGACGCCATTCACCGTGGACCGGCATCAGGTTGCGTGGCTTGCAGATGTTGTAGAAGTACAGGAGCTCGCCGGCCGAGGCATGGCCGGAGACGTGCACCTTGGCGTTGCCCTTGTGGACGACGTGGGCTCCCCAGCGGGTCAGACCGTTGATCACGCGGTACACCGCGTTCTCGTTGCCGGGGATGAGGGACGAGGCCAGGATCACCGTGTCGCCCTGGACGATGCGGATCTGGTGGTCCCTGTTCGCCATGCGGGACAGCGCCGCCATCGGTTCGCCCTGCGAGCCCGTGCAGACCAGCACGATCTGGTGGTCCGGAAGGTCGTCGAGGGTCTTGACGTCCACCACCAGGCCCGGCGGGACCTTCAGATAGCCCAGATCTCGGGCGATGCCCATGTTGCGGACCATCGAACGCCCGACGAAGGCGACCCTGCGGCCGTATTCGTGCGCCGCGTCCAGGATCTGCTGGATGCGGTGGATATGGCTGGCGAAGCTGGCCACGATGATCCGCTTGCTGGCACCCGCGAAGACCTGGCGCAGCACATTGGAGATGTCGCGCTCGGGTGCGACGAAGCCCGGAACCTCGGCGTTCGTCGAGTCGGAGAGGAGAAGGTCGATGCCCTCTTCGCTCAGCCGCGCGAACGCGTGCAGGTCGGTGAGACGGCCGTCCAGGGGGAGCTGGTCCATCTTGAAGTCGCCCGTGTGGACCACCATGCCCGCGGGGGTGCGGATGGCCACGGCCAGGGCATCGGGGATGGAGTGGTTGACGGCGACGAACTCGCAGTCGAACGGACCGATGCGCTCCCGGTTCCCCTCCGTCACCTCGAGGGTGTAGGGGCGGATGCGGTGCTCCTGGAGCTTCGCCTCGATGAACGCGAGGGTCAGCTTGGAGCCGATCAGCGGGATGTCCGGCTTCTCCCGGAGGAGATACGGGACGGCACCGATGTGGTCCTCGTGGCCGTGCGTGAGGACGATGCCCTCGATGTCGCCGAGGCGGTCCCTGATGGACGTGAAGTCGGGCAGGATCAAGTCGATTCCGGGCTGCTCCTCCTCGGGGAAGAGCACGCCGCAGTCGACGATCAGTAGGCGACCGTCGTACTCGAAGACGGTCATGTTGCGGCCGATCTCGCCGAGGCCGCCCAGCGGGGTGACCCGCAGGCCGCCCTTCGGGAGCTTCGGCGGAGCGCCGAGTTCAGGATGCGGATGACTCAAAAGACTCTCCTCACCACACGCGCCACGTACCGGCATAGGCACGTGGCGCGCATGACGTTCGTGCAAAAGCAGTTGTTGGATGTGGACTGCGGACACGTACGTCCCGCGTATTCAGTTGTGAAGTCTGATGTCAGAGCTGTACCCCGCCGGCAGCAAGATCGATCTTGAGCTGGGCAATCTCGTCGGCCGACAGCTCGACCATGGGAGCGCGCAGCGGTCCGGCGGGCAGACCCTGGAGGGTGAGCGCGGCCTTGGTGGTCATGACGCCCTGGGTACGGAACATGCCCGTGAAGACCGGGAGCAGCTTCTGGTGGATCTCGGTGGCCTTCTGGACCTCTCCGGAGACATACGCCTCGACGAGGGTGCGCAGTTCAGGCGTGACAACATGGCCGACGACCGAGACGAAGCCGACCGCGCCCACGGAGAGCAGCGGCAGGTTCAGCATGTCGTCGCCGGAGTACCAGGCGAGGCCTGAGCGGGCGATGGCCCAGCTGGCCCGGCCGAGGTCGCCCTTGGCGTCCTTGTTCGCGACGATCCGGGGGTGCTCAGCGAGCCGGACGATCGTCTCGGTGCTGATCGGGACGCCGCTGCGGCCGGGGATGTCGTACAGCATGACCGGGAGTTCGGTGGCGTCGGCGATGGCCGCGAAGTGCCGGTACAGGCCCTCCTGCGGGGGCTTGTTGTAGTACGGCGTCACCGTCAGGAGGCCGTGCGCGCCGGTCTTCTCCGCCGCGCGGGCCAGCTCGATGCTGTGGTGGGTGTCGTTCGTGCCGACCCCGGCGATGATGTGGGCCCGGTCGCCGACTGCCTCCAGTACGGCTCGTACGAGATCCGATTTCTCCGCGTCGCTGGTGGTCGGCGACTCACCGGTGGTGCCGTTGACGACCAGGCCGTCATTGCCTGCGTCCACCAGGTGGGTGGCGAGCCGCTGTGCGCCGTCGAGGTCGAGCGCGCCGTCCGCCGTGAACGGCGTGACCATGGCGGTGAGGACCCGCCCGAAGGGGGTCTGCGGAGTGGAGGTCGGAGCCATGGGTACCACGCTACTCGGTGCTCAGGGCGCGGTCTGCCCTAGGGGTGCAGGGAAAGTCATGACAAAGAGGGAACCCGGCACTGCCTGCTCGGGGGTTCAAGCAGTGCCGGGTCCGTTTGATCAGGCTAGATGAACCTCTCGAAATACCGCAATACGGACACTTCGCGAGGCTGATCCGTACATCTGTACCCGGTGGCGAAACGCGCGTGCGCCTGCCTGGGGACGACAGGCCCTACGGCGCCACCCTGCCGTTCGCGTTGAAGGCCGCGTGGGTCAGCGGCATGAGCCTGGCCCACTCCAGCTCCATCTTCTCGCCGACCATCTCGATCTCCCGCTGGGGGAACGACGGCACCTTCGCCAGCTCGTGCTGGGTGCGCAGGCCGAGGAAGTGCATCAGGGAGCGTGCGTTGCAGGTGGCGTACATCGACGAGTACAGGCCGACCGGGAGGACCGCGCGGGCGACCTCGCGGGCGACGCCCTGCGCGAGCATCTGCTGGTAGGTGCGGTATGCCTGGCGGTACGAGTCCTCCATGGCGTGCCCGACGAGGTCGTGCTGCTCAGGGGTGCCCTCGACGAACACGTACTTGCCCGGCCGGCCCTTCTGCACGAGCTTGCGCGAGGTGTCCGGCACGTAGAACACGGGCTGCAGCTCCCTGTACCGACCGGATTCCTCGTTGTACGACCATCCCACGCGGTGTCGCATGAACTCGCGGAAGACGAAGATCGGGGCGCTGATGAAGAACGTCATGGAGTTGTGCTCGAACGGGCTGCCGTGCCGGTCTCGCATGAGGTAGTTGATCAGCCCCGTCGAGCGCTCCGGGTCCTTGCCCAACTCGTCCAGGGACTGGTCCCCGACGGTCGACACACGGGCGGCGAACAGCACGTCGGAGTCGGCCGCGCTGTGTTTGACCAGCTCGACGGTCACCTCGCTGCGCAGGTCGATCTTGAACTCGTCGTCGGGGGTGGGGCTCACGGTCTGGAGGGTCCTTCCCATCTCGTCACTTTGCGACGCCACTCTACGACGCACAGACTCCCGAGGCTGGTGACTGGGCAGCCGGCTGTATAACCTCACCGGGCACAGCCCGCGCATGGAGTTGAGTGAGGACCAGCCGTGCCCCTGCCCTTCAATACGGCCGACCGCGCCTCCCGTGAAGCCGCGGCCGGTCCCGCCCTGCCGTTCGACGACCGCGACCGCTGGCGGCGCCCCTACCGGCCCGGCCCGTGGCGGGTGGGCGCGGCGGCGCTTCTGCTGCTGCTCGCCTCGTACGTGCTGGTCGCGGCGGTCATCATCGCGGCCACCGGCGAGTTGTCCGGCGGCGCGATGTGTCTCGGCGGCGCGCTGGCCGTCATCACCGTGGCGCTGCGGCTGCTGCGCACCGGCGTGTGGGTGAGTGCGCGCGGGCTGCGCCGGGTGGGGTTCCTCGGTACGCGGACGACGCGCTGGGAGAAGGTCGTCGTCGTACGGACGTTGCAGCGGCCGGTGCGCTGGCTGGGGCTGCCGCGCACCGTTCAGGGGCAGGCGCTGGTCCTCGTACGGCGGGACCGGGCCGCGGACGAGCTGGCACCGCTGCTGACCACGCACAACGCCGACTTCCTGGGCCGTATGGAGGCGTTCGACCGGGCGGCGGACAGCGTCGAGGCGTGGGCAGCGGAGTTCGGGCGGGGTTAGGCGACCGCGACCGCCGGGAGCGGGGGTTTCAGGCCGCCTGGGCCGGGGACTTGCCGGCGTGCAGGGCGATCGCGCGCTGCATCGCCTTGCGGGCGCGTGGTGTGTCGCGGGCGTCGTGGTAGGCGACGGCGAGGCGGAACCAGTTGCGCCAGTCGTCGGGGGCCGATTCCGTCTCGGCCTTGCGTCTGGCGAAGACCTCGTCGGCCGAGTCACGGTCGACCCGGCCGCTAGGGGTACGCCTCAGCTCGTCGGCGGGCAGACCGCCCTCGGCGTCGAGTTCGGCGGCGAGGCGGTTGGCGTCGCGGACGAACTGGGTGTTCTTCCAGAGGAACCACACGCCGATCCCGGGCAGGATCAGGACCGCCACGCCGAAGGTGACGGTCAGCAGCGTGCCGGTCTGGATGAGCATGACCCCGCGGCTGCCGACCAGGACGAAGTAGAAGACCAGGACGACGGCCGTGAGGGCGTAGGAGAGCTTCGCGCGCATGAGGTACGTCTCTCAGCCGAGGTCGAGGAAGTGTTCCAGGCCGAAAGTGAGGCCCGGGGTGTCCACGACGCGGCGCGCGCCGAGCAGGATGCCCGGCATGAAGCTGCTGTGGTGGAGCGAGTCGTGGCGGACGGTCAGTGTCTCGCCCTCGCCGCCCAGCAGGACCTCCTGGTGGGCCAGGAGGCCGCGCAGACGTACGGAGTGCACGGGAACCCCGTCGACGTCCGCGCCCCGGGCGCCGTCCAGCGCCGTCACCGTGGCGTCCGGTGCCGGAGCCGAGCCCGCCTTGGCACGGGCCTCGGCGATGAGCTGCGCCGTCCGTGTCGCCGTGCCGCTGGGCGCGTCCACCTTGTTCGGGTGGTGCAGCTCGATGACCTCGACCGACTCGAAGTAGGGCGCCGCGATCTGCGCGAACTTCATGGTCAGTACGGCCCCGATGGAGAAGTTGGGCGCGATGAGCACACCCGTCTCCGGGAACTGGTCCAGCCAGCCGGTGAGCTGCGCGAGGCGTTCGTCGGTCCAGCCGGTGGTCCCGACGACCGCGTGGATGCCGTGGCGTACGCAGAAGTCGAGGTTGCCCATCACCGAGGCCGGGGTGGTCAGTTCGACCGCGACCTGGGCGCCGTTGTCGGCGAGCGTCTCCAGCTTGTCGCCCCGGCCGAGGGCGGCGACCAGTTCCATGTCCTCGGCGGCCTCGACCGCCCGTACCGCCTCGGCACCGATACGGCCGTTGGCACCGAGGACCGCCACGCGCAGCTTGCTCATGTTCTTGCTTCCTTACCGGACGGATGCGGGTGTGGAGCGGATAGCGGATACGGCTGTCAGGCGACCGCTTCGTGCAGGCGCGCTGCCTGTTTGTCCTTGACCGGGCCGATGACTGCCAGCGACGGGCGCTGCCCCAGGACGTCGCGGGCGACCTCACGGACCGCGTCAGGGGTGACCTCGGCGATCCGGGCCAGCATGTCGTCGACGGACATCTGGTCGCCCCAGCACAGTTCGCTCTTGCCGATACGGTTCATCAGCGCGCCCGTGTCCTCCAGGCCGAGAACCGTCGAGCCGCGCAGCTGGCCGATGGCGCGGCCGATCTCCTCGTCGGAGAGCCCGTGCTCGGCGACGTGGTCGAGTTCGTCGCGGCAGATCTTCAGGACGTCGTGGACCTGCGAGGGCCGGCAGCCCGCGTACACGCCGAAGAGGCCGCAGTCCGCGAACCCGGACGTGTAGGAGTACACGCTGTACGCCAGTCCGCGCTTCTCCCGGACCTCCTGGAAGAGACGGGACGACATGCCGCCGCCGAGGGCCGTGTTGAGTACGCCCAGTGCCCAGCGGCGCTCGTCCGTGCGGGCCAGGCCCGGCATGCCGAGGACGACATGGGCCTGTTCCGTCTTGCGGCCGAGCAGTTCGACGCGACCGGTCGTACGGACGCTGCGGCGGCCGTCGCGCGGGGCGATGGGGGTGGCGTCGAGCTGCTTGAGGGCGCCCGCCTTCTCGAAGGCCGCGCGGACCTGGCGTACGACCCTGTTGTGGTCGATGTTGCCGGCCGCCGCGACGACGAGGTGCGTCGGGTCGTAGTGCTTCTTGTAGAAGCGGCGTATGCGGTCCGCGGTGAGGGCGTTGACCGTGTCGACCGTGCCGAGGACCGGGCGGCCGAGGGGGGTGTCGCCGAGCATGGTGTGCGCGAACAGGTCGTGCACGCAGTCGCCCGGGTCGTCCTCCGTCATCGCGATCTCTTCGAGGATGGCGCCGCGCTCGACGTTGACGTCCTCTTCGAGGATCAGGGAGCCCGTGAGCATGTCACAGACGACGTCGATGGCGAGGGGCAGGTCGGTGTCGAGCACGCGCGCGTAGTAGCACGTGTACTCCTTCGCCGTGAACGCGTTCATCTCGCCGCCGACCGCGTCGATCGCGGAGGAGATGTCCAGCGCCGACCTGCGCTTGGTGCCCTTGAAGAGCAGGTGCTCGAGGTAGTGCGTGGCGCCGTTCAGAGTCGGCGTCTCGTCACGGGAGCCGACATGGGCCCAGATGCCGAAGGTCGCGGAGCGGACCGACGGCAGGGTTTCGGTGACGATGCGCAGGCCGCCCGGGAGGGTGGTCTTACGGACCGTGCCGATGCCGTTCGTGCCCTTGATCAGGGTTTGGGTACGGGCTACGGCCCGCGCCTCCGAAGAGGTGCGGGCCGTAGCCGTGGAGCTGCTCGACGTCACTGGTCGGTGTCGTCCTTCTTGTCGTCCCCGTCTTCGCCCTCGATGACCGGGATGAGGGACAGCTTGCCGCGGGAGTCGATCTCGGCGATCTCGACCTGGACCTTGGAGCCCACCGCGACCACGTCCTCGACGTTCTCCACGCGCTTGCCGCCGGCGAGCTTGCGGATCTGCGAGATGTGCAGCAGTCCGTCCTTGCCCGGGAGCAGCGACACGAACGCGCCGAAGGTGGTCGTCTTCACGACCGTACCCAGGTACCGCTCGCCGACCTCCGGCATGGTCGGGTTGGCGATCGAGTTGATCGTGGCGCGGGCGGCCTCGGCCTGCGAGCCGACCTGGGCACCGATGTAGATGGTGCCGTCGTCCTCGATCGTGATCTCGGCGCCGGTGTCCTCCTGGATCTGGTTGATCATCTTGCCCTTGGGGCCGATGACCTCGCCGATCTTGTCCACGGGGATCTTGACGGTGATGATCCGCGGGGCGTTGGGGGACATCTCGTCCGGCGTGTCGATCGCTTCCATCATCACGTCGAGGATGTGGAGGCGGGCGTCACGGGCCTGCTTGAGAGCGGCGGCCAGGACGGAGGCGGGAATGCCGTCCAGCTTGGTGTCGAGCTGGAGAGCGGTCACGAACTCCTTGGTGCCGGCGACCTTGAAGTCCATGTCACCGAAGGCGTCCTCCGCACCGAGGATGTCGGTGAGGGCGACGTAGTGCGTCTCGCCCTTGATCTCCTGGGAGATCAGGCCCATGGCGATACCGGCGACGGGGGCCTTCAGCGGCACACCGGCGTTCAGCAGCGACATGGTGGAGGCGCAGACCGAGCCCATGGACGTCGAGCCGTTGGAGCCGAGGGCCTCGGACACCTGACGGATCGCGTAGGGGAACTCCTCGCGCGTCGGCAGGACCGGCACGATCGCGCGCTCGGCGAGCGCGCCGTGGCCGATCTCGCGGCGCTTCGGGGAGCCGACGCGGCCGGTCTCACCGACGGAGTACGGCGGGAAGTTGTAGTTGTGCATGTAGCGCTTGCGCGTCACCGGGGAGAGGGTGTCGAGCTGCTGCTCCATACGGAGCATGTTGAGGGTGGTGACGCCCAGGATCTGGGTCTCGCCACGCTCGAACAGCGCCGAGCCGTGCACGCGCGGGATGGCCTCGACCTCGGCGGCGAGCGTACGGATGTCCGTGACGCCACGGCCGTCGATGCGGACCTTGTCCTTGATGACGCGCTCACGGACCAGAGCCTTGGTCAGCGAGCGGTACGCGGCGGAGATCTCCTTCTCGCGGCCCTCGAACTGCGGGAGCAGCTTCTCGGCGGCGAGACCCTTGACGCGGTCCAGCTCGGCCTCGCGGTCCTGCTTGCCCGCGATGGTGAGCGCCTGGGAGAGCTCGTCCTTGACGGCGGCGGTGAGCGCCTCGAAGACGTCGTCCTGGTAGTCGAGGAAGACCGGGAACTCGCCGGTGGGCTTGGCGGCCTTGGCGGCGAGGTCGGCCTGGGCCTTGCAGAGGACCTTGATGAAGGGCTTCGCGGCGTCCAGACCGGCGGCGACGACCTCCTCGGTCGGCGCCTCGGCACCGCCCGCGATCAGCGTGATCGTCTTCTCGGTGGCCTCGGCCTCGACCATCATGATCGCGACGTCGCCGTCCTCGAGGACGCGACCGGCGACGACCATGTCGAAGACGGCGTCCTCGAGCTCGGTGTGCGTCGGGAACGCGACCCACTGGCCGTTGATCAGCGCGACGCGGACGCCGCCGATCGGGCCGGAGAAGGGCAGACCGGCCAGCTGCGTCGACGCGGAGGCGGCGTTGATCGCCACGACGTCGTACAGGTGGTCGGGGTTGAGCGCCATGATCGTGGCGACGACCTGGATCTCGTTGCGCAGGCCCTTCTTGAAGGACGGGCGCAGCGGGCGGTCGATCAGGCGGCAGGTGAGGATCGCGTCCTCAGAGGGCCGGCCCTCGCGACGGAAGAAGGAACCGGGGATCTTCCCGGCCGCGTACTGGCGCTCCTCGACATCCACCGTGAGGGGGAAGAAGTCGAGCTGGTCCTTGGGGTTCTTGGAGGCGGTGGTGGCCGACAGCACCATGGTGTCGTCGTCCAGGTAGGCCACGGCGGAGCCGGCGGCCTGGCGGGCCAGACGGCCCGTCTCGAAGCGGATGGTGCGGGTGCCGAAGGAACCGTTGTCAATGACGGCCTCGGCGTAGTGGGTCTCGTTCTCCACTAGCGTTTTCTCCGATACTTTTTCGTCTTTTGTCCCGTCCTGCCCGTGTGGCAGAGGGACGTGGGGTCGGAGAAGCGCGCCTTCTGGTTGCGGGCCGGTCTTCGATCGAAGCACCCGGGAGTCGGTTCCCGGGGGCCACTACCGAGGACCGGCGGCGGCGAGGTGCACTTCTCCTCGTTTGTGTCCTACGTGTACGTCCTGCGTTTTGCGTTGCGCTACCACACTACAAAGAGGTGGCGACACTCCGCACGTACAGCAAAGGGAGCGGCCCCCTAAAAGTGGGAACCGCTCCCTCCACGGCGTGTTACTTGGCGCCCGCCGCACCGCGGCGGATGCCGAGGCGGTCGACCAGCGCACGGAAGCGCTGGATGTCCTTCTTGGCCAGGTACTGGAGAAGGCGGCGACGCTGACCGACGAGGATCAGCAGACCACGACGGGAGTGGTGGTCGTGCTTGTGCGTCTTGAGGTGCTCGGTCAGGTCCGAGATACGGCGCGAGAGCATCGCGACCTGAACCTCGGGGGAACCGGTGTCGCCCTCCTTGGTACCGAACTCGGTGATGAGCTGCTTCTTCACTGCGGCGTCGAGCGACACGTGTACTCCTCGTAAAGTCTTCTTGGAGCCACCGAGTGCCCCTGGTCCACATCTCAGGGGAGCTTCCGTTACTCGGGAGGCGGGAATCCGCTGCGCGCGGCCTCCGGAGTCTGACTCCAGGGGTGCGTACACAAACGGCCGTCGCCCAGGATACCAGCAGGCAGTGGCCGTCTTCACCGCGGTGTGCAAACAGCCCGGCCGGCCGGCGCTAGCCCACTAGGGTGAGAGCACAGACCGTAGTTGTCGTATGTCGTATTACGTACGTCGGGAAGGGGTCGCTTCGCCATGGCGGAGGCACAGGGCGCGCAGGACGCACAGGGCTCGCAGGACGAGGACGTCAAGGCGCGCAAGGAGCGGGAGCGGGACGAGCTCTACTCCCTCGACATCTCGGGCGTCGAGTGGCACAGCGCCCCCGGCACGGAGGAGCACGAGGAGCGGGTGGAGATCGCCTATCTGCCCGAGGGTGCGGTGGCCATGCGGTCCTCGCTCGACCACGACACCGTCCTCCGTTACACCGAGGCCGAGTGGACGGCGTTCGTGCTCGGGGCGCGCGACGGGGAGTTCGATCTGGAGCCGACGGAGCTCAACGGCGGGCTCGCGGCGGCCGAGGCCGCGCCTTCGGGGTCGGGTCCGGGCGCGGGCACTGATTCGGGTGGGGACGTGGAGTAGTCCGTCACCGTCCCAGGTGAGGGTTCGAGGGGTGGGGCCGGTGCGGTGCACCGGCCCCACCCCTCTTTTTTTGTTGCGCTTTTCAGCGAAATGCGTTGTCAGAGGGGCCGCCTACTATGCATGTGGGGTTGGGGAGCCTGTGGGGCAGATGTCGCACCGGGCCTGTCAACTCTCTTGCCGGCGAGGGCGGTTCGCGTACGGACGGGATCTCTTCCGGTCAGGCTGTGACGTAATGGACGGTCAGTGAGGGGTGGACGGGCCTGCCGGGGCGGGGGTCGTGGTGATTAGGCTGGGTCGGAGTACCGGGGGGAGATCCGGGCAGATCGGACGACCTCCACCGCCCGACACCGGACGACGTGGACACAACCCACCGGAAAGCCGGCTTCGGACGAGACGAACACAGACGAGAAATGGTCGCCCAGCACGGCACGAGGGTGCTCGACCACACCAGGAGGAATTGTGAACAGCGATCCGGACGGGATCCGCGGGGGCTGGGCCACACCCGGCGATGACCAGTCCGACGCGGAGTCCGCCAGCGAGATGACGGGCGAGTTCACCATCGATTACGCGACGCCTGCCTGGTACACGCAGAACGCGTCGGGGGGGTCGGGGGCGTCGGGGGACGAGACGAGTGCCGAAGCGGAAGCGGAGGCTGAGTCGGAGGCCGAGTCGGAGGCGGGGTCGGTTGACGACGCGGATACCGATGCCGCCAGTACCGAGGTAGATGCGGACGCGGCTGCGGACGCTCCTTCGGGTGCGGGTGCGGGTGCGGACGGTTCCGTCGCCGGTACCGCGCCTGTCTCTGCTTCTGGTCCCGCGAGTCCTACGGCTGTCCCCAGCTTTCCCGTGGGCGGATTCCAGGCCCAGTGGACCCCTTCGGTTCCGCCGGCCGACGTGGTGGGGGACGGTGACCTGGAGAGCGGCTCGACGATGCGGATCTTCCCGGCCGCCGCGCAGCGCGATTCAGCGGAGCGCGCAGCCGCCGAGGCTCCGCAGAAGCCGGTGGTCATGCCTGAGGACTCCGCCGGAGCGGCCGCCGAGGTCGAGGCTGTCCTCGCCGCGGTAGGCGTGCCGGAGTCCGCGGATGACATGGTCGCCCCCGTCGCAGAGGCCGAGGTCGTTGCCGACGCCGCGGAATCCGACGACAAGGGCGGCGAAGGTGCGGACGGCGTAGAGGTGAGCGGCGCCGTTCCCTCACCCCGGGAGGCCGAACCCCAGGGTCAGGACGCCGCCGAGGCTTCGGTACCGCCGGGGGCCATCGAGCCCACGGACGCGGAGGCCGACATCCAGGAGGCCGAGGTCGTCGACGCGACGCCGGTCGCCGTGGAGGCCGAGGGTCCTGTGGCCGCCGAGCCGGTGGACGCCGGACCCGCAGGGGCCGAGGAAGCGGAGCCCGGGGCCGCCGCCGAGTCGCAGAACGCGCTCCCGGTCGCGGACGCGGACGATGACGTACGGGACTCCGCGCCGACCGTGCCCGCGCGGGACTCGGTACCCAGCGCGCCGCTCAACCTGCCCCCGCTGCCGGCGGGCGCGCCCGGGACCGTGCCGCCCTCGTGGGCTCCCACGTCCACGTCTCAGGGCGGCCTGCCGCCGCTGCCACCGTCGTTCCAGCCGGCCGCTCCCGTCCCGGCGGGACAGTGGCCCGCTCAGCCACACCCTCAGTCGCCGACACCGCCGGAAGCCGCGCCCGTTCAGCCCCAGGCAGCCCCGGCACCGGGCGGGCCTCCCGGCGTGCCGGGCCTGCAGCCGCCCGTACCGTCGTCGCAGCCCCCTTTCCAGCCGCAGGCCCCGCAGCCCGCGCCCGCCGCTTGGAACGCTCCCCCGCCGGCTCCGGCTCCCGCGACCCCACAGGCGGGGTACGGCTTCCCGCCCCCTGGCGGCCGGCCTCCGGCCCCGAACGCCCAGGATGGTTACGGCTTCCCGCCGCCGGGAGCGCCCGCCTCGAACCCGGCGGGCCCGAGCGCCCAGGGCGAGCCCAGCACTCCGGCCCGCACGCCAAATCCCCAGGACGGATACGGCTTCCCGCCGCCCGGAGCGCCCACCCCTAACCCGGCTGGTCCCAACGCCCAAGCCGGATACGGCTTCCCGCCCCCCGGCGCACCGGCGCCCGCACCCACGCCTCCCAGCCCCCACGGCGGCTACCACCTGCCCCAACCGGGAGTGCCCGCCTCGAACGCGGCGGGCCCGAGTGCTCAGGGCGAGCCCCGCATCCCGACTCCAGGTGCTCCGGCACCCGGCGCTCCAGCCGCCGCCCCGCACCCCCAGGGCAGCTACGGCTTCCCGGCACCGGGAGTGCCCGCACCCCATCCGGCGGGCCCCAACGCCCAAGCCGAGCCGAGCATCCCGACTCCAGGCACCCCAGCCCCTGCAGCGGGCCCCTCCGGCTACGGATTCCCGCCCCCGGCAGCACCGGCCCCGGCGCCCGCGGTTGGCCACCCCCAGGGCGACGACACATCCGCTCCGCACCCGGCTGGTCCCAACGCCCAAGCCGGATACGGCTTCCCGCCCCCCGGCGCACCGGTGCCCACGCCCCCAC
>NZ_LGDW01000086.1 GCF_001280005.1 Streptomyces sp. NRRL WC-3618 | reverse complement strand
GGATTGGGGCCCTCGTCGCGAGGGGCCCGGGGGCGGGGCGCGTGCAGAAGGGCGCGCCCCGCTCCCGTACGGCGGGAGTTACTTCTTGGGGAGCTCCACCCCGGTGGCCTTGGCCACGTCGGCGAGCATCTGCTCGGCGGCCTGGACGCCGATGCCGGACATCCAGATCTCGTCCGGGACCTCGAAGACCTTGCCGTTCTTGACGGCGGGCAGGCTCTTCCAGACCGGGTTGGTGACGACCTGCTGCTTCTGCGTCTTGTCCTCGGTGTCGGCGGCGGTGGCGAAGATCAGATCGGCGTCGGCCTGGTCGATCTGCTCCGGGCTGACGTCCTTCATCGTGACCTCGGGGTCGGTCGAGACCTGAGACTTCGGGCGGACCAGGCCGATGTCGCCGAGGACGACACCGCTGTAGGAGTTGGACTGGTAGAGGCGGGTCGGACCGGCGATGAAGCGGACGACGGACGCGGTCGGCATGGTGCCCTTGTCCTTCGCCTTGATGGCCTCACCGAGGGCCATGGCCCGCGTCTCGTACTCCTTGAGCTTGGCGGCGGCCTCGGTCTCCAGGCCGAGGGCCTCGGCGTGCACCTTCAGGTTCTGCTTCCAGACACCGCCGGTGGTCGCCGTGAAGACGGTCGGCGCGATCGCGCTGAGCTTGCTGTAGACGGCCTCGTGGCGGACCTTCGAGGACAGGATCAGGTCGGGCTTGAGCGAGGCGATCAGCTCGAGGTTCGGCTCCAGCAGCGGACCGACGTCCTTCGTGCCGCTCAACTCGCCCTTCAGGTACGTCGGGAAGCCACCCTCGGACTTGAAGTGCGGGGCGACCGCGCCGACCGGGTCGACGCCGAGCAGGGTGACGTCGTCCAGCTCGCCGGTGTCGAGCACGACGACCCGCTTCGGCTTGGCGGGGATCTTCACGTCGCCCATGACGGTCTTGAGGGTGCGCGGGAATCCGGCGGTGTCGGCGCCGGCCTTGGCCGCCGTGTCCGTGCCCTTGGCCTTGTCGTCGGAACTGCCGCTGCCGCAGGCGGCGAGCACCGCGGTGCCGAGGACGACGGCGAGAAGCAGGGCCATGAGGCGCCCGAGACGGCCGAACCGGCTCATTCCGGGCAGGGAAAGGGCGTTGCGCATGAGGGGACAGATCCTTTTGTCGATTGCGGCGGTGGGGGTCGGTGACGGGTGTGTCAGGCGGTCGCGGCGGTGTGCCGCACCGCGCTGCCCTTGGGGATGACCAGCGGGGTGCCGGTCTCCGGATCGGGGATGACCCGGCAGTCCACGTCGAACACGGACTTGACCAGCTCCGCGTCGAGCACGGCGGCGGGTGGGCCGGCGGCGGCGAGGCGGCCGTCCTTGAGGACCACCATGTGGTCCGCGTAGCGGGCGGCCTGTCCGAGGTCGTGCAGCACCATCACCACGGTGCGGCCCGCGTCGGCGTGCAGGTCGGCGACCAGGTCGAGTACGTCGATCTGGTGCCTCAGGTCGAGGAAGGTGGTCGGTTCGTCGAGCAGGAGCAGTTCGGTGTCCTGGGCCAACGCCAGGGCTATCCAGGCGCGTTGGCGCTGACCGCCGGAGAGCCGGTCGACGGGCTGGTCGCGCAGCCCGGTCGTGCCGGTGCGCTCCAGGGCCTCGTCGACGGCGCGCTGGTCGGCCGTGGACCAGGGGGCCAGCAGCCGTTGGTGCGGATAGCGGCCGAGCCGGACGAGCGCCTCGACGGTGATCGCCTCCGGGGTGACCGGCTGCTGCGGCAGCAGCCCCATCCGCAGGGCCAGCGCCTTCGCGGACATCCGGTGGATGTCGGAGCCGTCGAGGGTGACGGTGCCTGCGGCGGGTGCGAGCAATCGGCTCAGCCCCCTCAACAGGGTTGATTTACCACACGCGTTGGGGCCGACGATGGCGGTCACGGCGCCGCCGGGCAGGGTGAGGTCGAGCCCGCCGATGACGAGCCGTTCGCCGTAGCGCAGGTCGAGAGACTCGGCGCGCAGCTCGTTGGTGGTGTCCGGCCGGGCGTTCATGCGTGACTCCTGTGAACGGGCTTGCTCTGACGGAACATCAGCACCAGCAGCCAGGGCGCGCCGAGCGTGGCGGTGACCGCCCCGACGGGCAGTCCCTCGACGGGCAGCAGATGCTGGACCACCAGGTCGGAGGCGAGCAGCAGTACGGCCCCGGTGAGACCGGCCAGCGCCAGGGAGACGGCGGTCGGCGGGCCGGTGACCAAGCGGACGATGTGCGGCACGGCGAGCGCCACGAAGGTCACCGGACCGGCGAGCGCGGCGGCCAGCGACGCCAACGCGACGGCGACGAAGAGGAGTTGGAGCCGGGCAGCGGAGGTGCTGAGGCCGAGGGCGCCCGCCGAGTCGTCCCCGAGGTCCAGCACGGCGAGCCGCCGGTGCAGTACGAGGGTGAGGGCGAGCGCGGCCACCATGGCGCCGCCCGCTCCCCACACCTCCGTCCATGTCCGCCCGTACACCGAACCGGTGGTCCACTGGAGCGCGGAGCCGGCCAGCTCGGCCGGGAAGCGCACGATAAGCAGGTTCACGGCGGCGGCGAGCCCGGCCTGTACGGCGAGCCCGGTCAGTACCAGCCGGGTCGCGGCGACCCCCGAGCGCCAGGCGAACACGCCGAGCAGCAGGGCGGACAGCAGCCCGCCGGCCAGCGCGCCCAGGGGGATCAGCGTCTGCGAGGTCCCGGCGGCGAGGAGCGACACCGCGCCGAGCGACGCCCCGCCGGTCACGCCCATGACGTCGGGCGAGGCCAGCGGATTGCGGAACAGCCGCTGGAGCACGCACCCGGCCACACCGAGTCCGGCCCCCGCGACGATCGCGGCGAAGGCGCGCGGCGCCCGGAACTGCTGCACCACCAGGACGTCCCCGGAGTCCCCGGCCCCGACCAGCGCCCGCAGGGCGGTACCGGCCGGCATCCCCATCTCACCGGTCGTCAGAGCGACGGTGAGCAGGACGAAGACGGCGACGAGCCCGACGCAGGCATGGAGCAGCACGCGGCGGCGGAGCCGGGCATGGGCACTGGACGTCGTACGCGCGAGAAGGGCGGCGCTGGTCATGAGACCGCCTTTCGGGCCGATGAGGGCGAGGACGAGGACGAGGACGAGGTGAGACCGTGCGCGGCGCACACGAGTGCGTGGACGGATGCTGTGGTGGTCGTGGGGTGGGCGAAGGGGGTACTGGTCGCGGCACGGGAGAGTGCCACCGAGGCCGGTCCGGCGAAGGTGGCCGCAGTCGGAGCCACGTGCTCGCAACCGGCGTACACCGGGAGGCAGTTGCCTGTCCGGGCGCGGGGCCCGGCCGCTGTACGGGCGTCGGTCGTCGCGGTGCTCATCGGGCCACCTTCCGTGCCAGCAGCGCCAGGAGGGGGGCGCCCAGGAACGCGGTCACGATGCCGACCTCCAGTTCCGAGGGGCGGATCACCAGGCGGCCCAGGACATCCGCCGAGAGCAGGAGCAGAGGGCCGGCGATCAGGCAGCCGGGGACCAGGAGGCGGTGGTCGCCGCCCAGCAGGGGACGTACGAGATGCGGTGCCGCCAGGCCGATGAACGCGATCGGGCCCGCCACCGCGACCGCCGAACCGGCGAGCAGGACGACCGCGATGCCGCCCGCGAGGCGGATCCGGGCCACCGGGACGCCCAGTGCCTGGGCCGAATCGTCGCCCAGGGCTAGGGCGTTGAGGGCGGGGGAGACCGCGTGCGCGATCACCAGGCCGAGCAGCAGCGTGGGCAGCACCGGCCAGAGGGTGTCGAGGTCGCGTCCTGAGAGGGAGCCCGCCAGCCAGAAGCGGGCCTCGTCCAGGGTGCGCTGGTTGAGGAGCATGACCGCCGACGTCCAGGACAGCAGGACGAGTTGGAGGACGGTGCCGCCGAGCGCGAGCCGTACCGGGTCGATGTCGCCCGCCCGGCGGGCCAGCGCCTGGGCCAGGAGGGCGGCGCCCGCGGCGCCCGCGAAGGCGAACCACACGTACTCGACCGGGCTGCTCAGCTTCAGCGCGAAGATGGCGACCACCACCGCGAACCCGGCACCCGCGTTGATGCCGAGGGTGGTCGGCGACGCGAGCGGGTTGCGGGTGATGCCCTGGGCGACGGCCCCGGCGACCCCGAGCGCCGCGCCGACCGCGAGCCCGATGACGGTACGCGGCAACCGAAGGCCGGTGACCACGAGCGCGTCTCTGCCCTGGGCGTGGCCGAACAGCGCGTCGGCCACCGTCGAAAGGGGCACCGAGCGCGCGCCGAGGGCGAGGCTCAGCGCAGCGCACAGGGCCAGGGCCCCGAGCCCGGTGAGCAGGATCGGGACGTGCTTCAGGGCGCGGAAGGGCACACCGGTCGGGGCGCCCCGTTGGGTCACAGTCACGAGCCGTGAGCTTAGGTTAGGCATGCCTCACTTGCAATCGGGCCTGAGGGAGTTGCGGTGTGCGCGGTCCTTGATCGTCGGCACGTGAGGGCGCGCCTGGTAGCCACCTTGCGATCTTGTCGATAAGGTAAGCCTTATCTAACCGCCACTTGGGTCACTCTGTGCAGGAGGAGCGATGAGCGTCACCCTGGAGAGCCCGCCGACCGCTGCCGCCCTCGAGCGTGAACTCGGCAGCGCCTACACGCGTCTCGCCGGCATCTGCGAGGTGCTCACCGCGGAGGTCGCGGAACCGGGGGTGTCGGTCACTCAAGTCGGGCTCAAGGCAATAGAATTGACGGCCAGTCAGGAAGCCGTCGATGTCTTCGTCGAGGCCGAGGCGGCACGGATCCAGGAGCGCTACGGGCACACCGCCCGCCCTCACGTCGCCGCGTCCCGCGCCCTTCACGACTACGCCTGGTCGGTGGGCCTGCTGATGAGCGGCGTCTGGTACCTGGAACGGCGCGTGCCGCGTATCCGGCCCGAGGACGTCTCGTTGGACCTGATCACCGGCGTGTACAAGATCACACCGGGAACCCGCCTGTCCTGCCTCCCCGGCGACCCCGCTGTCGGCCTCCCCGGAGTCACCGTGGTCCCCAACGAGGAGGCGTTGCGCGCCGAGTTGCGTTCCGCCGTCGCCGACCACATGGCCCCGCTGCTCACCGCGCTCGGCCCCATCGCCCGCCGGGGATCGCGCGCCCTGTGGGGCATGGTCTCCGACGACCTCGTCTCCGGGATCTGGTACCTCGGGCGGGTCCTCGGCCGCGAGGACGACGCCGTCCGCGCGGCCACCGAACTGCTGCCCTCCGCCGTCTCCCCGTACCCCCGGGGCGCCGAATTCCGCCACCTCACCGACACGTCGGGGCGCAGCCACCCGACCCGCACCCGCGCCGGCTGCTGCCTCTACTACACGATCCGCCCGGACGAGGCCTGCTTCACCTGCCCCCGCACCTGCGACACGGAACGGCTGCGCCGGCTGGAGAACTGACCACCGTTCGACGCGAGTTCGCTCAGTCGGTGGTCGCCAGGAACTGCGTCGCCGCCAGCTCGGCGTACAGCGGGTCCCCCGCGACGAGCTCGCGGTGCGTGCCCACCGCACGCACCCGTCCCGCGTCCATCACCACGATCCGGTCCGCCATCGTCACCGTCGACAGCCGATGTGCGACGACAAGAACAGTCGTCGTACGGGCGACATCCGCGACCGTGTCGCGCAGCGCGGCCTCGTTCACCGCGTCCAGCTGCGAGGTCGCCTCGTCCAGCAGGAGCAGCCGTGGACGGCGCAGCAACGCGCGGGCGATGGCGACCCGTTGACGCTCGCCGCCCGACAGCTTGGTGCCGCGATGCCCGACCAGGGTGTCGAGACCGCGTGGTAGCCGGGCCACCAGACCGTCGAGCCGGGTCGTCTTCACCACGCGCGTGACGTCGTCCTCGTCCGCCTCCGGACTGCCGAGGAGCAGGTTGTCGCGCAGCGAGCCCGACAGTACGGGCGCGTCCTGCTCGACATAGCCGATGGCGGACCGGAGTTCGGTCAGGTTCCAGTCGGCGGCGTCGCGGCCGTCGAGCGTGATGACCCCGGACTCGGGGTCGTAGAACCGTTCGATGAGCGAGAACACGGTGGTCTTGCCCGCACCGGAAGGGCCGACGAACGCCGTCATACCCCGGGGCGGCACGGCGAACGTCACACCGTGGTGCACGTACGGAAGGTCGTCGTCGTAGCGGAAGCGGACATCCTCGAAGGCGAGCGTGGCCGGTTCGGCGTCGGCGGCCGGGAGTGGCACGGGGTGGGCCGAGGCCGGTTCGGCGGGCAGGGCGAGGGCCTCCTGGATGCGGGTGAGGGCCGCGGCACCCGTCTGGTACTGGGTGATCGCGCCGACGACCTGCTGGATCGGCGACATCAGATAGAAGACGTAGAGGAGGAACGCGACCAGCGTGCCGACCTCGACTGCCCCTGTGGCGACCCGTGCGCCGCCCACCGCGAGCACCGTGATGAAGGCGATCTGCATCGCCAGGCCGGCCGTGTTGCCCGCCGCGGCCGACCACTTGGCGGCGCTCACGCTCTGCCGCCACGACTCCTCGGCCGCCTCGTGCAGCCGCTGCTCCTCCCGGTGCTCGGCGCCGGACGCCTTGATCGTGCGCAGCGCGCCCAGCACCCGTTCCAGCGAGGCGCCCATGACACCGACCGCGTCCTGCGCCCGTCGGCTCGCCTTGTTGATGCGCGGCACGATCACCCCGAGCACGGTCCCCGCCCCGACGATCACGGCGAGGGTGACGCCCAGCAGCACCGGGTCCACCAGGCCCATCATCACGACCGTCGCCACCAGGGTGAGGCCGCCGGTGCCGAGGCCGACCAGCGAGTCGGTCGTGACCTCGCGCAACAGGGTCGTGTCCGAGGTGACCCGGGCCATCAGGTCGCCGGGGTCGGTCCGGTCCACGGCGGGTATCCGCAGCCGCAGCAGATAGGAGGACAGCGCCCGCCGGGCACCCAGCACGACCGACTCGGCGGTGCGCCGCAGGACGTACGAACCCAGCGCGCCCAGCGCCGCGTTGGTGACGACGAGCGCCGACATCAGCAGCAGCGCCTTGGTGATCGTCCGGTCGTGGGACAGGTCGTCGATGAGCCCCCGCGCCACCAGCGGCAGCGCCAGCCCGGCGGCACCGGTGGCCAGCGACAGCAGGGCGCCCGCCAGGAGGGTCCACCGATGGGGCCGTACGTAACCGAGGAGCAGCCGCCAGGCGGGCGGCGGACCGGCGTTCGGCTCTGCGATGGTCACGGCGCTCCTCGAGAGGCAGACGGGCGGGGCGTTCACCCTACGTCGGCGGGCGGGGAGAGGAGAGTCGATTCTCGTCCCCTCGCCCTGTCCTCCCGGCCCTTGGCGAGGACCTGTCCGGCGGACCACGCCGCAGACGCCGGGCACGGCACGCTCGCCCCATCGCGTCGAGGCAGTCCTCCGACCCATGGCCGCACGTGCGACGCCCCGCCCACCGGCGTCGACCAGCCGCCGTCGCCTGCCCGCGACCTGATCCGCCGGACCGGCCCTACCGCTGGAGCGCCCGCCAGTCCCGGGCCGTCGCGAGGACGAGGGGTTGCGTCCCCTCGCCCGGCAGAAGACCGTCGAGCAGACCGGCCAGCACCTCGCCCGGACCGAGTTCGAGATACGTGGTCACCTCGTCCTGCGCCAACAGGGCTACCACGTCCGCGAATCGGACCGGTTCGCGCAGCTCGCGCACCCAGAACTCCGGCGTGGCCGCCTCCGTGCCGACCGGTTTCGCCGTGATGTCGCAGACCAGAGGCAGGGCCGGGGCGCGCAGGTCCAGCGTCTCCAGGGCGCGGCGGTACTCGTCGAGGATCGGGTCCATGCGCGGCGAGTGCCCGGCCCCGTCGATGCGTAGCGCCGCTGTCCGCCGTCCGCGTCCCGCCCACTCCTCCCGTACGGCCGCCACCGCGTCCCGGTCGCCCGAAACCACCACCGCCCGGGGCCCGTTGACCGCCGCGAGCACCACGCCGGGCCCGAGGCGCAGCTCCTCGGGGGATGCCTCGACCGCTGCCATCGCGCCTCCCTTCGGCAGCGTGCTGACGAGCCGAGCCTGCGTGCCCACCGCATGGCAGGCGTCCGCCAGGGTGAACACCCCGGCGGCATGGGCGGCGGCAAGCATCCCGGCCGAGTACCCGAACAGCACGTCGGGGCGCCCACCCCAGCTCTCCAGCAGCCGGTACTGCGCGACCTGGAGGGCGAAGACAGCCGGCACGCCGAACGTGACACGGTCCAGCAGCGCGGCCGTGAACGTGCCGGCCTCGGCGAACATCACGTCCATCAGCGGCACGTCCAGATAGGGGTCGAGCCCCGCACACACCTCCTCCAGGGCAGCGGCGAACACCGGGAAGGCGCCGTGGAGTTCACGCCCCATCCCCGGCTGCTGGGACCCGGCGCCCGAGAACAGGAACGCGGTCCGGCCACGGGTGGCTGTCCGCACTCGCGCGGTTGACCGCTCCGGCACCGCCTCGACCCGCAACTGCCTTGCAGGAGCGGTGAGATGCTCGATCACCTCCTCGGCCGAGGTGCACACGACGATCCGCTCCAGATCCCCGGGATGCAGGAAACCCTCGTCCCGTGCGTGCTCCAGGAAGGCCAGCAGCGGACGGTAGAAGCCGTACGGGTCGAGCAGCAGGCACGGCTTGCGGTGGATGTGCAGTTGCGCCCAGGAGAGCACCTCCAGCAGTTCCTCCGCCGTACCGAGCCCGCCCGGCAGCGCCACGAACGCGTCGCCCAACTCCGCCATACGCGCCTTGCGTTGGTGGATGTCCGCCACCACCTCCAGCTCACTGAGACCGGTGTGCGCGATCTCGTACGGCAGCATCCGGCGCGGTACGACTCCCGTCACCTTGCCGCCGCCCTCCAGCGCGGCGTCCGCGAGCGCGCCCATGAGGCCGGTGCGGGCGCCGCCGTAGACGAGCCGCAGGCCCGCTTCGGCGAGGGCACTGCCCAGCGCGGCGGCGGTCTCCTGATGGCCGGGACGGTTCCCGGGGGAGGCGCCGCAGAAAACGGTGACCGCGTTCACGCCCACAGTCCGTACCCCCGGGTGAGGACGGAGTGCGGGTCGTAGCGGTCCTTCGCGCGGGCGAGGGTCTCCCAGGCGGGGCCGAAGTGCGCCCGCCAGTCCTCGCCGGTCATCGGCAGCGCGCTGGTCGGGTACAGGACACCGCCGAGTTCGCGCGCCCGCTCGTACAGCGCGCGGTTGGCGGCGACCGCCTCCCGCACGTTCTCGGGAGCGCCCGGCGGCGCCGTGCGCATCAGGGAGAGCAGGCACAGGAGTTCACCGCGCGGCCTGCGCAGCAGCGGGGCGCGCAGGGCCCGGGAGGTGAGCGGACGCAGCTGGACCACTCCGCAGGCGCGCAGGCCGCTCTGCGCGTGGTCGGCCAAAGCCGTCGGGACGAAGCCGGGGGCGGCCTCCTCCGGGAGGAGTAGCGTCAGCCAGGGGTGCGGGCGCTGCCACTCGCCCGTGGTGCGCAGGATCCGCTCGTCGCGGTCCATGCGCCGCAGGAACTCCCCGTAACTGAGGGTCTCGATTTCCTCGGTGTCCCGGTCGTGTTCCAGACCGTCGGTCAACAGGGGTTCTTCGTAGGGCAGTTGACCGGTGTACGGGGCCACCGCCTCGATCATGTAGTCCCAGGCGCCGCCGAGCGCGGGGCGCGCCTGCCCGCACACATGGCTGAAGCGGTCGTCGCGGGCCAGGCTCCGCTGGTCGGCGAAGAACGTGCCCGGGGAGTGGTGGTAGAGGCGGAAGCGGCGGACCAGGGTGGGCGCGGGAACGAGGTCGAGCGTGGCGCGCACGATCAGCGCGCACTGGCCGAGGCCCGCCAGTACGGCGTCGAACAGGTCCGGGTGGCGCTCTCGCGAGCAGGTCACCAGCTCCCCGGCGCCGGTGACCACGTCCAACTCCCGTACGTGGTCGGCGGCCAGGCCATACCGGTGACTCGAGCCGCCCAGGCCCCCGGTGCTCAGGAGTCCGCCGACGCTGCCGCCGAGATGGTCGGGGAGCACGGGCGGGGTGAGCCCTTCGGCGAGGGCGGCCCGGACGACCTCGCTCCAGCGGGCGCCCGCTCCGGCGGTCAGCGTCCGGGCGGCCGGCGCGCAGCGCACCTCGTCGAGGGAGCCCAGGTCGACGACGTACCCGCCCTCGGCCTGGCTCTGGCCGTAGACGGAGTACCCGCCGCCCCGGGCGGTGACCGGCAGACCCTGGGGGCCGGCCAGCGCGACGAATTCCCGCAGAGCGGCCACGGACGGGGGTGCGAAGACGCCCAGCGGCCGTGAACCGACGATATGGCCGAAGTCGTCGGCGGCCCGAACCGTGTCCTCGACGGTGAACCCCGGGAACGGAACGAGGGAATATGGCGGGGAAATGACGCCGGTGAATTTCTTCACGCGGCACGCACCAGCACACCAGGATCGGATACCTGTACTGGTATCTGTTCCTCGAAAATTTCAGTGAACACGTAACTCTGTAGAATTCCGTGCTCCGCATGCCGCAGGGCGATGAGAGAAGCCATCTGCGACAGTACCGGAGCCGGTGGCACCTGCTTGTGGATGGTCTCTACATCCAGTGAATATTTCGCGCAGATCTCAAGGACTGCCTCGAAGCCGTTCACGGACGCCGCGAAACGCCGCAGTCGAGGATCCGCCCAGAGTGTGGCCAGCTCCTCCAGGAGGCTGGGGTCGGGGGTCGGCGGGGCGATCATCGTCTGTGCCCGGCGGGTGAGCGCCTCGACGTAGTCGCCGTACGCGGGCAGCGGCAGCACCCGTACGGACAGCTGCCAGGGCAGCGTGGCGCGGCGTTCGGCCAGTGCCTTCAGCAGGGAGATCGAGCCGCCCTCGACGATCACGAACCGGTGCTGCCTGCCCAGCCGTTCCACCAGGCCGACCAGAGAGTCGGCAGCCGCGACCGCGCCGAGGTCGCCGTCGGCGACGGTCCGGTCGGCGAGCCAGTACCGCCGAACACCGCGGGCCTCGGCGCCTGCGCGGGCACTGGTGGTCACCAGGTCCGTGAAGCACTGGAGCCGGTCGGCGACGACGACCGGGGCTCCGGTGACCCGGGCGAGCTCGTTGGCCGCGGCGCTCTTCCCCGCTCCCGTCGGCCCCGCGATCAGATGAACAAAAGGACGGGCTGTGCGATCGTTCGATATCTCGGCCATCGGTGTTTGCCTCCCGATCCGTGCAACCATTTCCGTGCAACCGTTGTTGAGTGCGACCAAGGAAAGCACGGTGCGACACGAGTCAATGCCAGCTCACCGCCTAGGCAGGGTAAAGAGACAACCACGTTCTTTCGTGGATGCTAAAGGTTGAACAATGTGGCGTGGAGGGGAGGATTTCAGGGGATCCACTAGAGGTGAGGGAGGGGAACAGCATCATGATTTAATGAAATTCTAACTCCGCATCAAGCTCTTACTCAGGAGGATTCCGTGCCTTCCGACATGCTGCTCGCCGCCGTCGACGCCCTGCCGCTTCCGGGGTGCGAGGAGGCCCGCCCGGATGCCAAGGTCCTCATCGGCTTCGGTGCCCCGGAGGAACTCGCCGGGTTCGCCGCCCGTCCCGGCTGGAACGTGTATGTCCCCGGCCACGCTGCGGAGGTGCGGCAGGCCGTACTGGCCGCCACGGCACGCGGCGAGCAGGCGTACGTCCATGTGCCCGCCGAGTCCAACGCCGAACCGCGCCCCGGCGCCACCGACGGCTTCGCACTCGTCCGGGAGGGAGCCGCCGGCGTGGTGCTCGCGGTGGGCGCCACGCTCGACCCGGTGCTGCGGGCCACGGCCGGGCTGGACCTCGCCGTCCTCTACACGGCCGTCGTCCGCCCCTTCGACGAGGTCGCGCTGCGCACCGCCGTGCTCGCCGCCGACCACGCCGACGTGGTGTTGGTGGAGCCCTGCCCTCGCGGCGCCTCGGCCCATCACATCGCCGGCACGCTGATCCACGTACCCCACCGGCTACTCGCCCTCGGCGGCCCGGACGGCCTGGACGAGACCGAACTCGCCCGGGCCGTCCGGGAATTCATGCGCTGATGTCCGTGACGCCGTCGGCCGGTCCGGCGGACGTCGGTGACTCGGCGCGCTCCCGGGCCCGCCGCGTGAGCGCGGCGAGGGTGGCGTCGAGGTCGGCCGGCCGCGGCCGGTTGTGCGGCAGCTTGGCCAGCAGGTGGGCCATGGTGCAGGTGTCGCTGACGGCCGAGAACACGAGGCCGCCCGCGACACCTGCGGACAGCAGCCGCAGGGCGGGGTGCAGGCGGCCCAGCCCCAGGCCCGCGAGGACGAGGCCACCGGCGGCGAAGCGCACCTGGCGCTCCATGGACCAGGCGGCGCGCGCCTCGGTCGCGGGGTGTTGCAACGCGAGGCCCCGTTCCCGCCAGCCCTGGGTGCCGCCGGTCAGGGTCAGAGCGGGGACGCCGTTGTCGGCGAGGACCGAGCGCGCCGACTCGGAGCGGGCACCGGACGCGCAGACGACGAGCAGTTCACCGTGGTCCGCCGCCTCCTTGAGCGCGGGCAGCGCGCGGCGGAGCTGATCCAGGGGGATGTTGAGGGCATCGGGCAGGTGCCCGGAGGCGTACTCGCCCGGGGTGCGGACATCGACGACGGTCAACTGCGGCAGGCGGGTACGGGCCTGATCGGTGTCGAGGGTGAGGGAAGCTGCCATGGGTGACGGGGATCCTTTTCGTGGGGTGGACCTCGGTGGAGGGTAAAATACCCCCAAGGGTATGGAGAGGAATGGGTGTGGAACTTCAGTTCGAGGGTGCTGAGCTCAAGTCGGTGCTGAACCGGTTGCGCCGGGCGCAGGGGCAGATCTCCGGTGTGATCAGGATGATCGAGGAGGGACGCGACTGTGAGGAGGTCGTCACCCAGCTCGCCGCCGCCTCGCGCGCCCTGGACCGGGCGGGCTTCGCCATCATCGCGACCGGACTCCAGCAGTGCCTGAGCGACGTGGAGGCGGCCGAGCGGAGCGGCGAGTCCAAGGAGCAGATGCGGGCCCGGCTGGAGAAGCTGTTCTTGTCGCTGGCGTGAGTGTGTTCGAGGGGTGAGGGGTGGGAGGGCGGTGCTCGCATCACCGCGTCGGCCGCCTGGACAGGGGCGCGGCATGCGGTGCGAGGCAAGCCCGGCGATCACCGTGAACGCGCATCGGAGGTACCCCCGGGGGTGTTGCGGGCCCCGCTCCGCCATGGACGTGCCGTTACCGATCAGTCGCGCATAGGGTCGGTGCGAGGAACCGAACATTGGCCGATGGAAGGGTTCAGCACCATGGCGCAGGAAGTACGCGGCGTGATCGCACCGGGCAGGAACGAGCCGGTGCGGGTCGAGACGATCGTCGTGCCGGACCCCGGTCCGGGCGAGGCCGTGGTCCAGATCCAGGCCTGCGGGGTGTGCCACACGGATCTGCACTACAAGCAGGGCGGGATCAATGACGACTTCCCCTTCCTGCTCGGCCATGAGGCGGCCGGTGTCGTGGAGTCGGTGGGGTCGGGGGTGACGGATGTGGTGCCCGGTGACTTCGTGATCCTCAACTGGCGTGCTGTGTGCGGGAATTGCCGGGCCTGTCTGCGTGGGCGTCCGTGGTACTGCTTCAACACGCACAACGC
>NZ_LGDW01000085.1 GCF_001280005.1 Streptomyces sp. NRRL WC-3618 | reverse complement strand
GTGGGGTGGTGGGGGTGGGGGGCGGGTGCGTTGGGGCTGGTCGCGCAGTTCCCCGCGCCCCTATGGGGCGCTACAGGCCCCGGGGATCAGAAATCCCCGGGGCCTGTAGCGCCGTACAGAACACTTACGGCTGCGGCAAGCCGTCCAGCTGGGTCTGGATGCGGGTGATGTCCTCGTCCGCCTTGGTGAGGCGGGCCTTGATCTTGTCCACGACGTTGTCCGGGGCCTTCGCCAGGAACGCCTCGTTGCCGAGCTTGGCCTCGGCCTGCTGGCGTTCCTTCTGCGCCGCCGCCAGGTCCTTCGCGAGGCGCTTGCGCTCCGCGACGACGTCGATCGTGCCGGAGAGGTCGAGGGCGACGGTCGCGCCGGCGACCGGGAGGGTCGCGGTGGCGCTGAAGCCGTCCTCCTCCGGCTGGAGGCGGAGGAGTTGCCGGATGGCCGCCTCGTGGGCGCCCAGCGCGGTGCCGTCGAGGGTGAGGCGGGCGGGGACCTTCTGGCCGTCCTGCAGGCCCTGCTCCTTGCGGAAGCGGCGGACCTCGGTGACGACGGCCTGGACGGTGGCGATCTCGGCCTCGGCCGCCTCGTCGCGGAAGCCGCTGTCCTTGGGCCAGTCGGCGACGACGAGGGACTCGCGGCCGGTCAGCGTGGTCCACAGCGTCTCGGTGACGAAGGGGACGACCGGGTGGAGCAGCCGCAGCATGACGTCGATGACCTCGCCGAGGACCCGGCCGGAGACCTTGGCCTGCTCGCCGCCCGCGAAGAAGGTCGTCTTGGACAGCTCCACGTACCAGTCGAAGACCTCGTCCCACGCGAAGTGGTAGAGCGCGTCGCTGAGCTTCGCGAACTGGAAGTCGTCGTAGTACGCGTCGACCTGCGCGACCGTCTTGTTCAGACGGGAGAGGATCCAGCGGTCGGTCGCGGTCAGTCGCTCCGCGGCCGGGAGCTCGCCCTCGATGGTGGCGCCGTTCATCAGCGCGAATCGCGTGGCGTTCCAGATCTTGTTGGCGAATTTACTGGACGCCTGGACCCAGTCCTCGCCGATCGGGACGTCGGTGCCGGGGTTGGCGCCCTTGGCCAGGGTGAAGCGGACGGCGTCGGAGCCGTACTTGTCCATCCAGTCGAGCGGGTCGACGACGTTGCCGAAGGACTTCGACATCTTCTTGCCGCGCTCGTCGCGGACCAGGCCGGTCAGCGCGATGGTCTTGAACGGCGCCTGGCCGTCCATGGCGTACAGGCCGAACATCATCATCCGGGCGACCCAGAAGAAGATGATGTCGTGGCCGGTGAGCAGGACGTCGGTCGAGTAGAACTTCTCCAGGTCCGGGGTCTGTTCGGGCCAGCCGAGGGTGGAGAACGGCCACAGGCCGGAGGAGAACCACGTGTCGAGGACGTCGGTGTCCTGGGTCCAGCCCTCGCCGGTCGGCGCCTCCTCGTCGGGTCCGACGCAGACGACCTCGCCGTCCGGCCCGTACCAGACCGGAATGCGGTGGCCCCACCACAACTGGCGTGAGATGCACCAGTCGTTGAGGTTGTCGACCCAGTCGAAGTAGCGCTTGGACATCTCCTCGGGGTGGATCGAGACCCGGCCGTCGCGGACCGCGTCACCGGCGGCCTTGGCGAGCGTCTCGACCTTGACCCACCACTGGAGGGACAGGCGCGGCTCGACGGTGGTGGAGCAGCGCGAGCAGTGCCCGACGGAGTGGGTGTACGGGCGCTTCTCGGCGACGATCCGGCCCTGTTCGCGCAGCGCGCCGACGACGGCGGAGCGGGCCTCGAAGCGGTCCAGGCCGAGGAAGGGGCCGTGGACGGTGATGACACCGTGCTCGTCCATGATCGTCATGTTGGGCAGGTTGTGGCGCTGCCCGATGGCGAAGTCGTTCGGGTCGTGGGCCGGGGTCACCTTGACTGCGCCGGTGCCGAACTCCGGGTCGACGTGCGTGTCGGCGACGACGGGGATGGAACGGTCCGTCAGCGGCAGTTTGACCTGCTTGCCGACGAGGTGCTTGTAGCGCTCGTCGTCGGGGTGGACGGCGACGGCCGTGTCACCGAGCATCGTCTCGGCGCGGGTGGTGGCGACGACCAGACTGTCCTCGCCCTCGCCGTACCGGATCGAGACGAGCTCGCCCGCGTCGTCCTGGTATTCCACCTCGATGTCGGAGATGGCCGTCAGACAGCGGGGACACCAGTTGATGATGCGCTCGGCGCGGTAGATGAGGCCGTCGTCGTAGAGCTTCTTGAAGATCGTCGCGACGGCCTTGGACAGCCCCTCGTCCATGGTGAACCGCTCGCGGCTCCAGTCGACGCCGTCGCCGAGGCGCCGCATCTGGCCGAGGATCTTGCCGCCGTACTCCTCCTTCCACTGCCACACGCGCTCGACGAACTCCTCGCGCCCCAGGTCGTGCCGCGACTTGCCCTCCTCGGCAAGCTGCTGCTCGACCTTGTTCTGGGTGGCGATTCCGGCGTGGTCCATCCCGGGCAGCCACAGCGACTCGTAGCCCTGCATGCGCTTGCGGCGGGTGAGGGCGTCCATCAGCGTGTGCTGGAAGGCGTGGCCCAGGTGGAGGGAGCCCGTGACGTTCGGCGGCGGGATGACGATGGTGTACGGCGGCTTCTCGCTCTTCGCGTCGGCGGCGAAGTAACCCCGTTCCACCCAGCGCTCGTACAGCTTCCCCTCTACCTCGGCCGGCGCGTACTGGGTCGGCAGTTCGGTGATGGGCGCTGTGGGCTGCTGCTGAGCGTTCTCGGTCACCCGGTCAGTTTAGAGGCGTCACCGCCCTGTCCCGAAACGCGATTCTTTCGTAACGGTGGGACACCCGGCGCAACTCGGACCTCTGGCCTGCGCGAGGATGTCAGGAACACATAAGCATCTGGAGGGGAACCCAGAGATGAGCCACAACCAGCCGGGCCCGTACGGCGGACCGCCGCAGCAGCCCGGACCGTACGGCCAGCCCGCCCAGCCGGGTCCGTACGGGCAGCCGGGTCCGTACGGACAGCCGCCCCAGCCACCGCAGGCGGCTCCCCAGCCCGGCTACGGCTACCCCCAGCAGGCTCCCCCGGCCCAGCCGGGTTACGGCTACCCGCAGCAGGCCCCACCGGCCCAGCCCGGCTACGCCTATCCGCAGCAGGCCCCGCAGGGTGCCCCCAACCCGTACGGCCAGCAGCCGCCGTACGGCCAGACCCCGTACCCGGTTCCGCAGCCGCCGTCGCCGGCCGGGGGCGGGAAGAAGACGGGGATCGTCCTCGGGGCGGTGGCTGTCGTGGCCGCCGTCGCGGTGGGGGCGTGGTTCGTGCTGGGTCCCGGCTCGGACGGTGCCATCGGGGACGACGGCCCGCACAAGCTGACGACGCCGGCGACCGTGCTCGACGGTGCCTACAAGAAGAGCGGCAGCGGGGCCGAGAAGATGGCCAAGGACGAGATCGCGGAAGCCGAGGCATGGGGGGTACAGAACCCCCAGAACGTCAGCGCGAGTTACGTCGCGGGGTCGGGGTTCACCACGAAGAACATCACGTTCTCCGGCGTGTACGGCACGATCGACGACCCGGAGAAGGTCGTCGACGCCATGTTCACCAAGATGAAGGCGGCGTCCGAGAAGGACAGCTCCGCCGACGGCAAACTCATCGGCAGCCCTGAGGAGTTCACGCCCTCGGGTTTCGACAACGGCATCATGAAGTGTCAGCTCGTCGAGAGCACCCAGTCCGGGAAGACGACGCGGATGCCGTTCTGCGTCTGGGGTGACCACAGCACCCTCAGCTACGTCATCTCGTACGACCTCGCCGCCCTGGCCACGGGCGCGGGCAGTTCACTGGAGGCCGCGTCCGAGATCGCGGCCAAGCTGCGCACCGACGTGCGCGTCGCGGCCTGACACGCCCCGGCGTCGGACCTCAACTGCGAAGGGGCCCCGGTCTGTTGACCGGGGCCCCTTCGCAGTTGCCCAATTCCCTTGTCCTGCCCTGCCGTTACGCCGTCTTCTGCTCGCCCGGGCCGCGACCGCGGGCGTCCCTCGGGATCAGGGTCGGGTTCACGTTCTTCAGGACGACATCCACCGTGATGACGACGCGGGCCACGTCCTTGCGGGACGGGACCTCGTACATCACCGCCTGGAGGACCTCCTCCATGATGGCCCGCAGGCCACGAGCGCCGGTCTGGCGCAGGATCGCCTGGTCGGCGATGGCCTCCAGGGCCTCGCGCTCGAAGTCCAGCTCCACACCGTCGAGTTCGAAGAGGCGCTGGTACTGCTTGACGAGGGCGTTGCGCGGCTCCACCAGGATCTGGAGGAGTGCCTCACGGTCGAGGTTGTGGACCGACGTGATGACGGGGAGGCGGCCGATGAACTCGGGGATCATGCCGAACTTCACCAGGTCCTCGGGCATGACGTCCTCGAAGCGGTCCTTCGCCTCCAGCTCCTTCTTGGAGCGGATCGTGGCGCCGAAACCGATGCCCTTGGCACCCGCGCGGGACTCGACGAGCTTCTCCAGGCCCGCGAAGGCACCGCCCACGATGAACAGGACGTTCGTCGTGTCGATCTGGATGAACTCCTGGTGCGGGTGCTTGCGTCCGCCCTGCGGCGGCACGGAGGCCGTCGTGCCTTCGAGGATCTTCAGCAGGGCCTGCTGGACACCCTCACCGGACACGTCCCGTGTGATCGACGGGTTTTCACTCTTCCGCGCGACCTTGTCGATCTCGTCGATGTAGATGATCCCGGTTTCGGCCTTCTTGACGTCGTAGTCCGCCGCCTGGATCAGCTTCAACAGGATGTTCTCGACGTCCTCGCCGACATACCCCGCCTCCGTGAGCGCCGTCGCGTCGGCGATGGCGAACGGGACGTTCAGCATGCGCGCCAGGGTCTGCGCGAGGAGGGTCTTGCCGGAGCCCGTGGGGCCCAGCAGGAGAATGTTCGACTTCGCCAACTCGATGGCGTCGTCACGGTTCTGACCGCTGCTGTTCTCGCCCGCCTGGACCCGCTTGTAGTGGTTGTACACCGCCACGGACAGGGCCTTCTTGGCCGACTCCTGACCGACGACGTACCCCTCGAGGAACTCGTAGATCTCGCGAGGCTTGGGGAGTTCCTCCCACCTGACCTCGCTCGTCTCCGCGAGCTCTTCCTCGATGATCTCGTTGCAGAGATCGATGCACTCGTCGCAGATGTATACACCGGGGCCTGCGATGAGCTTCTTGACCTGCTTCTGGCTCTTGCCACAGAACGAGCACTTGAGCAGATCGCCGCCGTCACCGATGCGTGCCACGGTGTGCTTCCCCTTCGCCTGGGAGACGCCTAGGTCCAGCGGCTCCTGGTGCTGCCTTATGTCCGACGGTACCTTGCCGGGCCCCTCGTTCGGGCCCCCCTTGGCGCGGTTCACTTTGACGTGCTCCGAGTCAAACCGTGCCAAGGGGCGGCAGACGATACAGCTTCTGCGTCCACCAGTACGTCAGCGGACGCTGGCGTTGTTCATCTTCCGGGTGGAAATGATCTGGTCGATCAGGCCGTACGACAGCGCGTCCTCGGCCGTGAGGATCTTGTCGCGCTCGATGTCCTCGCGGATCTTCTCGATCGGCGTGGTGGAGTGCCTGGCCAGCATGTCCTCCAGCTGGGCACGCATCCGGAGGATCTCGTTGGCCGCGATCTCCAGGTCGGAGACCTGCCCGCGGCCGGTCTCGCTGTACGGCTGGTGGATCAGCACGCGCGCGTTGGGCAGCGCCATGCGCTTGCCCGGCGTACCGGCCGCGAGGAGGATCGCCGCGGCGGAGGCCGCCTGGCCCATGCAGACCGTCTGGACGTCCGGCTTCACGAACTGCATGGTGTCGTAAATCGCAGTGAGCGCCGTGAAAGAGCCACCGGGGCTGTTGATGTAGACCGAGATGTCCCGGTCAGGGTCCATCGACTCCAGGCACAGCAGCTGCGCCATGACGTCGTTGGCGGAGGCGTCGTCGATCTGCACGCCGAGGAAGATCACGCGCTCCTCGAAGAGCTTCGCGTACGGGTCGTACTCACGCACGCCCTGCGAGGTGCGCTCGACGAAGCGCGGGATGACGTAGCGGGACTCGGCACGGGGGCCGGTGTACTCCGCCTGGGCGGCGGCCTGGGCGGCCATCGTGCGGTCGTAGAGGCCGCTGCCGGGGAAGTCGTTCACGGTGTCTCCTGAAAGGGGCTGAGGCGGGGGCTGGCGGGCGCTGGGGGGCTTCCTACGAGCCCGCCCCGGTGCCTCCGCCGCCCGGCATGCCGGCAGCTGTGGCGATGACGTCGTCGATGAGGCCGTAGTCCTTGGCCTCGTGGGCGTCGAACCAGCGGTCACGGTCCGAGTCACGGGTGACCTGCTCCACCGACTGACCGGTGTGCTGGGACGTGAGCTCGGCCATACGCCTCTTGGTGTGCAGCAGCCGCTCGGCGTGGATCTTGATGTCCGAGGCCGAACCGGCGAGACCGGCGGACGGCTGGTGGATCAGGATCTCGGCGTTCGGCAGCGCGAAGCGCTTGCCCGGGGTACCCGCGCTGAGCAGGAACTGGCCCATCGAGGCGGCGAGGCCCATGGCGATCGTCACCACGTCGTTCTTGATGAACTGCATGGTGTCGTAGATCGCCATGCCGGCCGTGATCGAGCCGCCCGGGCTGTTGATGTAGAGGTTGATGTCCTTGTCGGGGTCAGCGGCGGCAAGGAGCAGCAGCTGCGCGGTGATCTTGTTCGCGATGTCGTCGTCGACCGGCTGGCCGAGGAAGATGATCCGCTCGTTGAGCAGCCGGTTGTAGACCTGGTCGCCGAGGCCACCGCCGATGGAAGGCTCGCCGGCGGCGGAAGGCATCAGATTCGTCACGTCGTATCCACCTGCTCGTATTACGACGGCGCCGGGCCGTCTCACGTGTTCTACCGGGGCGTGGGGCCGTCCGGCGGTTTCGGGGACTCCCCTGCCCTCGTATTCATGGACCCTAACGCGCGGGTCCCTCCGGGGAATCCCGGGAAGTGAACTGTTCGCTGTGAGCGCATGCGCTCCGCTGGGGTGAGCTGGGTTTCCGGTGAGGGCTGCTGCGCGGCGGGCGGGGTGGGGGTGGGCGTCGCGGGGCTGTGCCCCAGGCCCCCTGCCGGGGCTCGCCGTGGGTCCGCCGGAGGAGGGTTCGGTGCGGGTGCGTGGGGGTGTTCGCGCAGTTCCCCGCGCCCCTATAGGGCGCGACAGGCCCCCGGGAACATGTGGTTCCCGGGGGCCTGTCTACGTGCTTTCAGCGGTGCCGTGGCTGTCAGGCCTCCGGCTTCTCCTCAGCGGCCTCGGCCTCGGCGGCCGGGGTCTCCTCGGAGGGGGTCTCCGTGGTCTCGTCCTCTTCCTCGTCGTCGAGGTCGATGATCTCGCCGTTGGTGTCCTTGACCGTGGCGGCCTCGACGACGACCGCGAGGGCCTTGCCGCGGGCGACCTCGCCGACCAGCATCGGGACCTGGTTGCCCTCGACGACCGCCTGGGCGAACTGGTCGGGGGACATGCCGGAGGAGGCGGCGCGCCGCATGAGGTGCTCGGTGAGCTCCTCCTGGTTGACGTTCAGCTTCTCCTTGTTGACCAGCTCGTCGAGGACGAACTGGGTCTTGATGCCCTTGACCGCGGCTTCCTTGGTCTCGGTGTCGAACTCCTCGGCCGTCTTGCCCTGGATCTCGAGGTACTTCTCGAGGTCGAGGCCCATCTGGCCGAGCTGGTGGTGCTCCAGGTTGTGCTTACGGGTGTTGATCTCTTCCTCGAGAAGCTTCTCGGGGACGGGCACCTCGACGAGCTCCAGCAGCTTCTCCAGGACGCGCTCCTGGGCCTGCGTGGCCTGGTCGTACTGCTTCATGTTCTCGAGGCGCTTGCGGCTGTCCGCGCGCAGCTCCTCCAGGGTGTCGAACTCGGAGGCGAGCTGGGCGAACTCGTCGTCCAGGGCCGGGAGTTCACGGGCGGCGACCTGGGTGACCTTGACGGTGACCTCGGCCTCCTGGCCGGCCGCCGAACCACCCTTGAGCTCGGAGGTGAAGGTGGCCTCGCCACCGGCCTCCACGCCCTTCACGGCGTCGTCGACGCCGTCCAGCAGCTCACCGGAGCCGATGGTGTAGGACAGGCCGGTCGCGACGCCGTCCTCCAGCACCTCGCCGTCGACCTTGGCCTCCAGGTCCAGCGTCACGACGTCGCCGTCCTCGGCGGCCCGCTCGACCGGGGAGGTGGAGGCGAAGCGCTCACGGAGCTGCTCGACCGACTTGTCGATGTCCTCCTCGGTGACCTCGATCGCGTCGACCTCGACCTCGATGCCGGAGTAGTCCGGGATCTCGATGGTCGGGCGGACGTCGACCTCGGCGGTGAAGTTCAGCGTCTCGCCGTCCTTCAGCTCCGTGATGTCGACCTCGGGCTGGCCCAGGACGTTGAGCTCGGCCTCGTTGACCGCCTCGGTGTAGAACTTCGGGAGGGCGTCGTTGACCGCCTCCTCCAGGACCGCACCGCGGCCGAACCGCTGGTCGATGACGCGCGCCGGGATCTTGCCCTTCCGGAAGCCCTTCACCGTGACCTGCTGGTTGATCTTCTTGTACGCCGCGTCGAGGCTGTCCTTGAGCTCCTCGAAGGGCACCTCGATGCTGAGCCGAACCCGGGTCGGGTTCAGGGTCTCCACGGCGCTCTTCACGGTTCGGTCTCCTTGGGGGCTGACTTCTCTGGGTTCTGCTGAGGATTCTGCCGATTGCCCTCTGCCGGACACGGCGGGAGCCTCAGCGGATTCGCGGCCCTTGAGGGACGTAACAACGCAGACACACGGGCGCGCAGCTTGCATAGTAGCCGCAGGCGGTACGCGTCCCAAAAGGCGATCTCGCCGGTGGATCGAAACGCCATCGGCAGGTGGTCGGGGTGGCGGGATTTGAACCCACGGCCTTCCGCTCCCAAAGCGGACGCGCTACCAAGCTGCGCCACACCCCGTCTGGTGCGACACGAAGGGTACATGGCCGCAGGCCGTGGAGGTGTCGCTTTTCAGGAGTGGACGTGCCGCGCGGCCGCGTCCCGGAACGGAGTGTGCGCCGAGGGGCCTCGAACCGCTACGATGCCTTCTGTGCCGCGGTCACCTGACCTGCGGCGCACGTGTGCGGGCGTAGCTCAATGGTAGAGCACTAGTCTTCCAAACTAGCTACGCGGGTTCGATTCCCGTCGCCCGCTCTCTTCCGCCTCCGGCCCGGTTCCTCGAACCGGGCCGGTCGCGTTTGCCGCGGTTCCGACCGGTGCCCGACGGCGGTCAGAACTGGATCTCGTTGATCGTGTCGGCTATCGAGTTCAGGAAGCGTTGTATGTCGTCCGCCATGCCGGTCGACGCCAGGAAGAAGCCGAAGAGGATGGCGACGACTGCCGGGCCCGCCTTGATGGTGCCCCCGCGGATCAGCACCACCAGGATGATTCCCAACATCAGCACCACTGACAACGATATGGCCACACTGATCACACCCTATGGTCGGTCCGCTACCGGCCTAGGGATGCGTTCCCTCGCACCCCCGCCAGATCCATCGTGCCACCAACGAGGCCGCCATATGCGACCAGTGACGCATCATCGGCCCCACCGGACCGATTTATCCGCACAGAGAACCCCAGGGCAGCCGAGAACGTATGACTATGTTCTTTAGTGGTAATTAGGTTGATATTTACGCTTCTTGCAGGCCCAGGAGTGTGCGCATTCCGGCGTACTTCTCGGTCAGGCGGGCGCGGGTGGGGGCATCAAGTACCGCCAGACGGGCGGGGTCCGCGTTGTGCGCCAGGTCCGCCTCCTTGACCAGGAGGGCGCCCGGGGTCTCGAGGATGCGCCGGGCGTACGCCTCCGGGGCCTCCCCCGCACGCTTGGTGACGGCCAGCACGATGTCCTTCGTACGGGGAGACAGCGGGGCCTCGGCCAGCCAGCGCGCGGACAGCGCGTCGTCCTCCACGGCGTCGTGCAGCCAGGCCGCCGCGATCTGGTCGGCGTCGCCGCCACGCGCGCGTACGCCCTCTGCGACGGCCTGGAGGTGCTCCGCGTAGGGGCGGCCCGCCTTGTCCGTCTGCGTCGCGTGCGCGGCCCGGGCTGCGGCTTCTACTTCGGCGAGGGTCATTTGGTCAGTGTGGGGCTGGGGGTGACTTCGGTCGGTCGCCGGAGTCGTTCGGTAAAGCGGGAATTGACTGTTTCCTGACGTTGTCTTGACCGTGGGGCGTCAGATCGTGGCCTGGGCCGTGGGGCCCTCTCGGCAGATCAGGAGGAGTGCCCTGTCGTCGTTCACGTCCTTGGCCACCGCCTCGATGAGGTGCCAGGCCGCGCCGTGGAAGCCGCCGGCCACATAGCGGTCGGCCTCGCCGGTCAGGCGGTCGATGCCCTCGACGATGTCCCGCTCCGACGTTTCGACCAGACCGTCCGTGAACAGCATCAGGACGTCTCCGGAGCGCAGCGATCCCTTCACGGGGTCGAACTGGGCGCCGTCGTACACCCCCAACAGAGGCCCCTCCGCCGCCTTTTCCTCCCAGCGGCCCGTGCCCGCGCTGAGCTGGAGGCCCGGTGGGTGGCCGGCTGAGAAGAGTTCGTAGTCGCCGGAGTCGAGGTCCAGGACCAGGTGGATCGATGTCGCGAAGCCCTCGTCCCAGTCCTGGCGGAGGAGATAGCCGTTCGCCGCCGGGAGGAAGGCGTGGGGTGGCAGGGAGCCGAGGAGGCCGCCGAAGGCGCCTGAGAGGAGCAGGGCTCGGGAGCCCGCGTCCATGCCCTTGCCCGACACGTCCGTGAGGACGACCTCCATCGTGCGGCCCCCGTTCGTACGGGCCGCCACCACGAAGTCGCCCGAGAACGACTGGCCGCCCGCCGGGCGCAGCGCCATCTCCCGGTGCCAGCCCTGCGGCAGCTGCGGCAACTTGCTCTGGACGCGGATGCGTTCACGCAGGTCGAACAGCATCGTGCCGCCGCGCCGCCAGGGGACGCCGACCCTGCTGCGGAACTGTGCGATCAACAGGCCGAAGAAACCGCAGGCCGCCACGACCAGGACCACTCCGGGCGTGACCCTGGAGGGTCCCTCCGTGTACGGGCCCAGCTTCACCGACTCCACGATCAGTGCCGTGGCCGCCGCCCCGTACAGGCCCAGCAGGCTGGCCGGGCGCAGGAGGAGGCCGCCCGCGACGATCGGGAGGACGAGCAGGGCCGGGGAGCACCACACCGAGTTGCCGAGGGTCATGGCCGCGATGATCGGGATCGTGAGGAGCAGACCGGCGAGCGCGATCCAGTCCGAACCGTCGCCCCGGAAGTAGTCCACGGCGGATCGGCGCAGGCCGGTGCGGACCCGGTGTGCCTGCTTCTTCAACCGGGCCGTGAACGTCTCGGCTTCCGCGCGCCGCTCTCGTCCTGCTGCCATTAGTTCGGGACCCTATCCATCGGACCAGCTGCTTGGCACGGGAGGTCCCACTTGTCCCCCGTCCGAGCTTCAACTTCACAGTGAAACCCACCGAGGCCCGATCCGAGGCCCCGAGGGGAAAATTCCCTCGCTCGTCCCGCAGGGCCCTGGTAGGCATGGCCCATGACGACCTCCAGGACCCCCGCCACGACCGACTTGCGGGTGCTCCGGCCCGATGACTGGGATCAGTGGTACGACAACCTGCTCCGGGCCTTCGGCGGAATGCCGGAGTCAGCCGAGGAACGGGAGTTGTACCAATCACTCACCGAGTACGACCGTTTCGTGGGCGCCTGGGACGGTGACACGTGCGTGGGCAGCGCGGGCGCCTTCACTTTCCGGGTAACCGTACCGGGTGGTGCCTCCGTTTCGGCAGCGGGCGTGACGATGGTCGGTGTGGCCGGCACGCATCGCAGGCGCGGGGTACTGACGTCGATGATGCGGCGCCAGCTGGACGACGTACGCAGCTGGGGCGAGCCGTTGGCCGTGCTCACGGCGTCCGAGCCCGCCATCTACGGACGGTTCGGGTACGGGCTCGCCACCCACTCGCTGCACTTCGAGATCGACACGACGCGGGTACGGCTGGAGGCGCCGGCCGGGGCCGATGACGTACGGCTGCGGTATGCCGTACCGGCCGAAGTCCTTGACGTCTGCGAGGCGGTGTACGCGCGGCGGGTGCCCGAGCGGCCCGGGATGCTGGCCCGGATGCCCGGCTGGGACCGGGTCATGGTGCTCGATCCGGAGAGTGGGCGGGGCGGGGCGTCGCCGTTGCAGTGCGTCGTCGCCGAGCGGGGCACGGAGGTGGTGGGGTTCGCCCGGTTCCGGGTCAAGCCCGACTTCGATGTCACCGGGGCCAACAGCGCGGTCGTCGTCGAGGACGTGGAGGCGCTCGACGCCGCTTCCCACGGGGCGTTGTGGCGGTTCCTGTTCGACATCGACCTGACGTCGAAGCTCGTCGGGCGGGCGCGGCCGGTCGACGAGCCCTGGCATCACATGGTGTCCGACATCCGGCGGTGCGGGCTGCGCAGGCGGGACGCGCTGTACGTACGGCTGGTGGGCGTGGGGGCCGCGCTGGAGGCGCGGACGTACCAGGCGCCGGTGGATGTCGTGTTCGACGTCGAGGACGCGTTCTGTCCGTGGAACTCCGGGCGTTGGCGGCTGACCGGCGACGCCAAGGGGGCGGTGTGCCGGCGTACGGACGATGCGGCTGATCTCGCTTTGTCGGTACGGGAGTTGGGGGCCGCCTACCTGGGAGGCGTGCCGTTGGCCGCGCTCGCGGCCGCCGGGCGGGTACGCGAGGTCCGGCAGGGGGCGCTGGCCGAGGCCTCGGTGGCGTTCGGGTCGATGGTGGAGCCCTGGCTGCCCCACGGGTTCTGATGCCCGGTTCGGCGGCCTGTCAGGTGCGTTGGCAGGTGGGGCACCAGAAGAGGTTGCGGGCGGCGAGATCGGCGGTGCGGATCTCGCCGCCACAGAGGTGGCAGGGCAGGTTGGCCCTGCGGTAGACGTGGACCTCGCCGCCGTGGTCGTCGACGCGCGGCGGGCGGCCCATCGCCTCCGGGGTGTGTTCCGGGCGGACGGTGTCGATGCGGTTGTTGCGTACGCCCTCGCGCATGAGGGCGGCCAGGTCGCTCCAGAGCGCGTCCCACTCGGTGAGAGTGATGTCCCTGCCGGGGCGGTACGGGTCGATGCCGTGCCGGAAGAGGACCTCGGCACGGTAGACGTTTCCTACGCCCGCGATGACCTTCTGGTCCATGAGGAGGGCGGCGATCGTCGTACGGCTGCGGCTGACGCGGGCGTAGGCGGTGTGGTGCGCGGCGTCCGGGCGGAGGGGGTCCGGGCCCAGGCGGTCGTGTATCGCCCGCTTCTCGGGGTCCGTGATGAGGGCGCAGGTGGTGGGGCCGCGGAGGTCCACGTACGCGGTGCTGTTCGCGAGTCGGAGTCGGACCGTGTCCGTGGGGGGTGGGGCGGGGGCGTCGCCGAAGGTCACCTTGCCGAAGAGGCCCAGGTGGATGTGGATCCAGTCGGCTTCGCGGAAGCCCAGGAAGAGGTGTTTGCCGTGGGCTTCGGTGTGGGTGAGTTCCGCGCGGTCCAGGAGAGCGGCCGCGTCGGAGAACTTGCCCTGGGGGCTGCTGAGGTGGGGGGTGGTGCCCAGGAACGCGGCGGCGTAGTCCTGGGCCAGGCGGTGAATCGTGTGCCCCTCAGGCACGGTGCTCCTTCTTTTGTCCGCGGGTGGGTCGGGGGGCGCGGGGGTGTTTTCGCCCCCACCGCCCCTTCCCGTCCCGTCCTCGGGGGCGCTGCCCCCGAACCCCCGGCTCCTCAAACGCCGGAGGGGCTGGATGAACGCGGCACCCGCAGCCGTATCCGCACCCGCCCCTTACTGCTCCGGGTGGTGTGCCGGGATCGGCGGGAGGGCGCCGGTTGTTTTGTAGGCCGACAGCATGTCGATCCTGCGCTCGTGGCGTTCGTCGCCCGAGAACGGGGTCGCGAGGAACGTCTCCACGAACTTCGTCGCCTCGTCCTGCGTGTGCATCCGCGCGCCCACCGCGACCACGTTCGCGTTGTTGTGCTGGCGGCCCAGCGACGCGGTCTCCTCGCTCCAGGCCAGCGCCGCGCGCACGCCCTTCACCTTGTTCGCCGTGATCTGCTCGCCGTTGCCGGAGCCGCCGATCACGATGCCGAGGGCGTCCGGGTCGGCCGCCGTGCGCTCTGCGGCGCGAAGGCAGAAGGGCGGGTAGTCGTCGAGGGCGTCGTAGATGTGGGGGCCGCAGTCCACGGGGTCGTGGCCGGCCTCCTTGAGCCACTCGACGAGGTGGTTCTTGAGTTCGAAGCCCGCATGGTCGGAGCCGAGATACACGCGCATGGTCCGAGTGTGACATGTGTGTTTCCGGGCAGCAGCCCGGGGGGCTGATCACGAAAAGCAATAGCAACACCCAGAATCCTCAAGCAAACCTCAAGTAACGATCTGGATTCAAAGGTTCAAGAATCTCTTTACCTCCGATTCACTGGACCAACTGTTTACGCCGCCCCCACCGGCGCGCTAACCCGTTCACCCGGCGCAAAGGAATTCCCCCATGACCTCGCAGCCGACCACCGGTCTTCAGGCCGGTCTCAAGAACCGGCATCTCTCGATGATCGCCATCGGGGGTGTCATCGGGGCCGGACTCTTCGTCGGGTCAAGCTCCGGTATCCGTACCGCCGGACCCGGCATCCTGCTCTCGTACGCCCTCGTCGGCACGCTCGTCGTGCTGGTGATGCGGATGCTCGGCGAGATGTCCGCCGCCAACCCGACCTCCGGATCGTTCTCCGCGCACGCCGACCGGGCGCTCGGGCGCTGGGCAGGGTTCTCCATCGGCTGGCTGTACTGGTTCTTCTGGGTCGTCGTACTCGCCGTCGAGGCGACCGCCGGGGCCACCATCCTCGAGGGGTGGGTTCCCGCCGTACCGCAGTGGGCCTGGGCGCTCATCGTGATGGTGGTGCTCACCGCCACCAACCTCGGCTCCGTCAGCTCCTACGGCGAGTTCGAGTTCTGGTTCGCCGGTATCAAGGTCGTGGCCATCAGCGCCTTCGTCATCATCGGCGGGCTCGCCGTGTTCGGCGTGCTGCCCGGTGTCGACAGCGACAAGGCCGGGCTGGGCAATCTGACCGACCACGGCGGCTTCCTGCCCAACGGGCCCGGCGCCATCCTCACCGGCGTGCTGCTCGTCGTCTTCTCCTTCATGGGCAGCGAGATCGCCACGCTGGCCGCCGGCGAGTCCGAGGACCCGCAGCGAGCCGTCACCAAGTCCACCAACAGCATCATCTGGCGTGTCGGCGTCTTCTACCTCGGTTCGATCTTCGTCGTCGTGGCGCTGCTGCCGTGGAACGACCCCTCGATCAAGAAGGACGGCTCGTACGTCGCCGCCCTCAACTCGCTCGGTATCGCGCACGCCGGCCAGATCATGAACTTCATCGTGCTGACCTCGGTGCTGTCCTGCCTCAACTCCGGGCTCTACACGGCCTCCCGGATGGCCTTCTCCCTCGGACAGCGCGGTGACGCGCCGAAGGCCTTCGCGCGGACCACGTCCCGTGGCGTACCGCTCGCGGCGATCATCGCCTCGGTCGTCTTCGGCTTCGTCGCGGTCTTCTTCAACTACAAGTTCCCCGACTCGGTCTTCCTCTTCCTCGTCAACTCCTCAGGCGCCGTCGCCCTGTTCGTCTGGCTGGTCATCTGCTTCTCGCAGCTGCGCATGCGGAAGATCATCGAGCGCGAGACCCCGGAGAAGCTCGTCGTACGGATGTGGCTGTACCCCTATCTGACCTGGGCGACCGCCGCTGTCATCGTGTTCGTCCTCGGCTACATGCTCACCGACACCGAGCACGACGGGCGCGAGACCGTGTTGCTCTCGCTGCTGGTCGCGGCCGTGGTGGTCGCCATCTCCCTCGTCCGGCAGAAGCGCGGACACGGATCGGTGGTCGTCGGCGGCGACAGCCGGGGCGCGGGTGCCGTCGATGACGGCGACGACGTCCAGGACGTCGTCAAGGTCGGCTAGTTGAGCGGTTGCCCGCGGCGGGTGAAGGAGTCGTTCACAGCACGGTGAACGACTCCTTCACCTGTTCGTAGGTCCGCACCGCCTGGTCCTCGATCTCCTGGTGGTACCAGGTGCTGATCTGGTACGACTTCCCCTCCACGTCGAAGCCGAGCAGCCTGGCGTGCCAGTGGGTGCCGTCCAGGGTGAAGGTGTACTCCCAGACGACCGCGGGGTGGTCCTGGTACGTCGTCTCCGCCAAGGTGATCTTCGTGTAGTCCTTGCCCTGCCGGGCGTTGCGCTCCGACTCCTCCCAGGTCCCCAGCAACTCGCCCCGGGCCAGGGAGGACTTGGCGAGGAGTTCCTGCCCGCCGCCGGGAGACGTGTAGTGCACCTCGGCGCCCGTCTTCACGTCCCGGCGCCAGCCCCTGGGCGTCGCCCACGCGTATCCGCCCGACTCCTCGTGCGCGCCGGGCGGCAGGCTGCGCGGGCGCGAGGTGCCTTCGACAGTGGGTTCGGGGGTGGGGTCGGAGGTGGGTTCGAGGGTGGTCGGGTCTGCCGATCGGGGGGTCGCGGGCTCGTACGGCGCCGAGGTCGACGTCTCGGGCGAGGATCCCGGATTCGCCCTGTTCCGGTCGCCGGGTGAGCCTGCCGTCGCCGCCAGGACCAGGCCCACCACCGCCCCCGCCGTGAGCACACCGGCGAGCACCATGCCCACCCGGCGGCGGCCGTGGCGTGGGTCTCGGCCTCCCTGGGGGTCGGGCGGCGGTTGTGGTGGCGGTGTCCGCGTGGCCGTCGGCAGGCCGGACGCCTGCTGCGGGTCCGGTCCCAACGCCCGCTGCCGCAGGTGCTGTTCCGCCGGCCGCCTCTCCGTCACCGCCTGCGCCTGCGCTCGCACACGTGCCTGCGTGTCCGGGTGCGGCTGTTCGCGGATCAGTGAGATTCCGGCGCTACGGGTGGTGGGGATCGCCGAACCGACCTCGGACCGCATCTCGGACGGGACTTCGGTGGACGCGTTGGATGCCTCGGGGGCAGGCGTTCCCAGGAACGGGGTGACGGACGTACGCCCGGCGGGGACCGCGTCCGTCGGTGGCGGTGGCGGTAGTCGCGGGGGCTCGGGCGCCTCCTGCTCCCTCTGCGGTTCCGCCGGTTCCGCCTGTTCCTCCGGTTCCGCCGGGGGCTGTTCCCGTGGCTGTCGTGCGGCCGTGACGAGGGACGCGTCCAGGTACACGGGCGTGGGTGCGTCCTCGTGCGGGTGTACGTGGGTCGAGGGCGCCGTTTCCGGCCGTCCGTCCGGTATCTCCGGTGCCTCGGCGGTCTGCGGCTCCGGCTCCTCTCCCGTGCCCTCCCCTTGCTCCGGCTCCGGGAACGCCACCGGCCGCAGTGCCCGCTCCACGTCCTCCAGTGCGGGCCTGGCCGAGGGTTCCTTCGCCAGGAGCGCGGCCAGGAGATCGCGCAACGGACCTGCCTCGACCGGGAGTTCGGGGTCCTCGTACAGGACCGCGTGCAGCGTCGCCAGGGTCGTTTCACGGGCGAACGGGGAGCGGCGGCCCAGTGCCGCGCAGAGGGTCGCGCCGAGGGACCACACGTCGGACGGCGGGCCCTGGTGCCGGCCGGACACGCGCTCCGGGGCCATGTAGTCGGGGGAGCCCACAAGCATGCCGACCATCGTGAGGGCCTTCGCGTCCTGGATGGCCGCGATGCCGAAGTCGGTGAGGACGACCCGCCCGTCGCGTCGTTCCAGCAGGACGTTGCCCGGTTTGATGTCGCGGTGCAGCACTCCCCCGGCGTGCACCTGGCGGAGTGCCGACACCAGGCCGAGGCCGACACGGGCCGCGTCGCCCGGGCTCAACGGGCCGTCCTGGGCGAGGAGTTGTTCGAGGGAGCGGCCCGCGACCAGCTCCATGACGATCCACAGGCGTTCACCCTCGTCCACGACGTCGTACACGCGCACGACGTTCGGGTGGTCGATTCGGGCCGTCGCCCTGGCCTCGCGGAGAGTGCGTTCGCGGCGGGTTCGGGTGTCCTCCACATCGAGTCCGTCGATCCGCATTTCCTTGACCGCCACCGGCCGGTCAAGGATTTCGTCGACCGCCCGCCACACCCGCCCCATTCCCCCCTGACCGATACTTTCGACCAGCCGATATCGGCCCGTCACCATCAGACCTGGAGCACCGCCGCTCATATTCCCCCGCAATACCCTGCACCCCCTCAACGCGCGCCCCACCAGAACCACAATGGTCACACTTCGTGCCGTACCAGCATAGTGGCGGGAAATCTTGTGGTACCTCTTCATGGACCGCGAATTCAGGCGCGGTCCAGGGGGATCCAAGGGGGACGAACATGAGTTCTGGTCGCACGACGGTCATCGCGGGATCGCTGCTCACGGCATCTTTCTCGGCCGTGATGATCCTTTCCTTCACCGCCAGCGCGGATGACCAGGGGCCCGGAAGCAGCAAGGGGGGAAAGGCCGTTGACGCGGCGCCGACAGGCGTCAAGTTGACCACACAGTTGCCCGAGAGCATCTCGGTCGACAACAGTTCGAAAGAAACGGAACTTACCGCCACGGTAAAGAACGAAGGGAGCAAGGAGAGCGGCGCTGTCCGGTTTTTGGTCGTCGGATTCGACGGCCTGACGGTCAAGAACGTTCAGGGCTGCTCGGAGATTGCCGCAGGAGATCTTCCGAAGGGTTCGAACAGCGGTTTCAGCTGCGCTGTCGGTAATCTCGCGGCCGGTAAGTCGAAATCGTACGACGTCGACGCGACGTTCGATCTGGGCAAGACCGGCAAGATCTGTCTGCCCGTCCAGACCGCCGACGGCGCGAAGACGTACTGGCAGCAGGGCCCGGTCCCATTCGGTACGAACAACCCGTCACCGAACGCCCCGGCCACCCCGCTGCTGCTCGGCACCGACAACAAGCCGGTGGCACCGGGGGCGGACAAACTGCCGAGGACCGGCCCCGGGCGCGAACTGCTCCCGCTCGGCGCGGTCGGCGCCGCGCTGCTGTCGGCCGGGGCGGCGGGCATGTGGTGGTCGCGGCGGCGGCCCGGACAGCAGCCGCAGGTCTGAGCCGGGTGGGAACGCGGAAGATCCGGGATGCCGTGTGGGCATCCCGGATCTCCTCTCCTCGACATCCGTACGGAACCGCGGAGCTACGTAACTGCGGAAACCGCGGGGGTCAGCGGTTGAGGAACTTCCAGGCCGTCGGCAGCACGCCCATCGCGAGGGCCGCCTTCAGGGCGTCGCCGAGCAGGAACGGTGTGAGGCCGGCGGCGATCGCCGCGCTCGCGCTCATGTCCGCGGCCAGGGCGAGGTACGGGACGCCGATGGCGTAGATGATCGCCTCGCCGAGCAGCATCGTGCCCGCCATGCGCAGCACGGAGCGGTCGGCACCGCGCCGTGCCAGCGCGCCCACGGCGGCGGACGCGAGCAGCATGCCGAGGATGTAGCCGAAGGACCCCGACGTGCCCGAGCCGCCCTCCGCGAACCACGGCACGCCCGCCAGACCGGCCAGGGCGTAGACGACGAGGGCGGCGAGGCCGCGGCCGGCGCCGAGCGCGGTACCGACGAGGAGCGCGGCGAAGGTCTGCCCGGTCACCGGCACCGGCGAGCCGGGCACGGGGACGGCGATCTGGGCGGCGATCCCGACGAGCCCGGCGCCGCCGAGCACGAGCGCGGCGTCCCGGACGCGGGAGGCGGGGAGCAGGTCGGCGAGGACCTGGCCGGGGCGGGCTGTGGCGACGGCGGTTGCCATGGGAACTCCGCGGGGATGTGGGCGGCAGGGACATCGTGACGCTATCCCAGCGTTTCGGGCCGATCACCGTCAGCGCTCGACAAAGGGGGCGACGGCGGTTTGGTGGGCTCCGAACAAACGGTGGCGGTTACACCCGGTTCGGGGTGATGCCGGTCACTGAGGTGAGGTGGTTCGGGCTACGGAGCGGCGCGGGGCGGGCTCTGTAGGGTTCCGCCAATCCGGCCATTGTCCTGTCGGTGGCCCACATGGCCTGTAAAGCCCCCGGCACCGGACGTGGCCCGGGCTGCGTCATGGCGGTGTCCGGCTCCGGTATGGACATGTGCCGTCTCGCCCGTCGGTCGTCGTCTGTGCAGGGTCCGCCCGTTTTGCTAGCTTCGAGCGCATGGTCGCCCAGTCCCGGTACTTCTCGTCGCGTCGCCATGTCGACCTGCGACGCGTGGGCACGGCCACCTGTCGCCGCCCTGGGTGAGGCGGCTCCGGCGCGCCTCGCTCCACAGGACTCCCTGAGCCTGCCTTCGCGGCTCCCCGAGTCCTCCTGAGACGGCGCAGTGTCGGACCTGTTCCCCGAGGATGATCGCGATGCCCCGTGCCACGGCACCTACCCTTACCTCTCCTTCCCCCTCCTCGTTCCGCGTGCCTCGCGCCGCCGATTCCGACCGGCGCAGGACGAGCGCGAGTGTCGTCCTGCGGTCCGTGCTGGCGCACGGGCCGGTGGCGCGCAGCACCATCGCCCGGCTGACCGGGCTGTCGCCGGCGTCGGTGACGGACTACTGCGCTCGATTCACCGAACTCGGTCTGATCCGGGAGGAGTCCGTGCCCCGGCGTTCCAACGGGGTGGGGCGTCCGCATGTCCCCGTCGATCTGGACGCCTCGCGGCTCGTGGTCGCCGGGGTGCACGTGGCCGTGCCGTACACGACGGTGGCGCTACTCGATCTGCGCGGCCGGGTCGTGGCCCGGCGCGAGCTGAAGCACGAGCGTACGGAGCCGGGATGGGTCCTGGAGCGGGCCGCGGCGGGGCTGCGGGCGCTGCTGGACGGCGTACCCCGCTGCCGGGCCCTCGGTGTCGGCGTGGCCGTGGGTGGCTGGGTGGACCGGGAGTCAGGGACCGTCGTCGAGCACCCGCTGCTGGGCTGGCGGGACGTGGCGGTCCGGGAGGCGCTCGCCGGCCGCACCGGGCTGCCGGTCCATGTGGACGGGCACGCGCGGGCGTTGGTCAACGCGGAACGGCTGTTCGGGGCGGCGCCGGGCGGTGGGAGCGTGTTGCATCTGTTCGTCGGCAATGTGGTCGACGCGGCGTTCGCGACCAACGACGAGGTGCACCACGGGCCGCGCTCCCAGGCGGGCGCCATCGCCCATCTGCCGGTGCCGGGCGGGACGGAGGTGTGCGACTGCGGGCGTACGGGGTGCCTGCAGGCCGAGTTGAGCGAGCGGACGCTGTGCCGGCGGGCGCGGGAGGCGGGTGTTGTCGCGGGCACGAACCCCATGCGGGTGGTCGCGGCGGCGGCCGGGGGCGACCCGGCTGCCGTAGGCCTGCTGGTGCGGCGGGCGGGTGCCGTGGGGCGGGCGACACGGCTGCTGCTCGATGTGCTGAATCCGGAGAGGGTGGTGGTGACCGAGGTCGGGGTCATCCACCGCGAGGACTGCCTCGCCGCGCTGCGCGAAGAGGTCGGCGCCGAACGCGCGGGCTCCGTCGTGCCGACGAGTTTCCCGGATTCGGTGCTCGCGGTGGCGGGCGGTTCGGTGGCGCTCGATGTGCTGTACCGGGATCCACTGGCCGTCTCACCTGACGCTATTTAATTCAGAAACTCCGAATGTTGACAGGGACCACGCATGACCTGGAACATCGTTCTCATGAGCCCTTTCGTGAGCTGTCGCACCCTCTGTTGCTGACACGTCGCCACTGTTGCTGACACGTTGCCACGTGTGAAGCGCTCATCTCTTTCTGACCTTTCTGGTCTTTCTGCGTGAATTCCGTTTTCCGGGCCTTGTCGCGCCCGAATTCCGCATGCATTCGTGCCTTTCGACCTCACGGAGTACTCCCATGTCAGTCGACCGACGGCTCTTCCTCACCTCCCTGCTCGGCGCCGCGGCCGGTGTCGCCGGGTTGAGCGGCTGCGCCGACAGCAGCGCCGCCGCCGACACCTTGGGCATCTCGACCGCCCCGCTCGCCGACAGGATTCCGGCCGGTACGAGCCTGAAGATCTCCTCGTATGCGGGCACGCAGCAACTCCAGTTCAAGCTGGCCGAGTTGGGCGATCTGCCGTTCAAGGTGTCGAGCTGGGAGAACATCTCCGCCGGTCCCGATGTCATCAACGCCTTCCGCGCCGGTTCCCTCGACCTTGCCAACAACGCGGGCATTCCGCCGATCCAGGCGCACTTCCAGGGATACGACGCGAAAATCGTCGCGATCAATGTCACCCGTAAGCCGAACTATCTGTTCGCCACCAAGCCCGGCAGCGACATCCGGTCGGTCGCGGATTTCAAGGGCAAGAAGCTGGCCTTCTCCCAGGGCCAGGCCCAAGGCGTCGTACTTCTGCGGGCGTTGCAGAAGGCAGGACTGGCGTACGACGGGGTCGAGCTCGTCCCGCTGACCAGCAACCAGTTCCTCACCGCTCTGCAGTCGGGCCAGGTGGACATCGCGCCGCTGGCCATCAGCCAGGCGCCCGCGTACTTCCAGCAGTACGGCGCAAAGGGCGCCCGCAGTATCCAGACGGACGTGGTCGATCTGCTCAACCTGCTGTGGGCGCCGGTCTCCGTGCTGAACGACTCCGCGAAGGCCGCCGCGGTCGCCGCGTACATCCCGTACTGGGCCAAGGGCCAGGTGTGGACGTACGAGCACCCGGGTCTCTGGAACGAGGAGTTCTACGTGAAGACGCAGAACCTGACCCTCCCCCAGGCGCAGGGGATCACCAAACTCGCCAACAAGCCGCTTTTTCCGCCTAGTTGGACCGAGGCGGTCGCCTGGGAGCAGGAGACCGCCGATCTGCTCGCGGAGGGCGGCTTCGTGAAGAAGTTCGACGTGAGCTCGCTCTTCGACCACCGCTTCGAGGGCATCGCGGCGAAGTCCGTGGCTGCCGAGTACCGGCGGTGACCGCCGTGACCGCCGGCGCCTCCGCCGGCGCCGAGGCCACCGCACCTGTCGAGCCCGACAGGCCCGTCTCGGCCGGCCAGGGGAGCGGCTCGCAGGTTCGCAGGCGGCGCCGGCTCTCGCCGGGCAAGCGGCTGCCCGCCGCTCCGCTCATCGGGCCGGCCCTCGTCATCGCGCTGTGGGCCGCCGCGTCCGCCGCCGGACGGCTCGACCCGGCCGCGATTCCGGCGCCCTGGACCGTGCTGAAGACCGGCGTCCGGCTGTGGACCGAGGGGACCCTGCCGGCCGACATCCTGACCTCGGTGCGGCGGGCCGCCTCCGGCTTCGCGATCGGGCTGGCCGGCGGCATCCTGCTCGCGCTGGCCGCCGGGCTCAGCCGGGTCGGCGAGGCGCTGATCGACGGGACGGTCCAGCTCAACCGGGCGATCCCGGCCCTCGGCCTGATCCCGCTGTTCATTCTCTGGCTGGGCATCGGCGAGACGTTCAAGATCGCGATCATCGCCATCGTCGTCTACATCCCGATCTATCTCAACACGCATGCCGCGCTGTCCGGCATCGACAGCCGCTTCGTCGAACTCGCCGAGGTGCAGGGCCTGTCGCGGTTCGAGTTCGTCCGGCAGATCGTCGTGCCCGGCGCGCTGCCCGGATTCTTCGTGGGACTCCGGCTCGGCGTGACCGGGTCCTGGCTCGGCCTGGTCGTCCTGGAGCAGATCAACGCCACCAGCGGACTCGGCTACCTGATGTTCCAGGCCCAGAACTACGGCCAGAGCGACGTCATCCTCGTCGGCCTGGTCATCTACGGCATATTCGGCCTGGTGTCCGACAGCGCGGTCCGTCTCATCGAACGGAGGGTGCTGTCATGGCGACGCACACTGAGCAACTGACGAACCGGTCCGCCGTCCGACTCCGGGGCCTGACCCGGTCGTTCGGCGGGCGCAAGGTCCTCGACGGCATCGACCTCGACATCCCGGCCGGACAGTTCACGGCTCTGCTCGGGCACAGCGGTTCCGGCAAGAGCACGTTGCTGCGGGCGGTCGCGGGCCTCGATCACGAGGTCGAGGGCAGTGGGCGACTCACCGCCCCCGAGCGGGTGTCGGTGGTCTTCCAGGACTCGCGGCTGCTGCCCTGGCGCCGGGTGCTGGACAACGTACTGCTGGGGACGGAAGGCAAGGAGGCTGCCGCGAAGGGCCGCGAAGCTCTCGCGGAGGTGGGCCTGAAGGGGCGGGAACGCGCCTGGCCCAGCGAGTTGTCCGGCGGCGAGGCGCAGCGGGCCGCGTTGGCCCGATCGTTGGTCCGGGAACCCGAACTGCTCCTCGCCGACGAGCCGTTCGGGGCGTTGGACGCGCTGACGCGCATCAAGATGCATGCGCTGCTTCGGGAGTTGTGGCGGAGGCATCAGCCGTCGGTGCTGCTGGTCACGCATGACGTCGATGAGGCGATCGTGCTGGCGGATCGGGTGCTGGTGCTGGAAGAGGGGCGGATCCGGGTCGACCTGGTCGTCGATCACGAACGGCCGCGGGAAGAGTACCGACAGGTGTTGCTGGGCGCTCTGGGGGTGACGTCGGACGTCCGGTGAGCGCCCTTGTCTCGCCCCCGCCGCCCCTACCCGTCCCATCCCTGGGGGCTGCACGCCCCCAGACCCCCACTGTCGGCCTGAACGGCCTCGTCCTCAATCGCCGGACGGGCTGAAAGTGCACGGCGTTCGCAGACCCTCCCCCACATCTCCAGCCCTCCCCGCACCTGTCCAGAGCAAAGGACGCAGCACCCATGACCCGCCAGCTCCACCTCAACGCCTTCCTCATGACCACCGGCCACCACGAAGCCTCGTGGCGGCTGCCCGAGAGCGACCCGTACGCCCATGTCGAGCTGGATCACTATGTACGGCTCGCCCGGATCGCGGAGCGTGGCACCTTCGACTCGTTGTTCCTGGCCGACAGTCCCCAGCTGTGGGGAAGCGTCGCGCAGCGTCCGGCAGGCGCGCTGGAGCCACTCACCCTGCTGACGGCCCTGGTGACGGCGACCACGCACATCGGTCTGATCGCCACCGCCTCCTCGTCCTACAACTCCCCCTACAACCTGGCCCGCAAGTTCGCCTCGCTCGACCTCATCAGCGGTGGCCGGGCGGGCTGGAACATCGTCACCACGGCCGGTGCCGAGGCCGCCCGGAACTTCGGGCTCGACGCGGAGCCCGCCCACGCCCAGCGGTACGCCCGGGCCGCCGAGTTCCTCGACGTCGCCCTCAAGCTCTGGGACAGCTGGGAGGACGACGCGATCATCGGCGACAAGGCCACCGGCGTCTGGGGCGACGACACGAAGGTCCATCCGCCCCGGCACAAGGGGACGTACTTCAGCGTCGAGGGCGCGCTCAACGTGCCGCGTACGCCCCAGGGTTACCCGCTGCTCGTGCAGGCGGGGTCGAGCGAGGACGGCAAGGCGTTCGCGGCCCGGTACGCGGAGGCCGTGTTCACCGCCCAGCAGACCGTCGAGGACGCGCAGGCCTTCTACGCCGACCTCAAGTCCCGTACGGCGGCGGGCGGTCGCGACCCCGACCACATCAAGGTGCTGCCCGGCATCGTCCCGGTGCTCGGCTCGACGGAGGCCGAGGCGCTGGCCAACGAGCAGATCCTGGAGGACCACATCGTGTACACGCACGGTGTGGCCAACCTGGAGGGTCTGCTGAAACTCCCCGCCGGGACACTGGAGCTGGACGCCCGGCTGCCGGCCGACCTGCCGCCCGAGAGCGCGATCGAGGGGGCCAAGAGCCGGTACACCCTGGTCGTCGAACTGGCCCGGCGCGAGCGTCTCACCGTACGGCAGCTCATCGGGCGACTCGGCGGCGGGCGCGGGCACCTCACCTTCGCCGGGACGCCCGAGCAGGTCGCCGACGAGATCGAGACCTGGTTCACCCGGGGTGCCGCCGACGGCTTCAACATCATGCCCGCGGTGCTGCCCTCCGGGCTCGAGGCCTTCGTCGACCACGTCGTCCCGATCCTGCGCGCCCGCGGTCTGCTCCGCAGCGAGTACGGGCCGCGCCAGACCCTGCGCGAGAGGTACGGCCTCCCGCGACCCGCGAACCAGTACGTCAGCCCCACCTCCGTCTCCGCGTCCGCCCCCGCCCTCGTCTGAAAGGACCAGCACATGACCGGCATCGACATCCAGAAGATCACCGCCAACATCGGCGCCCGCGTCTTCGGCGTCGACATCTCCAAGCCCCTCGACGAGGAGCAGGTCGCCACTCTCCGCGAGGCCCTCAACGTCCACAAGGCCCTGGTCTTCGACGACGTGAACCTCGTCGACGAGGGCCAGCAGGCCTTCGTACGCCACTTCGGCGAGCTCACCACCGCCCATCCGACCGTGCCGTCCGTCGACGGCGCGCCGAACATCCTGCCCGTCGACAGCGAGCGGGGCCGCGCCGCCAACCACTGGCACACGGATGTCACCTTCGTCCTCAACCCGCCGCAGGCCAGCACACTGCGCAGCATCACGATCCCGCCGTACGGCGGCGAGACCCTGATCGCCAGCTCGGCCGCCGCCTACCGCGATCTGCCGGAACCCCTGCGGCGGTTGGCCGACAACCTGTGGGCCGAGCACACCAACGACTACGACTACGCGGTGCCGGACGAGGCGCTCGACGAGCAACAGGCCGCCCAGCGCGCCCAGTTCACGTCCATCGGGTTCCGCACGGCCCACCCCGTCGTCCGTGTCCACCCGCTGACCGGTGAACGCGGGCTGTTCATCGGCGGGTTCGCGCAGCGGATCGTCGGCCTGTCGGTCACCGAGTCCCGCAAGATCCTGGACCTGCTCCAGGCGTACGTCACCCGCCCGGAGAACATCCTGCGCCACCGCTGGTCGCCGAACCAGCTCGTCCTCTTCGACAACCGCATCACCCAGCACTACGCCATCGACAACTACAACGGCCTCCCGCGCCGCCTGCACCGGGTGACCATCGCGGGTGACATCCCGGTCGGCATCGAGGGCAAGGAGAGCTACTCGATCACGGGGGACGCCTCGCACTACACGTCCGTCGCCGCGTAGACCGATCCCCAGACGGTCCGTAAGCCGGTTCCTCGTCGGCGACGAAAAGCCCCTCGTGCGCGTCACACGAGGGGCTTTTTATTGTTAGCACGCAGTTGCAAGCTATGTGCAATAAACTTCGGCTATGAAGCGTCCTGCCTCGTGATCGTCTTCTCACCGGACACGAGGGCAGGCGGAACGACGGGCGGCCCCCGCGAGGACATGACTCGCGGGGGCCGCCCCGTACCCGGCTTCGCCTACAGGTTGCTGAAGTCCGGTCCCGCCGTCCGCGAGCGCTTGATCTCGTAGAAGCCGGGGACCGAGGCGACCAGGAGGGTGCCGTCCCACAGCTTGGCGGCCTCCTCGCCCTTCGGGGCCGGGGTGACGACCGGGCCGAAGAAGGCGATCTGCTCGCCGTCGGCACCGGGGACCGCGATCACCGGGGTGCCGACGTCCTGGCCGACCTTGGTGATGCCCTCCTTGTGGGAGGCGCGCAGCTCGGCGTCGAACTCGAAGTTCTCCTGCTCGGCGTAGTCGATCAGGTCGGCGGGCAGGCCGACGTCCGCGAGGGCGCCGGCTATCGCCTCGAGGGTCGCGCCCTCGCCGTTGTTGTGGATGCGCGTGCCCAGGGCCGTGTAGAGGGGGCCGAGGACGTCGGCGCCGTGCTTCTGCCAGGCCGCCGTCGCGACCTTCACCGGCTGCCAGGCCTTCACCGCGAGCATCTCGCGGTACTCCTCGGGCAGCTCGTCGAGCTTGTCCTCGTTGAGCACCGCCAGACTCATGATGTGCCAGCGGACCTCGATGTCGCGGACCTTCTCCACCTCCAGGACCCACCGGGAGGTCATCCAGGCCCAGGGGCAGAGCGGGTCGAACCAGAAGTCGACGGGCGTCTTGGTCGAGGTCGTCTCGGACATGGATCTCCTAAGGAAGGGCGCTCTTTCCAGGGGGAACGTATCCGCGCCACCGTCGCATTCCCGGGTGCCCGGTGTCAGTGGTGCGTGGCAGGATCGGTGCTGGTCGGCCGTACTGATGACAATCGAGGGAGTGTTCCGTGCCCGGTGAGAATCTGTCCCGCGACGAGGCCCGGGAGCGGGCCGCGCTGCTGTCCGTCGACGGGTACGAGGTGTTTCTCGACGTGCGGTCCGCCGTGGGTGACAGGGAAACGGGAAGCGGTGAGGGCGGGGGCGGGGTTCGGACCTTCCGGTCCGTGACCACCGTCCGCTTCCGGTGCGCCGAGCCCGGTGCCACCAGTTTCGCGGATCTCATCGCGCCGAGTGTGACCGCCGTCTCCCTCAACGGCCGGGATCTCGACCCGGGGGCCGTCTTCGACGGCACGCGCATCCTCCTGGAGGATCTCGCCGCGGACAACGAGCTGGTGGTCGACGCCCAGTGCGCCTACTCCCGCACCGGCGAGGGCCTGCACCGCTTCGTCGACCCCGAGGACGGCGAGGTGTACCTGTACACGCAGTACGAGCCCGCCGACTCCCGGCGCGTTTTCGCCAACTTCGAGCAGCCCGACCTGAAGGCGCCCTTCCGGTTCGAGGTGCGGGCGCCCCAGGAGTGGGTCGCGTGGAGCAACGGGCTCGGGGAACTCACGGACGGGGTGTGGCGGTTCGCCGAGACCAAGCCCATCTCCACCTACATCACCGCCATCCTCGCGGGGCCCTACCACTACGTCACCGATGCGTACTCCCGTACGTTCGCCGACGGTACGACCCTCGACATCCCCCTCGGCGCCATGTGCCGCAAGGGTCTCGCCCCCTACTTCGACTCCGACGACGTCTTCCTCGTCACCAAGCAGGGGCTGGACTTCTTCCACGACCACTTCGACTACCCGTATCCCTTCGGGAAGTACGACCAGGCCTTCGTGCCCGAGTACAACCTCGGCGCGATGGAGAACCCGGGGCTGGTCACGTTCCGCGAGGAGTTCATCTTCCGCGGGAAGGTGACGCAGGCGGCGTACGAGCGGCGGGCGAACGTCGTCCTGCACGAGATGGCCCACATGTGGTTCGGCGACCTCGTCACCATGGAGTGGTGGGACGACCTGTGGCTCAAGGAGTCCTTCGCCGACTTCATGGGGGCCTTCTCCCTCGTCGAGGCGACCCGCTTCACCAACGGCTGGGTCACCTTCGCCAACAACCGCAAGGCCTGGGCCTACCGCGCCGACCAGCTCCCCTCCACCCACCCCGTCACGGCCGACATCCGCGACCTGGAGGACGCCAAGCTCAACTTCGACGGCATCACGTACGCCAAGGGTGCCTCCGTCCTCAAGCAACTCGTCGCCTACGTGGGCCCGGAGGCGTTCCTCGAAGGCGCGCGGCGGTACTTCAAGCGGCACGCGTACGGCAACACGCGCCTCGGCGATCTGCTGTCCGTGCTGGAGGAGACCAGTGGGCGGGACATGGCGTCCTGGTCGCAGGCGTGGCTCCAGACGGCCGGGGTCAACTCCCTCACCCCGGCGGTGCTGTTGAGCGCGGACGGGCTGATCACCGAGCTCGCCGTGATCCAGGAGGCGGCCGAGTCGCACCCCGAACTGCGCCCGCACCGGGTGGCGGTCGGTCTCTACCGGCGTTCGCCGGACGGCGTGCTGGAGCGGTACGCGCGTGCCGAGGCCGATGTGGACGGGCCCCGCACCGTGGTCGGTGAGCTGGTCGGGAGCGAGGCCCCGGACCTCGTCCTGGTCAACGACGACGACCTGACGTACTGCAAGATCCGGTTCGACGAGGGCTCGTTGGCGACGCTGCGGGCGCACCTCGGCGACATCACCGACCCGCTCGCCCGCGCCCTGTGCTGGTCCGCGCTGTGGAACCTGACGCGGGACGCGCTGATGCCGGCCCGGGACTTCGTCGACCTGGTGCTGCGGTTCGCGGGGCGCGAGTCGGACATCGGCGTCCTGCAGATGCTGCACGCCTGGGCGGGCTCCGCGCTCACCCACTACGTGGCCCCCGACTGGCGGGCGACCGGTGAACGTCTGCTCGCCGAGGGCGCGTTGAAGGAACTGCGGCTGGCCGAACCGGGCAGCCAGCACCAGCTGACATGGGCCCGCTTCTTCGCGGCCGTGGCGTCCAGTGAGGCCGATCTCCAGCTGCTCCAGGGGCTGCTGGAGGGCACGGCAAAGATCGACGGCCTCGACGTCGACCAGGAACTGCGGTGGTCGTTCCTGGAACCGCTCACCTCGCACGGCGTCGCCGACGAGAAGGCGCTCGCCGCCGAACTCGCCCGCGACGACACGGCGTCCGGCAAGCGCCACCAGGTCCGCTGCCTCGCCGCCCGTCCCTCGGCCGCCGTCAAGGCACAGGCGTGGGCCCAGGTCGTGGAGTCGGACGCGCTGTCCAACGCCCTCGTCGAGGCCACCATCTCGGGGTTCACGCAGGGCTCGCAGCGGGAGCTTCTCGCGTCGTACACGGACAAGTACTTCGCGGTGATCGAACGGACGTGGGCCGACCGCTCGATCCAGATCGGCATGGACGTCGTACGGGGCCTGTTCCCGTCCCTCCAGGACTCGCCGGAGACGTTGGCGGCGACGGACGCCTGGCTGACGGACCACGCGGACGCGGCGCCGGCCCTGCGGCGCCTGGTCCTGGAGTCCCGGGACGACCTGGCCCGTGCCCTGCGGGCACAGGCCTGCGACGGGGCGGCGGCGAGGTAAGGGGTCGGGTGCGGCCCGGTGGGGGCTAAGCACGGGCCCTGCGGGCCGAAAAGCATGGGGCGCAGCCCCTGCTTTTCAGGGGCGCGGGGAACTGCGCGACCAGCCCCCACGCACCCGCACCCGCACCCGCACCCGCACCCGCACCCGCACCCGACAACGAACCACCGTTACCGAACCCGGGCACCCCATCCCGTAACCCCCGGAGGGACCAGCATCTTTCGGCACTCGAACGCTTGCACTTTAGGGCGAGCTTGTCCGGAATTGTCAACGGGCGTGTAACAGCGGTTAGCGGACGGATCGGACACGGGAAAGTCGGAGTCATGACCCACAACACCCCGCTCTCCCCGAGCACCCGCCCCCTCCGCCACCTGTCGCACGTACAGCGCCGGGTACTGACCACCGCGCAACTGCGGGCCCACGGCATCGCCGCCGCCGAGGCCAACGAACAGTGCCGGCCCGGTGGACCCTGGCAGCAGATCCTGCCGGGCGTGTTCCTGCTGCACCCGGGCCCGCCCACCAGCGAGGAGCGGCTGCACGCGGCCCTGCTGTACACGGCGAAGGAGCGGACGTCGACGGGAGTTCCGGCCCAGCCCGACGCCGAGCAGCCGTACCGGGAGCGAGGCCGTCCGGTCTACGCCGAGGCCATGATCACCGGCCTCGCCGCACTCGCCCTGCACGGTTTCTCGTCCGCGCCGCCGCTGCTGTCCCTCGGCACCCTCGACGTGCTGGTCCCCCGGCTGCGCCGACTGCGCTCCACGGGCTGCGTCCGTATCGTCCGCTCCTCGTCGCTGCCCACGCCCGAGCTGGTCGACGGGATCCCGGTCGCCCCGGTCCCGCGCGCCCTCGCCGACGCGGTGGCCGGTCTCACGGACGCCGACGCCGTACGCCGGCTGCTGACCGACGCGGTGCGCGGCGGACACAGTGAACCGGCGGCGGTGGTACGGGAGTTGAACCAGGGGCGGCTGCTCGGCCGCCCGCATGTCGTGGACGCCGTCGACTCCCTGCTCGCCGAGGGCCGGGCGATCGCGGAGGACCGGCTGTTCCGGATGGTGCGCGAGTACGGCCTCCCGGACCCCGTATGGAACGTCGACCTGCGCCTGCCGGGCGGTCCGCACCTCGGTGGCCTCGACGCCTACTGGCCCGACCACGCGGTGGCGGTGGAGCTGGACACCCGCGCCCCGCGCCCGGGTCACCAGGAGGAGGACGACGCGCTGTGGTCGGAGTACGCCCGTAAGCGCGAGCACCTGGAGCGACTCGGCATCACGGTCGTCCACATCACGCCGCGCAAGCTGCGCGAGGCGATCGACCAGCAGGCGACTGTCGTACGTACGGCTCTGATGGCGTCGGGGGACCGCGAGCCGGCGGCGTACGTCGTGGTGCTGCCCCGGTAGTGACGGACCGGGCAGAACCAGGAGGGGAGAGGAGGGGCCGCCGGGCGACCGGGGGCCCGTCCTCGTGTGTCGAGTCGGGGATCAGCTTCCGCAGTACTCCGCCTGGACGACCTCCAGCGGGCCGCCGCTCCAGTCGCCGTTGAAGTTGACGGCGAGGGAGTGTTCGCCGTCGGCCGTGGTGACCGCCATGGAGCTGGAACCGTGGATGCCGCCGCTGTGCCCCCAGATGGTGACCCCGCAGCTCAGGTCGTATGCGAAGACCCCGAGCCCGTCGCGTCCGTCGGCCCCGGCGGCGACGGTCGTCTTCATCTCGGTGAGCTGCTCGGCGGGCAGGATCTTGCCGCGCATCAGCGCCGAGTAGAAGCGGTTCAGGTCACCGGGGTTGGAGATGATCTCGCCGGCGGAGTTCGCCATCGAGGGGTTGAGTTCGGTGACGTCGTAGATCTTGCCGGTGGGGTTCTCGGCGAGCGTCGAGTAGGCGCGGCTGCTGGGCCGGGGGACGGTGGGGCTCGTCCCGGGCATGTACGTGCCGTGCAGCCCGAGCGGCTTGATGACGCGCCGGCGGACCTCGTCGCCGTACGAGTTGCCGGTCACCTTCTTGATGACCATGCCGGCGATCACGTAGTTGGTGTTGGAGTAACTCCAGTCGGCGCCCGGGGCGAACTCGGGCTTGTGACCCATGGCGATCCTGACGATCTCGTTCGGGGTCCAGGTTCGGTACCGGTTCTTGAAGAAGCCCTCCGCGAGGAAGACGTCGTGGACGAAGTTCTCGTCCTCGGTGTAGTTGAAGATGCCGCTGGTGTGGTTGAGGAGCTGGCGGAGGGTGATCTGGCGGCCGTCGTGTCCGTTACCGCTGACCACTCCGGGCAGCCACTTGTCGACGGTGTCGTCGAGCGACACCCGCCCCTCGGCCTCCAGTTGGAGCAGGACCGTCGCGATGAAGGTCTTCGTGATGCTGCCCGCCCGGAAGTTGTCCTGGGCGCTGCGCGGCTGCTTGGTCTTGAGGTTGCCGACACCGGCGGTCGCTTTCCACACGCCGTGCCGGTCCTTGGCCTGGAGGGCCACACCGGGTACGCCGTCCTGGACGGCGGCGTTCATGGCCTCGCGGGTGGCCTCGTGACCGCCGCCCCTTTCAGCCGGCGCCGCCGCCATCGCGGGCGCCGCGAACGCGCCTGCCGCTACGGCGATCGCCGCGGCCATCCCGACGAGCCTCTTGCCCTGCTTCCTGCTGCCCTGCCCCTTGACGCTCTGCCTCTTGATGACTGGCATGCCGTTCCCCCTTGTTCATGACCGTCGGCGCGTCCTCGCCGAGTGTCGGTCCAGGGGAGGGACCCGAGGGGCGGGAGTGAGGTTGCCCGGGGTGGTCCGGTTGAGCGACTTTCAGCCTTCGCGCCGTGCCGAACTCCCGGGCCGTCAGCCCTTCTTCAGGACCAGCTCCACGTTCCGGTCCCCCGCACTCCCCGACAGATCCCTCCCCGACCCCGGCGCGTTGAACGACAACTCCCTGTACAGGGCCGCCAGTCCCGTCTGTGACAGGTCCGAGTAGTCCGTGCGGTGCGGGGCCGCCGACTCCACCAGCGTCGTGAACAGCGAGAGCGTGCCGTCGTTGTTGTCCACCAGCTCGATGATGCCGGCCAGTTGGGGGAAGTCGATGTGTGACGCGGTCGAGATCTCCCAGAACGAGCGGTTGTCCGGAGCCGAGTGCGCGGTGATGACGTTGCGGTGGATGTGGCCGTTCACCCAGGCGAGGACGTTGCGGTGGCTGGCGAGGAGGGACACGAGAGCCCCGCCGTCGTAGCGCCGCTCGGTCGGGTGGGCCGGGTCGAGGTGGGTGTTCGTCATCGACTCGCTGGTGTGGTGGCTGAACACGATGGCGTACGAGCCGGCCTTCTCTTGTTCCTTCAACGTCCTTTCCAGCCAGCGCACTTGGGCCGCGCCGATCGAGCCCTGGTAGTGGCCGCCCGGGTCGGTGGTGTCGATGCTGATGCCGATGACGTCGTCCGAGATCCGGAAGGTGTAGTACTGGGTGCCGGCGTCGAGGTTGTCCTTCGAGTAGCCGTGGCCGACCGGGCCCACGCCCGCGTACGCCGGGTCCAGGTGCGCCTTCAGATAGTCCGCCCGGGTGAACGGGGCCCTCTTCTCGTCCGGGGTGACCGAGCGCAGGTCCCGGGTGTGGGCCTGGATCAGCTCGCGGAACGCGATGCCCCTCGGGTCCTGGGAGCTCCTGATCTGGTCCTGGAGCGCCTTGCTGCGCGCCGCCGGCAGATCCATCAGCTTCTTGCCGCCCACCGCGAAGTCGGTGAGGAAGGGGTCGCTGTGGGAGGCGTAGCAGCCGAGGGGCAGGGAGTCGTGGTTGCCGACCGTCGAGTACCAGGGCATGTTCAGGCCCGGGCTGCGGACTTCTCGTATCGCCGCCGCGAGGAAGCCCTCGATGTGCGGGAAGCCGTGCCGCTTGTCGAAGTCGCGGGTGACGGAGTCCGGCTGCCAGTAGAGCGGGAGGCCGCTGTTCTGGACGCCCTCGTAGTGGCGCGGGTCACCGGTGTTCGGCGTCATACGGCCGCCGCTCATCACCTTCATGAACCACTCCAGCTCGGAGTGCGCGTTGTTGTCCGTGTTGTCGCCGGTGGTCATCACGAAGTGGAGCGGGGAGCCGGTGACGGGCGCTCCGCGCAACGCGTTGATCCGCTCGACCAGCGAGGTCGCCCCCTGCACGGTCAGCGCCTCCTGCGGGCGCCAGGCGTCCTGGTCGGCCGAACGCATGTACTCCAGGCGCAGCGGGTGCTGTACGTCGGTCAGGTGAAGGTCCGTGAACTGGACGAAGGCCGCCATCGTGGTCCGGCGGGCGGCACGGCCGGAGCGGGGCTCGGCCAGTTCCGACCGTACGACCCGCTGCCAGGCCGGGCCCTCGCCGAGGCGCCGGTAGCCGCCCGCGCCGAGGGGCGCGGAGACGTTGTTGAGCGTGGTGCCCCGGGTGAACGGGCCGAGCCCGGCCGGCACCGCCTGCCGGGGCACGGTCACCGGACCCTCGGCGGCGGCTTCGGCCACCGTGGCGGCCTGGCTGTCACTGGGCCGCAGCGCGTAGCCGACGCCCGCCGAGACGGACACCGCCCCGGCCGCGGCGAGTACCGTACGTCGGTTGGGTCCCAGCGTGGAGCCGGCGACAGAGCGTGTGCGCGACATGGCGCGGTCTCCCCGAGTGCGAACGCGTCGGAAGTGGTCACGGGTGATCGCAGTCGCGAACGTCCCGCTCTCCTTGGATGCTTGGCAACAGGGATGACCTGTGCGTGAACGAGGCAGCAACGCGCGACACCGATCTCCGTACGTGGATCTTGGGCCACCTCGCCCGTTCACGACCGCACGGCAGACGGCCCGAAGCCGGTCACTCCGCGTTCATCTGCCGGGGTACTGAACCCCTCCCGGGGACCGCTCGGTCCGCTCGGACCGCTCGGGCTGGTTGGACCGCTCGGGCTACTCGGGCTGCTCCCCGGCCTTCGCGGCCCTCCCCGTGACCGGCCGCTCCCGCCACAGCTCCAGCCCGACGTCGACCATCCGCACCGTCCGCAGTCCCGCCACCGCGTCCAGGTCGTGCCAGGCGGCCAGGTCCGTGGAACCGTTCACCTCCGGGCGGAGTTCGCCGCCGGTGATCAGGCCCTCGTACACCAGCCGTACGCCGTGGTGGTCCCTCGGACGCCGCCAGCGGTGCGTGAACGTGTGGCGGACGGAGTCGATGCCCAGCAGGCCCGTCACATCGATGCGGTAGCCCGTCTCCTCCATGAGCTCGCGGCGGACGGTGTGGTAGGGATCCTCGCCGTGTTCCATGCCGCCGCCCGGCAGGACCCATTCGTGGCCGCCTCCGTCGGCGGGGCTGCGGGCGAGCAGGATCTGGCCGTTTCGGACACAGACGGCGTAGGCCGCCACCCTCAAGGTCGTACGCACACAAGGAAGTTAACCCGCCCGGCGGGAACCGGCTGGGGAATTGTCCGACCAGGGCCCCTTTCGGGCCTCGGGGCGGCGGACCGGTCTGCACCGCACCCGATCCTGTCCCCCCCAACCGGGTTACACAAAGGTGTGAAAGCTCATGTTTCTGGCCATATCTCCTCAAGGCAGATCGCGGGTTTTCCCCATCCATCCATCTCGTTTCGGTCAACCTTCCCCAAACATCTGTCCCTTGAGTAAAGCTGGGCGATCATCCGGGGTCGCAGCCGGATGATCGCGGCCGGGGTCGATCGACCTGGCCGCTCGACGCACGTTCCTTTACCTACAAGGGATGCCGATGACCTTCACGCCCGAGCGCGAACAGATAACGAGCGCGAGACGACTGGCGCGCATAGCCGTGGCCGCCGGACTGGTGGCCGCGCTCTCCGGGGCAGGGCCGATACCGATGGCCTTCTCCGCGGACACGGCGACGGGGGCGGCCCCCGCCGACGGCGCCGTCAAGTCGGCGCACGACAAGCTCGGCTCCGACGACGCCGCGCTCCTCTCCGAGGCCAAGGCCGACGGCGACAAGACCGTCACGATGATGATCGCCACCGCTCCGGGCCAGACCGAGCAGGTGGCCGCGCAGCTGGACGCGGTCCAGGGCGGCCTCGTGGGCCGGACCTTCGACAAGGTCGGCTACGTCCGGGCCACCGTCCCGACCGCGAAGGCCGACGCGGCCATCAAGGCCGCCGCCAAGCTCTCCTCCGTGCACGGGATCGACCTGCGCCAGGACATCCCGCTGGACGACCCGACGCCGAGTGCCGACACCGCCTCCGCCCCCCAGGCGAGTGCGGGCACCAAGACCTACGCGGCGCCGGACAAGAAGACTCCCGCCAAGAACCCGTACAACCCGTCGTTCGAGACGGGCGCCGTCGACTTCGTGAAGAAGAACCCGAAGGCGGACGGCCGCGGTATCACCATCGGCATCCTCGACTCCGGTGTGGACCTGGCGCACCCCGCGCTCCAGAAGACCACCACCGGCGAGCGCAAGATCGTCGACTGGGTGACGTCCACCGACCCGGTCAACGACGGCGACGGCAGCTGGCTGCGGATGACGAAGGCGGTCTCCGGTCCGGCCTTCGCCATCACCACGCCCACCCAGGGCACCGAGAACTTCACGGCGCCGGTCGGCGACTACAAGTTCAGCTACTTCGCCGAGTCCGTCACCGCCGACGGCGACGAAAAGGGTGACGTCAACCGCGACGGCGACACGACCGACGTCTGGGGCGTGCTGTACAACGCCGCCGCCGGCACGGTCACCGTCGACGTGAACGACAACCACGACTTCACCGACGACAAGCCGATGAAGGCGTACAAGGACGGCTACCAGATCGGCTACTTCGGGACGGACAACCCGGCGACCGATGTCGCCGAGCGCATCCCGTTCGTCGTCGAGGTCCGCAAGGACGTCGTCTACAACGCGGCCGGCGCCAAGGCCGACTACGCGAACATCGGCATCATCTCGTCCGAGCACGGCACCCACGTCGCCGGTATCACCGCGGCGAACAGCCTGTTCGACGGCAAGATGAACGGTGCCGCGCCCGGCGCGAAGATCGTCTCGTCGCGTGCCTGCGTCTTCGGCCCCGGCTGCACCAACGTCGCGCTCGCCGAGGGCATGATCGATCTCGTCGTCAACCGTGGCGTCGACATCGTCAACATGTCGATCGGCGGCCTCCCGGCGCTGAACGACGGCAACAACGCGCGGGCCGAGCTGTACACGCGTCTCATCGACACTTACGGCGTCCAGCTCGTGATCTCGGCCGGCAACTCCGGCCCCGGTGCCAACACGATCGGTGACCCCGGTCTGGCCGACAAGGTCATCTCGGTCGGCGCGTCCATCTCCAAGGAGACCTGGGCGTCCAACTACAACTCCATCGTGTCGAAGAAGTACGCGATGATGCCGTTCTCCTCGCGCGGCCCGCGTGAGGACGGCGGCTTCACGCCGACGATCACCGCGCCCGGCGCCGCGATCAACACCACGCAGACCTGGCTGCCCGGCACCCCGGTCGCCCAGGCGGGCTACACCCTCCCGGCCGGCTACTCGATGCTGCAGGGCACCTCGATGGCGTCCCCGCAGGCCGCCGGCGCCTCCGCGCTGCTGCTGTCGGCCGCCAAGGAGAAGGGCATCGCCCTCTCCCCGGCCGCTCTCCGCACGGCCCTGGTCTCGAACGCCGACCACATCAAGGGTGTGCAGGCGTACGAGGAGGGCGCGGGCCTCATCAACATCGTGGACGCGTGGAAGTCCATCAGGTCCGCCAAGTCCGACGCCCCGGCCCACGACTACACGGTCAAGGCCCCGGTCGACACCGCGCTCGACCAGGCGCTGAAGACGCCGGGCTTCGGCACCGGCCTGTACGACCGCGAGGGCGGCCTCAAGGCCGGCCAGAAGAAGACGTACGACATCGTCGTGACGCGTACGTCCGGTCCCGCGAAGGCGATCCGGCACGAGCTGCACTTCGAGAACAACGCCGGTCACACCTTCAAGATCGTCGGCTCCGACGAGGTCGGGCTGGAGCTGAACAAGCCGGTCACCGTCAAGGTCGCCGCGAAGTCGGCCACGGCCGGCATCAAGAGCGCGATCCTCGAGGTCGACGACCCGACGACCGAGGGCATCGACAAGCAGATCATGACCACGGTCGTGGTCTCGACGCCGGTCAACTACACGTTCTCCGCGTCGGGTTCGGTGCAGCGCAACAGCACCCAGTCCTACTTCCTGACCGTGCCCGAGGGCGCCAAGACCCTCGAGGTCGCGATCAGCGGACTGGCCGCCACCAGCCAGACCCGGTTCATCTCGATCCACCCGTACGGTGTCGCCGTCGAGGACACGGGCACGCCGTACTGCTACAGCAACTTCCCGAACACCAACGGCTGCGTGCCGGACGTGCGTTCGTACCCGAACCCGCAGGCAGGTGTCTGGGAGGTCGAGGTCGAGTCGCGTCGTACGTCGCCGCTGCTCGACAACCCGTACAAGCTGGACGCCACCGTCCTGGGCGCGTCCTTCGACCCGGATGTCGTGACCGTTCCCGAGGCCAAGGTCGGCACGCCGATCGCCGCCTCCTGGAAGGTGACGAACAACCTCGCACCGGTCGACGGCAAGCTGGTCGGCGGTCCGCTCGGCTCGTCCCTGACCGCCCGTCCGACCATCGCCACCAACGAGACGCAGCGGACCACGGTCGAGGTGCCCGCGGGCGCCTCCACGCTGAACGTCTCCATCGGCAAGGTCTCCGACGCGGCCGCCGACCTGGACCTGGTCGTGTACAACGCGGCCGGCACCGTGGTCGGCACCTCCGCCGACGGTGACTCGGAGGAGGCGGTCTCCATCGCCTCGCCCGCCGCCGGTACGTACACCGTCGAGGTCATCGGCTACGCGGTCCCGTCCGGCTCGACCGCGTACGACTACCAGGACGTCTTCTACTCGGCCGCCCTGGGCTCCATCCAGGTCGCCGACACCCCGGTGAAGCTCGGCACGGGCGCCTCGGCGACCGTCACCGGCAACATCGTCGCCTCGGCCCCGGCGCCGGCCGGCCGTGAGTTCTTCGGCCAGGTGTCCCTGGTGAACGCGCACGGCACGGCTGCCGGTATCGGCAACGTGAAGATCGAGAAGGTCACGCCGTAGCGGTAGGCACGACCAGTACGACCAGTACGACTATGGGGGGCGGGCGTTCGGTACCTGGTACCGGGCGCCCGCCCCTTTGCGTTCAGTGGCACGGAAGGGTGCGTGATCGCGGCAGTGCGGCCGTGATCAGGGACCGTTCGGCGGCGATCTGTTTCTCGCCGATGGTCCAGGTGGCGGAGGACCCGGCACCCTTCGGGATACCGATCAGTGTGTGGTCGCCCACGGTCACCCAGGGGTCGGTCTCCCGGTCGCTCACGAACGTCACCTCGGCCGGGCCCTTGTCCGGCTTGTAGTAGCGGGTCACGCGCAGGGTGATCCGGTACTGGCCGGCGCCGGGCCCGGGGTCTGCGGCGGTGACCGTGCCCTCGACGACCAGACGGGCGCAGGCGAGGTATCCCGGGTGGCTCAGCGAGTCCGAGCCGCCCCCGTCCTTGGCACCCGTGCCGGCGCCGCTCTGCGGGGCGCGTGAGGCGGACGTCGCGGAGTCGGCCGACGACGCCCCCGAGTCCTCGGCCCCCGCGCCGGCCTGCGAGAGGAGCCACCCCGCCCCCGTGACCAGGGCTCCCGCCGCGGACACCGCGGCGACGCCGAGGGCGAGGGTGCGCAGCGGACGCCAGTACTGCCATTCCCGTACCTGGACGCGGGCCTGAACCCGGACCGGAACCCGGGCCGGCTGTCGCACCGGCACCCGTGTGGGCTCCGTATGTTCCTGGTGTTCCTGTGACGCCAGCGCGTCCCCGATGAGCCCCAACTGTTCGCGCAGCAGCGCCACATCGGCCGCCGCCGACCAGTGCTCAGCCATGAAGTCGGCGTCCGCGAGGGCCTCTTCGGGCAGCGGATCGTCCGTCAGCGCGGCCATCAACGCGTCCACGCCGTCGTATTCGGCGGCCATGTCACACCACCTCGTCCTCGTGCAGGCGGGCACGCAGGGCCCGTACCGCCGTGTGCAGCCTGCTCTTGACGGTGCCCTCCGGGATGCCCAGTTCCTTGGCGATCCCGCGCACCGGCAGGTCGGCGTAGAAGCGCAGGATCAGCACCTGGCGCTGGGGGTCGGGCAGCTCGTCGAGCCCCCGGGTGACGGCCAGGGAGAGCAGGCTCGTCTCCTCGCCGGAGGGGTGGGCCGCCGGCTGGCGCAGGGAGGCCAGCCGCTCCCCCAGGCGCTCCTGGCGGCGCTTGGCCCGGTGCCAGTCCATGGCGAGGTTGGAGGCGACGACCGCCGCCCACGCCGAGACGTCACGCGGCGCCTCGTAGCCGTTCGCGGTGCGTTCCAGCAGCCGCAGGCGGACCTGCTGTACCCCGTCCAGCAGGTCCGCCTGCGGCACGCCGCCGAGCGCGAGCACCGCCCGGACCCTGCGCTCCTGCACCGCGTCCAGCGGGTCGCCGTGTGCGTCGTCCTCCTGGACGCGCCGGACCTTTCTGCGCAGCACAAGCACCCTCCCCCTCGCCGCGTTTCCTCTACGACGCCGAGGGCGCCCAAAACGTTCGGCCGCGGCGGAGACGTACGTCACACCGTTACCGAAGCGAGATTCCCGCCGCGCCCGTCCCTCGACTGCCGGGCCCGCACAGCTTCCGTCCGAGTGTCCCCCTCGGGCGGGTTTCTCCAGCTCAGGAGAGGTGCGGCCGGACGATCGTGACCGGGTGCGGCGCGCGTCCCGTTCCATTCCTCGGGCATGCCGAGCAAAGAATTGGACATGTTGCCCTGGGTCGGACGCATGATGGAAACGCGCCGGTCACGCAATCGGTCGCGGCATACAGCGTTGTACAGCGCCATACAGAAGGAGTCGCCGTGAGGGTCGGAATCGTCGGAGCCACCGGGCAGGTCGGCACGGTCATGCGCAGGATCCTTGTCGAGCGCAAGTTCGTGATCGACGAGCTGCGGCTGTTCGCTTCGGCCCGGTCGGCGGGCTCGGTTCTCGACGGTGTGACGGTGGAGGACGCGGCGACCGCCGACTACTCCGGCCTCGACATCGTGCTGTTCTCGGCGGGCGGCGCGACGTCCAAGGCGCTGGCGGAGAAGGTCGCCGCGCAGGGTGCCGTCGTGATCGACAACTCGTCGGCGTGGCGCCGGGACCCGGACGTACCCCTGGTCGTCTCCGAGGTGAACCCGCACGCGATCGTCGACCGGCCCAAGGGGATCATCGCCAACCCGAACTGCACGACGATGGCCGCGATGCCGGTCCTGCGGCCGCTGCACACGGAGGCGGGCCTCGAGGCGCTGGTCGTCGCGACGTACCAGGCGGTGTCCGGGTCGGGTGTGGCGGGTGTGGCGGAGCTGCACGGGCAGGCGCAGAAGGTGGTCGCCGACGCGGACAAGCTGACGCATGACGGTTCGGCGGTCGACTTCCCCGAGCCGCAGGTCTACAAGCGGCCGATCGCCTTCAATGTGGTGCCGCTGGCGGGCAATGTGGTGGACGATGGTTCGTTCGAGACGGACGAGGAGCAGAAGCTGCGCAACGAGTCCCGCAAGATCCTGGAGATCCCGGGGCTGAAGGTGTCCGGTACGTGTGTGCGCGTTCCGGTGTTCTCGGGGCACTCGTTGCAGGTGAACGCGCGGTTCGCGCGACCGTTGTCGGTGGAGCGGGCGACGGAGCTGTTGGCGGGGGCGCCGGGGGTGGTCCTGTCGGACATCCCGACTCCGCTCGAGGCGGCCGGTCAGGACGCGTCGTTCGTGGGCCGGATCCGGGTGGACGAGACGTCGGAGAACGGGCTGGCGTTCTTCGTCTCCAACGACAATCTGCGCAAGGGGGCCGCGTTGAACGCGGTGCAGATCGCGGAGCTGGTGGCGGTGGAGTTGCGGGGGAAGTAGCCGCCCACTCGGGTAGGAATGGCGACGCTACCGCCAGTGCGACTGATGGGGTGCCCACCGGTGACCGGTGGGCACCCCCTTTCGCGCAGGCACTCAGAGCGCCAGGTGTCGCCGCAACGCCACATCGATCTCGGCCATCCGCTGCCGGGGGACCGAGCCGATCGCTCGCAACAGCCGCTCCGGCGCGAGGGCCCTAATCTGCTCGCACTGGACCTTGGAGTCCTTCGGCAGGCCGCACTCCTCCGCGGGCAGCAGCACCTGGAAGGGGTACACGCGCGACGTGTTCGACGTGAGCGGCACGAGCGTCACCACGCCCAGCCTCGTCCGAGCCACTGCGGCGTTGGCTCCGTCGTTCGAGACGATCACGGCCGGACGCGCCTTGTTGGCCTCACTGCCGCGCGCCGGCTCGTAGTCGACCAGGTAGATGTCACCGCGCTTCATCGGTGAGTCCGTCCGCCGAGAACTGATCCCAGAACGCCGCGTCCTCGCTGCCGTCCCATTCGGCGAAGGCCTCCGCGTACTCCTCCTCCAACCGGGCGGCGCGCAGTAGTTCGATGGCGTCGTGTATCACTGCGGATCGCGACGCCGCCTCTGTTCTCTGCGCGTACTCGTCGACGAAGGAAACGTCCTCCTGAGGCAGACTCACACTGATCTTCATACCCCCATGGTAACTAAGTAAGAAGATGAAGGCTACTTGTAGTATTACCATCCATCCTCCACGTCACCCGGGAACCAACTTCCGTCCCGCATCGTCAGCACAACGCGGCCTCTTGGGGATCACCGGGCCCAGGGGCCGTCCACCCCGCTCAGCGGTGGGTTGTGGACATCGCCTCCGCCGGTGATCCCATGGAAGGATGGCGCAACCCACACATACGAGGAGATGACCGCGTGCCTGGCACAAACCTGACCCGCGAAGAGGCGCAAGCGCGGGCGAAGCTGCTCACCGTTGACTCGTACGAGATCGAGCTCGATCTCTCCGGCGCACAGGAGGGCGGCACCTACAGGTCCGTGACCACGGTGCGCTTCGACTCCGCCGACACCGGCGCGGAGTCCTTCATCGACCTGGTGGCCCCGGCCGTACTCGAGGTCACGCTCAACGGAGACGCTCTCGACCCCGACGAGGTCTTCAAGGACTCCCGGATCGCCCTGCCGGGCCTGCTCGCCGGGCGCAACGTACTGCGGGTCGTCGCCGACTGCGCGTACACCAACACCGGTGAGGGCCTGCACCGCTTCGTCGACCCGGTCGACCAGCAGGCGTACCTCTACACGCAGTTCGAGGTGCCGGACGCCCGCCGCGTGTTCGCGTCGTTCGAGCAGCCGGATCTCAAGGCGACCTTCCAGTTCACGGTGACCGCGCCGTCCGGCTGGACCGTCATCTCCAACTCGCCGACGCCGGAGCCCAAGGACGACGTCTGGCGTTTCGAGCCGACGCCGCGCATCTCCTCGTACATCACCGCGCTCATCGTCGGGCCGTACCACAGCGTCCACAGCGTGTACGAGGCGGACGGGCAGACCGTGCCGCTCGGTATCTACTGCCGGCCCTCGCTCGCCGAGTTCCTCGACTCCGACGCCATCTTCGCGGTGACCCGGCAGGGCTTCGAGTGGTTCCAGGAGAAGTTCGACTACGCGTACCCGTTCAAGAAGTACGACCAGTTGTTCGTGCCCGAGTTCAACGCCGGTGCCATGGAGAACGCGGGCGCTGTCACGATCCGCGACCAGTACGTGTTCCGGTCGAAGGTGACCGACGCCGCGTACGAGACGCGCGCCGAGACGATCCTGCACGAGCTCGCGCACATGTGGTTCGGCGACCTCGTCACCATGGAGTGGTGGAACGACCTGTGGCTGAACGAGTCGTTCGCCACCTACACCTCCATCGCGTGCCAGGCGGACGCCCCCGGCTCGCGCTGGCCGCACAGCTGGACCACCTTCGCCAACTCCATGAAGACGTGGGCGTACCGCCAGGACCAGCTGCCGTCCACGCACCCGATCATGGCCGAGATCCGCGACCTCGACGACGTCCTCGTCAACTTCGACGGCATCACGTACGCCAAGGGCGCCTCCGTACTGAAGCAGCTCGTCGCCTACGTCGGCATGGACGCGTTCTTCGCGGGCGTGCAGGCGTACTTCAAGCAGCACGCGTACGGCAACACGCGCCTCAGCGACCTGCTGGGCGCCCTGGAGGAGACCTCCGGGCGTGATCTGAAGGCGTGGTCGAAGTCGTGGCTGGAAACGGCCGGTATCAACATCCTGCGTCCCGTGATCGAGACGGACGCGGACGGTGTCATCACGTCGTTCGCGATCCGTCAGGAGGCCCCGGCCCTGCCCGCCGGCGCGAAGGGTGAGCCGACGCTGCGGCCGCACCGTATCGCCGTCGGCCTGTACGACCTCGACGAGGACAGCGGCAAGCTGCTGCGCGACGAGGAGAACGGGCGTATCGAGCTGGACGTCGACGGCGAGCTGACGGCCGTACCGCAGCTGGTCGGCAGGCGTCGTCCGGCCGTGATCCTGCTCAACGACGACGACCTGTCGTACTCCAAGGTCCGTCTCGACGACGCGTCCCTCGCGTTCGTCACCGAACACCTGGGCGACTTCGACGCGTCGCTCCCGCGCGCGCTGTGCTGGGCCTCCGCCTGGGACATGACCCGCGACGCGGAACTGGCCACCCACGACTACCTCTCCCTCGTCCTGTCGGGCATCGGCAAGGAGTCGGACATCGGCGTCGTGCAGTCGCTCCAGCGGCAGGTGAAGCTGGCGATCGACCTGTACGCCGACCCGGCCGCCCGCGAGGCGCTGCTGACCCGCTGGACGGACGCCACGCTCGCCCACCTCCGGTCCGCCGAGGCGGGTTCCGACCACCAGCTGGCCTGGGCCCGCGCCTTCGCGGCCACGGCCCGTACGCCGGAGCAGTTGGACCTGCTGGACGCCCTGCTCGAGGGCACGCAGACCATCGAGGGACTCGCCGTCGACACCGAGCTGCGCTGGTCGTTCGTCCAGCGACTGGCGGCCGTCGGACGCTTCGACGAGGACGAGATCGCGGGCGAGTACGAGCGGGACAAAACGGCCGCCGGCGAGCGGCACGCCGTCGCCGCCCGGGCCGCGCGTCCGACGCCGGAGGCCAAGGCGGAGGCGTGGGCGTCGGTCATCGAGTCCGACAAGCTGCCGAACGCCCTCCAGGAGGCGGTGATCGGGGGCTTCGTCCAGACCGACCAGCGCGAACTGCTCGAGCCGTACACCGACAAGTACTTCGCGGTGGTCAAGGAGGCCTGGGACTCGCGTTCGCACGAGATCGCCCAGCAGATCGCCATCGGCTTCTACCCGGCCGTCCAGGTGTCCCAGGAGACCCTGGCGAAGACGGACGCCTGGCTGGCCTCCGCCGAGCCGAACGCCGCCCTGAAGAGGCTCGTCTCGGAGTCCCGCTCCGGTGTCGAGCGCGCCCTGAAGGCCCAGGCGGCGGACGCGGCGGCCTCGTAGGTCACCGACCGACCCTCATAGGTCACCGACTCGCACTGAGCGCCTTGTCGAACGGCGCGCCCCGATCTACCGGGGCGCGCCGTTCGGCGTATCGGGGGGCGCTCAGCGACGCGACATCAGGACGGGAAGCCGTCCCTCCCCCGCCCCGGATTCCGAGGCCGCCACCGCCGACGCCCTCACCGGGGCGTCGGTCCGGCGCACCCCTGTCTGCCCCGCCACGGTCGCCCCGAACGCCAGTCCCATTCCCGCCAGTTGGACCGGTGTCAGTGCCTGGCCGAGGGCCGCCCAGCCGACGAACGCGGCGGTCAGCGGGGACAGTGGGCCGAGGAAGGTGACCTGGGTCGCGGTGAGGCGGCCGATGCCACGGAACCAGAGCCAGTACGCCACCGCCGTGTTCGCCAGCGCGAGGTAGAGGTACCCGGCGGCGGCCCGGCCGTCCAGCGCGGGCGGGGCGCCCTCGACGAGCGCGGCGAGGGGCGCGATGAGCAGCCCGCCGGCGGTCAGTTGCCAGCCGGTGAGGGCGAGCGGGCCCACGCCGTCCGGGCGGCCCCAGCGCTTCGTCAGGACGGTGCCCGTCGACATCGACGCGGTGGAGGCGAGGGCGGCCAGTACGCCCACGGCGTCCAGCGCCCCGGCCGCCTTCAGCACGACGAGACTGACGCCGAGCGCCGCCGCGACCCCGGTGAGCAGGGTGCGTACGGACGGACGTTCGCCCAGGAGCAGCGTCGCGAGCCCGGCGACGAAGAGCGGGCCGACCGACCCGACGACCGCCGCCATACCGCCCGGCAGCCGGTACGCGGACAGGAACAGCAGCGGGAAGAAGGCGCCGATGTTGAGCGCGCCCAGGACGGTCGCCTTCCACCACCAGGCGCCGCGCGGCAGTACCCGGGTCAGCGCGAGCAGCACGAGACCGGCGGGCAGGGCGCGCAGCAGGGCGGTGAAGAGGGGGCGGTCGGGCGGGAGGAACTCGGTGGTGACCGCGTAGGTGGTGCCCCAGGAGATGGGTGCCAGGGCGGTGAGGGCTATGACGGGGACGAGGGCGGAGCGGTTCGCGGACATGCGGCGCATCCTTCGAAGCTGCAGAGTAGGTCGGCAGTAAGTAGCTTAGCGCTAAGCTAATTTCCGTCAAGCTACCTGAGAGCTACCTGAGCCACTACTGAGTTACTGCCGAGCTACTTTCTCGCGAGTGACTGTTCGCCCCCTGCTCGGCGATACTCGGCGCATGAGTGCACAGCCGCCGCAGCGCAGGGACTCCGTCGACGCGATCATCGACCAGTGGGCGGTGGTGCGGCCCGATCTCGACACCGCCGCGATGGAGGTGTTCGGCCGTATCTACCGGCTCGCGCGCACCATGGGCGACCGTACGGAGAAGGCGTACGCGCCCTTCGGGATCGCGCGCGGCGAGTTCGACGTGCTCGCGACCCTGCGCCGGGCGGGCGAGCCGTACACGCTCTCGCCGCGTCAGCTGTCGTCGACGCTGATGCTCACCACCGGCGGGATGACGGGCCGTCTCGACAAGCTGGAGCGGGCCGGGCTTGTCCGCCGCTCCCCCGATCCCCATGACCGGCGCGGCCTCCAGGTCACCCTCACGGAGGACGGGCTGAGCCGCGTCGACGAAGCGGTGGGTGCCGGTGTCGCCGCCCAGACCCGGGCCCTGGCCGCCCTCGACGCCGGGAAGGCCGGCCAACTGGCCGACCTGCTGCGGGAGTTGCTGGCGGCGACGGACGGCTGAGAACACGCCGAGGGCGGCGTTGTCACCCCATGACGGACGGGATGAGAACGGCGCCCTCGGTACGAGAGGTCAGACCGTGGCCCGGAAGGTCAGGCCGTAGCCCGGAAGGTCAGGCCTTCGCCTTGGCGGGCTTGGCGACCTTGGGAGCGCGGTCCGAGGACCTGTCCAGGACCATCACCAGACCCGCGATGATCGCGAACAGACCGATCGGGGCGACAACGTAGAGGCCCAGCGTCTCGATGACGCTCAGGCCGGGGCCGGGGTCGTCACCGTCGTCGCGGGCGACCGCGAGCGCGGGAGACGTCATGAGCAGCATCATCAGCGTCGTGCCGGCCACCAGGGCGCCGGCGCGCAGGGCGTTCTTGTTGTCCACGGTGCAAAAGTAGCGAACGCCCGGCGGGGCCGCGCGCCCGGGGTGCCGTATGAGGGGACCGGGCGCCCCACGACGGGCTCCCGGCACGGTCACCCGCCCTCCCGCAGCACCTCCATCAGCGCCCACAGCCGCGACGACCCCGCGAGCTCCTCCAGCGTCATGGGCCGGCCCTCCGCGTCGGCGATGGGCAGCCGCCAGTTCGGGTACTGGTCCCACGTACCCGGCAGGTTCTGCGGGCGGCGGTCGCCGACGCCGTCCGGGAGCCAGACGCCGATCATGCGGGCGGGGGTGCGCAGCAGATAGCGGTGGACGGCCTGGATCTCGGCCTCCTCCGCCGCCCCCTTCAGCAGGTCAAGGCGGGAGAGCAGGGTCAGCCACTCGTTCGTGTCGGCGGCGGCGTCGGCCCGCTCCTCGGCCAGAGGGTTGGTCAACAGGCCCAGCCGGTCGCGCAGTTCGACGTGCTCGCCGGTGAGGCGGGCTGCGGTGGGCGGCAGGTCGTGGGTGGTGACGGTGGCGAGGCAGTCGGCGCGCCAGTGGTCGGGGGGCAGGGGGCGCCCGTCGCCGTCCCAGTCCCGTTCGAACCACAGCACGGACGTGCCGAGCACCCCGCGTTCGTGCAGCGTCTCCCGCACCCCCGGTTCGACGGTTCCCAGGTCCTCGCCGATGACGACCGCCCCGGCCCGCGAGGCCTCCAGCGCGAGGACGGCGAGCATCACCTCGGCGTCGTACCGGACGTACGCCCCCTCCGTCGGCGCCAGGCCCTGGGGCACCCACCAGAGCCGGAACAGGCCCATGACGTGGTCGATGCGCAGGGCGCCCGCGTAGCCGAAGAGGGACCGCAGCAGTTGGCGGTACGGGGCGTAGCCGGACTCGGCCAGGCGGTCCGGCCGCCAGGGTGGCAGGCCCCAGTCCTGGCCGCGCGCGTTGAACGCGTCCGGGGGCGCGCCGACCGACATGCCGGCCGCGAAGTACTCCTGCTGCGCCCAGGCGTCGGCGCCCCCGGGATGCACGCCGACCGCGAGGTCGTGCACGATCCCGACCGGCATGCCCGCGTCGCGTGCCGTGCGCTGGGCGTCGGCGAGTTGGGTGTCGGTGAGCCAGGCGAGGCGGGAGTGGAAGTCGACGCGGTCCATCAACTCGCCCCGTGCGCGGGCGGTTTCGGCCGACCGGGGGTCCTGGAGACCGGCCGGCCAGCGCGACCAGTCCGAGCCGTGCCTCTCGGCCAGCGCGCACCAGGTGGCGTGGTCCTCCAGCGCCTCACCGGCCCGCGCGAGGAAGTCGGCGTACGCGGCCCGCCGTCCGGGCCCGAGCGGTACGGCGCACACCAACTCCAGTGCCTCGCGCTTGAGTTCCCATACGGCGTCCCGGTCGATCAGCGCGCCCTTGTCGAGCACCGACTCCCGCAGCCGCCCGGCCCGCTCCAGCAGCCCGCGCACCCGCTCACGGTCCTCGGGCGCCTGGATGTACGCGAACTCCGGGACGGCCTCGACCCGCAGATGTACGGGATCAGGGAAGCGTCGGGAGGACGGGCGGTAGGGGGACGGGTCGGTCGGCGCCCCGGGAACGGCCGCGTGCAACGGGTTGACCTGCACGAATCCAACGCCGAGTGCCCGCCCGGCCCAGTCACTCAGCTCCCCGAGATCACCCAGGTCGCCCATGCCCCAGGAGCGCCGGGACAGCAGGGAGTAGAGCTGGACGAGGAGGCCGTACGAGCGTCCGGTGGGCGTGGGCAGTCGGGCCGGGGCGACGACGAGGTGGGCGCGGGCGGTGCGGCCGTCGGGTGCGAGGGCGTCCAACTCGTGGATTCCGGGCGGGAGTAGGTCGACGGAGTCGCAGATCTCGCCCTGTTCGGTGCGGATGCGCAGCCGGGTGCCCTCGGGAAGATGTGCCAGCGCGGTCGCCGTACCGTCGGCGCCGCACACGACGGTCGGCGGCAGCAGTCGCGCCGCCAGTTCCCGTTCCCGGGTGGCGAGGGCGGCCCGGACGGCGTCCGGGGTGGTCGCGTCGACGCCGAGCGCGGCCAGCACGGCGACGAGCGCGGAGTCGGAGGCGTCGACCGTACGGTCCGGGGAGGGGTTGAAGGAGGGGGCGACGCCGTGCAGTTCGGCGAGGCGGGCGAGCGCGCGCCGTTCCTCGGACCGGCCCTCCTGGCCGCTCTGGTGACTCCCGGCGGGCTCGGCCGGCGTGTGTACGGACATCTACAGCCCCGCGAGGTCCGACAGCGCCGCGACCGGGCCCTCGTACAGTCCCGTGGGGTCCGCTTCGGCGTCGGCGTGCTCGCTCGTCATCGCCTCCGCGTCGGCGAGCGGGGGCTCACTGGTGAGGGGCTCGGCGGCGGGCAGCGGCGGCTCACTGGTGAGCGGCGCCTCGGCGGACGCGCTCTCGGCGGTGAAGATGTAGGCCGGTACGGCCACGGAGGCCTCCTTGTCGCGTACGACGGCTGACGGCGATTGGCGGGTTTCTTTCGCAGGCCTACCCAGTGGGCGCGGCCGCAGACGTGGATGAACGGACGAACCACGGTACCGCCGGTCACATTCCGCGGTTCTTCCGTCGGCCTGTGGTCGAAGCCCGCCGGATTCCCGCCACGCACGCCCCTCACCCACCATCCGCCCGCCCCCTCTCCCTTCGACTATTCACTCAGTACATGTACTCGATGCATAATGATCCGCATGAGCACCCGTCACATCCTGCTGGGGCTGCTCGCCGGAGGGCCGAGCCATGGCTACGACCTCAAGCGACGGCACGACGAACGCTTCCCGCAGGCCCGCCCGTTGGCCTACGGGCAGGTCTACACGACCTTGCAGCGCCTGGTACGCGACGGGCTCGCGGAGGTCGACGGCACCGACGCGGACGGCGGTCCGGAGCGGACGAAGTACCGGGCGACCGGCGACGGGGAGCGTGAACTCGCCGACTGGGTACGGCAGATCAGCGCACCCGCGCCGCACGTCGTCAACGAGATCTTCGCCAAGGTCGTCGTCTCGATCCTGGCCGACGGGGACCCGGCCGCGTATCTGCTGGACCAGCGGGCCGCGCACATGGCCCGGATGCGGGAGCTTACGGCGGTCAAGACCTCGCCGGCCTCGGATCTGTCGACCGTGCTCTCGGCGGACTACGCCCTCAACCACCTTGACGCCGACCTCCGTTGGATGACCACCACGGCGGCCCGGCTCACCACACTGACCGCGGAGGTAGAAACGGCATGACCATCACAAACGGGGGCCCGTCCGAAAACGCCGCCCCTCCACCACTGCTGGCGGCCCGCCATCTGTCCAAGTCCCACGGCAGGACACACGCCCTGCGCGGCGCCTCGGTCGAGCTGCGGGCCGGCGAGATCCTTGCCGTCACGGGAGCCAGCGGCAGCGGAAAATCGACGCTGCTGCACTGCCTGGCGGGGATCGTCCGGCCGGACGCGGGCACCGTCGAGTACGGCGGGGAGCGGCTCGACACGCTGCCCGAGCGGCGGCTGAGCGAGCTGCGGCGCACGGAGTTCGGGGTCGTCTTCCAGTTCGGGCAGCTGATTCCGGAGCTGACCGTGCTCGACAACGTGGCGTTGCCGCTGCTGCTCGCGGGGACGGCGCGCGCGGCGGCGCACGAGCGGGCGGGCGAGTGGCTGGAGCGGTTCGGGGTGCTCGGGCAACAGGTGCTGCGGCCCGGCGAGCTGAGCGGCGGCCAGGCGCAGCGCGTCTCGCTGGCCCGGGCCCTGGTCACCGGCCCGAAGGTGGTCTTCGCCGACGAGCCGACCGGCGCGCTGGACTCCCTCGCGGGCGAGCAGGTGATGACGGCGCTCACCCACACGGCCCGCGAGTCCGGCGCAGCGGTCCTGCTGATCACGCACGACGCCCAGGTGGCGGCGTACGCGGACCGCGAGCTGAGGCTGAGCGACGGCACGGTGGCGGCCACCGGTGCCGCGACCTCGGCGGAGGTTGCCCAGTGACGTCCACGACGATGATCTCGAGGATCCCGGGAGCGGGTGCCCGCCCGGCCCGTGCGCTCCGGGCCGATCTGCGGCTTGCCTGGCTGCTCACCCGGGGGTCCGACCGGCGGGAGTGGTGGCGGGTCGCGCTCACGGCGGTGGGGGCCGCTCTCGCGACCGGGTTCGCGCTGGCCGCCCTGGCCATCGCCTCGGTACGCGGGTACCGCGACGTGCCCCTCGGCAACGGGCTGCTGGACCAGCCCGGCGAACGCTCCGGCGTGGTCCTCGTCCTCGTACTGCTGCTCGTGCCCGTGCTCGGGTTTCTCGGCCAGTGTGCGCGGGTCGGGGCCGTGCACCGGGACCGGCGGCTGGCCGCGTTGCGGCTGGCGGGGGCCGGCGCGGCGCAGGTGCGGCGGATCGCGGCGCTGGAGACGGGGCTCGCCTGTCTGCTCGGCGCGGCGCTCGCCACCGTATGGTCCGTGCTGTTCCTGCTGCGCGAGTGGCGGCAGCCGCCGGCCCTCCTCTGGCCCGGGTTCGCCCTGGTCGCGGTGGCCGTGCCGGTGGTGGGCGCGCTGGTGAGCGTCACGGCGCTGCGCCGCGTGGTCGCCTCGCCGCTGGGCCGGGTACGGCGGGTGCCTCCGGGCGAGGGGCGTGGTCCGGGGATGCCGGTCCCGATGGCGGCCCTGGGTCTGCTGTTCGTGGGGCTGCTGATGGCGCCGGCCACGTTCGGCGGGTACGAGACCGCGCCGGGGCTGGTGTTCGCCGTGGTGATCGGCACCGGGGTGGGCGCCCTGTGGCTGACCGGCGCCACCGCCCGGTTCACGGGGCGGATCCTCGCGGCGCGTACCGCCGATCCGGCGACGCTGATCGCGGCGGAGCGGCTGCGCGACGACCCGTGGGCCGCCGCGCGCACCCATGCGGCGGTGCTGCTGGTGACCACCGTGGGCACGGGGTTCGTCGGTGTCCGTGAGGTGCTGCTGACCTCGCTCCGTGCGCGCGGCGACGACATGCTGGCCTCGCCCATGTCGTTCTACACGACCGGCGTCGACCTGACCGGGGCCGCCGTCCTGGTCGCACTGCTGATCACGCTGTGCGGGCTCGGCGTCGGCACCGCCGAGTCGGTGGCGACCCGCCGCCGGGGCCTGGCGGCGCAGGTCGCCGCCGGAGTGCCGCGTGCGGTGCTCGGCCGGGCGCTGCTCCTGGAGACGGCCCTGCCGCTGGCGCCGGCGCTGCTGCTGGCGGGCGGCGGGGGCCTGCTGATCGGCGGCTGGTTCGCGTTGATCGCCCACGACGGCAGCCGCTCGGTCCCGTTCACGGCGTTGCTGGTCCCACCGGCGGTGTACCTGTTCTGTCTGCTCGCCGCGGCGACCTCGCTGCCGTTGCTGCGCAGGTCGCTGCGTCCGGCGGAGCTGCGGTACGTGTGAGCGGGCGGGCATGACTGATCCGGCCCTGGGGAACGGGGGTTCCCGGGGCCGGATCGCATCCGTGCCGTACGAACAACTCGCACAACTGTGCTGGCACTCCGTATTCAGATATGGGAAAGCCCGAACGTCAGGCTGAGATGCCGTCGATCCGGGCCATCGCGTCGTCCGCGCCGTACGGCTGCAGGTAGGGCAGCCAGCGCGGGTCCCTGTGCCCGGTGCCGATGATGCGCCAGGCGAGACCGGTGGGCGGGGCGGGTTTGTGGCGCAGCCGCCAGCCGATCTCGAAGAGATGGCGGTCCGCCTTGGTGTGGTTGCAGCGGCGGCACGACGCCACCACGTTGTCCCAGCGGTGCTGACCGCCGCGGGAACGCGGGATGACGTGGTCGACACTGGTCGCGGCGGCGCCGCAGTACATGCACCGGCCACCGTCGCGGGCGAACAGAGCCCTACGGGTCAGTGGAACGGGCCCCCGGTAGGGAACCCGGACGAACCTCTTCAGCCGGACCACGCTGGGTGCGGGGACAGTAACAGTCGCGCTGTGCATGAAGGCGCCTGATTCCTCGAGGGAGACTGCCTTGTTCTCCAGGACGAGGACGAGCGCGCGGTGGAGCGGTACGACGCCGAGTGGCTCGTACGACGCGTTGAGTACCAGGACATGCGGCACGGATGCCTCCTTGGGCGTCGGCGGCGCGTGGCTCGCGCCGGGACGATCTGTAGTCAGTCTCCCCTCTCGCCCGGCGGCAGCGCCACCACGTCCCGGTAACGGGCTGGGAGTGTTTTCGACCACACCTTGTGTTCATGCCCCGGGACCACACCCTCTTCATCCCCAGGTGGGCACGTTCTCTCCCTCGAACATGGCGCGGATCCACACACGCTCCCCCGTTAGTGTGGTGGGTCTGCCCTTCCGGTGACCTTTCCGTGACCTGAACGACGCGCTCACCGTCGAGCCGCCCGCCGTAACCATCCGTACCGGAGGCAGACAGCTTTGGAGGTCCCCCGTGTCCCTGCTCGCCGCCGGTCCGCCGCCGTCACCGATTCCCTCGGAGTCACCGGCCGTGGTGGTCCCGTCGTTCCAGGACGCTCAGGAGAGCGCGACGAACGCCGCCAGCTGGGTCCAGCAGAACTGGTCCACCTGGCTGGCCATCGGACTCAAGGTCCTGCTGATCCTGGTGATCTCGGTCGTGCTGAGAGCGGTGGTACGGCGGGCCATCACCAAGCTGATCGACCGCATGAACCGCACGGTCCAGCCGGCCGACGGCCCGGCCGGCGGCATGGCCCTCGGCAGCCTGCTGGTCAATGTCGAACGCCGTCGCCAGCGCTCCCAGGCGATCGGGTCCGTGCTGCGCTCGGTGGCGAGCTTCATCATCCTGGGCACCGCGGCCCTGATGGTCCTCGCCGCGTTCCAGATCAACCTGGCCCCGCTGCTCGCCTCCGCCGGTGTCGCGGGCGTGGCGATCGGTTTCGGCGCCCGCAACTTGGTGACGGACTTCCTCTCGGGCGTGTTCATGATCCTGGAGGACCAGTACGGCGTCGGGGACACGATCGACGCGGGGGTGGCGTCAGGCGAGGTGATCGAGGTGGGCCTGCGGGTGACGAAGCTGCGCGGCGACCAGGGCGAGATCTGGTACGTGCGAAACGGCGAGGTCAAGCGCATCGGCAACCTCTCCCAGGGCTGGGCGACAGCCGGCGTCGACGTGACCGTGAGCGCGCATGTGGACCTGGACCGAATGAAGGCGACGCTCGACGAGGTCAGCGAGAAGATGAGCCGCGAGGAGCCCTGGAACGAGCTGCTGTGGGGCCCGATCGAGAGCCTGGGCCTGGACAGCGTGCTCCTGGACTCGATGGTCGTCCGGCTCACGGCGAAGACGATGCCGGGCAAGTCCCTGACGGTGGAGCGCGAACTGCGCTGGCGCGTCAAGCGGGCCCTGGACGCGGCGGGCATCCGCATCGTGGGCGGCACCACGGTCATCCCGGAGGAGGACCCCGACGCGGACCCGACGGCAGCGGTCGCACCCCCCTCGGTGTACTCGAACAGCGGCTCCCCCCAGGTGGAGGCGGCGTCCCCGATCGCACCGGCGCGGCCCGGCAGGTAGCCGGTACCCGACAGTCAGCAGCCTGCACGAAAGCCTGTACGACAGAGGCGGCGTCCCCGATCCGGGGGCGCCGCCTCTCTCATTCCTCGCTCATTGCCCCTTGACGTCCCCCTTGGTCCGGTCCTATCTTCACGCCATCCAATAGGAAACTTTCCTAACAGTCATTGGGAACAACCACTCCCGATGACCGTGAAAAACTGGGCCACGGAAAGGCAGGTGCAGACGCCCATGGCAGGAACCGCAGGCACGCCAGGCACCCCCCGCGTCCTGCGCGCCATGAACGACCGGGCCGCCCTGGACCTCCTCCTGGAGCACGGCCCCCTGTCCCGCACCCGGATCGGGAAGCTCACCGGCCTCTCCAAGCCGACCGCCTCACAGCTCCTCGCCCGCCTGGAAGCGGCCGGACTCGTCCTGGCGACCGGCACCAGCGAGGGCCGCCCCGGCCCCAACGCCCAGCTGTACGAGGTCAACCCGACCGCCGCGTACGCCGCCGGGCTCGACGTCACCCCCGAGCGCGTCCTCGCCGCCGTCGCCGACATCACCGGCAAGACGGTAGGCGAGTACGAACTGCCCACCCCCGGCAAACGCCCCGCCCGGCCCGTCGTCCAGCAGGTCACCGAGGCCCTGGACGGTGCCGTGAAGGCGGCGGGGCTGGCCCGCGGCGATCTGCGGCGGCTCGTCATCGGGACGCCGGGCGCCTTCGACCCGGGCACCGGCCGGCTGCGCTACGCCTCCCACCTCCCGGGCTGGCACTCCCCAGCCCTCCTCGACGAACTCGCCGCCGCGCTGCCGATGCCGGTGGAGTACGAGAACGACGTGAACCTCGTCGCCATCGCCGAACAACGGCTCGGCGCGGCCAGAGGGCACGACGACTTCGTGCTCCTGTGGAACGAGGGCGGACTCGGCGCCGCGCTCGTCCTCGGCGGCCGGCTGCACCGCGGCTGGACCGGCGGCGCCGGCGAGGTCGGTTTCCTGCCCGTGCCGGGCACACCCCTCGTCCGGCAGGTCAGCAGGGCCGGCAGCGGCGGCTACCAGGAACTCGCCGGTTCGCAGGTCATCCCCCGGCTCGCCCGCGAACTGGGCATCAGCCCCGTCCCCGAGGGCCCGTACGCCGAGGTCGCCGCCGCCCTCGTCGCCCAGGCCGCCGACATCGACGCGGGCCCCCACCGGCGGCTCCTCGAAACGTACGCGACGGGCCTGGCCACCGGTCTGGCCTCGCTCGTCTCCGTCCTCGACCCCGAACTCGTCGTCCTCAGCGGCGCCTCCCTCACCGCGGGCGGCGAACCCCTGCGCGGTCTGGTCCAGGCCGAGCTGGAGGAACTGGCCGCGGCCCGCCCCCGGCTGGTCGTGGGCGACGTACGCGAACATCCCGTGCTGCGGGGCGCGCTGGAGAGCGCCCTCGCGACCACCCGCGACGAGGTCTTCGACACCTCCCGCTGAGCCGCCCCGCACCCCACTTCCTCACCGCCCCCGCACCCCCTTCCTCACCCCTCACCAGTCCTGCCCTGCCACGCCCTTCCCTGGGAGACCTCGCCATGCCCGGAATATCCAGAAAAGTCGCCTCCGCCCTCGCCGTGACCGCCTCGACAGCCCTCCTGGCCACGGCCTGTACGGGCCAGACGTCGTCCGGAGCCTCCGACGACCCGTCCAAGGACACGACCATCACCTTCTGGCACGCCTGGAGCGCGCCCAACGAGGTGGCGGGCGTGAAGGCGCTGATCGCCGGTTTCGAGAAGGTCCACCCGAACATCCATGTGGATGTCGTCGGCAACATGACCGACGACAAGATGAACCAGGCGCTGCGCGCGGGCGGCAGCAAGGCGCCGGACGTGATCTCGTCGTTCACCACCAACGGCGTCGGCAAGTTCTGCTCGTCGGGCGCGCTGGTCGACCTGAACCCGCTGTTCAAGAAGGCGGGCATCGACCCGGCGACCACCTTCCCGAAGGCGATGAGCGAGTACACCCAGTACGAAGGCGACCGCTGCGCCGTCCCGCTGCTCGGCGACGCCTACGGCCTGTACTACAACAAGACCGCCTTCCAGAAGGCCGGGATCGCCGGCCCGCCGAAGACCTGGTCGGAGTTCGAGGCCGACGCCAAGAAGCTGACGGTTCCCCAGGGCGACACGTACAAGCAGCTCGGATTCATGCCGGACTACCACGGCTGGGAGACGACCACCGAGCACTACATGGGCCAGTTCGGGCCGACGTACTTCGACACGTCCGGCAAGTCGACGGTCGCCACCGACCCGGCCGTCGCCGACGCCATGGCCCTCCAGAAGAAGCTCGTGGACGAGCTGGGCGGCTTCCAGAAGCTGGAGAAGTTCCGCTCCGGGCTCGGTGACGAGTGGGGCCCCAAGCACCCCTTCCAGACCGGCCAGGTGGCCATGCAGCTCGACGGCGAGTGGCGCCTCGGGATGGCGCTGGACGCGAAGCCCGGCTTCGAGATCGGCGTCGCCCCGCTGCCCGTGCCCGACGACAAGGCCGACCAGTACGGCAAGGGCTACATCACCGGCACCATCGCCGGTATCGCGGCCACCAGCAAGAAGCAGAACGCGGCCTGGGAACTGGTCAAGTACATCACCACGGACACGGACGCGGTCGTCGGCTTCTCCAACGCGATCCACAACGTGCCCTCCACGCTCGAGGCCCTGAAGTCCCCGAAGCTGAAGTACGACCCGCGCTTCAAGACCTTCCTCGACATCGCCGCGAACCCCCACTCCACCACGTCGCCGGCCTCGATCAACGGCGGCGTCTACCTCACCACCATCCAGCAGCTCGGCTACGACTACGAGAGCGGCAAGGCCACCGACCTGAAGGCGGGCCTGAAGAAGGCGGCGGCGCAGATCGACACGGACATCGCGCAGGCGAAGTAGCCATGGCCGCCACCTACACCCTGCGGGCGAAGCACCGGCGTTCGAGGCTGCGCACCCTCGCCTTCCTCTCGCCCTGGCTGATCGGTTTCACGGTCTTCTTCGCGTACCCGATGATCTCCACGGTCTACTTCTCGTTCATGCACTACGACGGCTTCAAGCCGCCGACCTGGAGCGGAACGAAGAACTGGGCGTACGTCTTCGAGTCCTACCCCTACTTCTGGCCCGCCCTGCGCAACACCCTGTGGCTGGTCGTGATCATGGTGATCCTCCGTGTCCTGTTCGGACTCGGGATCGGCATGCTCATCACGAAGATCAAGACGGGTACGGGGATCTTCCGCACCCTCTTCTATCTGCCCTACCTGGCCCCGCCGGTCGCCGCGACCATGGCGTTCGCGTTCCTCCTCAACCCCGGTACGGGACCGGTCAACTCCCTCCTGGAGAGGATCGGCATCCCGGCGCCGGGCTGGTTCAACGACCCCAGCTGGTCCAAGCCGGCGCTCACCATGCTGGCCCTGTGGGGCGTCGGCGACCTGATGGTGATCTTCATGGCCGCCCTGCTCGACGTACCGAGGGAGCAGTACGAGGCGGCCGAGCTGGACGGCGCGACGCCCTGGCAGCGGTTCCGGTTCGTCACGCTGCCGAACATCTCGCCGATCATCATGTTCGCCGTCGTCACCGGCGTCATCGGGGCGACGCAGTACTACACGCAGCCACTGGTGGCCGGAAAGGTCGCCTCGGGTGTGATCCAGGGCGCGGGCACCACGTTCGAGCCCGGCTACCCCGAGCACTCCACGCTCACCCTCCCCCAACTCGTCTACAACCTCGGCTTCCAGCGCTTCGACTACGGCTCCGCCTGTGTCGTCGCCCTGGTCCTGTTCGCCCTGTCGATGGCGTTCACCGCGCTGTTGATGCGGCGCCGGGGCGGCCTCATCCAGGCAGGTGACTGACATGACTGACATGACCCAGGACACCACTCATCTACTCGAACGGCCGGTGGAGTTGAAGGCCCCCGCCACGCCCGCCGAGCGCACGGCCCGCCGTAAGGCACTGCTGGAATGGATCGCGGTCCACTCCCTCGGCGTCGCGGCGGCCCTCTTCTTCACCCTGCCCTTCGTGTTCGTGTTCCTGACCTCGCTGATGAGCGACTCGCAGGCCCTCAGCCGGGACCTGATCCCGCACACCTGGGAGTGGTCCAACTACCGCAAGGTCTTCGACACCCCGGGCTTTCTCACCTGGTGGAAGAACACCCTGATCTACGCCGGACTGGGCACCGCCTTGACCGTCGTCTCGTCCGTCCCCGTGGCGTACGCGCTGGCCAAGTTCCGCTTCCGGGGCCGCAATCTGACGCTCATGCTGGTCATCTCGATGATGATGCTGCCGCCCCAGGTGGTCGTCATCCCGATGTACCTGTTCTGGGCGAAGCAGCTGGACCTGTCCGGCACACTGTGGCCGTTGATCACCCCGCTGGCGTTCGGCGACGCGTTCTCGATCTTCCTGCTGCGCCAGTTCCTGATGACCATCCCGAACGAGTATCTGGACGCGGCGAAGGTGGACGGCTGCGGGGACCTGCGCACGTTGCTCAGGGTCGTCCTGCCGATGGCGAAGCCCGGAATCGCCGCCATCGCCCTCTTCCAGTTCTTCAACGCCTGGAACGACTACTTCGGCCCGCAGATCTACGCCTCCGAGAACCCGGGCGCGTGGACGCTGAGTTACGGCCTGGAGTCCTTCAAGGGCGCCCACCACACCGACTGGAACCTCACCATGGCCGCGACCGTGCTGGTCCTGGCCCCCGTACTCGTCGTGTTCTTCTTCGCCCAGAAGGCGTTCGTCGAAGGCGTCACTCTCACCGGCGTAAAGGGTTGATGCATTCATGAAACTCACCGTGGTCGGCGGCGGTTCGACCTACACCCCCGAACTCATCGACGGTTTCGCCCGGTTGCGGGACACCCTGCCCATAGAGGAGCTGGTGCTCGTCGACCCGGCCGCCGAACGCCTGGAGCTGGTCGGCGGGCTCGCCCGGCGCATCTTCGCCAAGCAGGGTCACAACGGCAAGATCACCACAACCGACGACCTGGACAAGGGTGTCGAGGGCGCCGACGCCGTCCTGCTCCAACTCCGCGTCGGTGGCCAGGCGGCCAGGCAGCAGGACGAGACATGGCCGCTGGAGTGCGGCTGCGTCGGCCAGGAGACGACCGGCGCGGGCGGCCTCGCCAAGGCGCTGCGCACGGTGCCGGTCGTCCTGGACATCGCCGAGCGCGTCCGGCGGACCAACCCGGACGCCTGGATCATCGACTTCACCAACCCGGTGGGCATCGTCACCCGCGCCCTGCTCCAGGCCGGCCACAAGGCGGTCGGCCTGTGCAACGTGGCGATCGGCTTCCAGCGGAAGTTCGCCGCCCTGCTGGGGGTGACCCCGGCCGACGTCCACCTGGACCACGTGGGCCTCAACCACCTCACCTGGGAGACGGGCGTCCGCCTCGGCGGCCCCGAGGGCGAGGACGTCCTGCCCCGGCTGCTCAGCGAGTACGGCGACCGGATCGCCGACGACCTCCGCCTTCCGCGTACGGTCCTGGACCGGCTGGAGACGGTGCCGTCCTACTACCTGCGGTACTACTACGCCCACGACAGCGTCGTACGCGAGCTGCGCACCAAGCCCTCCCGGGCGGCCGAGGTGGCGGCGATGGAGGAGGAACTGCTGCGGATGTACGGCGATCCGGCCCTGGACGAGAAACCGGAGCTGCTGGCCAAGCGCGGCGGCGCCTTCTACTCGGAGGCGGCGGTGGATCTGGCCGCGTCGCTGCTGGGCGGGGGCGGCAGTCCCTACCAGGTGGTGAACACGTACAACAAGGGCACGTTGCCCTTCCTCCCGGACGACGCGGTCATCGAGACGCAGGCCGCGGTGGGCCGGGCGGGGGCCGCTCCCCTGGCCGTCCCGGCTGTCGACCCGCTGTACGCGGGGCTGATCGCCAACGTCACCGCCTACGAGGAACTGGCGCTGGAGGCCGCGCTGCACGGCGGGCGCAACCGGGTCTTCCGGGCGCTGCTCGCACATCCGCTCGTCGGCCAGTACGACTACGCGGACACCCTGACCGACACCCTGATCGCGCACAACCGGGAGCATCTCGCGTGGGCATGACCGCACACGTCCTCGCCGTCGACGCCGGCAACAGCAAGACCGACGTGGCGGTGGTCGCGGCCGACGGGGAGGTGCTGGCCACGGCGCGCGGCGGGGGGTTCCGGCCGCCGACCGACGGACTGGACGTCGCGGTCTCCGGGCTCGCCGACGCCGTCGCCGAGGCCTTCGGCGCCGCCGGGGTCTCGTCCGTCGACCGGGTCTCGGCCTGTCTGGCGAACGCCGACTTCCCCGTGGAGGAACAGCAGTTCGCCGCCGCGCTGCACGCACGCGCGTGGGGCGCGAGTGTCGACGTACGCAACGACACCTTCGCGATCCTGCGGGCCGGGATCACCGAGCCGCGCGGAGTCGCCGTCGTCTGTGGCGCCGGCATCAACTGCGTCGGCATGACTCCGGACGGCCGCACGGCTCGCTTCCCCGCGCTGGGGCGGATCTCCGGCGACTGGGGCGGTGGCTGGGGTCTGGCCGAGGAGGCCATGTGGCACGCGGCGCGGGCGGAGGACGGTCGGGGCGGTCCGACGGCCCTGATGTCCGCCCTGCCCGCCCACTTCGGGCTCACCTCCATGTACGCGCTGATCGAGGCCCTGCATCTGGGGGACGTCGACAACGCGCGGCGCCATGAGCTGACGCCGGTGCTGTTCGCCACGGCGGCGGACGGTGACCCGGTGGCGGGCGCGCTGGTGGACCGGCTGGCGGACGAGGTGGTGGCCATGGCCTCGGTCGCGCTCGGCCGCCTCGGCCTCCTCGACGAGGAGACCCCGGTCCTGCTCGGCGGGGGTGTACTGGCGGCCCGGCACGCCCGCTTGACGGACCGCATCACCGAACTGCTGGCCGCCCGGGCCCCCAAGGCGTTCGCCCGGGTGGTGACGGCACGACCGGTCCTGGGGGCGGCGCTGCTGGGCCTGGACCACACGAACGCCCCGGCGGAGGCGCACGCGCGCGTACGGCGCTTCTACGAGGTCTGACCTGCTTCGTACGGGAACCGAACAGATTCCTCCGGCGTATTCATGGGCAGAGGGGTGGTGCGGGGAGCGCGTATGTGGCCGAATGCGGGGCAGCGCACCCCGGCACACACCGCTCACCGCGACACGCCCCGGCCTCGCTGCGATCCGATCAAGATCAAGTCAAGGTCGGTGCGGATTGTCAGTGCCGGGGGCGATACTGGCGGTGACGGATGACCATGGGGGAGGTCACAGTGACATCTACGAGCAGTGCGGCACCACCGACGCCCGGCTCGCCGGGCGGTTCCGGCACCTCGGGCGCGTCCGGTGCGTCCACCGCCTCGGGCCTGCCCGCGATTCCCTCGCAGGGGGGCAGGGGCCCTGTTCCCGGTGTCCCCCAGCCCCCGCGCCGCACCGCCTTCGCCGAGGGCGTCGACCAGTTGCGGGCCGCGGCGACCACCGAGCCCGGCCGGCTGCGGATCATCGGCGCCCTGCTCGCGGTGCTCGTCGTCGCGTTCGGCGCCGTCACCGCCTGGCAGATGACCGACCGTTCGTCGGCGGCGGACGACGTGCTGCACAACAGCCAGCCCCTCAGCTCCGCCGCCGCGGACATCTACAGCTCCCTCGCGGACGCCAACACCGCCGCCTCCAGCGGTTTCCTGGCCGGCGGTGACGAGACGGCGACCACCCGCGACCGCTACCAGCGGGACATCCGCAACGCCGCGGACAAGCTCTCCGCCGCCGCGACCAACTCCGCGCCGGGCTCCGAGTCCGCGACGACCATCGCCCGTCTCAACAAGCTGCTGTCGGAGTACACGGGCTACATCGAGCGGGCCCGCGCCAACAACCGGCTGGGCTTCCCGGTCGGCGGCTCGTACCTGCGGCTGGCGAACGACACAATGCAGACGCAGATGCTCCCGCAGGCGGAGAAGCTCTACGCCAAGGAGAACCAGCGGCTGCGCTCCGACTACGCGGACGCGACCTCGTACCCATGGGCGGCGATCGGTCTCGGCGTCGCCGTGCTCGGCGCCCTGGTCTGGGCCCAGCGGCGCAACTACCGGCGTACGAACCGGGTGCTGAACCACGGTCTGGTCGCGGCGACAGCCACCGCGACGGTCGTCCTGCTGTGGCTGGTCGCCGGGCAGAGTTTCGCCCGCTCGGGGCTCAATGACTCCTACGACCACGGCATCCGCTCGCTGAACGTGCTGCACGACGCCCGGATCGCCTCCCTGAAGGCGCGCGGCAACGAGAACCTGACGCTGGTGGCGCGCGGCGCGGAGACGGTCAAACTGGCCGACGGCGACGTCGTCGACACGTACGACAACAACTTCCGTACGGAGATGAAAGCCCTCGGCAAGGGACTGACCGAGGCCGAGCGCCTCGCCGACGACCGGCCGGGCAAGGCACCGGTCGCGACGGCCGTCGGGGGCATGGAGGAGTGGGAGAAGCGCCACAAGAAGGCGCGGGACGAGTACGAGTCCGGTGACTTCCAGCAGGCGCTGGCCCGCGTCATCGGCGACAAGGGCGACAAGCCGACGGGCGAGTGCTTCGACAGTGTCGACACGGCGCTGAAGACAGCCATCGGGCATGAGCAGACGGAGTTCGCCCAGGCGGCCGCGAACGGCAGGGACGCGATGACCGGCCTCCCCCTGGGAGCCGCGGGCCTTGCCGTGCTGGGTGCGGCGGGAGCGGTGCTCGGCATCGGGCGCAGGCTGTCGGAGTACCGCTGATGCGGCACGAGGCGGTACAAGGGAGTTCGGCGGCAAGGGAGTTCGGGCGATGAGAGGGGGCGTGACGATGAACGCACAACGGCTTGAGCGGAGTCTGCGCACCGGCCTGAGGGTCCTGCGGGCCGGGCTGCGGGGGTGGGGCGGTGTGGGGGCGATGGCGGCCGTCTGCGCCCTCGCGGTGGCCTTCGCGCTGCTGCTCCCGCTGACCCAGTCGCGCGGCGGCGGCAGTGCGGGCACCGGTGGCCAGAGGGTCGCCGTGGCCACCCAGGCGAGCGCCGCGGCGGCGTGCCGCAACCCGCAGGACCAGAGCCCTCAGCCGTCGTCGCTGGACGGGAGGACGATCGAGGAGATCAAGAGCCGCGCGGACCGGCGGCTCGTGGTCGGCGTCGACCAGAACAGCTACCGCTGGGGCTACCGCGATCCGAACGGCGGCAGGTCGGCGGAGCTGGAGGGCTTCGACATCGACCTGGTCCACCGGATCGCGCAGGACATCCTCGGCGACAAGGACGCTGTCAAGTTCAAGGCCATCCCGACCAACCAGCGCATCCCGGCGCTCAAGGACGGCCGCGTCGACATGATCGTCCGCACGATGACGATCACCTGTGACCGGCTGAAGGACGTGTCGTTCTCCGCCCCGTACTTCCTCACCGGCCAGCAGGTCCTGGCGCCCAAGAGTTCCACCATCAAGGGGTACGACAAGACGCTCGACGGCAAGCGGATCTGCTCGGCGAAGGGCTCCACGGCGCTCGAGCAGCTGAAGGCGGACAAGGCGGCGAAGAAGCCCGCGGTGGCCACCGCCGACATAGACAAGACCGTCCCCAGCCAGCTCGACTGCCTCGTCCGCCTCCAACTCGGCCAGGTGGACGCCGTGGTGACCGACGGCGCGCTCGCCGCGAGCCAGGCGGCACAGGACCCGACGGTCGAACTGAAGGGCAACACGTTCACCACCGACTACTACGGCGTGGCGGTGAAGAAGGGCGCGAACGACCTCGCTGCCCGGGTCAATCGCATACTGGAGCAGTACCGCCAGGACGGCGACTGGCAGAAGTCGTACGACAAGTGGCTGTCACCGACACTCGGCAGCGAATCGGAGTCGGCGAAGCCGCCGGTGCCCCGCTACAAGTGACGTTCACCGACCGACCCACGAGCCAACCGAACGAGTCAACCCCACGAGTAGTCGAGGTGATCGATGGGCGTCACGGGAGCCACCGGGCCGGTGATGGACCGGGACGAGGTGGACCGTGCGCTGGCGCGGCTCGGCGCGGAGCACGAGGCGATCGAGACCTCCCTCCTCGCCCTCCAGGACCACGCGGGCCGCAGACTCCTCGAAGGCGCCGAGCTCACCGGCACGACCAAGGAGCGCTGGACGGCCGCGGACGCGTCGATCACGCTGCTGTGGGCGTACTTCGACGCGTACTCGGACACGTTCCGCTCCGCCCGTGACATCCGTTCGCGCCGCCGCTGGTCCAGCCGCGAGGACCTGGTGGAGCTGACGGAACTGCTGCGCGGCGAGTGCGTCACGCTCGCGGGCTCCGCGACGGCGACGGCCAACGCGCCCACCCTGCACGGCACCGGGAAGCTCAGCCGGCAGTACTCGCTGGCCGCCCTGGTGGAGCTGATGAACGAGCTGTACGCGACCTCGCTGGACATGGTCGTCACCGCCGACGCGGTCTGGTCGGCGCTGCCCGCGCGGATAGATTTACTGGCCGCCGAGCTGCAGCGCACCCGCCAGCTGGCGCACTCCGTGGGCGTACGCCCCGGCGAGCACCCGGCGGGCGACGACCTGGAGCGCATCACCCGCACCCTGACCGCCCTGCGCGAGCGGGTGATCTCCGACCCGCTGGCGTTCTGGCTGCCCGCACAGGGCAGTTCGGCGCCCGGCGGCGGCCGTCCGGATACCACGGTGTACGACCGTGAGGCGCGCGCCCTGGAGGACGTACGCCGGGAGATCGACGCCGTGCTGACGGTCCGCCAGGACGCCGAGGCGCGGCTCATGAGGCTGCGCGACGTGCTGTCCCGCGCGGACCGCACCCTCGCCGAGGCGCGCAGCGCGCGCGGCGAGGTGCTGGCGAAGATCGCCGCGTCGGAGGTGCCCGCCGTCAGTGGCCCGCCCACGGCGTTGCAGGAGCAGCTGTCGATGGCCTCCGAGTACCGCAGACACGCCCAGTGGCACCGTCTCTCGCCGCTCCTGGAGTCCCTGGAGGAGAAGGCGGAGGACGAACTGATGCGCGCCCGCGAGTCGTTGACGGCGGTGACCCAGCCGCTGGCGGTCCGCGCGGAGCTGCGCGGCCGGCTCGACGCGTACCGGGCGAAGGTCGCCCGGCACGGCCTCGCGGAGGATCCGCTGCTGATCGAGCGGTACGACGCCGCGCGCCGCATGCTGTGGAGCGCGCCCTGCGACCTGCGGGTCGCGGAGCAGGCCGTGCTGCGTTACCAGCAGGCCGCGGCCGAGTTCTTCGGCGGCCCGCGGGTGACCGGCCAGGCCGGACCCAGTGACCGGAAGGGGGAGTACTGATGACCGGAACCGAGCAGCCGAAGTGCCAGCGGCCCGACTGTGACGGCAGTTACGAGGACATGGGCGGCGGCGAACTGTACTGCGACACCTGCGGGCTCGCGCCGGTCGTGGCGGCCGGCGGGATGGTCGGTTCGGCGTCCACCGGTGTCACCGCGGGCGGCAACCGGCGCTCGGGGAGCGGTAGTTCGCCCTCGGCGGGTTCCCGTGGGTCCGCCCCTTCCGCGCGCACCTCTCGCACCTCCCGTTCCTCGCAGTCCCGCCGGTCGGTCTCCGGCCGGCTGTCGCGGTCCCTGTCGGGGAAGGCCACGGGCCGTTCGGTGTCGGTGCGCAGCTCGGGTTCGACCGCCGGGTCGAGCGGGCGCGGCCGGCTCGGCGCGGGCCTGGTCGAGGTGCCGGGTGTGCCGCGGCCGGACCCGCGCGCGATGGTGCTGGAGAACCCGGAGGTGCCCGAGCGCAAGCGGTTCTGCTCGCGCTCGGACTGCGGGGCGCCCGTGGGGCGGGCGCGCGGCGAGGGCCGGCCGGGGCGTACGGAGGGGTTCTGCACGAAGTGCGGGCACCCGTACTCGTTCGTGCCGAAGCTGCGCACCGGTGACATCGTGCGCGGCCAGTACGAGGTGGCGGGCTGTCTGGCGCACGGCGGCCTCGGCTGGGTCTACCTCGCCGTGGACCGCGCGGTGTCGGACCAGTGGGTGGTCCTGAAGGGTCTGCTGGACACCGGCGACCAGGACGCGATGGCGGCGGCGATCTCCGAGCGGCGGTTCCTCGCGGAGACCGTGCACGCCAACATCGTGCGCATCTACAACTTCGTGGAGCACCTGGACCAGCGCACGGGCTCGCTCGACGGCTACATCGTCATGGAGTACGTCGGCGGCAAGTCGCTGAAGGAGATCGCCAACGACCGCCGTACACCGGACGGGAAGCGGGATCCGCTGCCGGTGGAGCAGGCGTGCGCGTACGGCATCGAGGCGCTCGAGGCGCTCGGCCATCTGCACAGCCGCAACCTGCTGTACTGCGACTTCAAGGTCGACAACGCGATCCAGACCGAGGACCAGCTGAAGCTGATCGACATGGGCGCGGTCCGCAGGATGGACGACGACGAGTCGGCCATCTACGGCACGATCGGCTACCAGGCGCCGGAGGTCGCGGAGGTCGGCCCGTCGGTGGCGTCCGACCTGTACACGGTGGCGCGCACGCTCGCCGTCATGACGTTCGACTTCCAGGGCTACACGAACGTGTTCGTCGACTCCCTGCCCGACCCCGACCACATCGAGGTCTTCCGCCAGTACGAGTCGTTCTACCGGCTCCTGGTGCGCGCCACCGACCCCGACCCGGCCCGCCGGTTCGCGTCCGCGCAGGAGATGTCCGAGCAGCTGACAGGCGTACTGCGCGAGGTCGTGTCGCTCCAGACGGGGCGGGCCAGACCCGCGCTGTCGACCCTGTTCGGCCCGGAAGTGAAGGTCACCGACGCGGAGTTGTTCGCGGCGCTGGACGGCGAGGTGTCCCGGCTCGGGGCGCGCGCGGCGACGCCCACCAAGAAGTCGTCGCCGGCTGCCGGGGGCAGCACCCGGGCGCTCACCGGCGCCCCGCGGCTCGTCAAGGCCATCGACGCGGGTGCCGCCGCGCTCGCGCTGCCCGTGCCCCGCGTCGACCCGACCGACCCCAACGCGGGCTTCCTGGCGGGGCTGATGGCCTCGGCGGCCGGGGAGCTGATCGCCGCCCTCGCGGTGGTGCCGACGCAGTCGACCGAGACCCGGCTGCGGGAGGTGCGGGCCCGGCTGGAGAACGGGGACGCCGCGACCGCCCGGGAGGCGCTGGTCAGGCTGGAGGAGGAACGGCCCGACGACTGGCGGGTGGTCTGGTACCAGGGTGTGGCGGCGCTGGTGACGGGCGATCACGAGAGCGCCGCGCTGTCGTTCGACGCGATCTACGACGCCTTCCCGGGCGAGAGCCCGCCCAAGCTGGCCCTCGGGCTGTGCGCGGAGGTGCTCGGGCAGCTCGACAACGCCGCCGAGTACTACCGGCTGGTGTGGACGACCGACCCGAGCTATGTGAGCGCCGCGTTCGGCCTGGCCCGCGTCCAGTTGGCGGCGGGCGACCGCCGTGGCGCCGTGAAGACGCTGGAGTCGGTCCCGGAGGCGTCGATCCACTACACGGCGGCCCGCGTGGCCGCCGTACGGGCGCGACTGCGGCACCGGACGCCCGTCGGCGCCGACGCGCCGTTCCTGGACGATCTGATCGCTTCCGCCGCCCAGGTGGAGGCACTCGGCGGATACGGTCTGGACGCGGTCCGGCGGGAGCGGCTGTCGACGGAAGTACTCGGCTGCGCGCTGGACTGGATACTCTCCCAGAGCCAGAGTTCCGCTCCATCGGCCGTCGGGGGGCGGGTGCTGCTCGGCAGTGATCTGGACGAGCGTGGTCTGCGCTTCGGGCTGGAGCGCTCGTACCGCACGCTGGCCCGGCTCGCGCAGGGCGGCGAGGAGAGGATCGACCTGGTGGAACGCGCCAACCGTTACCGCCCCCGGACGTGGGTGTAGTTGATGTCCCAGATGCCCCAGTCACCCCAGCCGACCGCCCTGTCCAGGTGCCCGAGCTGCGAGGAGCCGCTGGAATCGGGCGACCGGTTCTGCGGCGCGTGCGGGTACGACCTGTCGGCCGTGCCCCCACGCCCCGGTGACTCCCCCACGCTCACCCTGAGCGGCGCCCTCGCCGCCGCGCCCCCCACGCCTCCGGAGGCCGCTTCCGTGGACTGGCCCCTGGCACCCGAGACCAGCAGCACCGGCACCCCGGCGCCGGTGCACCTGGCGACCGATCTCCAGGGCACCGACTCGGGCGAGCTCCCGCTCCCGCCGGTGCCCGGCCGGCCGCCCGCACCCGAGGCGCCGACCACGGGCTCGCCGGTCTCCGCGGCCACAGGGGTGCGGTTCGACCGGTCCGCGGGCGGTGAGCCCGACGAGTACCCGCTCCAGGCGCCCGCCCCGCGGCCCGCCGCGGCCTCGACGCCCCCGGGCGGCACCAAGGTGTGCGTGGCCTGCCGGGCGGGCCGGGTCGATCACGACGGCTACTGCGAGAACTGCGGGCACGCCCAGCCGCGCGAGCGCGACCACATGGAGGACGAGGTCGGCCCGCTCGCCGCGGTCACCGACCGGGGCCTGCGTCACCACCGCAACGAGGACGCGTACGCGATCTCCCACACCACGCTGCCGAACCACACACCCGCGCTGGTCGCGATCGTCTGCGACGGCGTCTCCTCGGCGACCCGCCCCGACGAGGCCTCCCTCGCCGCGTCCCGGGCCGCCGGCGACTCGCTGATGGCGGCCCTGCCCCAGGGCACCCACCCCCAGCAGGCGATGCACGAGGCGATCCTCGCCGCCTCGCACGCCGTGAACGCGCTGGCCGACGAGCCCGCCGGGGCCCGCGAGCACGCCCCGCACCAGAACTCCCCGGCCTGCACCCTGGTCGGCTCCGTCGTCACCCCGACCCTGCTGGTCGTCGGCTGGGTCGGCGACAGCCGCGCCTACTGGGTCCCGCTCGACCGCTCCACCGCCCCCGCCCGCCTCACCGAGGACGACTCGTGGGCCGCGCAGATGGTCGCCGCGGGCCTGATGAACGAGGCGGAGGCGTACGCCGACGAGCGCGCCCACGCCATCACGGGCTGGCTCGGCGCGGACGCGTACGAACTGGAGCCGCACACCGCTTCCTTCAAGCCGGACCGGCCAGGTGTGGTGGTGGTGTGCACGGACGGGCTGTGGAACTACGCCGAGGCGGCGGACGAGATGGCCGAGGTTCTCCCGCCGGACGCCGCCGCGCGCCCGCTGCACGCCGCCCGGGTTCTGGTGGGCCACGCCCTGGACGGCGGGGGCCACGACAACGTAACAGTGGCCGTCGTGCCGTTCCCCGCGCCGTCGCAGGGGGCAGGATCCGCCTGAGGGCACTGACACGGGGATGTTCTCAGAAGGACCGGAGGGGACTGGTCCGCCAACAGTCACTGCTCCACGCATGTGGGGTTTTCGAGGGGGAGCGAAGCACCCATGGCCAATTTCTCGAAGTCGAACGTGCCGCAGTTCTCGGTGGACGTCTACCAGAACGAGTACCTGCCGGACGGCGGCCGTGAGGTCAGCGCGATCGTGACGGTCACCGCGACGGGCGGCGGCACGGTCGGCGCCGGCGTCTCGGCGCCCCACCTCTACACACCCGGCCAGAGCCCGGACGCGGCCGTGGCGATCATGGTCGACTGCTCCGGCTCGATGGACTATCCGCCGACCAAGATGCGGGGCGCCCGGGAGGCGACGGCCGCCGCGATCGACGCCGTACGCGACGGTGTGCACTTCACGGTGATCGGCGGCACGCACGTCGCCAAGGAGATCTACCCGGGCGGCGGGCGGCTCGCGGTCGCCGACGCGACCACCCGCGAACAGGCCAGGCAGGCGCTGCGCCGGCTGAGCGCGGGCGGCGGCACGGCCATCGGCACCTGGCTGCGTCTCGCCGACCGGCTGCTGTCCTCGTCCGAGGTCACCATCCGGCACGGCATCCTGCTCACCGACGGCCGCAACGAACATGAGTCACCGGAGGACCTGAAGGCCGCCCTGGACTCCTGCGCGGGCCGTTTCACCTGCGACGCGCGGGGCGTGGGCACCGACTGGGAGGTCAAGGAGGTCACCGCGATCGCCTCCGGGCTGCTCGGCACCGCCGACATCGTCGCCGACCCGGCCGGCCTCTCCGCCGACTTCACGCAGATGATGGAGGCGGCCATGGGCAAGGAGGTCGCGGACGTCGCCCTCAGGCTGTGGACCCCGGTCGGCACGGAGATCAAGTTCGTCAAGCAGGTCGCGCCCACCGTCGCGGAGCTGACCGACCGCCGCACGGAGGCGGGCCCCCGCGCCGGTGACTACCCCACCGGTTCCTGGGGCGACGAGTCGCGCGACTACCACGTGTGCGTCCAGGTGCCCTCCGCCGGCCTGGGCCGGGAGATGCTGGCCGCCCGCGTCTCCCTGGTGATCCCGCAGCCCGACGGCAGCGCCCACAACCTCGGCGCGCAGGGCCTCGTACGGGCCGTGTGGACCGACGACATGGCGGCCTCGACGTCGATCAACCCCCAGGTCGCGCACTACACGGGTCAGGCCGAGCTGGCACAGGTCATCCAGCAGGGTCTGGACGCCCGCAAAGCGGGTGATGTCGACGGGGCAACGGCCAAGCTGGGACGGGCCGTTCAGCTCGCCAGCGCCTCCGGAAACGCGGATACTGCGAAACTGCTCGCAAAGGTGGTGGACGTGGTCGACGCCGCGGCAGGTACTGTGCGACTGAAGGCGAAGGTCGAAGAGGCCGACGAGATGACGCTCGAGACACGTTCCACAAAGACTGTTCGTGTAAAGAAGTAGAAGAAACAAAAGAAGTAACCGAACAAACGTAGTGAAGAGGAGAGGGGGAAGCGCCGACATGCCGACCTGCCCGAACGGACACCAGTCGGATTCCGACGACTGGTGCGAGGTCTGCGGTCACCGCATGGCCGGTGCCGTGCCTCCGCCCCCGCCGCCACCCCCGGCGCCGGGTTACGGCTATCCGCCGCCGGGTTCCGCCACCGGCGCGCCCGGCAGCCGCTCGCACCTGTCCGCCGTGCCGGACGCCGAGCAGGAGCTGTGCCCACAGTGCCGTACCCCGCGTGAGGGGGGCGCTCCGTTCTGCGAGGAGTGCCGGTGGAACTTCCTGACGAACACGGCGACCTCGTACACCCCGGCCGCCCCGCGCCCACCGGCGCCGGGCGCGGGCCAGGGATTCGGAGCGCCCGGTGGCCCGGGCCCCGGCCAGCGGTACCAGCCTCCGCCGCCCGGCCCGTCCTACGGCGGCGGTGACGGCTACGACTACCAGAGCTCGCGCCCGTCGCAGATCAACCGCCCCGCCGAGCCGCTTCAGCCCTTCGGCGGCGACCCGTCACGCCCAGTCCCCCCGCCGCCGGGTCCCACACCCGGTATGCCCGCCGGTGGACCGCAGGGTTACCCGCCCGGCCCGCCCGGCGGATCCCAGGGCTACCCCCCGCCCGGTCCCCCCGGCGGCTCGCAGCCCCAGGGCGGCTACCCGCCGCCTGGAAACCCAGGAGGCCCTGGAAGGCTCGATGGCGCCCCGCAGGCGTTCCAGCCGTCCGGTCCGCCCCCTCCGCCCGCGTTCCCACAGGAGACGGGCCGCCGCGGTGGTCCGCAGCCGCCCGGCGGCGGCTTCGGCAGCGCCGACGACGACTGGGTGATCTCCCCGCCGACCGGCGGCCCGAGCGGACCGCAGGCCCCGCAGCAGAGCGGCGGCTACGGCTACCCGCAGCCCGGCATGACCCAGGCCCCGCCCGCCCACGGCGGCGGCTACGGCCAGCCTCAGCCGCTGACCTGGTCCGCGACGATCGGCCCGGACCGCGAGTACTTCATGGCGATGATGCAGCGCTCCGGCCCCGAGGCCGCGGGTCTGAACCTGCCCGCGTACTCACCGGAGCAGCGGCGCGCGCTCACCGGCAACCAGATCACGATCGGGCGCCGCCGGCACTCCACGGGCGAGTCCCCGGACATCGACCTGGCGGTGCCGCCGGAGGACCCGGGCGTCTCGCACCAGCACGCGGTACTGGTCCAGCAGCCCGACGGCGGCTGGGCGGTCGTCGACCAGAACTCGACGAACGGTACGACGGTCAACCACTCCGAGGAGCCCATCCAGCCCTTCGTCCCCGTCCCGCTGCAGGACGGCGACCGGGTGCACGTGGGCGCGTGGACGACGATCACGATCCGCCGGGGATAAGAGCTCCCCTCAGGTCGTGGGGAGGGGCCAGGCGTACGGACCTGTGGGTTCGTCGAGCCAGGCCCACTCCCGGTCGCCGCTGACGGTGATCCCGTACCGCTCCCGCACCGGCCGGCCCTCGCGTTCCCAGAGCGCGTACGCCTCCTGCGGGGCCAGGCTGCCCTGGGTGAGCGCCAGCAGGAACCGGAACAGCTCGTGCTCGCGCGTCCGGGCCGGGACCGCGCCCAGGTGCGGGATCTCCGGCTCCGGCGTGCTCGCCCCCCGCAGCGGCACGAAGTAGGCGGACGTGTGCAGGAAGCGGCCCTCGGCGTGCTCGGCGTCGCGGACCGTGAGGGCGACCAGGCCGGTGGCGAACGGCGTCAGGATGCGGGCGCCCGGCCGGCACTGGGCGAGCCAGGCGCGCGGGACCGAGGTGAGTGTGCAGGTCGCGATGATCCGGTCGAAGGGGCCGCGTTCGGGCACCCCGCGCGCGCCGTCGCCGGTGACGACGACCGGATGGTGTCCGGCGGCGGCCAGGTGTCGGCGGGCCGACTCGGTGATCTCCGGGTCCAGATCCACCGTCGTGACGTGCTCGTCGCCGAGGCGGTGCGCGAGCAGCGCCGCGTTGTACCCCGTACCGGCGCCGATCTCCAGGACGTTGTGCCCGTCCTCGACCTTCAGCTCGGCGAGCATCGCGGCCATGAGTGAGGGCTGGCTGCTGGAGGAGACCAGCTCACCGTCGCGCACCCTGGTCGCGAGCGGCGCGTCCGCGTAGGCGCCGCGCAACCAGCGCTCACGCGTGACCCGGTCAGGACTTTCACCCCACAGCCGCTGCCGCCCGGTCACGGCACCGGCGTAGTAGTACGGCACGAACAGATGCCGTGGCACCGCCTCGAACGCCTCCCGCCAGACCGGGTCACTGTCCCAGGCCCCGCTGGCCTCGATCACCCGCACGAGCTCGGCCCGCGCCGCGGCGGCGAGGTCGCTGTCCCTGTCCTCGTGGAGCTCGTGCGCGCCCATACGTCCACTGTCCTGCGCCCGGCGCCTGGACGCGAACGGCGATGTCGGGGCGGTCCTAGGCCGTGTCCGCGAAGTCCCGTCGTCCGCCCGGAGGGCGGGCCGCGGGGCAGGCGGGACTTTGCGGACCCGGCCTAGGCCTTGAGTCCTCGGTCTCCGCGTCTGAGACCATGGTGAGGTGAATGAGATTCCGCGCGGCACGCTTCAGGAGCAGACCTTCTACGAGCAGGTCGGCGGCGAGGAGACCTTCCGGCGCCTCGTGCACCGGTTCTACGAGGGTGTCGCCGCGGACCCGCTGCTGCGGCCCATGTATCCGGAGGAGGACCTGGGCCCGGCCGAGGAGCGGTTCACGCTGTTCCTGATCCAGTACTGGGGCGGCCCCACCACCTACAGCGAGAACCGCGGCCACCCCCGGCTGCGGATGCGCCATGCCCCCTTCGCCGTCGACCGGGCCGCGCACGACGCGTGGCTGAAGCACATGCACGTCGCCGTCGAGGAGCTCGGCCTCTCCGAGGAGCACGAGCGGACGCTGTGGAACTACCTGACGTACGCGGCGGCCTCGATGGTGAACACAGAGGGCTGAGCGCCTGGCGTCAAGGGTGCTGAGGGCTGAGCCGGGGTTCAGCGGACGCTGACGTCCAGCGCTCCGAGTCCCGCCCCGCCGCGTACGGCGATCGATCCGTACGGCGTGCGCAGCCGCAGCCAGGACCCCGAGGAGACCAGCGCGAGCGGTGCCTCGCCGGACTCCTGCGGGCCTTGCGTCGGCCGCAGGAAGCCCAGGGACTGCGCCGCGTGCACGGCCCGTACCGGCAGGCGGGTTTCCCCGACCGTCCGGGTCCAGATCTCCCGTCCGATCCGGTCGAGTTCGGCGCGGGTACGCAGTTCGGGCGCCAATTCCTGCGTACGGGACCGGAATTCGGCGACCGCCGCGGCGACCATCGTGCGCAGCGCGTCCGGTGCGGGCAGGCCGGGCTCCGGGCGCCAGCCGCCGCGCGGGGGCAGTACCCCGGCCCAGGGCGGCCCGGTGACGGCCCCGGGGACGGTGAGGGTGGCGGCGGACTCGTCCACCGTCTCCAGGAGTTCACCGGCGGACACGGTGACGTCGAGGGCGACGTCCAGCCCGTTCTCGTAGGGCTTGGCGAGCCGGGCCGCGCGGATCGCGAGGACCTCGAAGGACGGGGGCCGCCCGAACACGGCGAGCGCGGTGCCGGCCGCCTGGAGACGTACCGCCGCCCCACGGTCGTAGTGGAGCAGCCGGGCGAGGAAGGCGGCGAGGTCGGCCGCCTCCCCCTCGTCGGCGAGGTGCAGGACCGTCATGCGGCGACGGCCCCGTCCTCGTCGTCGGCGTTCTCGTCGGCGTCCGCGTCCCTGTCCGTCTCCATGTACTCCTCCAGGAACTTCCGTTCCTCGGAGGTGATGCGGCGCGGACGCTGCGTCGCGAAGTCGAACGGCACGACGACCGTCGAGGCCTGGACGTACACCTGGTCCGCGTCCTTGACCTCATAGGTGAGCGTGAAGGACGCCGCTCTTATCCGCGTGACCCACAGCTCGATGTCCACGGGCGCGTGCCGGTGGACCAGCTGCCTCTTGTAGTCGATCTCATGGCGTGCCACCACGGACCCCTGCTGGAAATCCTTGTCCGGGCGGAACAGGAAGTCGATACGGGCTTCCTCCAGGTAGCGGAGGAAGACCACGTTGTTGACGTGGCCGTACGCGTCCATGTCCGCCCAGCGCAGCGGGCAGCGGTAGATGTGCCGCAAGATCAGCCCCGGGTCAGCTTCTTGTAGGTGGCGCGGTGCGGACGGGCCGCGTCGGCGCCGAGCCGCTCGACCTTGTTCTTCTCGTACGACTCGAAGTTGCCCTCGAACCAGTACCACTTGGAGTCACCCTCGTACGCGAGGATGTGGGTCGCGACCCGGTCCAGGAACCAGCGGTCGTGGGAGATGACCACAGCCGCGCCCGGGAACTCGAGCAGCGCGTTCTCGAGCGAGGACAGGGTCTCGACGTCGAGGTCGTTGGTGGGCTCGTCGAGGAGCAGCAGGTTGCCGCCCTCCTTGAGCGTGAGCGCCAGGTTCAGGCGGTTGCGCTCACCACCGGACAGGACGCCGGCCGGCTTCTGCTGGTCCGGACCCTTGAAGCCGAAGGCGGAGACGTAGGCTCGCGACGGCATCTCGACCTGGCCCACGTTGATGTAGTCCAGCTCGTCCGACACCACGGCCCAGAGGGTCTTCTTGGGGTCGATGTTGGCGCGGCTCTGGTCGACGTAGCTGATCTTGACCGTGTCGCCGATCTTGACCGAACCCGAGTCCGCCGGCTCAAGACCCTGGATCATCTTGAACAGCGTGGTCTTGCCCGCGCCGTTCGGGCCGATGATGCCGACGATGCCGTTGCGCGGCAGCGTGAACGAGAGGTCGTCGACCAGGACCTTGTCGCCGAACGCCTTCGACAGGTTGTTGACCTCGACGACGATGGAGCCCAGGCGCGGGCCCGGCGGGATCTGGATCTCCTCGAAGTCCAGCTTCCGCATCTTGTCGGCCTCGGCCGCCATTTCCTCGTAACGAGCCAGGCGCGCCTTGGACTTGGTCTGGCGCCCCTTGGCGTTGGAGCGGACCCACTCCAGCTCTTCCTTGAGGCGCTTGGCGCGCTTCTCGTCCTTGCGGCCCTCGACCTTGAGACGAGCGGCCTTCTTCTCCAGGTACGTGGAGTAGTTGCCCTCGTAGGGGATCGCGCGACCGCGGTCGAGCTCGAGGATCCACTCGGCGACGTTGTTCAGGAAGTACCGGTCGTGAGTGACGGCGACGACAGCGCCCGCGTACTTCGAGAGGTGCTGCTCCAGCCAGTTCACCGACTCGGCGTCGAGGTGGTTGGTGGGTTCGTCGAGGAGGAGCAGGTCCGGGGCCTCGATCAGCAGCTTGCAGAGCGCGACGCGGCGCTTCTCGCCACCGGAGAGGTTCGTGACGGGCCAGTCGCCGGGCGGGCAGCCCAGCGCCTCCATGGCCTGCTCCAGCTGCGCGTCCAGGTCCCAGGCGTTGGCGTGGTCCAGGTCCTCCTGGAGCTTGCCCATCTCGTCCAGCAGCGCGTCCGTGTAGTCCGTCGCCATGAGCTCGGCGACCTCGTTGAAGCGCTTGAGCTTGCCCATGATCTCGGCGGCGCCGTCCTGGACGTTCTCCAGGACCGTCTTGGCCTCGTCGAGCTTCGGCTCCTGCATGAGGATGCCGACGCTGAATCCGGGCGACAGGAACGCGTCACCGTTGGACGGCTGCTCCAGACCCGCCATGATCTTGAGAACGGTGGACTTACCGGCACCGTTCGGGCCGACCACACCGATCTTCGCGCCGGGCAGGAAGCTCAGCGTCACGTCGTCAAGGATGACCTTGTCGCCGTGCGCCTTGCGCGTCTTGCGCATGGTGTAAATGTACTCAGCCAAGAGAAACCGTCCGGCAGCTTGAAATCTGGCAGTGGTGGGATACACCCCATCTTGCCTGACCGCCACCCCTCGTAGGAAACCCATATGGCGGAGGGGCCCTGACCAGGGGCGCAGCGGGCGGCGATCATTCGGGGCTCGTTTTAGCCTTCAAGGGGGATGAGCGCTGCAACGAGCGACGGAGCCGGCGACGATGGCGACAGGCGACCGACTTTGCTTACCGAAGGTCGACAGATGTCTCAGAGAACGTTGAGGGGGTCGTCCGCCGTGGACCCACCTCGTGTTCCTCTACGGCTGCCTTTTCGAGATGTCGCTTCCACGCCCGGTCGGCGAGCCCCGCCTCTCGGAGGATGTCTGCGGCGGTGCACGCCAGCGCACGCGCCGAGGCGAGCATGACCCGGCGTGCGCTTTCGCTCGCCGCTGCAGCGCCGAATTCAGGGGTGTGGTCCGCGTGTTCGGGGCTCAGAATGGCCACAAAGGGATGGATGGCCGGAACGATCGCGCTCACATCACCGATGTCGGATGACCCCAGATACACCCCCGGCGTGGGCTCTTCGAGGTCGATACCCGCCTCGCTGAGGTGCAGGGCGAAACGGTCGGACAGCACGGCGTTGTCGCGGAAATGGTGGTACCCCGCAGCGGCGCGCGAGGTCTCGACCCTGGAGCCGGTGGCAGCTGCGATTCCCTGCGCGCACTGGGTGACCTCCGCCACCAGCGCGTCCAAAGCCCTGGTGGTGGCCGCACGGAGGCCGAAAAGCCCCTCCGCACGCTCGGGGACTATGTTCGTGGCCCGGCCACCGTCTGTGATGATGCCTTGAACATGAGAGCCGGGCGGAAGCCGTCGCTGCAGGACGTTGAGCGAGCCGAACAGCTGGATGAGGGAGGCGAGGGCATCGATGCCCTCGCTCGGTCTGCCGGTGGGGTGGGCGGCGCGCCCGTGGAAGACAGTACGTATCTGGACCTGGGCGGTCAGAGGCGCCCAGGCCCAGTCGTTGACGCCGGGATGGAACATGAGGGCGGCATCGACTTCGTCGAAAACGCCGGCTGCCACCTGTGCGACCTTCCCTCCACCGCCTTCCTCGGCCGGAGTCCCCACCGCCATGACCGTGCCGGGGAGTCCCTGGACCGGTTCTTCACCAAGCGCCCTGTGCAGGGCGAGTGCCGCACCGAGACCGGCGGCCGCGATCAGGTTGTGGCCGCAGGCGTGCCCCAGTCCGGGCAGCGCGTCGTATTCCAGCAGCAGTGCCACACGGGGCCGGTTACCGTCGCCCACTTCGGCGACGAACGCCGTGGGCATGTCCGCGATTCCGCGGTTCACGGCGAATCCGGCACGCTCCAGCTCTCCTGTGAGCAACTCGGCCGCAGCGTATTCCTCGAAGGCGAGCTCGGGATCATGGTGCAGGGCCATCGCGATGTCCCAGAGCCGGGGTGCCTGGGCCGTCACTTCCTGCGCGATGCGGTCATGAAGGACGGAGAGGGCCGGCGAACCCCGGCGGGCGGCTGGTTCTCGAGGTGCGGACATCGACGTCAATCCTGCACGGCGACGCGCACGCTCTGCACTTCGCCGTCCACGGCGTCCGGGACGACCATGCCGGCGTCGATGCCGCTGCGCAGGTAGTCCAGGACTTCTTTGGAGAGCCGCTCCCCAGGCAGCGCTGCGGGGACCCCCGGTGGGTAGGGCGTCAGCATCTCGGCGCTGACGCGCCCCACCGCCCGCCGCCACGGCACCTGCTCGGTGCGGCCGAAGAAGGCGTCGCGCGGGAGCATGACCTGCTCCAGCCGCAGCCCAGCCGGATCGGGAACATGGATCTCGGGGGCTGGCCGCAGCTCTTCGGCGTGCCGTGCCAGATCCTCGAACGCGGCGAGCAGCCGGTCCGCCGACTGCTCGTCGTCGCCGTGGGAGAACTGTGCGCTGATCCGGCGGTGGTCGCTGAGGTGCAGGTTGACGCGGTGGTGTTCGCGGATCCAGTCGGCTGCGCTGTATCCCGAGATGCTCAGGCCGGTGATGTCCACGATGACCTGGAGGGGATCCATATCCGCGGCCCGTCCCGGTCCGCAGAAATCCGCGCGGTCGTGCACGTGCATGCCGTCGATCGTGGCGATGCGCGACCGTACATCGGAGACCAGGGACAGAGCGTCGTCGTACAGGGAGCGTCCATGTTCCACCATCTGCCGCCGCCAGCCGTCCAGGGCGGCGTAGATGAGGCTTGAGGGGCTCGTCGTGCCGAGCAGGTCCTCACGGGCGCTGAGCACGTGCGGATCGATCAGGTCGCCCTGCAGGTGGAACACCGAGCTCTGCTCCAGCCCGGATCCCATCTTGTGCACGGATGTGACACACACGTCCGCGCCGGCATCCATGCCCCAGGCGGGCAGATCGGGGTGGAACGGCAGGTGCGCGCCCCACGCCTCGTCGGCGATCAACGGTTTGCCGTGCTCGTGACAGATGGCGGAGACGGCGGCCAGGTCTGAGCAGGTGCCGTACGGGGTGGGGCTGGTGACCAAGGCCCCTTTTGCCTCCGGGTGTTCACGGAATGCGGCATCGAAGGACTCGCTGGCCGGCGGGTGCGCGAGGTGCAGATCAGCATCCCACTGCGGATCGACCCATACGGGGCACACCCCGGAAAGAATGAGTCCGGCGACCACGGCCTTGTGTGCGTCCCGCCCGACGAGCAGGGTCTCGTGAGGGCCCGCGACGGACAGCATGGCGGCCTTGACAGAGAGCGAACTGCCGCAAGTGGAGAAGAAGGTGTGCTCGGCATCGACGGCGTCCGCCATCAGAGCCTGGGCCTCGGCCAGGACACCATGCGAGGACGTCCGGTCGTCGAGGCCATTGACCGCGAGGACGTCGGAAAGGAAGACGGCGTCACCCAGCACGGCACGTACCCGGGGGTCGGCGCCGCGCCCCTGCTTGTGCCCCGGAGGGGTGAAGGATGTCTGGCGCTCGGCATGGTAAGCCTCGAGCGCTTCGAGCACCGGTGCCTTCGAATGGTCCATGCGACCCCAGTGCCCATGGGACTGCGAAGAAAACACGGAGGGTGAACTCTACGTCCGTTCGGACCACTGTTCATCCGGCAGGCGGGTGAGTCCTGGCCGAAACCCGCAGAACTGTCGGAACGACGCGGACGTCATCTGGTCGGCCACCCGGTCACTGCCCGACCCGGACGCACCCGCCCCCGAGTACGCCGGAGGCACAGGGCAAGGTCCCGATCGACTTCGACATGATGTGGTTCAAGGGCCAACACATGGGGGCCCGGGCAGGCGCCGGTGAAGAGGACAACCGGGCGCTGCAGGATCTGGTCGCCGGCGGGAAGGCGAAGCCGAGCTTCGTCGTCTGCCACGAACTCAGCCTGGACGAGGCTCCCACCTCCTACGAGCACTTCGACGCCCGTGACGAGGGCTGGACCAAGGTGGTCCTGCATCCCAACGGACACGGCAACGGCCACAAACAGTAAGAGAACCCGGGGCCGCCGCCCGCCTGCTCCCCCGGACCAGGCCGGCCGACGAGCCGCGTCGGACACCGGCTTCGGCCGGGGCTGGACGGGCCGTCGTCGGCTGCGCTCCCGTCCTACCCGAGCCGTGGCCACCGACCGCCTCCGGACCGGTGGGACGGATGGCGGACCCCGACGCCCAGCTTGACGGACGCGTACTCGACTGGCCGGATCTGCTCCCGCTCCTGAAGCGGGCCACCAGTTTCGGTGATGACGCTTGTCGAGCCCAGGCACGCGTCGCGTCCACGCCGTGACCCGGACGACTGCGCCGCCGGTTCCGTGACGCGAGTTGAGGATTGAACGCGGGCCGTGTGGAAACTCCGGTGTTGTCCGCTATCTACACCTTCTCGCTCAAGTTGCCCGCCTTCCGTTCACCTCACCGCACGTGGGGAGCACTCATGAAGACAGACACCCGTTCCACCTCCCGCCTACGGCACGATCCGCTCGTGCGTGGTCTCGGCTGGGCCAGTGCGCTCATGGCCGTGCCCCAGGTCGTCACTCCGGCGGGTTTCGCCCGGGCCCTGGGCGTGGACGACGCCTCCCGGCACCGCTCGGCCACGACCGCCGTCGGTGTGCGCGAGCTGGCGGCGGCGACCGGGCTGCTGGGGCGGCCGCATCCCGCCTGGCTCTGGGGCCGCGTCGGCGGCGACCTCATGGATCTGACGATGCTGACCCGAGCCCTGAGGAACCACAACGGTCGCGGGCTCGGCCGCACGGTTGCCGCGACCGCCGCCGTCACCGCCATCACGGCCACGGACGTCTACGCGGCCGTGACCCGCACCCGTAGGAGCACCCCCGTGGAACTGACCGCGGCCACCACCGTCACCCAGTCCCCGGACGAGGTCTATGCCCTCTGGAGCGACCTGGAGCGACTGCCGGACTTCATGGCGCACCTGGACGAGGTGCGCGTCACCGGCCCGCGCACCAGTCACTGGCGGGCCAGCGCGCCGTTCGGCAAGGGGGCTGAATGGGACGCCGAGACCGCTCAGGACGTCCCCGGCCGGCTGATCGCCTGGCGGTCGGTGGACGGTGCCGACATCGAAAACTCCGGCGAGGCCCGCTTCGTGCCCGCCCCCGGCGGCCGGGGCACGGAGATCCGGGTGACCCTGCGCTACGACCTGCCCGGGGGGGTGCTGGGCAAGGCCGCGGCGCACTACTTCGGCGAGGAACCGCACCAGCAGTTGGACGACGACCTGCGCCGCTTCAAGCAGATCGCGGAGACCGGCGAGGTCGTCCGCTCCGAGGGCGCACCCGGCGGCAAGCGGGCCCGCGGCGAGTTCCCGCAGCACCCGGCCCGACCGCTGACCGTGGACGAACTGAAGGAGGCCCTGGCATGAAGGCGAACTGCTGGACGGGACGCAACTCGGTCGAGGTGCAGGACGTCCCCGAACCGTCGATCCTGAACAGCCGCGACGCCATCGTGAAGATCACCTCGACGGCGATCTGCGGCTCCGACCTCCATCTGCTCGACGGCTACGTCCCCACCATGGAAAAGGGCGACATCATGGGCCACGAGTTCATGGGAGAGGTCGTCGAGGTCGGCACCGGCGTCAGCGACGACAAACTGCGCGTCGGCGACCGGGTCGTCGTGCCCTTCCCCATTGCCTGCGGCGCCTGCGCGTCGTGCCGCGCGGAGCTGTACTCGTGCTGCGAGAACACCAACCCCAACGCCGGTATCTCGGAGAAGTTCTTCGGCCACCCCACCGCCGGCGTCTACGGCTACTCCCACCTCACCGGCGGCTTCGCCGGCGGTCAGGCCGAGTACGCCCGCGTGGTACTCGCCGACGCCAACGCCCTCAAAATCGAGTCGGACCTCACCGACGAGCAGGTGCTGTTCCTGTCCGACATCCTGCCGACCGGGTACATGGGCGCCGACATGTGCGACATCCAGGAAGGTGACGCCGTCGCCGTCTGGGGCGCCGGTCCGGTCGGCCAGTTCGCCATGGACAGCGCCCGGGTCCTGGGCGCGGAGAAGGTCATCGCGATCGACAAGGAGAACTACCGGCTCGACATGGCCGCCGCCCAGGGCTACACCACCATCAACTTCGAGGACACCGACGTACGGTCGGCACTGCTCGAACTCACCGGCGGCCGCGGCCCCGACAAGTGCATCGACGCGGTCGGCCTGGAGGCCACACACGGCGCCTCCCACATCCACCTCTACGACCGCGCCAAGCAGGCGGTCCGCTCCGAGACCGACCGGCCCCACGCTCTGCGCCAGGCCATCCTCTCCTGCCGCAGCGGCGGCGTGGTATCGGTCATCGGCGTCTACGGCGGGCTGATCGACAAGTTCCCGGCGGGTGCCTGGATGAACAGGTCCCTGACCCTGCGCACCGGGCAGTGCCACGTGCAGAAGTACATGAAACCGCTGCTGGGCCTGATCGAGCAGGGCAAGATCGACCCCACCCGGGTCATCACCCACCGGCTGCCCCTGAGCGAGGCACCAACCGGCTACGACCTGTTCAAGAACAAGAAGGACCGCTGCGAGAAGGTCGTCCTCACGCCGTGAGGACCGCGCCGATGAACTGCGGCAGCACGTTTCGCCCACACCGACGAGCCGACCCTGCGAAGCGTGCGCACACACAACGAGACGTGGACGGCCATGCGAGAGCCTGCCTTCTGTTTCACGCTTCGGTCGCCACCGTGGGCGGCAGCCGGGGTCAAGCCTGGCGAGCGACGAGGGTGCCAGCTCCGGGTACGTCAGCGGCCCGGGGCGGGCGGGAGGCGGGCCGGGCTGGGCCGGGTCGATCGGTGGGTCACCGTGCGGTCACGCACTGTTGAGTTGTCAAAGTGAGCTGTCGTGGTGCGAGATCACTCGCACTCACTTCCGGGCGCCCGCCCCCTGCTGCTCCTTCTTGCCGACGCGGAGCACCACACCGCCGCCGATCACCAGCAGGACGATCGCCATGCCCGCGATCATCGGTGTCGCGCTGGAACTGCCGGTCTCGGCCAGGTTGACGCCTGTCGCGGGGGCGCCGCTCGCCAGGGCCGGGCTCGGGTCGCTCAAGGTCTGGACCGCGGCGCCGGCCGCGCTGTCCTGGGTCTCGCAGTCGAGGACGCCCGCGAACCGCTGCTGGAAGCCGTTCGGCCCCAGGATCGTGAAGTCGTACGGCTGGTCCTCCTGCAAGGGGACCGTCACCGTCCGCGCCCCCCCGGCCGGGATGGTGTGCTCGAAGCCCATCAGCCGGAAGGTGAACGCCTCGTCGCCCTTGTTGGCGGCCGTGATGTCCACACCGTTGTCGGCGCAGTTCCTCCGTGCCGACAGGGCGGGGACGGGACCCGTGACCGCCCAGTTCGCCGTCGCCGTCGCCGACACCGTGGACTCGCTGGAGCCGGCGAGGATCTGGGTCTGGCTTCTGCTGTCGGAGGCGAAGGCCCGGCCGACCGGCACACTGGTCGAGGCCTGGACACTCAGCACGGCCGAACCGTCCAGCGCCTTCCCGGGCACCTCGAAGTACACCTGTCCGCCGTCGGCCACGGACGTGACGGCCTTGCCGTCCTGGTCGACGACCCGTACCCCGCTCGTCGCGGCGTCGGCGGGCGGTATCACCGTGACGCTGTCCGCGCCGGTGTGCACCGTGACCGGCCCGAGCCGCTCCCCGGGGTGGCCGGAGACCGCCGGCGGGTCGAGGGCCAGCGAGGCCTCGGGCTCCGTGAGACTCCGCGCGCTCTTCTCCAGGTAGTCCGCGAGCTTCTCTGCCCTCGGGTCCACCGCGTCCACGTCCGCGCCGTCCGAGTAGCGCCAGATGGCCACCTGGGTGCCAGCCGCCGCGTCCTGCTCGGTGAGGCCGGCCGCACCCGCCCGGCCGGCCAGCGCCGCGAGGTCGTTCACCTGCGGATAGGAGTTCTGCAGGATCCAGCGAATCCTGCCCGCGTCCTTGTTGCCGCCCAGGGAGGTGCCGCTCCAGGCGGTCTCCTGGTACTTGGCGTCCCGCTGTGTCGGGTTGCGCAGGTCGACGCCGTACGTCTGCAGCGTGCCGCCGTTGTCGACGGACATCTCGAACAGGCCCGCGGACACCTGCTGGTCCCCGTCGTCCCCGTGCACGACGGCCGCGCCGTACGTCTTCAGCCCGCCTATGGTGGCGGCCGCCCCGCCCTGCTGCTGCACAGCCTCGTCCGCGACGGCTGTGCCGGCGGCGGCCAGCGCGCCGGTGACGGTGAGACCGGACACCATCGTCGCGGCGGCGAGCCGGGCCGCCGCCGCCCGCCCGCGCCCGGACAGCGCGGAGAACGAAGAAAACACAGAATTCCCCTTCGAGCAGGACCCGTTGACGTGGGGGTGCGGTCCCACCAGCAGCATCAGAAGCCCCGTGAGCTATTCGGGCATCCTAGGGATGTGGCGCACCGCACTTCCCAGTCCTGTCATCCGATAACTGATCCGACTCGGAATTGTTATCGCCAAGATCATCCGTATGCCGGTCAGTTCACCGAAAAGCCCCAGTTCGGGCGACGCCGATGCCCGCCGCGATCTGACGCCCCACCCGATGTCATGTCACCGCCGCCGGCTCCCGCCGTTGTCGAGCCCCCGCGTCGCCCTCGTCGGCCACCGGTGTCTCCCACGCCGGTTCGGGGCGGGCCGGGGCCCCGGTCTCGCCCTTGAGCTGACCCGTGGAGCGCCGGAAGGCAGACGTGCCCCGCGCCAGATCGTGGCCGATCGCCACGGCGTCGATGTCCGCCGATGTCCAGCTCTGCCCGTCGCGCATCTCCGTGCGCACCTTCAACCGGCCCTGCACGATGACCTGTTCGCCCACCGCCAGGGACGCCCCCACATTCGTCGCGAGGGCCCGGTTCGCCCACACCGTGAAGAAGTTGGTGTGCCCGTCCGTCCACGCGCTCTTCTCGCGGTCCCAGTAGCGCGAGGTCACCGCCAGCCGAAACCTCGCCGACGCCCCCGACGCCAGATCGCGGTACACCGGATGCGTCGCCACGTTGCCCACCGCGCACACCATCGTCTCGTTCACGCGAACCACCCCTCCCGGCCCCGGCGCACTCGCGCCGGGCGGATACCCGTACGGGCCCGTCCCGTACGGCTGTTTCCGGCACGGCGACCGCGAACTTCCCCGGTCACCGCTTCGCGTCGATCGCGTCCGTCGTGATCGCCGCGAAGCCAGAATGCATCCGTCGGGCCGAGCCCGCTGAGCCCTGTGGACTACCGGCCGGTTGTGGAAAACTCCGTCACCCGACCGAGGGACCCACGTCTCCCTCTCACCTCACCCGCGCTCACCCCACCACCGCCCGAGCCCCCGTGACCCGCACGTACTGCTCCCGTACCTCGCGATACCGCAGCAGTTCCGCCGCCACCGGATCCAGTACCCGGGCCCGGCCGCAACCGGCCGCCGCTTCCCGCAGCCGCCGTTCCGCCTCAAGCCCGTAGCGGCGGGCCGGTCCCCGAGCCGCCAGTCGGCAGCTCCACTCCACGCCCGGACCACCGACGATGCCCACCGACATCAGCAGCACCGGCACACCCAGGTTCGGCGCCATGACACCGACGATCTGAGCCACCAGCCACAGCCCGCCGACGATCTGAAGGAGCGTCATGGACGCCTGCGCGAGCACGGCGACCGGCCACCAGCCCGGCCGGGGCGGCCGTCCCGAGGGCGTCCCCGCCCGTACCGCCAGTTCGTCGAGCGCCTCCGGCAGGCCCTGTGCCCCCCGTACGGCCGCCTCGCGCACGGCCAGCGCCCAGGGCGCCGGCAGTCCGGCCGACGCCCGTTCCGCGACCGTACGCACCGCCTGTTCGACACGCTGGCGGGCCGTGGCCTCCTCGTCCGGCTGCTCCCGTACGAGGCGGCCGGTGGAGTGTTCGCACCGGTCCTGGCACCAGCGCAGCAGCCGCAGCCACGGTGTGCCGCAAGCACGGTTGGCGTTGCGCAGCCAGACGCGTTCGGCGGCCTGGCCGGCGGCGGTGGCGCCCACCGCGTCGGCGAGCCGGTCGGAGAACTCGTCCCGGGCCCGCTCGCTGAGCCCGACGCGGCGGCCGGTGGCGTAGACGGGCCGCAGCTGCCACGCGGCGGCGTCGAGGTCGGCCGAGATCCGGCGTGCCGCGGCCCCGCGCTCGCCCACGAACTGCCCGAGCACCTCGCGCAGTTCACCGATGCCGTCCCCGGTGAGCGCGGACAGCGCCAGTACGGTGGCGCCCGGTTCGCCGTGCTCCCCCAGGGCGATGCCGTCCTCGTCGAGCAGTCGCCGCAGGTCGTCGAGGACCTGGTGGGCGGCCTCCCCGGGGAGGCGGTCCACCTGGTTGAGGACGACGAACATGACCTCGGCGTGCCCGGCCATGGGCCGCAGATAGCGCTCGTGGAGGATGGCGTCCGCGTACTTCTCCGGGTCGACGACCCAGATGACCGCGTCGACGAGTGCCAGCAGGCGGTCGACCTGTTCGCGGTGCTGGACGGCCGCCGAGTCGTGGTCGGGCAGGTCGACCAGGACCAGGCCGCGCAGTTGCGCCTCCGCCTCCGCGCTCTGCAGCGGGCGTCGGCGCAGCCGTCCCGGGATGCCGAGGCGGTCGAGGAGGGTCGCGGCGCCGTCGCTCCAACTGCACGCGATGGGCGCGGCGGTGGTCGGCCGGCGTACCCCGGTCTCCGAAATGGCGACTCCGGCGAGGGCGTTGAACAACTGGGACTTGCCGCTGCCGGTGGCGCCGGCGATGGCGACGACGGTGTGCTGCCCGGAGAGCCTGCGCCGGGCGGTCGCCTCGTCGAGCACCCGGCCGGCCTCGGCGAGGGTTCTGCTGTCGAGCCGCGTACGGGACAGCCCCACGAGCTCGCGGAGCGCGTCGAGCCGGGAGCGCAGCGCCCCGTCGTATGCCAGGGGCATCACCGGCGGGGGGACGCTGCTGGAGATCCGGGTCTCGACGACCGCCTCGCGCGCGGGGGGAGGGTCCGTCTCGGAGACGCGGCGGGCGATCAGGCCGTCGTCCCACGCGCCGGAGGACTCGGATTCCGGGTGGGGGTCTGGACGGGGGGCTGGGCGAAGGTCTGGGCGGGGGGTGCCCTCGGGGGCGCCCTCGGGGGTGTCCTTGGAGGCGTCTTTGGGGGCGGTCTTGTGGGTGGGAGGGGTGGAGGAGTGGGAATCGTCCGGCACGCGTGCGTGGATGTCTTTGTCGGCGGCTTCGTCGACATCGGCATCGACATTGGCATTGGTAATGACATCGCCGTCGGCGTC
>NZ_LGDW01000084.1 GCF_001280005.1 Streptomyces sp. NRRL WC-3618 | reverse complement strand
GTGAGCGTCACAGCGAGCGATCAGGAACAGGTGGAGTGGGAGCGGCGGGCTCGGTGCAGGACCGAGCCCGCCGCCGCACGTGCAGAACCCGGTCGGTGGTGACCTGGCGATTGCCTGTGACCCACTGGTGCCAGGTGATTGTTTGCGGGGGTGTTCGCGCCTCCCCGGCCCGTTCTCACCGGCTGCCGCCGGTCCGGCACCAGGGGCCTGAGTTCGCACCTTTCACGGCGAGAGGCGGTAGAGGGCGGCGCCGTGGGTTGGGAGGTCGATGCGCAGGCAGTGGCTGTCATGCGGTGTGTCGGTACGGGTCCACAGTTCCCGGATGCGGTCGCCGGGTCGTGCCCCGATGGAGCCGAGCGGTACCGTGACCTGCTGGGGGGCGTCGGCCAGGGAGAACACGGCTGCGTAGCGGGTACGCCCGTCGGAGTCGCCGGCGGTCCACAGCACCAGGTCCTTCTCCCGGAGGACCTCGCGGTTGTCCCTGCTGTGCCACAGGACGGCGAGCGCCTCGTCGTTGGTGAGCAGTTCGATCGTCTCCTGCGGGCTGGTGGGCAGGTCGCCGCCCATCATCAGCGGGGAGCGGGAGATGAACCACAGGGTCAGCAGGCTGATCTGCTCGGCCCGGGTGAGCCGGGACAGGCGGTCATCGCCCCGCTCGGCCCGGATGCCGATACGGCCCAGGGGCAGCATGTCCGCGTCCGCCCAGCCGCCCTCACCCTGCCAGGGGGCCCATCGGGCCATGCGGGAGAACTGGGCCTCGATGTCCTCCCACCGGTCCCACAGGTCGTCGCAGACACGCCATATCGTGGCCGTGTCCCGCAGGTGGTCGAGGTGAGCGAGGGAGACGTCGGTGCCCGGGGACAGGCTCAGTTCGATCGGCCGGCCGCTGCGGGCGATCGCCCGGGCATAGGCGGAGATCTCCCGCTCGTGGTACGGGAAGAGCATGTCGTCGGCCTTGATGAAGTCGACGCCCCACTCGGCGAACTGCGCGACCTGGGCGTCGTAGTACGCCTGCGCGCCGGGGTGGTCGTGGTTCAGGCCGTAGTTGTCGGGATTCCAGGGGCACACCGAGGTGGTGTCGGCGATCTCGTCGGCGGTGAAGTCAGTGCCGGCGACGGGCAACCGGGCGGCAACGGCGCGGCGCGGGACTCCGCGCATGATGTGCAGGCCGAAACGCAGCCCCAGTTGGTGCACACGGTCAGCAAGCGGCGCGAATCCCGCGCCGTCGGCCGCGGAAGGGAACCGGTTCGGCGCCGGCAACTGGCGGCCGTGGCCGTCGAGGACCACCGGGGCATCCGGGTTGTAGCCGTGGGCGCGGGCCGTGGGGTCGTACCACTGGATGTCCACGACGACGGTGTCCCAGCCGTGGCTCAGCAGGTGGTCCCGCATGAAGGTCGCGTTGGCCAGGACCTCCTCTTCGGTGACGGTGGTGCCGTAACAGTCCCAGCTGTTCCAGCCCATGGGCGGACGCAGATGTCGCTCGGGCAGCGGACGTGTGGAACGGGTCATGGCTGATCTCCTGGACAGGTAGGGCGGGACACGACAGCCGCGCGGCGGATTCCTTCAGATCCTGGGACCGCAATCGTGCTGGAGGTGATGAGAGCGCCCTCACGGTGTCGAAAGGCCGGCCGTCGCGGCGCTGAGCACCAGGCGCGGGGTGTCGTCTCATGTCTGGAGTGCGTCATCGCGTACGTCACGCGGCGCCGGTCCCCGGCAGACTCCGCTCGGCGGTGGTCTGGGCGCTGCCGGGTGGCGGGGCCGTCGAGTTGCGTACGACGAGCTCCGTGCCCACCTCCATGTGTTCCATGAGCAGTCGCTGCCCCTCGATGAGGGACAGCAGGGCGCGGGCCGCCTTCTGGCCCATGTCGTGGAGCGGCTGACGCACGGTGGTCAGGCCGGGGTAGCTCTGCGCCGCCTGCGGGAGGTCGTCGAAGCCGACGACGGAGATGTCGGCGGGCACGTCGAGGCCTCGCGCCCGGGCGGCGTCTATCGCGCCGAGCGCCATCAGGTCCGCACCGGCGACGATCGCCGTCGGACGGTGTTCGTCGATCAGCCGTTCGGCCGCGCGGAAGCCGCTGGCGTAGGAGAAGTCGCACGAGGCGACCAGTTGCTCCCCGACCTCCAGGCCCGCGAGCCGCATCGCGTCCTCGAAGCCCTGAAAGCGCAGAGACGTGCTTTCCAGATCCTCCACGCCTCGGAGGTAGGCGATGCGGGTGTGCCCCAGGTCGATGAGGTGCTGCGTGCCCTGCCGCATCCCGTGGTAGTTGTCGACGGTCAGCCTGGGCAGCGGTACGTCCAGGCGCCGGGGATCGATGATGACGCAGGGCAGCTTCTGCCGGCGCAGCAGTTTGACGGTGTCGTCCTCCAGGACGGGCGCGATCATGAGCACACCGTCGACGAGACCGTTGGCCAGGAACTGGATCCGGTCCTTCTCCCGCACCGCGTCGTGGTACGTGGCGTTGACGAGCAGTTCCTGTTCGACACTGGCCAGTTCGTCGGCGACGCCGCGCAGGATCTCCAGCCCGTACTGACTGGTCAGGTCCAGCGCTATGAGACCGATGAGCCCGCTACGGCCGGCCTTGAGGTTGCGGGCCGCGACGTTCGGCCGGTAGCCGAGTCGCCCGGCGACCTCCATGACGCGGCGCCGGGTCTCCTCGGAGGCCCCCGGCCTGCCGTTCACGACGTTGGACACGGTCATCGCGGAAACACCGGCCTCCTCGGCCACCTGCGCGATGGTCACCCGTCCTGCCACTCGAACTCCTTCGACCCGTGAACGCTCAGCGGACTGTAACGATAAGGCTGCAAGCGCGTCAACGATAACTTCCGCGCAACAAGGGGTTGCTGAGGCGCCCCGGCCGAGTCGATCAGCCACCGAAAGTTACATCTAGATGTCGCCTAAGTTTTGCGTTACAGTCCCGGCAATCGGCAGTCACGATCGCCGCAAACACGGGTCGACCGGTCCTTTTCCGGATGTAGCGCTTACCCCACACGGAAACCGACCAGCCCGTTCACATCCCTTCAGAGATGACAAGTCGGCCCCGACCGACGATGGGTGAGGTATGCAATGAAGCGTTCTGGGAGAGGTCTCGCGATCGCCATCACCGTCGCCACCATGGCGGTGTCGCTGGCCGCGTGCGGTGGCGGATCGTCCGGCACCTCCGCCGACGGCAAGGTGACCCTTCACGTGCAGGCGTGGAAGGGCGGCGGCGCGGAGCCGGCGAACGTGGCGGAGATCAACAAGGCGTTCGAAAAGGCGCACCCGAACATCAAGGTCGACTTCGAGTACATCACCGCGAACGACACCTACGTCCAGAAGCTCCAGCCCGAGCTGCTCGGCGGCAAGGCCGGCGACGTGATCATGGTCGACACGGACAAGATGAAGAAGTGGGGAGCCTCCGGCTACCTCGCCGACCTGTCCGGGGAGTCCTGGGCTAGCAAGATCGCCCCGGACGCCAAGCCGTTCGCGCAGGCCGACGGCAAGACCCTCGCCATGCCGATGGAGCTGATCGGCATCGGCCTGTACGCCAACATGGACCTGCTGAAGAAGGCGGGCGTCACCGAGGTCCCCGCCGACTGGCCGACGTTCCTCGCGGACCTCGCCAAGGTCAAGAAGGCCGGCATCAACCCCATCGCGCTGCCCGACAAGAGCGGCTGGACCGGCGGGTCCGTCTTCCAGGCGAGCGGCTCGACCCTGGTCTACCAGAAGAACAAGCAGTGGGACTCCGACTTCCTCGGCGGCAAGGCGTCCTTCGACCCGGACTGGAAGGGCCCGCTGCAGCAGTTGAAGACCCTGGAGGACAAGGGGTACGTCAACTGGAAGAACGAGCTCGGCAATGACGAGTGGTCGCAGGGCCCGGCGGACTTCAGCGCCGGAAAGAGCGCCTTCTGGTACCAGGGCGCGTGGCAGGTCTCCAACATCAAGAAGGCCGGTTTCCCGGTCTCGTTCGCGCCCTGGCCGGGCGGTGACGCGGGCACCAAGCCCAACGGCATGCTGTTCGCCGGCACGATGTGGGGCGTCAACTCCCAGTCGAAGCAGGGTGACGCGGCACGCGAGTACGTCGACTTCTGGTCGCAGAGCGAGAACCTCGGCAAGTTCCTGGCGGCCGAGAACGCGGAATCGCCCTTCACGGGCGGCACGACGCCGGAGAGCACCGAGACGACGTCCTTCACCACGGCCTTCAAGGACGGCCGTTACCGGATCCTCCCGTCCAACACCTGGTACGGCGGGGCCGCCGAGACCGAGACCGGCTCCAAGATCCAGGCGTACCTGCTGGGCAAGGCGTCCGACGCGCAGACGCTGAAGGACATCCAGACCGCGGCGTCCGCGAAGTAACCCAGCCGCTCACCCCTGGTCAGCCGGGGTGGGGGTCACCGGTCAGCGTCCCCTGACCGCCCCGCCCCCACCCCCGGCCCGGCCATCCTGGCAATAGGAGATCCCCGTGTTCCACCGACGGCGTGCCACCATGGCCGCCTTCCTGCTTCCGGCGATCGTCACGTACGGCGTGTTCATGCTCTATCCGCTGGCCCGCGGCATCTACCTGAGCATGACCGACAGCCTCGGCGGCCCCATCGCCAACTTCGTCGGCACCGAGCAGTACCGTGCCATGGCCGACGACCCGAAGGTCACCGCCGCCCTGTGGCACACCGTCCTGTACGCGGCCGTGGTCGTCGTCGTGCAGAACGGCCTCGGCCTGCTCTTCGCGAGCATGCTGTTCCATCGTCCCAAGGTCCGCAAGGCGCTCAGCGTCGTGCTGCTCACGCCGGCCCTGATCTCCCCGGTGATGGCCGCCTTCATCTGGTCGTACCTGTTCGCCCCCACCGGTGGCATCAACGCGGTGCTGGACTCGATCGGCCTGCACAGCCTGACCCACGTCTGGCTCGGCGACACCTCCACCGCGCTCTACTCGGTGGCCGCCGTCAACATCTGGATGTTCACCGGCTACTCCTGCGCGATCTTCCTCGCCAGCTACATGAACATGCCGACCGAACTGCTGGAAGCCGCCGAACTCGACGGCGCGCGCGGCCTGCGCCGCTTCGTCAGCATCGAGTGGCCGCTGCTCGCCCCCGCACTCACCGTCAACGTGACGCTCAGCCTCATCGGCTCACTCAAGGTCTTCGAGTTCCCGCTCGTGCTGACCAACGGCGGCCCCGCCGGCGCCACCGACACGCTGACCCTCCTCGTGTACCGCAATGTCTTCGGCGGCGGGAAGTTCGCCTACGGAGTCGCGCTGTCGGTCGTCCTCCTCGTGACCGTGGTCGTCCTGTCCAGCGCCACCTCCTCCCTGCTCCGGCTCCGCGAACGACGCGTCTGACGGCACGGCACCGACGGCGCGCACAGAGCCGACGGCACGCACAGGAACACGCACCGGAACACGAACAGGCACACGCACCGGCGTACGCACAAGGCACACGAACAGGAAACTGACGGATCGCCACCATGACTACAGACATCTCCGCGCCGCCCACCGGAACCCGGCCCACTCCCACCGGCGGGGCCTCCCCCCATCCGCTACGACGCCTCGGCAGCGGTCTCGGCACAGTCCTGCTCTGCCTGGGCACCCTGCTGTTCGTCCTGCCGTTCCTCTTCACGGTCGTCACCTCACTGCGTACGGCGGCGGACGTGGCCCAGTCCCCCCTGGGCATCCCGCACTCGCTGACGCTCAAGAACTTCACCGACGCGTTCAACCAGATCCACTACGGGCGCAGCACGCTCAACACCCTGCTCATCACCGGGCTCTCGTGTGCGGCCGTCACCGTGTTCGGCTCACTCGCCAGCTATCCGCTCGCCCGCATCACCCAGCACTGGTCCACCGCGATGTACCGGCTGTTCATCCTGGGGACGTCGATCCCGGTGTTCGTCGTGGTCGCGCCGCTGTACCTGCTGATGCGCGACCTCAACCTGCTGGACAGCTACGCGGGTGTGGTCTTCATCTACACGGCCCTGTACCTCCCGGTCGCCGTGTTCTTCTACACCAGCTTCATCCGCTCCATCCCGGTCGACCTGGAGGAGGCGGCCTCGCTCGACGGCTGTGGCGCCTTCCGTACGTTCTTCACGATCATCCTGCCGCTGCTGCGGCCGGTAACCAGCACGATGCTGACCTTCGTCGCCCTTCAGGTCTGGAACGACCTGGTGGTGCCCCTGGTGTTCCTCCAGGACCCGGACAAGCGGACCGTCATGGTCAACGCCTACTCCTTCATCGACCCGCACACCGTGCAGCCGACCACCCTGTTCCCCGCCGCCCTGCTCGGTGTACTCCCGCTGTTCGTGATCTTCATCTTCCTCCAGCGCCAGGTGGTCGCCGGCATGTCCGCCGGAGCGGTCAAGTAGGAGACCCGGGCTCATCCGTGGCGTGCCCGTCCGCCGAGAAACCCCCGCGCCGGGCAGCCCACCGGATCAGCCGACCGGACACCCGACAGGCCCGGTCGCCCGTCCCGCCGGTCCACGGCTCCAAGTCACGTCACCCGACCGACCCCACCGTCCGGGGCACCTCGCGCCCCGACGTCCCGGAAGGACCATCCCACGATGTACGTGGTCTCATACTTCACCGACGCCGACGAGGCACTGCACCTCGCCTACAGCCACGACGGCGAGAAGTTCGCGGCGGTGAACGGCGGCCGGCCCGTTCTACGGGGCACGGTCGGCACCGGCAGACTGCGCGACCCGTTCATCGGAGTGGGCCCCGACGGCCTGTTCCATCTCCTGGCCACCGACGGCTGGACGAGCCCCTCCATCGTGCACGCCACGTCGGCCGACCTGCTCACCTGGTCGCCCCAGGAGCTCATCCCGGTGATGTCCTCCGTGGAGGGCGCCCACAACGCCTGGGCCCCGGAGTTCTTCCTGGACCGCGCGACCGGGCTGTATCACCTCATCTGGTCGTCGGTCGTCGACGCCGGAAGCACGGCCGAGGGCCGCGACTACGAGCACATCGGCCAGGACCACCGCATCTGGCACTGCACCACCGAGGACTTCCGGACGTTCTCGGCGCCCGAGGTCTTCTTCGACCCCGGGCACTCGGTCATCGACGCGACCGTGCGGGAGGCGGACGGCGGCGGATTCCTCATGGCCTTCAAGGACGAGCGCGGCACCAACGACCTCACGACCGCCCACAAGGACATCCACCTGATCACCTTCGACACCCCGGGGGGGCCGTACGCCTCCTCCGTGGGGCCGGTCACTCCCTCGGTGGTGGAAGGGCCGTCGATCTTCCGCCGCGAGGACGAGCTGGTCATGATCTTCGACCACTTCCTCGAAGGACGGTACGGAGCGGCCCGCAGCAAGGACGGCGTCGAGTGGGAACCCGTGTCCCTGGCGCTGCCGCCCGGCATGCGTCACGCCTCCGTCCTCGAAACCTCCCTCCCGGCGGCGCTCTCCACCCCCTGAAGCGCCCGGCCACAGATTCCGGACGTATCCGCTTCGGCCGACCCGCCCGGTGCAGGAAGACCCGCGTCGCATCCCGCGACGCGGGGGACACATTCACCCAGCAAGGAGCGTCGCAATGAAGCGTCGCAGAACGGACCGCCCCGGGCTCAGGGCGTCCCGCGTTCTCACCCTCCTCGCCACACTGGCGGGTTCCGCCCTCCTCCTCCCGGCCCCCGCCGCCATGGCGGCAGGCACCAACCACTACGTCGACTGCTCGGCCGCGACCAACGGCAACGGCACCCAGGCCAGCCCCTGGAACTCCGTCACCGGCGTCAACAACACCACCTTCGGCGCGGGCGACAGCATCCTCTTCGCCGCCGGCACCACCTGCAACGGCCAGCTCACCCCGCAGGGATCGGGCGCCTCCGGCAGCCCCATCACCATGGGCTCCTACGGCACCGGCGCCAAGCCGGTCATCAACGCGGGCGGCGCCACCGGCCCGGTCATCCACCTGCTCAACCAGCAGTACTGGGAGATCGGCGGCCTGGAACTCACCAACCCCGCGGCCTCCCCCGACTACCGCTCGGGTGTCCTCGCCGAGAACAGCTCCGGCGGGATCCTGCACCACATCCGGGTGCACGACATGAACATCCACGACATCAGCGGCTGGCCGGCCGGGTGGTACGCCACCAACGCGGGCGTGGGCATCCAGACCGACCACACCACCAACGTCTCCACCTGGGACGACATCGTGGTCGAGAACAACACCTTCGACCACGTCGACCGCATCGCCGTCGCCGTCACCCCCGACCACGACGGCCAGGGCACCGGACTGACCACCAACGCGGTCATCCGTGACAACACCATGACCTACGACGGCGCCGACGACATCCTCGTGGTCAAGGGAGACGGCGCCCTCATCGACGGCAACACGGCCGGCCACGGAGGGCTGAAGAGCACCTGCCCGCCCTCCGGCCAGTACTGCAACAAGGCGTCCGCCGGCATCTGGATGGCCGGCAGCCAGAACACCGTCGTCCAGAACAACGAGGTCTTCTGCCACGCCAACTTCCAGGACGGCACCGGCTTCGACGTCGACTGGGGCAACCACAACACCACGCTCCAGTACAACTACAGCCATCAGAACCTCGGCGGCTTCCTGCTGATGATGCCGCCTTTCTCCATCGCCAACGAGCCCACCTCGACCGTGCCCAGTGACGGCACGGTGGTGCGCTACAACATCAGCGAGAACGACGGCACCAACGCCGGTTGTCCGGAATCCGGCACCTCCAACCACGCCGACGCCGTCATCGACTTCCCCGGCAACATCCCGAACAAGAGCGGCAGCAGCGGCATGGCCCCGCTGTTCTACAACAACACGTTCTACGTCAGGAACGGCCTGAGCACGTGGATCACGGGCGGCCGCGGCAGGACCAGCGCCTCCGGGATCCTGTCCTTCAGGAACAACGCGGTCTTCAACTACGGTTCCGGGGGCTACGTCGGCACCGGCGCGGGCTCCGTCTACTCGAACAACCTCTTCTACGGACAGCACCCCTCCTCCGAGCCCGCTGACGCCGCGAAGGTCGTCACCGACCCCGAGTTCCGCAACCCGGGCAACGCGGACACCTCCTCCTCGTACACCGGCACCGACGCCTACCAGGTCCACCCCTCCTCCCCCATAATCCGGGCCGGAGCGGTCATCAGCGGCAACGGCGGCCAGGACGCCTTCGGCAACACGGTCTCCGCGACGGCCGCGCCCAACATCGGCGCCTACAACGGCACCGGCGGCAACCTCGTCTCCAACGCCGGTTTCGAGACGGGATCCCTGACGCCCTGGACGAACAGTGGCGCCGTCCCGTCCGTCACCTCCACGGGTGCCCGCACCGGCGGCTTCGCGCTGACGACCCAGGCGAGCGGCAGCGGCGCCAACCAGAACCTGACCGGCCTCAGCCCCAACACCACGTACCTGCTGACCGGTTGGGCCAAGGTGGCGAACGCGGGCGAAACCCTCGCGATCGGCGTCAAGAACTACGGCGGTACGGAGACCTTCACCAACGTGGCGACGACGTCGTACTCCCAGACCGCCGTGCTGTTCACCACCGGCAGCACCAACACCTCGGCGCTGATCTACTGCTGGAAGAACACCGGCGGCACCGGCACCGGCACCTGCGACGACCTCGCGGTCGAGAAGATCTCCACACCGGCCAACGTCCTGACCAACGGGGGCTTCGAGACCGGCTCCCTGAGCCCCTGGATCCGCAGCGGCACCGGTGCCAACGTGGTCCCCTCCAACGCCCGCACCGGCACGTACGCCCTGCAGACCGGCGCCGCCGCCAGCGGTGTCGAGCAGTCCGTCACGGGTCTCGCCTCCAGTGGCACCTATCTGCTGGCCGGCTGGGCCAAGGCCTCGACCGGCGGTGAGCAGGTCGCCGTGGGTGTGAAGAGCTTCGGCGGCACCGAGACGTTCCTGCGTACCACCGGCACGGCCTACGCCCAGCAGCCCGTCTTCTTCACCACCGGGAGCACCAACACCTCGGCGGCGGTCTACTGCTACAAGGACACCGGTTCCGCGGCCGGATACTGCGACGACTACACCCTGATCAAGCTCTCCTGAAACACCGCCCCCGGCCAGGGTCGGACGGTGCCGTCAAGCACCACAGACGGCACCGTCCGACCCTGGCCACGTCACCCGCACGGGCCGTGAGGAAGAACAGAGGAACTGCCTTGTCCTACCGCGTCTTCGCAGCGGCCTGGGACGCCACACCGCCGAAGAGATCCTCCGCATCGAGCCCTGGGGGCCGCACGCGGTCCGGGTGCGGGCCTCGTCCGGGACCATCGATCCCGCCGCCCCCGGCGCGCTGGACAGCCCCCCGCCCTCCCGGCACGCTGAACTGTCCGTGGCGGACGACGGCTCCGCCCGCCTGGTCAACGGCCGCCTCGCAGTCGAGGCCTCGGTGAACGGTCGGCTGAGGTTCCTGCACGCCGACTCCGGGCGTGAACTGCTCGCCGACAAGAGCCCGTATCCCCACCACCCCGGCCCTCGCGGAGGCGACCGGCGGCCCGAACGAGGTCTGGTCCTACGGGGAAGAGGCGTACGGCATCCTCCGTGACCATCTGTCGCTGCGCGAGCGCCTGCGCCCGTATCTGACGCGGCTGTCCGAGGACGCCCACCGCACCGGCGCCCCGCCGATGCGCCCGCTGTTCTTCGACTTCCCCGACGACGGGCACGCCTGGGACATCGACGACCACTGCGAAGCGATGCGGTCCGCACGCCCTCCCCCAGGCCGCAGGACCGCACCCCTGCCGACGGAGCCCGATCGGCTATTGAGAGCAGCCGGCGGGCAGGAGGGCGATTCTTGATCACGCACGACCAACCGCGGTCGTCCCGCCCTGTGGCCATGCCCGCAGGTCGGCCCGCAGTACCGGTCGAGACGCGAATCCGTGCGACCCGCTCTTCCTGCGGGGCCGCAGCGTTCGAACGAAGGAAACGAACACCCATGCAGTCACTTCCCCGCAGCGCGGTCCGCCTTCTCCCCGGCCCGTTCCTCGATGCGCAGGCCACCGCCCTGGAATACCTGCTGTCCCTCGACCCCGACCGGCTCCTCGCGCCCTTGCGGCGCGAGGCGGGTCTGCCGCCGGTTGCCGAGTCCTACGGCAACTGGGAGAACTCGGGGCTCGACGGTCACACCGTCGGGCACGCGCTGTCGGGTGCCGCTCTCATGAGCGCGGTGACGGACGATCCCCGGCCAAGGGCCATGGTCGAACGTCTCGTTCAGGGCGTCGTCGAGTGCCAGGACGCCCTGGGCACCGGCTACGTCGGGGGCATCCCCGACGGCGTCAGGCTGTGGCAGCGGGTGGCCGCAGGGCAGGTGGAGCCGGACTCCTTCGAGCTCGGCGGTGCCTGGGTGCCGTGGTACAACCTGCACAAGCTCTTCGCGGGCCTGCTGGACGCCCACCGGTACGCCGGCTCGGACCTGGCCCTGACCTCCGTCCGCCGGCTGGCCGACTGGCCGACTGGTGGGACCAGGTGGCGGCGGGGATGGACGACAAAACCCACGAAGCCATGCTCCGCACCGAGTTCGGCGGGATGTGCGAGGCGTTGGCGGACCTCGCCGACGTCACCGGCACGGACCGCTACGCCGCCCTGGCACGGCGGTTCCTCGACCAGTCCCTGCTCGGCCCGTTGCGCGAGCACCGCGACGTCCTCGACGGGATGCACGCCAACACCCAGATCGCCAAAGCCGTCGGATACCAGCGGCTCGGCGGGGTCGCCGGCGACCCCGGCCTGCGGGACGCCGCCCGCTTCTTCTGGCAGACCGTGACCAGGCACCGGACGTTCTCCTTCGGCGGCAACTCCGTGCGCGAACACCTGCACCCCCGCGACGACTTCGGCTCCGCGCTGCAGTCCCCGGAAGGCCCCGAGACCTGCAACACGTACAACATGCTCAAGCTGAGCCGCGCACTGTTCCTCGAAGTACCGGATGCCGAGGTGCTCGACTACTACGAGCGCGCCACGGTCAACCACATCCTGTCCTCCCTGCACCCGGACGGCGGACTGGTCTACTTCACACCGGTGCGGCCGGACCACTACCGCGTGGTGTCCACGTCGCAGAACTGCTTCTGGTGCTGCGTCGGTACGGGCCTGGAGAACCACGCGAAGTACGGCGAGCTGATCTACACCGCCGAGGGCAGCGACCTGTTCGTCAACCTCTTCATCGCCTCCCGGCTCAGCCTGCCCGAACAGAACCTCGTACTGGAGCAGACCGGGACCGCGCCCTACGACGACGAGGTCGCACTCGTGGTGCACCAGGCCCCCGCCACCCCCACGGCGGTCCACCTGCGTGTCCCCAGCTGGAACGAAGGAACACCACGGGTCAGCATCAACGGCGCGCCGCCCGAGGGCGGGACGCTCCCGCTCAGCACGCGCCCCGGAGCAGGCGGCCAGCCCCTGACATACCTGCGGCTGGAGCGGCAGTGGCGCCAAGGGGACACGGTCACCGTGCACCTTCGCCCACGCATCAGCGCCGAACTGCTCCCCGACGGCTCACCATGGGTATCGTTCCGCTTCGGGCCGAGCGTCCTGGCGGCCGAGGGCGACCGCAAAGATCTGACAGGGCTCTTCGCCGACGACTCCCGGATGGGGCACATCGCGGGCGGCCCGTTGCGCCCCCTGGAGAACCTGCCCGTCGTGCTCACCCGCGCCTCCTCCGATGCGGCGACTGTCGTGCGCCGGCTCGACCCGGACCGGTTGGCGTTCGCCCTGGACCACGCGGACACGCCAGCGGGGGAGTCCGTCGTCCTGGTCCCGTTCGCCGACATCCACGAATCCCGCTACACCCTCTACTTCCCCCTGGCCGAACCGCAGCGGCTCCAGGAGCGGCGGGCGCAACTGCGCGCGGCCGACGACGCGGCGCTCACGCTGCGCGAGACAACCGTTGACGCCGTTGCCGCCGGCGAGCAACAGCCCGAAAGCGACCACCAGTTCCAGGGGCAGGACACCTGGTCGGGCCTCACCGACGGGCAACGGTGGCGGACCGCCACCGGGTGGTGGTCCTACCGCCTGACAGACCCGGACCACGCCGCCACCGCACTTCAGGTGACCCACCTCTCGCACCCACAGGCCGGGCCCACCCGCGTACTGGCCGGCGGACACCCGCTGGGCACGCTCACCCCCACCCCGGGTCCCGAGGGGGAGGAAATCACCCAGATGCTCCCCCTCCACACGGACCGCCCCGGCGGTCCCGTCGAAATCCGGTTCGAAGCCGTCGGCCCTGTGACCACCATCCGGCTGCGCGAAGTGCGCCTGGTTTCTCCTTCGTGAGCCCGAGACGCCTTCACGAGGACGTCGGGTAGCCCTCGGACTGGTGATCACGCTTGCCCGCGCAGGGCCCCCGCCCGCTCGACGCGCCGAGCGCGGGCGGGGGCGGGCGTGCCGCTCTTCCCGGTGCAGCGCCACACCTTGCCGATGTGAGTACTCGGCCCGGACGAATTCGAGAGCCCCGAAACGCGCACGATCACCGAACGACGACTGCTGTGGGCGAGCCGCTCATTACCCGCTTATTGCCCGCTGATTACGCGGTGTTGACACCCCTCCCGTCCACTCCTATATTCCCGTTCGGCACTCGGAATCATGTCCGACATATCGAACTTCGGCTCTCGGTCCCCCACACGTGAGGAAGCTGATCTCGCATGTCCTGGCTCCAACACCCCCACAGCCGCCGGAAAGTCATGACGGTCACCGCCGGCCTGGTCGCGGGCGCCACGCTGCCGGCGATGGGCGCGATGCGC
>NZ_LGDW01000083.1 GCF_001280005.1 Streptomyces sp. NRRL WC-3618 | reverse complement strand
CAGGCGGGCGGCCGGAAATTCCAGACCGCCCACCATCGCGCCCTGAAGGGGCGCGGGGAACTGCGCGACGAGCCCCCACCGGCGGTCAGCAAGACAACCGCGCACCCCGCGGAGCAACCCCCACCGGCGCGCAGCCACACAACCGCCCACCCCGCGGAGCGCCTTAGCCAGCAACCTCCGACCGGTCCCCGCCCCACAGCGTGTGGAACGCCCCCTCACGGTCCGTGCGCCGGTAGGTGTGCGCGCCGAAGAAGTCCCGCTGCCCCTGCGTAAGCGCCGCAGGCAACCGCTCCGCGCGCAGCGCGTCGTAGTACGCGAGGGCCGCGCCGAAGCCCGGAGTCGGCACGCCCTGGCGGGTCGCCGCGACCAGCACCTCGCGCCAGTCGTCCTGCGCAGCGGCGATCTCCTGCGCGAACGTGTCGTCGGACAGCAGGCTCGGCAGGTCGGCCCGCGCGTCGTACGCGGCCCGGATGCGGTCCAGGAAGGCCGCCCGGATGATGCAGCCGCCACGCCAGAGGGCGGAGACCGCGCCGAGGTCGATGTTCCAGTCGTACTCGGCGCCGCCCGCCGCGATCTCGTGGAAGCCCTGCGTGTACGACACGATCTTCGACGCGTACAGCGCCTGCTCGACGCGGTCCGCGAAGGCCGCCGCCTCCGACTCGCTCAGCGGGGTCGCCTTCGGGCCGGCCAGCCCGCGCGAGGCCTCCCGCAGCGCGGCGTGACCGGACAGCGAGCGCGCGAAGACCGCCTCCGCGATGCCCGACACCGGCACGCCCAGGTCGAGCGCGATCTGCACGGTCCAGCGGCCGGTGCCCTTCTGCTCGGCCTGGTCCACCACCACGTCCACGAACGGCTTGCCCGTCGCCGCGTCGACGTGCGACAGCACCTCGGCGGTGATCTCGATCAGGTAGGAGTCGAGACGGCCCGTGTTCCAGGTGCGGAAGATGTCGGCGATCTGCGCGGGGGAGTACCCGGCGACATCGCGCAGCAGCTGGTACGCCTCGCCGATCAGCTGCATGTCGGCGTACTCGATGCCGTTGTGGACCATCTTCACGAAGTGACCGGCGCCGTCCGGACCCACGTGCGAGACACAGGGGGTGCCGTCCTGGGCCTTCGCGGAGATCTTCTCCAGCATCGGACCGAGCGAGTCGTACGACTCGACCGGACCGCCCGGCATGATGCTCGGGCCGAGCAGCGCGCCCTCCTCGCCGCCCGAGACACCCATGCCGACGAAGTGGATGCCCTGCTCGCGCAGGTCGCGCTCCCGGCGTCGGGTGTCCGCGAAGTGCGCGTTGCCGCCGTCGATGATCATGTCGCCGGGCTCGAGGAGCGGGGCGAACTCCTGGATCACCGCGTCGGTCGGCTCACCGGCCTTCACCATGACGACCAGGCGGCGCGGCCGCTCCAGCGCGGCCACGAACTCCTTGGCGGTGTCGGCCGCGACGAAGTCGCCCTCGGTCCCGAACTCCTCGACCAGAGCGTGCGTTCGCGCCGCCGTCCGGTTGTGCAGCGCGACCGTGTAGCCGTTGCGCGCGAAGTTGCGGGCGAGGTTGCGGCCCATCACCGCGAGTCCCGTGACGCCGATCTGGGCTGAGTTGCTCATGCGGATGACTCCTAGTGGGTCCTGGAAAACGGTGGTGCCGGTAGGTCCTGGAATCGGTGGTGCTGTTCGTGCTCGCCAGTATTGCCCTTCGGGCCATCCTGACGTGCCGGTACACCGACGCGCATCCGGGTCTTCCGTTCCTGCGTACGCAGATACGCACCAGAACCCCCACCTGCCTCAGCATGCGCGCAACCGACCCGTATTCCCGCCCACTTCGGAGTCCTCACCGGTGGGCTTCGGCCACACGAGGCTGATTTGCCGTCTTGTCGTGGCCTGTTCGCAGCGCTTATTTTTGCGATTCCTGGCAAAGCTGAGGGGGGCTCTTCCATGGCCGTACGCGGCAAGCACCGCCGGTACCAGCCGAACCGGATCAACCGAGCCTCTCTCACCGTCACCGCGGGCGGCGCCGGTATCGCGCTCCCGCTGGTCGGCGCCGGAGTGGCGGACGCGGCGGACATGGCGACCTGGAACAAGGTCGCCGCCTGCGAGTCCACGAACAACTGGCACATCAACACCGGCAACGGGTATTACGGCGGGCTCCAGTTCACCCAGTCCACCTGGGAGGCGTACGGCGGCACGGCCTACGCGGGGCGCGCCGATCTGGCCACCAGGGACCAGCAGATAGCAGTGGCCGAGAAGGTGCTCGACGGGCAGGGCCCCGGCGCCTGGCCGGCCTGCTCGGTCCACGCGGGTCTCACCCGGGGCGGCGACACCCCGGACATCAGGCCCTCGGGCGGCTTCGAGCACAAGGTCCAGCGGACCGTCCGTGACGTGAAGCCGCAGACCACGCCGCAGTCCCGGGCGGGCACCGCCGAGATGTACACCGTCGTGCACGGCGACACCCTCTCCGGCATCGCCGACGAACGGGACGTCCGGGGCGGCTGGCGGGGCCTGTACGCCACCAACCGCACGACGGTCGGCGCCGATCCCGACCTGATAGTCCCGGGCCAGCGGCTCAGCCTCCGTACGAAGGCCGCACCCCACCACGCGCCCGCCACCGCGGAGCCCGCGCGCGAGCACGAGCACAAGCACAAGCACAAGCCCAGGACGGAGAAGGCGCCTTCGCGCCCCGTCGAGCACGCCCCCTCGCACACCGCCACGCTCAGCGCGCCCGTCAGCGCCGGGACCGGGACGCCGTACCACAAGACGGGTTCCCACTGGTCGAAGGGCTACCACACGGGCGTCGACTTCCCGGTGCCCACCGGGACCTCCGTGAAGGCGGTCGCGGCGGGCGAGGTCGTCGACGCGGGCTGGGGCGGGTCGTTCGGCTACCAGGTGGTGATCCGGCACGCCGACGGGCGCTACTCGCAGTACGCCCATCTGTCCGCGATCTCCGTGCGGGCGGGCGGGTCGGTGACGGCCGGTCAGCGCATCGGGCGCTCCGGCTCCACGGGCAACAGCACGGGCCCGCATCTGCACTTCGAGGTGCGGACGGGGCCCGGCTTCGGCAGTGACATCGACCCGGTGGCCTATCTCAGGGCCGGTGGCGTCAGGATTTGACCCTCATGCCGTGTCGGTGCCGGTCGCGGGAGGGCATCGGGACCGGCACGTAGGGGATGCCGTAGAAGACCGCGTAGGGAATGGGCTCTTCGGGCGTGTCCTGAGCGAGCGTCAGTACCGCCGCTGTGTCCGCAACCGTAGGGACCGGCTCCTCGCTCACCGCCGCCGTCTCCTCGTGCCCGGCCTCGGCCTGGGCCGGTACCGAGGGTGCCGGAGCAGGGGAAGCAGGGGTAGGAAAGGCGGAGGGCGGCGCGTCGGTGTGCGTGGCGTGCTGCAGCCGTTCCGTGGTGAGCAGGATCAAACCGCCCGCCGCGACCACACCGCAGCCCAGCGCGAGGATGGTGCCCGTGGTGCCGTACCGGAACGTTTCGCCGAACATCGTGATGCCGACCGCCGCCGCCACCACCGGGTTGACGACCGTCAGCGTGGCGAGCGGGGCCGCGAGGCCGCCGCCCCGGTAGGCCGACTGGGAGAGCAGCAGACCGGAGGCACCGAGCACGGCGATCAGGGCCAGCGTGGGCAGATCCGCGGCCCTGAGGCCCCCGGACCAGTCCACGGCGACCACCTTGGTGAACACCGACGACATACCGAAGGCGATACCGGAAGCGACCGCGAGCAGCGTGCTGCGCACCGCTGGATGCCGGTGCGCCGCGCGGCCCGCCACCATCAGGGACACCACCGCGAAGCCGGTGACCACGGCCAGCAGGACCCGCTGGGTGGTGCCCAGGGAATGCGCCTGGGAGTTGCCCACCAGGGACAGCAGGCCCGCGAGTCCGAGCGTCGCCATGATCGCGCCCCGCCAGGCGGTCGCCCCGGCCTTGCGGCGCACGAACAGGGCCGCCATCGGCAGCGCGAACACGATGGTCAGGGCGCCCATCGGCTGGACGACGCTCAGCGGCCCGTAGGCCAGCGCCACGACGTGCAGCACTCCGCCGAAGCCGTTCAGCGCCACGGCGGTCCACCACACCGGCCTGCGCATCGCCGCGTAGGACTTGCCGTGTTCGGAGTCCGCGACACGCTCCTGCACGATCGCCCCGCCGGCATAGGCGACGGCGGAGACGAGCGACAGCAGGATGGACAACGCGAGGGCGCTCATGAGCGGCAACTCCTCTGCGTGCGGCGCGGGCCAGTGGCCCGGCGCGGCGAACGGTCGGCTTCCATAGTCACTACGATCCCCCTTCGCGCGCGCCGGCGCGTCGTACCAGAGCACTCATTGGGTCCTACTGCCGATGGAGTACGCCGGGCCCCGCGTCCTCCCCAGGGTGGGTGACGCGGGACCCGGGCGCCTGCTCGTCGCTCCTGCCCGACCTGGTACTACTGCCTTTCGTGGACCTCGACCCCGATCTCGCGGCACTGCGACCCCTCGGCGGCTTCTTCGTACTACGCACGGCCGGAGCCCCTCTCGATTCGCCGCCGACACTCGCGCAGGCGTACGCCCATCGTGGCGAGGATGTTTACGCGGATTCCGTAACTTTTCGTGTGCGTACGGTAGCGGACCGTATCCGCACCTCTGAGCTGCGGGTTTCCGCGTCGGTCGCCCAACAGGCGCTCGCGGCCAGGTTGTGGTCCATCGCGCTCGGCTGCGCCGTCCTGTACGGCGCCGTCCCCGACCTCGATCCCGGCCTGCTCCACTGGGACGCCACCGCGAGCGCCCCCGACGACCTGTGGCTGGCGGACGTACGCCCCCGGGCGTACGACGCGGCGACGCTCACGGAACTCGTCGTCACCGGGCACCTGGAGCCGCTCAACGCCGCCCTGCACGCCCGGTACGGGGTCGCCGAGGGCCTGCTGTGGGGCAACGCGGGCTCCGCCCTGGCCGGCGCGGCCCGCGAGCTCGACCGCTGGGCGCGCGGCGCGAACACGGACGCCGGCGAGCGCGCCCACGCCCTCGCCGCCGACCTGTTCACCCACCCCCGCCTCGCCCCGACGGGCACCCTCACCGGCGCCGCGTTCAGACGGCGCAGCTGCTGCCTCTACTACCGGGTGCCCGGCGGCGGGGTCTGCGGCGACTGCTGCTTCACGAGAGCCCCGTGGTCTTCCCCGGGCGCCGCATCTGGGTGACCATGTGGGAACCAGCCACGGAGAAGGGGGTTCTGGGTGCGTGTGGGCCTGCTGACCCGGGAGTACCCGCCGGACGTGTACGGCGGCGCGGGCGTCCATGTCGAGTTCCTCGCCCGGGAGTTGGGCGCCCTCACCGACCTGGAGGTGCACTGCTGGGGCGAGGGGCGCGCGGTCGGCGTCATCCGGCACCGGCCCTGGTCGGCGCTCGACGGGAGCAACGACGCCCTGCGCACCTTCTCCACGGACCTGTCCATCGCCGCCGCCCTCGAAGGCCGCGAACTGGTGCACTCCCACACCTGGTACGCCAATCTCGCCGGCCACTTCGCCAAGCTCCTGTACGGCATCCCGCACGTGATGACCGCGCACTCCCTGGAGCCCCTGCGCCCCTGGAAGGCCGAGCAACTCGGCGGCGGATACGCCCTGTCGAGCTGGGCCGAGCGCACCGCGATCGAGGCCGCCGACGCGGTGGTCGCCGTGTCCGGGGCCATGCGCGAGGACATCCTCGCCTGCTATCCGGCCCTCGACCCGGCCACCGTCCATGTCGTGCACAACGGCATCGACACCACCCTCTATCAGCCCGACCGCGGCACGGACGCCCTCACCCGGATCGGCGTCGACCCCGACCGGCCGTACGTCCTGTTCGTCGGGCGCATCACCCGCCAGAAGGGTGTGCCCCATCTGCTGCGCGCGGTACGGGACATCGACCCGGCTGCCCAGGTCGTGCTGTGCGCGGGCGCCCCCGACACCCCGGAGATCGACCGGGAGTTCCGCGAACTCTTCCAGGAGCTGAGCGCCGTACGCGAGGGCGTCTTCTGGATCCCGCAGATGCTGCCGCGCCCGGACGTCATCCAACTCCTCACCCACGCCGCCGTGTTCGTCTGCCCTTCGGTGTACGAGCCGCTGGGCATCGTCAACCTGGAGGCGATGGCCTGCGGAACTCCCGTCGTGGCCTCGCGGGTCGGCGGCATCCCCGAGGTCGTCGAGGACGGGAAGACCGGCGTCCTGGTGTCCCTGGGCGAGGACCTGGGGGCGTTCGAGGCGGACCTCGCCCGCGCCCTCGACTCGGTGCTCGGTGACCCGGAGGCCGCGCGGCGCATGGGGGAGGCCGGACGGGAGCGCGCGGTGGGGGAGTTCGGCTGGGACGCGGTGGCCCGGAGGACGGTACGACTCTACGAGGAGATCCTCGAACAAGGTCGACAGGCTTAGCCCGACCGGCGTACGGGAAGGCATCGTGCACAACCACGGTGAGGGGAGCGGCGATGCGTCGTGGTGGGCCGGCTGTGCTCGGGATCGTACTGGCGGGCGGGGAGGGCAAGCGCTTGATGCCCCTGACCGCGGATCGAGCCAAACCAGCGGTGACTTTTGGCGGAACGTATCGCCTGGTCGACTTCGTCCTGTCCAACCTTGTCAACGCCGACATCATGCGCATCTGCGTGCTCACGCAGTACAAGTCGCACTCGCTGGACCGGCACATCACCACCACATGGCGGATGTCCAGTCTGCTCGGCAACTACGTCACCCCGGTCCCCGCCCAGCAGCGCCTCGGTCCGCGCTGGTACCTGGGCAGCGCCGACGCCATCCTCCAGTCACTCAACCTGGTGCATGACGAACAGCCCGACTACGTCGCGGTGTTCGGCGCCGACCACGTCTACCGCATGGACCCCCGCCAGATGCTGGGCCAGCACATCGAGAGCGGCGCCGGGGTCACCGTCGCGGGCATACGGGTGCCGCGCGCCGAGTCGTCGTCCTTCGGCGTGATCTCTCCCGGCTCGGACGGCCAGACAGTGCAGGGCTTCCTGGAAAAGCCCGCCGACCCGCCCGGTCTGCCCGACGACCCCGGCTGCGTGTTCGCCTCGATGGGCAACTACATCTTCACCACCAAGGCCCTGATAGAGGCCCTGCAGCGGGACGCCGAGGACGGCGACTCCGTGCACGACATGGGCGGTTCGATACTGCCGGCCCTCACCGACCGGGGCGAGGCCCAGCTGTACGACTTCAGCGAGAACCACGTCCCCGGGGAGACCACCCGCGACCAGGGCTACTGGCGGGACGTCGGCACGCTCGACGCGTACTACGACGCCCACATGGACCTCATCGCCGAGCGCCCCGCCTTCAACCTCTACAACCGCGACTGGCCCGTCTACACCCACTCCGGCCAGCTGTCGCCCGCCCGCTTCAACGCCGGCGGCATCGCCAGCGAGTCGATCATCAGCGCGGGGTGCCTGATCCGGGGGCAGGTCACCCGCTCGGTCCTGTCGCCCGGGGTGCGCGTCGACCCGGGTGCCGTGGTGCAGGGGTCGATCCTGCACGACAACGTGCGCATCGGGCGGGGCGCGATCGTGCGCGGGGCCGTCCTGGACAAGAACGTCGAGGTCCCACCGGGCGCGACGATCGGCGTCAACCCGGAGCGGGACGCCGACCTGTACACCGTCTCCAAGGGCGGCGTGATCGGCCTGGGCAAGGGCCAGCACGTGTCGTAGGCAGCGGTACGACGGCCCCGGTGAGCGCGTCCTCGCCGGGGCCGTCGGCGTGTCCGGGGCCCGGCGGGTGAGCCGAACGGGCTGTTGCCGTACGGCCGCGAGGTGACCGTGCCGGGCGCGGCGCGGATCGGGGCGCCCAGCGAGGAACGGATCGGGACACGGCCCCCGCCGACTTCTGCGGGACGCCCCGACATCTGCCCGAGCCGACGGAGGTCCCCCCTTGAGATGGACACTGCGTACCGCCGGGGTGGTGACGGCCGCCGCCCTGATCGCGGGCGCGCTCGCCGCCCCCGCCGCCCAGGCCCGCGACGAGCGGCTCACCGACCTCGTCAACCCGTTCATCGGCACGGAGAACGAGGGCAACACCTTTCCCGGCGCGACCGTGCCCTTCGGCATGGTGCAGCTCTCGCCCGACACCGGGCACAAGACGGGCTACCGCTACTCGCACACCCGCATCCGGGGCTTCTCCCTCGTCCACCTCTCCGGCGTCGGCTGCCGCATCGGCGGTGACCTGCCCGTGCTGCCCACGACCGGCGACATCACGAGCACCGACTACGCGTCCTACGCCGCCGAGTTCGGCCACGACGGCGAGTCGGCGAGCCCCGGCTACTACAAGGTCGGCCTCAAGTCCGGCATCGACGCCGAGCTGACGGCGACCGCCCGCACCGGCGTCCAGCGCTACACCTTCCCGGCGACCACCCGGGCCAACGTGCTGCTCAACGCGGGCCAGTCGCTGCACACGAAGGTGGCGAGCCGGGTCGAGATCCTCGACGACAGGACCGTGCGCACGACGATCACCGGCTCCGGTTTCTGCCGGGGCACGAACCCGTACACCGTCCACACGATCACCCGCTTCGACCGGCCGTTCACCACGTACGGCACCTGGGACGGCACAACGGTCACCGACGGCTCCCGGACCGGCGGCGACGGCGCCTACGTCCGCTTCGACACCACGGACGGGGACCGCACCGTCGAAGCGACCACCGCCCTGTCGTACGTCGACGCGGAGGGCGCGGCGGGCAACCTGCGCGCCGAGGGCGGACGGCCGTTCGACGAGGTACGCGAGGCGGCCCGGGACGCCTGGGAGGCCCGCCTCGACGCCGTGGGCGTGACCGGCGGCTCGGACACCCTGCGCCGGACCTTCTACTCGTCCCTGTACCGCAGCTTCCTCGCGCCCAACATCGGCAGCGACGCCGACGGCCGCTACCTGGGCTGGGACCTCGAGGCACACCGGGCACGGGACTTCACGTACTACCAGAACTGGTCCCTGTGGGACACCTACCGCACCCAGGCGCAGCTCCTGTCGCTGCTCGCGCCCCGTGAGGCCCGGGACATGGCGCTGTCGGTGCTGAAGATCGACGAGGAGGGCGGCTGGCTGCCCAAGTGGGGCTACGGCACCGTCGAGACCAACATCATGACCGGTGACCCGGTCACCCCGTTCCTCACCCACGCCTACCAGCAGGGCCTGCTGCACGGTCACGAGGAGCGGGCGTACCGCGCCCTGAAGAAGAACGCCGACGGCGTGCCGCCCGCCGACCTGCCCATGCTGGGACGCGAGGCGAACAGCGAGTACGTCGAGAACGGTTTCGCGCCCTATCTCAAGGACCGCCCCCGCACCAAGCCCGGCGACTCGGACTACCACTGGGGCGCGTCCGTCACCCTCGAATACGCCCTGTCCGACGCGATGCTGGCGCGGATGGCACGCGACCTGGGCCACGACGCCGACGCCGACCGCTACGCGGCCCGGGCGCAGAGCTACCGTCATGTCTTCGACGCCTCGACCGGCTTCTTCCGGCCCCGGGACGGCTCCGGTGCCTTCGCGGGCGACCTCGATCCGGCCAAGGGCGACGGGTTCCACGAGGGCACGGCCTGGCAGTACCAGTGGCTGGTTCCGCAGGACCTGCCGGGCCTGGTGGACCTGCTCGGCGGCAGACAGGCGGCCAACGACCGGCTCGACGCCTTCTTCGCGTACGACCGGATGACGGCGGACCCGGCGGGGACGGCCCGCGATGTCTGGGTGAACGGCCCGTACGCCTACTACAACGCCGACAAGTACAACCCGCAGAACGAGGTCGACCTCACCGCCCCCTACACCTACCTCTCCACCGGACAGCCCTGGAAGACGACCGACGTCGTGCACGCCGCGCTGACCCTCTACACGGACGGCCCGACGGGGATGACCGGGAACGACGACATGGGCACGATGTCCGCCTGGCACGTCCTGTCCGCGATCGGGATCTTCCCGGTACAGCCCGGCTACGACATCTGGGGCCTGTCCACCCCCGTCTTCGACCGGGTCGACCTCACCCTCGACCCCCGCTACTACCCACTCGGCGCGCTCACGGTCACCGCACCGGGTACGTCGGACAGCCGACGCTACGTCCAGTCGGTTGCCGTCGACGGATCTTCGTACAGCCGTACGTATGTGACGAGCGGGACGCTGCGGGGTGCCCGCTCGCTCGATTTCACGGTCGGCTCGGAGCCGTCCGGGTGGGGAACGGACGCGGACGCGGCGCCGCCCGCCCTGAAATAGCGCCCCGCGCGCCCCCACGTAACCCCATACGTCACAGGAGTGCCGCCGCTCTCGAAGCGGCGGCACGTAATCCGTTGTTAACTGAGCGTAGCTTGTTCGTCCTTGACCGTAATCGCTCGTGAGCGATTGACTGCTGGCCTACCCGTCGTCGACGCGAGAGTGATCCCTTGACCTCTGAGACCGCGGACCTGCTCGCGCCCCTCGATCTGGCGTTCTGGCACCTCGACTCCGAGCTGCACCCCATGCACCTGGGCGCACTCGGGGTCTTCGCCGCCAACTCGCCCACCGCCGGAGCCCACGCGGCCGACCTCCTCGCCGCCCGCGCCCCCGCCGTCCCCGGCCTGCGCATGCGCATCCGGGACGTCTGGCATCCCCGGCTCCCGCTGGCCTTCGGGGGCGCCACCCGCGAAGCCGCACCAAACTTCGACCCGCTCGACCACGTCCGGCTGCACGCGCCGACAGCCGACTTCCACGCCGAGGCCGGACGGCTCATGCAACGCTCCCTGTCACGGGGCCGGCCGCCCTGGGAAGCACATGTCCTGCCCGGCGAGGACGGCACCTCCTTCGCCGTGCTCTTCAAGTTCCACCACGCCCTCGCCGACGGCCTGCGCGCACTGACCCTCGCCGCCGGCGTCATGGACCCCCTCGACCTGCCCGAGCCGCGTCCGCGCCCCGAACAGCCGGCCGGGGGACTCATCCCCGACGTCCGCAAGCTGCCCGAGCTGGTACGCGGCGTCCTCTCCGACGTCGGCCGGGCCCTCGACATCGGGGCCTCCCTCGCCCTCTCCGGCCTGGACAACCTGAACCCGCGCTCGTCGGCCGCCCTCGTCGCCGAGCCCACGGGCACCCGCCGCACCGCCGGGGTCGCCCTCGACCTCGACGACGTGCACCGGGTCCGCAAGACGGCCGGCGGCACGGTCAACGACGTCCTCATCGCCGTCGTCGCGGGAGCCCTACGGAGCTGGCTCGACGAGCGCGGCGACGGGAGCGAGGGAGTCGCGCCGCGTGCGCTGATCCCCGTCTCCAAGCGGCGTCCGCGCACCGCCCATCCCCAGGGCAACCGGCTCTCCGGCTACCTGATGCGACTGCCCGTCGACGATCCCGACCCGCTGGGCCGCCTCGACGCCGTACGCATGGTCATGGACCGCCGCAAGGACGCCGGGCCCGAGCGAGGCGCCGGGGCGATCGCGCTGCTCGCCGACCATGTGCCGCCGCTCGGGCACCGGCTCGGCGGACCGCTGGTCAAGCAGGCCGCCCGGCTCTGGTTCGACATCCTCGTCACCAGCGTGCCGCTGCCCAGCCTCGGTCTGCGGCTCGGCGGGAACCCGCTCACCGAGGTCTACCCCTTCGCCCCGCTCGCCCAGGGACAGTCGCTGGCGGTCGCCATCTCGACCTACCGGGGACAGGTCCACTTCGGGCTCGTCGCGGACGCGGAAGCCGTCCCCGACCTCGACCGGTTCGCCGCCGCGCTGGCCGCCGAGGTGGAGACGCTGGTCGCCGCCTGCGAGGCCTGAGCGGGCCCGTGATCGTCGCGGGTTTGGTGACTGGGGCCGGGCTTGAAGTAAAATCGCCTGTTCGAGAGCGAGCGCCGTCTGAGCGCCGCGAAGGCGACCCAGGGAACGGCAGCGCGATGACGGTGACAGAGGACGGCCCGACGGCCGTGGACGGCATGGACGTCGTGGGCGACGTCTCCTACGGTCCCGGCATCGACCCCGAGCGGATGGCCGTCTGCCTCAGCGTGCTCGAGGAACTCGACAAACTGGACGTCGACCACCCCGACGCCATCGCCGTGCGCCGCGCCACCGCCGGCATCTACCGCACGGTCAAGCAGCGCCGCAGGCAGGAACGCCGGGCCTTCAAGACCGCCCACGACAAGGCGGTCACCGAGTCCACGGCGACCGGCTCCGCCCAGCGCATCGACGACGAGACCGAGGGCATCCTGCCGTCGTCGGTGACCCAGGAAGGGCAGATCGCGGGCATACTCCAGCGCCCCCGCTCCTGCTACACCTGCAAGACCCGCTATGTCGAAGTCGACTACTTCTACCACCAGCTCTGCCAGAACTGCGCCGCCGAGAACCGCTCCCGCCGCGACGCGCGCACCGACCTCACCGGCAAGCGCGCGCTGCTCACCGGCGGCCGGGCCAAGATCGGCATGTACATCGCGCTGCGGCTGCTGCGCGACGGCGCGCACACCACGATCACCACGCGCTTCCCCAAGGACGCCATCCGCCGCTTCAAGGCCATGGACGACTCGGCGGACTGGCTCCACCGCCTGGAGGTCGTCGGCACCGACCTGCGCGACCCCGCGCAGGTCGTGGCCCTGGCCGACCGGATCGCCGAACAGGGCACGCTCGACATCCTGATCAACAACGCGACCCAGACGGTCCGCCGGCTGCCCTCCGCGTACGCCGCGCTGGTCGAGGCCGAGAGCGCCCCGCTGCCGGCCGGTGAACTGCCCGCCCACCACGTCATCGGCGCCTTCAACTCGGGCGCGGTCGACGGACTGGCCGCGCTGCCCGTCGGCATCAGCGGCATCGACGCGCAGCAGGTCGCCGACCTCGCCCTGGTCGCGGGCAACGCCAGCGTCGCCCGGCACCTCGACGGCACGGCCATCGACGCGGGCGGCCTCGTCCCCGACGTCGTCGACACCAACACGTGGGTGCAGACCATCGAGCAGATCTCCCCGGTGGAGCTCCTCGAAACCCAGCTGTGCAACTACACGGCGCCGTTCATCCTGATCAGCAAGCTGCGCCCGGCGATGTCCGGGGCGGCGCGCGAGGCGGTGAGCAAGCGGGCGTATGTCGTCAACGTCTCGGCGATGGAGGGCGTGTTCGGGCGCGGCTACAAGGGTGCGGGCCACCCGAACACGAACGCCGCGAAGGCCGCGATGAACATGGTCACGCGGACCAGTGCGCAGGAGATGTTCGAGGCCGACGGCATTCTGATGACGTCGGTCGACACGGGGTGGATCACGGACGAGCGTCCGCACTACGACAAGCTGCGCCTGGCCGATGAGGGGTTCCATGCGCCGCTTGACCTTGTCGACGGGGCGGCGCGGGTGTACGACCCGATCGTGCGGGGTGAGGCGGGGGAGGATCTGTACGGGGTCTTCATGAAGGACTACGCGCCCGGTAAGTGGTAGGTGGGGGCCTGTGGGGCGCTGCGGGCCCGGTGGGGGCTTGTCGCGCCCACGCGGCGGAGCCGCTGTCGACACAGCCCCGCGCCCCTAGGGGGTGGCAGGGCCGTGGGGTGTCTGCGGGTCGGTGGGGGCTTGTCGCGCAGTTCCTCGCGCCCCTAGGTGGGTCTGTGCAGGCGCATGTGGTCATGAACCGTATATGTCGTCGCCGTTTGGGCTGGGCGTACCCGGGTTCCGCCGTCCACCAGTAGGTCCGTCCCCGTGACCCACTCCGCCGCGTCCGATGCCAGCCACAGGACCGCTTGGGCGATGTCCTCTGGTTCGCCGATGCGGGCGAGGGGGAGGCCGGCGGCTATGGCGTCCTCGGCCTGTTCCCATACGAAGCGGGCCATCTCTGTGCGGACGAGGCCGGGGGAGACCGAGTTGACCCGCACCCTCGGGGCCAGTTCGCCCGCGAGTTGCTGGGTGAGGTGCAGCAGTGCCGCCTTGCTGGTGCCGTACGCGCCCACGTTGGGGCCGACGTGCGTGGCGCCCTCCGTGCAGATGTTGACCACGCAACCGCCGTGTTCGCGCATCCACGCCCGCCACACGCACTGGGTCAGCCGCAGCGGAGCCTCGACGTTGACCGTGAACGCCTCGCGCCAGATGTCCGGGTCGGCGTCCATGAGCGGGCCGTAGGGCTGGTTGGCGGCCGCGTTGTTCACCACGATGTCGAGCCGCCCGAACGCGTCGAGCGTGAACTCGGTCAACGCCAGCAGGTGGGCCGGATCGGCGACGCTGCCCGCCAGCCCGACCCCGCCGAGCTCCTCGGCGGCCCGCCGCACCGCCC
>NZ_LGDW01000082.1 GCF_001280005.1 Streptomyces sp. NRRL WC-3618 | reverse complement strand
CACCCCACCCCCACCACCGGATCGACCCACAGAAACGTCCCGGCCTGCCCGAAATGACCGAACGTCCGCGCCGACGACGAACTCCCCGTCCAGTGCGGCGACTTCACCCCCCGGATCTCGAACCCCAGCCCCCAGTCATTGGGGTTCTGATGCCCGTACCCCGGCAGCACCCCCTTCGTCCCCGGGTACTGCACACTCATCGCCTCCGCGACCGTCCGCGGATCGAGCAGCCGAGGCGCCTGCACCTCCGCGGCGAACCGCACCAGATCCCCGACGGTCGAGACCCCGTCCTTCGCGGGCGACCCCTCCACCTCAGTCGACGTCATCCCGAGTGGCTCCAGGACCGCCTGCCGGACGTACTCCGCGAACGGAATCTCCGTCGCCTTCGCCACGTGATCCCCCAGCACCTCGAACCCGGCGTTGGAGTACAGCCGCCGCTCCCCGGGCGGAGCTGTCACCCGGTGCTCGTCGAAGGCGAGGCCGGAGGTGTGCGCGAGGAGATGGCGGACCGTCGATCCGGGCGGCCCGGCCGGCTCGTCGAGTTCGATGGCGCCCTCCTCGTACGCGACGAGGGCGGCGTACGCGGCGAGCGGCTTGGTGACCGAGGCGAGCGCGAACCGGTGGTCGAGGGGCCCGTGGCTGCCGAGTACGGCACCGTCCGCCCGTACGACGGCCGCGGCGGCGGTGGGCACGGGCCAGTTCTCGATCAGTGCGAGGCTCTTCAGCGACATGACGGACATGGCATCGAGCTTAGGCCCTGCCGTTTGGATCATCTCGGCGTCGCGGGACGTGGCACGCACGTCTGCGGCGTTGTCGTCGGTCGCCAACTCCCCCACTCTCGACTTCGCTCGAGCGGGGGGACCCCCATCGCGTTGACTCCCTCCTCCGCCTTGCAGCCGCACGCACCACGTCCCGCTCGGGTCGGCCGAGAAGAACCGCACCTCACAGCCGAGCTGATCCAAACGACAGGGCCAGAGGCTCACAACCGCAGCCGCATGAAGGGGTCCGGTTGCCGCACGAAGCCCAGCGACGCGTACAGCGGCATGGCGTCCGCCGACGCCGTGAGATCGATCTGACCGACGCCCTGTTCCCGGAACCACTCCACCAGCGCCTCCATGCAGGCCCGCGCGTACCCCCGGCGGCGCGCGTCCGGGTCGGTGGCGACGCTGAACACGTACCCGACCCGCCCGTGCGGATTGCCCGCGCGCCCGATCCGGTACTCGACCGTCCCCACGACCAGCGCGGCCAGCGACCCGGGCCGCTCCGGACGGTCGACGACGAACGCGGCGAAGCCCCCGGCCGGATCGGCGAGCCTCGCGGTCACGGTGGCCAGGGACGCGGACTGCCAGCCGGTGTCGGTGTTCGCCCCGGACATCGAGTCGATCAACACCTGGCGCAACCGCAGCAGTTCTCCGGCGTCCTCGGGCTTGGCACGGCGTACGAGAGTCATGATCCGCACGGTAGTGAGCCCGCACCGGCCAAGTCTCCGCAATATCGCGGTATCCGCTTGCTTGGAGTGCACTCCAGGGTTTTAGCGTGGGGGTCATGACGGTGCTGGAGACCACAGACCCCATCACGAACACCCCCACACCCCCCGCAGTGCTCGAAGTACCCGCAGTACCCGAAGTACCCGACGTACCCGCCGAGGCCGGCAACTGTTCGGCCCCGCAGCAGCAGCAGCCCGACCGGCGCCCGGACGGGCACGACCGCTACACGATCAGTGAGGTCGTCGTCTTCACCGGGCTGACCGCGCACACCCTGCGCTGGTACGAGCGCATCGGGCTGATGCCGCACATCGACCGTTCGCACACCGGCCAGCGCCGCTACAGCAACCGCGACCTCGACTGGCTCGACTTCGTCGGCAAGCTCCGGCTCACCGGTATGCCGGTCGCGGACATGGTGCGGTACGCCGAACTCGTGCGCGAGGGCGACCACACGTACGGCGAGCGCTTCGAGCTGCTCGAGTCGACGCGCCGGGCCGTCCTGGACCGCATCGCGGAACTCCAGGACACGCTCGCCGTACTGGACAGGAAGATCAGTTTCTACGCGGAAGCGGACCTGGACGCGGGCCTTGTCCGCCAGGTCCGTGAGGACGTCCGAGAGGGCGTCCGTGAGATGGAGAGAGTGCGATGACGAACGACGACAGCCGACTCAGCAGGCTCGGTACGGCCCCCCTGGGCACCGACGGCCCCGAGGTCGGCGTACAGGGCCTCGGCTGCATGGGCATGAGCTTCGCGTACGGCCCCACGGACGCCGACGAGGCCCGCGCCACGCTGGAATGCGCCCTCGAACTCGGCGTGACCCTCTATGACACGGCGGACGCCTACGGCGGGGGTGACAACGAACGTTTCCTGTCGCCGTTCTTCAAGGCACACCGGGACGAGGTCGTCGTCGCGACGAAGTTCGCCCTGTCGATGCCATCGGGCACGACGGGCCCGAGGGTCATCCGCAACGACCCGCCGTACATACGCCAGGCGGTCGAGGCCAGCCTCAAGAACCTCGACATCGACGTCATCGACCTCTACTACATGCACCGGCGTGACGTGAACATCCCCATCGAGGAGACCGTCGGCGCGATGGCCGACCTGGTCCGCGAGGGCAAGGTCAAGCAGCTGGGCCTGAGCGAGGTCACGGGCTCGGAGCTGCGTGCGGCACAGGCCGTGCACCCGATCGCCGCCGTCCAGTCGGAGTGGTCCCTGTTCAGCCGGGACATCGAGGCGAACGTGGTCCCGACGGCCCGTGAACTGGGCGTCACCCTGGTCCCGTACTCCCCGCTGGGCCGAGGCTTCCTCACGGGTTCCTTCACCAACGCCGACCAGGAACTGACCGAGGACGACTTCCGCCGTACCCAGCCCCGCTTCACGGGCGAGAACGCCACGGCGAACGCGGCCCTGCTGGCCCCCGTGCGGACGGTCGCGGAGGCCCGCGGCGCGTCCCTGGGCCAGATCGCCCTGGCCTGGGTTCAGCAGCAGGCCGTCGTCCACGACCTCCCGGTCGTCCCGATCCCGGGCACCCGCAAGCGGTCCAGGGTGGAGGAGAACACGAAGGCGACGACCATCAAGTTGACGGACGAGGAGCTGGCCTCCCTGGACCTCATCGCGGCAAAGGTGGCAGGCGACCGCTACGCGGACATGCGCTTCGCGTCAGGGGCTCCGGGGGGCGGGGAGTAGGGAGTGGGGGAGAGGGGCCGTTTTTTGGGTAACGTCCCTTGAAAGAGGGGGGGGGGGGTGCTTCCCCGCACCCGCCCCGCCCTGTTGCCGAAGGACCGTTACCGCGGCTACAACTCCGCCAACAACTCGGCCTTCTTGGCAGCGAACTCCTCGTCGGTGACCAACCCGGCCTCGTGCAACCCCCCGAGATGCCGGATCCGTTCGGCGACATCCCCGGGATCACGCCGCCCGGCGTTCAGCTGAACCGCCGGCGCCCCTCCCGTGGAGCGCACCGCCGCGAGCACCGCCGCCGCGAACGGCAACGACTCGTGCACAGGCCCGTATCCCAGCCCGAACACCACCGAGGCGGGGTCCTGGTCGACCGGTGTGACAGAAGAAGGATCGGTACGCCGCAGCAGCCGCAGATGCCCCTCGAACACCTCGGGCGAGCGCCACTCCACCCCGCTGAGGTCGGCGACCGGAAACGTCTGGTCGCCCGCCTTCCACTTCGCCGACGACGCGCCCGTCCAGAACCACCGGAAGGACACGGCACGTCCGTCGAAGGACGCCTTCGCGTCGTACGCCTTGAAGGCCCGCGGCACCTCGGGCGCGGCCACCAAAAACCTTTCAGCGGGCTCGTGGTGGGTCAGCTGGGCCCGCAGCTCGTCCGCGTAGTACTCGGCGAGCGTCTCCCGCTCGGCCGGCAGCACCAGCCGGTACGGGTCGCAGTTCTCCTTCAGCTGGCCGTCGGCCGCCTCCATCAACGGGTCGGCGCCTGGCCGGGGTTCGGCGCGCAGCACCACCGTTCCCCGCTTGCCCGGGGTCAGCGTCACGCCCGCGATCGCCTCCAGGGGGATACGGCGTTCGCCGAGCGCCTGGAACAACTTCGGCGTGCGGATGCCCCGTTCGAAGCGGATGAGCACGGAGTCGGACTCGAACTCCCAGGCGGCATGAAATCCGGCCAGTACGTCACCCATGCGGCTCATCGTATGCGGCGCGAGCTTCATAGTCCCCTCCCCGGGCACACCGTGAATTCTGCGTCCTCTACGCGCGTCCGGGCATCGCCCCGTCGGACAAACCCTTCAGACACGCGTCGTCCTTGCGGTCCTGCTGATCCTGCTGAGCGCACCGCACGGCGTCGTACGCGCCGACGCCGATCTCGGCGAAGTTGTCCAGACTCTCCGTACCCGGCTCGAAATAGCCGCCATGCCCCTGCGCGCCCCGTGCGGACAGCACGCGTGCGCCGAACGCCGACGACACCGGATCGGCGCCGTGTCCGAGCCCGCCGACCTCCAGGTGCGGTACGTCCCGGATCCAGTCGTCGGCGTCGCGCATCGCCCACACCCGGGCGGAGGTGCGCAGCCCCTCGGAGTTCTCGACCCGCATGCCGGGGCTGCCGGCCACCGCGATGTCGGTCACCCGGGGCGGCAGCGCGTGTGCGGCGACCCCGCACAGCACCGAGCCGTAGCTGTGGCAGAACAGGGCGACCTTCGCCGGGCCGGGCAGCGCGCGCACCAGCGCGTTCAGCCGCAGCGCGCCGGAGTTGGCGCGCATGGCGGTCGCCGCGTCCATGCCGACCCCGCTGGGCGCGGTGTAGTCGGCCCAGGCGATCACGGCCGCACGGATCGTGGGGTTCGCCTTCCGTTCCGCGCGGTACAGCGCCTTGGCCATGCCGACGGGCGCCGAGTACGTGCGGTTGGTCCGCTGGAAGGTGAGGAGGTCGGTGTCCACGCCGGGGACCACGACCGAGACGCGCCGCGCCGTGTCGAGGTCGCCGAAGACCTCGGCGACCCGGCCCGAACCCTCGGGGTCGAAGGCGAGGATCTTGCGGCCGGGTTTGAGCAGCGCGTCGTAGCGGTGCATACGGCGCCCCGCCTCGTACTGCCCGACGGGCGACAGCCGGTTGTCGTGCACGCGCGCCCGGTCCGCCTCGCGCGCCGTGTGCAGCGCGACACGGTTGGCGCGGTAACGCAGGCCGACGGGCGCGCCGTTCATGTTGCCGACGGCCAACGGGTAGCGCCGGACGAGCCGGTCGCGCTGGCCGTCGGTGAGCGAGGCGAAGAACCGGGTCAGCCGGCCGGGGCTCTCGTCCGGGTCGGGCAGCGCGAGGCCGCCCAACCGTCCGTGCTCCCACGCGGAGAGCGACGCCTGGAGCGGCGAGGGCGTGCGATGGCTGCGGACCGCGGTCCAGCCGGTCGTCGCGAGCATCACGAAGACCACGGCCAGCGCGGCAAGCGCGCGCCAGACGTTCAGTTGCGGGGAGGTGTCGAAGGAAGTCACTGAAAGGACACACTAGGAGAACGAGAGGGTCTCGCGGTAACCGAGTGACGGGTATCACGTTTCGATAACCGACGCTGGGTACGTCACTCCGTACGCACGCCCGTACGGGGTGTCACGGCAGGTCCGTGCGCCAGGTCCCCGCCAGCGCCGGACCCATCGCGTCGAGATAGGTGCTGGTGAGCTCGCGCATCGCCGTCACGCTCATGTCCGAGCCCGCGCCCCACCGTCGTTCCGTCAGTCGCATCAGCCCGCTGAACAGGGCCACCACGACCCGTGGCCGCAGGTCGCCGTCCACGTCGACGCCCTCGCGCTCGGCGATCAGCCGCGCCACCGCCTCCTCCGTCTCGGCGGAGCGGCGCATGTGCGCGGCGAGCAGCACCGGCGTCGACTCGATCACGTAGTGCATACGCATCTGCAACTCCGCCGGAACGACGGACTCCACGGCCTCGTTGATCGTCTGCCAGCCCTCCAGCACCGCTTGGCGCAGCGCCTCCAGCGGGGCCTCGTGCGGCGGGCGGGCGCGCACGGCCTCGATGAAGTGCGCCTCCGCGATGCGCTGCACGGCGAAGGCGGCGTCCTCCTTGCCGGCGAAGTAGCGGAAGAAGGTGCGCTGCGAGACCTCGACGGCCTCGGCGATCTCGTCGACGGTCGTCTGCTCGTACCCGTTGGTGGTGAACAGGGTGAGGGCGGCGCGCACCAACGCGTCCCGGGTGCGCTGCTTCTTGCGCTCACGCAGGCCGGGACCGGACTCCGGACCCGCCTCGGTTTCGGCGGCGTTCATGACGATCAGGCCTCTTCGTTCTTCGCTGAAGTTCATTCGCTGCTGTTCATTCGCTGGTGTCATGCGCTGGTGTTCGTTCGTCTTTTCGGTGAGGGACGTGTCAGCTGCCGACTTGTGAACTGGTTTGTCAGTTGTCAGTGGCTGTCACTAGCCTCGAACGCATGACTAGTCAGACCACCGTCGAGACATCTGTCTCTCCCTCGGACCCCACGCCCGCCAAAGGGCTGCGCGGCCATCCGTGGCTGACCCTGATATCCGTTGCCGTCGGGGTCATGATGGTGGCCCTTGACGGCACCGTCGTGGCCATCGCCAACCCGGCCATCCAGAAGGACCTGGGCGCGAGTTTCGCGCAGGTCCAGTGGATCACCAACGGCTACTTCCTCGCGCTCGCGGTCGCGCTGATCACCGCGGGCAAGCTCGGTGACCGGTTCGGGCACCGGCAGACCTTCCTCGTCGGCATCGTCGGATTCGCCGCCTCGTCGGCGGCCATCGGACTGTCCGGCAGTATCGCCCTGGTCGTCGTCTTCCGGGTGTTCCAGGGGCTGTTCGGGGCGCTGCTGATGCCGGCCGCGCTCGGTCTGCTGCGGGCCACGTTCCCCGCCGAGAAGCTGAACATGGCCATCGGTATCTGGGGCATGGTCATCGGCGCGTCCACGGCGGGCGGCCCGATCCTCGGCGGGCTGCTGGTCGAGCACGTCAACTGGCAGTCGGTGTTCTTCGTCAACGTGCCGGTGGGCGTCCTGGCCCTCGTCATCGGCCTGGTGATCCTGGTCGACCACCGGGCGGAGAACGCCCCGCGCTCCTTCGATCTCGTCGGTATCGCGCTGCTCTCGGGCGCGATGTTCTGCCTGGTGTGGGCGCTCATCAAGGCTCCGGCGTGGGGCTGGGGCGACAGCAAGACGTGGGTGTTCCTGGCGTTGTCGGTGGTGGGCTTCCTGCGCTTCGCCCGCTGGGAACAGAGGGTCAAGGAGCCGCTGATCCCGCTCAACCTGTTCCGGTCGGTCCCGCTGTCGGCGGGTGTGGTGCTGATGGTCCTGATGGCCATCGCCTTCATGGGCGGCCTGTTCTTCGTCACCTTCTACCTGCAGAACGTGCACGGTATGAGTCCGATCGACGCGGGTCTGCATCTGCTTCCGCTCACCGGGATGATGATCGTCGGTTCGCCGCTGGCCGGCGCGATGATCAGCAAGACGGGTCCCCGCATCCCGCTCGCGGGTGGTATGGCCTGCGTCGCGGTCGCCATGTTCGGTATGTCCACGCTGGAGACGGACACCGGCAGCGGCATCATGTCGCTCTGGTTCGCCATGCTCGGCCTCGGCCTCGCCCCGGTGATGGTCGGCGCGACGGAGGTCATCGTGGGCAACGCGCCCATGGAGCTCTCCGGTGTCGCCGGCGGCCTGCAGCAGGCGGCGATGCAGATCGGCGGCAGCCTCGGTACGGCGGTCCTGGGCGCGGTCATGGCCTCCAAGGTCGACAGCGACCTCCCGGGCAACTGGACGGCCGCGGGCCTGCCGAAGCTCACTCCGGCACAGCAGGCCCAGGCCTCCGAGGCGGTCCAGGTCGGGGTGCCGCCGGTGGCGAAGGGCACGCCGGAGACGGTCGCCGCCCAGATCACGAAGGTCGCCCACGACACGTTCGTCTCGGGCATGAGCCTGGCCTGCCTGGTCGCCGCGGGCGTGGGGGTGGTCGCGATCGTGGTCGCGCTGCTGACGAAGCGCGGCGAGAACGCGGAGGCCGGCGCGGGGACGGCGCACATCTGAGGCGCATACATCGCGCATATATCTATGACCTGTGCGGCGGGGTTCGCTCATCAGGGTGACTCCGCTAAAGATTCCTCCCCTTCGGTACACGGGACAGGTCACAGTTAGTCAAGTCCTCCGCACGACATGGTCGTTACGACCCGGTCGGTACGGCGTCGGAGGGCTGCCGGGCCGCGGCGCGCTGCCGGAGGGGGACAGCGCGCCGGCGGGCCCGCCGAAGAGCGGGACGACGACTCGTAACCCGGAAGGCGTGAAACCCGCCACGGGGGTACTCGCCCCATCAACCCCGAACCACCACCGAGTTCCAGGGAGTTGATGAGAGATGGCGGCCTTCGGACGACAGCACCCCACCCGCCGGCATCCCGGCTCGCGCGGCGCCGGAACCTGGCAGCGGTCCGCCCCGGACAGCGCGACGCTGGGAATCATCGGACTCGTCTGCGCAGTGGCGGGCTTCTTCGTCCTCGGCATCGTCCTCGGCCCCGTGGCCGTCGTCTGCGGCTGGCTGGCGATGGGCCGCACCTGGAGGGGCCCGCGCCCGACACCGCCCCTGGTGGCCGTGGTCCTGGGCGCGATCGACACCCTCCTGGCCGTCATCTGGCTGGCGGGCGCCACCGGACCGACGAACGGCCTCTTCTGACGGTCCGTCCGGCGAGGGACCCGTGAGGACCGGCCCTACTGGGGCTGCTCCTCACCCACCCGCTCACCCAACCGCTCCCGCGCGCCCATCGAGCCGCTCAGCGCGGCCACCTCCGCCCGCAGCGCCCGTACCTCGTCCGTCAGCGTCGTGATCGCCGCCGTCTGGCGCCTCTCCTCCATGTCGTCCATCTCGAACCGGGAGATGAACCAGGCGGCGATGTTGGCGGTGACGAGACCGAGCAGCGCGATCCCGGACAGCATCAGCCCGACCGCGAGCATCCGGCCCACTCCGGTCGTCGGCGCGTGGTCCCCGTAGCCCACGGTGGTCATCGTCGTGAACGACCACCACAGGGCGTCATCCAGCGTGCGGATGTTCCCTTCCGGCGACGCGCGTTCCACCGACAGCACGGCCAGCGAACCGAACATCAGCAGCCCCACCACGGCGCCGCCGATGTACGTCGTCAGCCGCACCTGGGACGCCATCTGGGCCCGTCGGCCGACCAGCAGCAGCGTGGAGACCACTCGCAGCAGCCGCAGCGGCTGGAGCAGCGGCAGCAGCACGGCGAACAGGTCCGGCCAGTGCCGTCGTACGTACTCCCGACGCCGCTCGGCGAGAGCGATCCGCACGAGATAGTCGACCGCGAACGCCCCCCACACCGCCCACTCCGCGACGGTGCACGCAACCGACACGGACGGGCTCGCGGGGTTGTCCACGATCGGCACCGCATAGGCAACGGTGAACACGACCGCAAGCGCCATCAGGGGCCGCTGGGTGTGCCGCTCCCAACGGGCCTGTGCCGACTTTTCGTTCATGCCCCGCATCGTAAGCGCCCTGGAGGGCGCCCCGTAGGGGCGCACCTCCAGGGGCGCGGGGAACTGCGCGACCAGCCACAACGAACCGGCAGACGAAAAACCGCCCACCCCGCGGAGCGCTACGCGTCGCCCCCCGCCGCACCGGGATCCGCCGACGCCACGTCAAGCAACTGATACCGATCGATCGCCTGCTTCAGCACCGAACGATCAACCTTCCCCTCCTTGGCCAGCTCGGTCAGCACCGCCACCACGATCGACTGCGCGTCGATGTGGAAGTGGCGCCGCGCCGCACCCCGCGTGTCCGCGAAGCCGAAACCGTCCGCGCCCAGCGACTGGTACGTCCCCGGCACCCAGCGCGAGATCTGGTCCGGAACCGAACGCATCCAGTCGGACACGGCCACGAACGGACCCTCGGCCGAGCCCAGCTTCCGCGTCACGTAGGGGACGCGCTGTTCCTCCTCGGGGTGCAGCAAGTTGTGCTGCTCCACCGCGACCGCCTCGCGCCGCAGCTCGTTCCAGGAGGTCGCCGACCAGACGTCCGCCCGTACGTCCCACTCCTCGGCGAGGATTCGCTGCGCCTCCAGCGCCCACGGCACCGCGACACCGGACGCGATGACCTGCGCCGGAATGGAGCCCGACGTGGCCGCGCCCACCCGGTGGATGCCCTTGAGGATGCCGTCGACGTCGACGTTCTCAGGCTCGGCCGGGTGCTGGATCGGCTCGTTGTAGACGGTGAGGTAGTAGAAGATGTCCTCACTGTCCGGCCCGTACATCCGACGCAGACCGTCCTGCACGATGTGCGCGATCTCGTACGAGTACGCCGGGTCGTACGCCACACAGCCCGGGTTCGTCGAGGCGAGCAGCTGCGAGTGGCCGTCCGCGTGCTGCAGACCCTCACCGGTCAGCGTCGTACGGCCGGCGGTCGCACCCAGCACGAAACCACGCGCCAGCTGGTCGGCCATCTGCCAGAACTGGTCGCCGGTGCGCTGGAAACCGAACATCGAGTAGAAGACGTAGACGGGAATCAGCGGCTCGCCATGCGTGGCGTAGGCCGAACCCGCCGCGATCAGTGAGGCGGTGCAGCCCGCCTCCGAGATGCCGTCGTGCAGCATCTGGCCGGTCGGCGACTCCTTGTAGGCGAGGAGCAGCTCACGGTCGACCGACTCGTACTGCTGACCGAGCGGGTTGTAGATCTTCGCGCTCGGGAAGAACGAGTCCATGCCGAACGTGCGGTACTCGTCCGGCGCGATCAGCACGAAACGCTTGCCGATCTCCTTGTCCCGCATGAGGTCCTTGAGTAGCCGGACGAACGCCATGGTCGTGGCGATCGACTGCTGACCCGAACCCTTCTTCACACTCGCGTACGTCTTCTCCGGCGGCAGCGTCAGCGGCTTGGCGCGTACGACACGGGTCGGGACGTAGCCGCCGAGCGAGTTGCGGCGGTCGTGCATGTACTGGATCTCTTCCGAGTTCCGGCCCGGGTGGAAGTACGGCGGCGCGCCGCCCTCCAGTTCCTTGTCGGAGATCGGCAGGTGGAGCCGGTCGCGGAAGCCCTTGAGGTCGGCCGCCGTCAGCTTCTTCATCTGGTGCGTGGCGTTGCGGCCCTCGAAGTTGGGTCCGAGCGTCCAGCCCTTGACCGTCTTGGCGAGGATGACGGTCGGCTGGCCCTTGTGCGCCTTGGCCGCCGCGAACGCCGCGAAGATCTTCCTGTGGTCGTGGCCACCGCGGCCCAGGTGCAGCACCTGGTCGTCGGTCATGTTCTCGACCATCGCGCGCAGCCGGGTGTCGTCACCGAAGAAGTGGTCGCGGATGTACGCGCCGGTCTCGGTCGCGTACGTCTGGAACTGGCCGTCGGGCGTCGTGTTCATCTTGTTGACGAGCACGCCGTCCCGGTCCTGCGCGAGCAGCGGGTCCCAGCTGCGGTCCCACACCAGCTTGACGACGTTCCAGCCGGCGCCCCGGAACTGCGACTCCAGCTCCTGGATGATCTTGCCGTTGCCGCGCACCGGGCCGTCGAGCCGCTGGAGGTTGCAGTTGACGACGAAGGTCAGGTTGTCGAGGCCCTCGCGCGCGGCGATCGACAGCTGGCCGAGCGACTCCGGCTCGTCCATCTCGCCGTCACCGAGGAACGCCCACACGTGTGACTTGGAGGTGTCCGCGATTCCGCGCGCCTCCATGTAGCGGTTCATGCGCGCCTGGAAGATCGCGCCGAGCGGGCCGAGGCCCATCGAGACGGTCGGGAACTCCCAGAAGTCCGGCATCAGCCGCGGGTGCGGGTACGAGGACAGCCCGTACGGCGCCTTCGACTTCTCCTGGCGGAACGCGTCGAGCTGCTGCTCGCTGAGCCGGTCGAGGAGGAAGGCGCGGGCGTAGATGCCGGGGGAGGCGTGGCCCTGGAAGAAGATCTGGTCGCCGCCGTCGCCCTCGTCCTTGCCCCGGAAGAAGTGGTTGAAGCCCACGTCGTAGAGGGAGGCGGAGGAGGCGAAGGTCGCGATGTGGCCGCCGACGCCGATCCCGGGCCGCTGGGCGCGCGAGACCATCACGGCCGCGTTCCACCGGGTCGCGTTGAGGATGCGGCGCTCGATCTCCTCGTTGCCGGGGAAGAAGGGCTCGTCCTTCGTCGCGATCGTGTTGACGTAGTCCGTGCTCCGCATCTCGGGCACGGCCACGCGCTTCTCGCGGGCTCGCTCGATCAGCCGCAGCATCAGATAGCGGGCCCGCTCCCGGCCGCGTTCGTCAACCGCGGCGTCGAGGGAGTCGAGCCACTCCTGGGTTTCTTCGGGATCGAAGTCAGGAACCTGACTCGGAAGGCCGCCAATGATGATCGGGTTGCGATCTGATCCGGAAGCCACGCTGTTCCTTCGCTCTCGGAGGGCTTGATCCGGAACAGCTGTGGGCCTGTCCCGGGGCTGTGAATGCACTGGCCCCATCGTGTACCCCGAGGCCGGGTACGTCACCTCTACTCAGAGGTAGCCCCGGGTGGGGGCGCTCGGCAGAGGGGTCGCAGCCAAATCGCAACGATACGCCCAGTCCGTGACGTGTTCCGTAAAGCGATTCGGATCTAGCACGTTTGTGTGAGAGGTTCGGGAGTCACTCGGGAGCAGCAAAACCGCAAAGCGGGCAGAATGGTGTGGTGGGCGTCACGCGTTCCCGGAACCGCTGTGCGCAGTCGCGGCGACACCGCCAGGATCGTCACCGTTTCGGCGGTCTGAACGGCCGGGTACTTGCGCGATCCGCCCCGTCCGTGTGGACTACGGCCAATGCTTCGCGCACGCGCGTGGCTGGACATTTCTCGAACATGATCAGGAGGCAACCCGTGAGCGCGACCGCGGACCACGCGGAGGAGCGGACCAACCCTGCCGTCAGGCTGGGTTTCCAGCCCGAGCAGGTGGTCCAGGAGATCGGCTACGACGACGACGTCGACCAGGAACTCCGCGAGGCCATTGAGGAAGTCATCGGCGGCGATCTGGTGGACGAGGAGTACGACGACGTCGCAGATGCCGTGGTGCTGTGGTTCCGCGACGACGACGGCGACCTGACCGATTCGCTGGTGGATGCCACCACGTACATCGAAGAAGGCGGCGCGATCCTGCTCCTCACGCCCAAGACGGGCCGTGACGGCTACGTGGAGCCGAGCGACATCTCTGAAGCCGCGACGACGGCGGGTCTGTCGGCGACGAAGAGCGTCAGTGTCGGCAAGGACTGGAGTGGGAGTCGGCTGGCGACGCCCAAGGCAGCGAAGTCGAAGAAGTAGGTAGTGACCGTGGCCGAAGCGGGCCGTCTGCCGGGGGCTGCCGCCCCCGGACCCCCGCTTCGGCCCTGAACGGGCCTTGTCCTCCATCGCCGGACGGGCTCGAAACGCCGGCCGGAGCCGAAGAAGCACCCCGGCCTGCTGCCTGCCCTGCGGTCGGTGCTCACTAGGGTGTTCTCACCCGAACAGCCCACCGAAGGGATGCAGGATCATGGCGATCGAGGTCGGCGACAAGGCCCCGGACTTCGAACTCAAGGACAACCACGGCGCCACCGTGCGGCTCTCGGACTTCCGTGGTGCCAAGAACGTGGTGCTGCTCTTCTATCCCTTCGCCTTCACCGGCGTCTGCACCGGCGAGCTGTGCGACCTGCGGGACAACCTGCCGAGGTTCTCCGACCGGGACACCCAGGTGCTCGCCGTCTCCAACGACTCCATCCACACCCTGCGCGTCTTCGGCGAGCAGGAGGGCTTGGAGTACCCGCTCCTGTCCGACTTCTGGCCGCACGGCAACATTTCGCGCGCGTACGGCGTCTTCGACGACGACAAGGGTTGTGCGGTGCGCGGGACCTTCGTCATCGACAAGGAGGGCGTCGTGCGGTGGACCGTCGTCAACGGCCTGCCGGACGCGCGTGATCTGAACGAGTACGTGAAGGCACTCGACACCCTGTGATTCTTCGGTTCCAAGCCCTGCGTGGGGCGGGAACCCGTCACTAGGATCAACACGTTGATCCGATACCGGCGCACGAGGGGGCACTCCGCCCCTGGACAGCAGACGAGACACCAATGGAGGACTCGTGGGAGTCAGCCTCAGCAAGGGCGGCAACGTATCGCTGACGAAGGAGGCCCCGGGTCTCACCGCGGTCATCGTCGGTCTGGGGTGGGACGCCCGTTCCACCACCGGCACCGACTTCGACCTCGACGCCAGCGCGATCCTGACGAACACGGACGGCAAGGTCAGTTCCGACGCCAACTTCGTGTTCTTCAACAACCTCAAGAGCCCGGACGGCTCGGTCGAGCACACCGGCGACAACATCACCGGTGAGGGCGAGGGCGACGACGAGCAGATCAAGGTCAACCTCGCGGCGGTCCCGGCCGACGTCGACAAGATCGTGTTCCCGGTCTCGATCTACGACGCCGAGAACCGTCAGCAGTCCTTCGGCCAGGTGCGCAACGCGTTCATCCGCGTGGTGAACCAGGCGGGCGAGGCGGAGATCGCGCGCTACGACCTCTCCGAGGACGCCTCTACGGAGACCGCCATGGTCTTCGGCGAGCTCTACCGGCACGGCGCGGAGTGGAAGTTCCGCGCCATCGGCCAGGGTTACGCGTCCGGCCTGCGCGGTATCGCGCAGGACTTCGGCGTGAACGTCTGAGCCGGACTCTCTCCGGCTCCGTCGTCCGGCGTCGCACTCTCGGTGCGGCGCCGGACGTGCCAGGCACACCTGATCGCACACCAGTTCAGTGATTGCAAGGCTTCACCTCGGGGAGGAACAGCAGCATGGGCGTCACGCTTGCCAAGGGGGGCAATGTCTCCCTCTCCAAAGCCGCACCGAACCTCACCCAGGTCTTGGTCGGGCTCGGCTGGGACGCGCGTTCCACCACGGGCGCGCCGTTCGACCTCGACGCCAGCGCACTGCTGTGCGGGGGCGGACGGGTGCTCGGCGACGAGTGGTTCATCTTCTACAACCAGCTCACCAGCCCGGACGGCTCGGTCGAGCACACCGGCGACAACCTCACCGGCGAGGGCGACGGCGACGACGAGTCGCTGATCATCGACCTCCCCAGGGTGCCGGCCGCCTGCGACAAGATCATCTTTCCGGTCTCGATCCACGACGCGGACAACCGGGGCCAGACCTTCGGCCAGGTCGGCAACGCCTTCATCCGGGTCGTCAACCAGGCCGACGGTCAGGAGTTGGCGCGCTACGACCTGAGCGAGGACGCGTCGACGGAGACCGCGATGATCTTCGGCGAGTTGTACCGCTATCAGGGCGAGTGGAAGTTCCGTGCCGTTGGGCAGGGGTACGCGTCGGGTCTCAAGGGCATCGCTCTAGACTTCGGAGTCAACGTTTCGTAAAGCCGAGTACGGCAGCGGGGGAGACCCGTAAACACACGATTGGGTAGCCAGTGATTCTGAAAACCTTCGGCTGGTCGTTCGCGGTCACCGCGCTCGGCCTGGTCGCGGCGGTCTTCTACGGGGGGTGGACCGGGTTCGGCATCGTGGCGATCCTCTCCATCCTCGAGATCTCGCTGTCCTTCGACAACGCGGTGGTCAACGCCGGCATCCTGAAGAAGATGAGTGCCTTCTGGCAGAAGATCTTCCTCACCGTCGGTGTCCTCATCGCCGTCTTCGGTATGCGTCTCGTCTTCCCTGTCGTGATCGTGGCCATCAGTGCCAAGATCGGTCCGATAGACGCGGTCGATCTCGCGCTCAACGACAAGGACCAGTACCAGCAGCTGGTCACCGACGCCCACCCGTCGATCGCCGCCTTCGGTGGCATGTTCCTGCTGATGATCTTCCTCGACTTCATCTTCGAGGACCGGGACATCAAGTGGCTCGGCTGGCTTGAACGCCCGCTCGCCAAGCTCGGCAAGGTCGACATGCTGTCGGTCTGCATCGCCCTCATCGTGCTCATGATCTCCGCGATGACCTTCGCGACCAACGCCCACCAGCACGGTGGCGCCCACGTCGACAAGGCGCAGACGGTACTCATCTCCGGTATCGCCGGTCTGATCACGTACATGATCGTCGGCGGACTCTCCGGCTACTTCGAGGACAGGCTCGAGGAAGAGGAGGAGCGGGAGCACGAGGAGGAGGAAGAGGCCGAGCGCAGCGGCAAGAAGAAGCCGGCCGTCGTCCTCGCCGGCCAGGCCGCGTTCTTCATGTTCCTGTACCTCGAAGTCCTCGACGCGTCCTTCTCGTTCGACGGTGTGATCGGCGCCTTCGCCATCACGAACGACATCGTGCTGATGGCCCTGGGCCTCGGTATCGGCGCCATGTACGTCCGGTCGCTCACCGTCTACCTGGTCCGCCAGGGCACCCTCGACGACTACGTCTACCTGGAGCACGGCGCGCACTACGCGATCGGCGCCCTCTCCGCCATCCTCCTGGTCACCATCCAGTACGAGATCCACGAGGTCATCACCGGCCTGGTGGGCGTCGTCCTCATCGCCTGGTCCTTCTGGTCCTCCGTGCGCCGCAACACCAAGCTGGCAGCGGCAGAGGGAAAAGCGGCAACCTCGGACGAGAAGACTGAGGTCTCGTCCGGGGTGTGACAGCCTCCGCTGGGAGGAACGCTCTGAGCGGGGCGGCTACGAGGAATCGTCCTCGTCGGCCGCCCCGCGGCTTTGACGCCATGAACGAATGTGCGGGGCTGGAGGGGTGGGACGGGTGGGGACGCGATGAGTTTCTGGGACGATCTGTGGCGCGGCCGTACGACGGACTTCGACGCCGGCAGTGCCGCGAGCAACTCCATCGAGCTGACCAAGCGGCACCAGCGGGTGTCGCTCACCAAGCAGGGTGCCGCGACCGGGCATCTGCGCATCAACCTGTCGTGGCGGATGCGTACGTCGGACATCGGCGGCCCCAAGCGGCAGAGCCTGTGGCGCCACCCCTTCCAGGCCCTGAAGCCGGAGGCGGTCCAGGGGCACACCCAGAGCATGGTCAACGTCGACCTCGACCTGGGCATCCTGTACGAGCTCACCGACGGCACGAAGGGGGTCGTACAGCCCCTGGGCGGGTTCCTCGGCGAGACGAACGCGCCGCCGTACGTGAAGCTGAGCGGGGACGACCGGTTCGGGTCGGCGTCCGGTGAGACGGCGTACATCAATCTTGATCACCGGGACGAGATCAAGCGGCTGCTGGTGTTCGTGTACATCTACGACCAGACGCCGGCGTTCGACCGGACCCACGCGGTCGTGACGCTGTATCCGAGCAACGGGCCGCGGATCGAGATAGGGCTCGACGAGCGGCACTCGCAGGCTCGGTCGTGTGCGGTCGTGTTGATCGAGAACGTGAAGAACGAGTTGATCGTTCGGCGGGAAGTGAAGTTCGTCTACGGGTTTCAGGCCGAGCTTGATCGGTTGTACGGATGGGGGTTGCAGTGGGGCAGGGGGTACAAGACCAAGGCGGAGCGCTGACGCTGGTCCGGGCGGGGGCGCCTTCTGGCTCGGGGGTGCTGTGTGGGAG
>NZ_LGDW01000081.1 GCF_001280005.1 Streptomyces sp. NRRL WC-3618 | reverse complement strand
AGTGCGGACAACCTTCAGGGACGCCAGTTCTGGCAGCCAGCGCGCGATCGGCGCGTCCAGGGTGAGCACACCGTCGTCGACGAGCGCCAGCACCGCGGCAGCGGTCACGGGCTTGGTGACCGAGGAGAGCCGGAACATACAGGATCCTGCGAGCTGTCCAGGCGGATGCCGACGTGGAGGGCCGGATCGACTGGAGTGTGGTGAGCGTCGACTCCACCGTGTGCCGTGCCCACCAGCACGCGGCCGAGGCCCATCACCGGCCAGCACGGATACCAGGGCACAGCAGTCGACCCCTCCAGCATCGGTCCGATGAGGCGGTGGGCCGCTCACACGGCGGTTTCTCCACCAAGATTCATCTGACATGTGACGGCGGCTGCCGTCCGCTGAGTATCTTGATTACGCCGGGGCAGTGGGGAGACGCACCCCAGCTGATCCCGGTCGTCACCCGCATCCCGCGCGCTGCCCCGTCGCCGTCGTCCCCCATGACTGAACCGAACCACGGCGGGGAGCCGGCGAAGACGGTGCATCGGGCCGACGCGTCCGTTCTCCGCACCGGCCCCGACGCTCCGTCGCTTCCCCGCGCGGAGGTATGCGAGACCCACACCGCGGTCGTGTTGTTCGTCGGCGACCGCGCCTACAAGGTGAAGAAACCGGTCGATCTGGAGTTCCTGGACTACACCACCGTCGCGGCTCGACGGGCCGCGTGTGAGCGGGAAGTCGCGCTCAACCGTCGTTTCGCCCCCGATGTCTATCTGGGCGTGGGGGAACTCCGAAGCCCTGACACGGGCGTGCCCAAGCCCCTCGTGGTGATGCGTCGCATGCCGTCGGCGCGCCGCCTGTCACGGCTGGTTCGGGGCGGGGCCCCCGTCGACGATGTCCTGCGCGCCGTCGCCCGGCAGCTCGCCACGCGTCACGCGGACGCGCCCCGCAGCCGGGAGGTGGACGAACAGGGCACCAGCGACGCGTTGTTGTCGCGCTGGGCAGCGAGCTTCGCACAGGTCCGCGCGATGGCCGACGACGGTCTGCCGCTCGACGGCGTCGGGGAGGTCGGGGAGGTCGAGCGATTGGTGCGCCGCTATCTCTCCGGCCGCAAGCGTCTCTTCGACGCCCGCATCGGGCAGGGCCGGGTCGTGGACGGCCACGGCGACCTGCTCGCCGACGACATCTTCTGTCTCGACGACGGCCCCCGCGTCCTGGACTGCCTGGAGTTCGACGACCGCCTGCGCCACGTCGACGGCCTCGACGACGCCGCCTTCGCGGCCCTCCTCGATCGTGCGTCCACCCTGCTGTCTGCCGGTGAGTCCGTCGTCCTGGACGCCACCTGGTCCCATCCGGCACAGCGCGAAGCCGCCCAGCATGCGGCCGAGCGCACCAGCGCCGACCTCGTGGCTGTGTACTGCCGGGTGCCGGGCGACGTATCGGCGGCCCGGCTGAGCACCCGCGCTCCCGACGCCGACCTCGACGTGGCCACCGCCATGGCAACTGCGGAGCCGTCGTGGCCAGAGGCCGTCACAAGCAGCCCCCTGGAGGCCGCGGTCGTCCAGGCGCTGGCAGCCGTACGACCGTACGGCGCCGACCAGGCCCCGGTCTTCCGCCGCCCCTACATGGAGCCCGACTGAGCACACTGGAGAGCGCGACGGCCCGGTTGCCTCCCATCCCCTTCAGGGCGACGGTGGAGAGGGGGCAGCGAGGGAGTGGCAACCATGCGGGCCACCACGTGCGTACAGGGGACGGCGCGTTCGGCGATCACTGCGTTGGGACCGTATCGAGTCAGACGCGCCGCCTCCTCATGGCTGAGGCCGGTGTCACCGGCGGCTGACGACGGAGCGGTGTCGGTCCGGTGAGGTGACACGGTTTCTCCTGTCCGTTTCCGGTTCATTCGTCGGAGCAGCCGGAAACACCCGCGGCGAGCACCTGTCCGGCGGCCCAGCGCCGCCGGACCGCGTCGTCATGCTCACTCTGTGCCGCCTCGCCAGATCGGCCTCCGCAAGTCCGTCGTCAGCAGCAGGATGCGGTGCCGCCGCAGCGCACGGCTGTGGACCTTCGCTTTCTCCGTTATGACGCCCGGGCCGTCAGGGCATCGTGCTGCTCCCCGCCGAGAACGACCTTGAACGCACCGGTGTCACCGACCCGGGAGAAGACATCGTATGCCTCCTCCATATGGTCCAGCGGGAATGGGTGACCATGGACGCCGCAGACAGACGGCCGGCGGCCAGCATGCATGGGAGTGGAGTGCGTGTCGACCAGGCCGGTGGTGATCGTCACGTTCTTGATCCACAGGTCTTCCAGGGCTGGTGGGGCCCTTCGGGCCGAGCGACCCACCGCACCGTGCGTCCGGCAGCTTTATCGCGCTCGGTTATGGCGGCCCCGGATACCGCTTGTGCACCGGGGACCAGCCGATAGGCCACCGGAACGGACCCGTCTGCCCTCGCGAGCCAGGGCGGAAGCAGCCAGGCTGGTCATGAGCCCGCCCGGCGACGCATACGCCGGAGGGAGGGAGCTGATCACCATGACGACGCCAGTGGTATTCCACGACCGCCCGGTCCAGGTGAACGCGCGTATCGACTCGCCACTGTCCCGATGGCTATGGCTCGTGAAGTGGCTTCTCGCCATTCCGCACTACGTGGTGCTGTTCTTCCTCTGGATCGCTTTCACCGTGGTGACCGTGATCGCGTTCTTCGCCATCCTGTTCACCGAGCGCTATCCCCGTGCCCTGTTCGACTTCAGCCTAGGAGTGTTGCGCTGGAGTTGGCGGGTCTCGTATTACTCGTACGACGCCCTGGGCACCGACCGGTATCCGCCGTTCAGCCTGGGCGAGGAACCGGACTACCCGGCACGGCTGGACATCGCCTATCCGGAGCGGCTCTCCCGCGGCCTGGTGCTGGTGAAGTGGTGGCTCCTGGCCATCCCGCACTACATGGTCATCGGCTTCTTCCTCGGCGGCGCCCATCTCGGTTGGTGGTCCGGTGGTCTGATCGCCCTGCTGACGGTCATCGCGGCCGTGATCCTGGCCTTCACCGAGAAGTATCCGAAGGATCTGTTCGACCTGATCATCGGCCTCAACCGGTGGGTCCTGCGCGTCACCGCCTACGCCGCCCTGATGACGGACAAGTACCCACCATTCCGCCTGGACCAAGGCGGCTCGGAGACGACCGCTCCGGAAGAGCGGACGTGATCACCGCGCTGGTGGCCGCATTCTCGATCGTGCACGGGCTGTTGCAGCCCACTCTCCAGGACGGCACCGCATGAGCCCCGCGCCCGACGAACGCGACCGTATCCGCGCGGCCAAGGCCCGCATCCTGCAGGGAACCGCGCAGCATTCCAACGGCGCGCTGACGATCGTCACCCTGGCCCAGGAAGCGGGCGTACCCGGCAACGCACTCACCCAGCGTCACCGGGACCTCAAAAGCGAGTTTTACGCGCAGGTCAGGGCTGGTGGGCAGATGCCGGACTCCGAGGTCCGCCTGCGCCGGCAGCTCGTCAAACTGAGGGGGCTCCGCGCCAAGGTCGCCACGGAACTGGCGCAACCGCGGACCGACGTCGATCACCTTGTCCGCGCCGTCAACCGACTGGCAGTGGAGAACCGCCGACTGCGCGGCGCCCTGTCGCAGCCCAGCTCCCCGGCAGGAAGACGTGACGGTGGCGCTGGCGGTGCCGATGACGTACGCGCCGCGGGACCCACGCCTGACGCGTTCCCGAAACGGAGGAGAGGCGTTCCAGGGGGCGAGGGAGACGAGCCGCTGACCTGCGGCTCAGTAATTTTCCGCAAGGCCCGGCGAGTTTCGGCAGTGATCGGCTCATCGGCGCAAGACGGGGCGAGACGGGTACGGGTCTCCGCCTCCGGCTTCTGGGCATCTGCGCGCGGGTTCGCCTCAGAGCTGGTCGTCGGCCGTGGATCAGGCCGACGTCTGTTCCCACTCGCGCTCGAACCAGGGGGATCTGCGGCATGGGGCAGCCCGTTGGCCCGCAGGGTGCGGGCGTGCACAGCCGAATGGGTGACGGTGCTGCCTCTCAGTGCTTCAAGATCAACGCATTGCCCCTTTGACCTATCTCGGTCACACCCCTGGTTGGGGGCCCTCGTTGTCCGTGTCCGGGGGGATCTGGCGGGCATCGTGGGCCGGTTCACCGGCCAAGCGCCGCTGGAGGTCGACGTGGCGGAACTGGTACAGGCCAGCGACTTGGCGCAGTACCCCCCGCTCGTGGGCGTCGGAGAGAAAGCCCATCAGGTCACGGGGCAATCCGCATCTGAGCGTCAGATACCAGCGCGTCACCGTGAAAGGCAGCCATGCAGATCGATACGGCATGTCTGCAGCGACGTACATTATGGCCACCACGAGCCCGACTGTCGCCCCGCTGATCGCCCCTCTGACCACTGCCCCGGTGAAGTCTTGTGAGAGTGGGTTCCAAGCTGCGGAGACGGCACCTGCTGTGATCATGCCCGCTGTGACGGCTGTGAAGATGCCCCGCAGGAAGGATCGTCGATCGCGGGCCAAGAGGCTGGCTGGATCCCCGGCTTTCGTCACGTCGGCCGCAGCCGGTCGCACACCCCCGAGAATTACTCCCCCTATCGCGATCGGAAAACCAACACCAATCCCGACGGAGACGCCGACAACGGCGGCAACCGCAGTGCCAACGGCTAACCCAACCGCGGCAGCGAGAAGAACCCCCCTGCTGGCGATCGACCATCCCACCGCGTTCAGCGGGGCCGATTCCCGAGACCAGATTCGGGAGCTGCCCGACAGGGGGACCCGGGTGGCGATCACGCCGGCGGAGCCGATCGCGAACACCACGGCCAGGACGAACCCTGCGGACCCCATGGCGACAACGCCCACGGCCAGGTCTGCCCATGAGCCGCCAGTCATCCTGCTGACCAGTCCGTACGTGACGCCGCCGGCGCACGCGCCAACCACGCTGACCGGGATCAAGACGGTCATGGCAGCGATGGTCCACACGAACAGGGCAGTCGGACTTCGTGGCAGGGTAAGCGGTAATCGCCACCAGGCCAGGTCGGGTGTCCCGCGTAGATCGTGATCTAGATGGCGGGCGAAGAACGTCAACGCCCGCTTGGCCTGGTCGACCGGGAATGGCGGGGCCGCGCCTGGGACAAGCGGCCGATAGGCGGCTGGAACGAAGGCGTCGAACAAATGGCACTCGAGCGCCGCCCGGTCGGGAAAGAGGGCAGGATCGCAGAGAACGGCGGGAACGGGCACCACCACGTCGCGATCGGTGCCCGGGCGAGGGTTGTAGATGGTCCGGGCCAGAAACAGCATGAGCGGCGTGCGCAGGGTCAGCCCCACCGGCGAATCAGCACCCAGCTGTTGGATAACCGGCTCCCAACGGCGGAGCGCGGAGGCATCATCGCCGGCATCCCGCACGAGGTAGGAGGCGATAACAGCAGCATCCAGCGGCTGCAGTTCGATACCCGCCGCCCCGGCAAGCTTGATCGAAATACGCCCGTCGGAAGCTGCGGCTTCCCGGTACTCGCACGTGCGGCTCGAGACGACCACGCCCTGCCCGGGCGTAAGCGAACGGTTGATGGCATCGAGCGCGGCCGACCGCGATAGGGCGGGCAGCTCGTCAAGCCCGTCGAGGACCGGCAGGATCATGCGCTGATCCAATAGCGCACGACCGCGAGTCACCGAGCCGCGGCCCCCTGGCGCGGACACCGGCTGCTCCAGCCCCGGATAGTCACGGACCAGGCAGGAGGCCATCCACTCGTACAGCCCCTGTCCGAACGGATTCCACGAACCCAGGGAAAAGATGACCGGCACCGGCCGACCGGCCTCACCGGCGCGCCAGTCGATCAGCCCCTCGGCCAACTTGACCAGCAGCATGGTCTTGCCGGCGCCCGGCTCGCCGAGCACCACCAATCGCCGGGTCGGCACGCGTGCGGTGAAGACCTCAAGGATCTGGGACCAGTCACCACTCAGACCGTCCGCCCCGTGCGTCCACCCAACCGAGTCGCCAGCCGGTCCCTCAGGCCACGCCCGCGCGATGGACGTGAGCAGCGGCCAAGCCTCAACCAGATCATCGGGGGCAGACCGCCACGAAACCGCGAGCGCATAGGGATCGTTGAGCCGCCGCAGGCGCGCCTCGTCCTGCCACTGCGCCCTCACTGCGAGGGAGAGGTCATCCGCGATGCGCGCGAGATCCTCTCCGCTGCCCGCCTCCGAGTGATCCGCGCGGAACGTGGCCCAGGCCAGATAAAGGCCAGGCGCCGCAAGCAGCACAGCCGCAGCAGTCGCGGCCACACCCAAGTGGAAGTAGTGCGCAAGAAACACGGCCCCGCCAGCGCCGAAGATCGTCAACGCCAAATAGACCAACCCGACGTAGCCGCGCGCGTCCCGCCCCCCAGTCGCCATGCCGATCATCATGGCGCGCGCCAAAGCCCAGCCACACCGGAACTGCCGGACGTTCGTTAAAACCGTCCACAATCTCCCAGAAGCTCCTCATCACCTCGGACAAGAACAAGGGCAACTCCCCTCCGCCGTCACCGCGTACCACGTCCTCACCGACGTCCCATTCGCGCTCCAGGGCCAACCCGAACCGCAGGCGGCCTCCATGCTCCAACCGCGCGCGGATTCCGCGTTTCCGGCAACGGCGTGATGATTGCCGTCACGACGCGTAAGTCTTCACTCTGTGCTGAGCCCCTCTGTCCCTCACGTGCCTCAGAACTCCTCGGCGGGCTAACCTCAGGCTTTCACGAGGGGTGTCGTCCAGCAGGTGGTCGAGAAAGCATAAAGCACCCTTGAGCTGGAACGATAGGACTTGCTGAGGGCCCAGTTCGTGGTAGCGGAAGAGACACTTCCCGGGTGAAGAAGAGGAGCGGGCCCTACCCGCCTGTCCGTGTAGGGAGCGGCTGTCGCGCGTGGTTGCCCAGGCTGCTGAGCCGACCGCGAAGCCGTGCCTTGTCTCGTGGCACAGCATGCTCCAGCCTCAGCGGGACAGTGGCGCAGCCCGAGGGTGACGTGCCTACGGCGGGCACCCGGGCAGGCGTGGTCATTACCAGGGGCGGGTGATGGCGTTGGTGTCGAGAGTGACCGAGCCATTGATGGCCAGGGCCTGTCCGTGGATGGTTACGCCGGCGTTCACGGTGATAGATGTCAGGGCCAGGATCCTGCCCGTGAAGGCGGTGTCGGTGCCGAGAGTGGCTGAGCTTCCGATGTGCCAGATCACGTTCCTGGCCGTGGCGCCGTTGATGAGGAGTACGCGGCTGGCCGTTGCCGTGGTCAAGGTGGATCCGATTTGGAAGAGCCATTCCGCGTTGCGGTCGCCCTGGGCGTCCAGGGTGAGCGTGCCGGTGAGAGCGAGGGATGTGGGGGCGTGGTAGACGCCGGGGGTCAGCGTCAGGCCGCCGACGTCTCCGGAAATGTCGGCGTCCGGGAGCTGGGCGACGACGGCGTTGTAGGTGGCGATGAGATCGGCGTGAGCCTGAAGGGCATCAGAGTCGCTGATGTGTATGGTGCCGTGAACCTGACCGGGCGGGAATCCGGTGACGGACGTTCCCGGGCTCGCCCCGAGGTCCCCGGTGACTTCGGAGGAGCCGGTGTTGGTGACCGACGCGCCGCCCAGCACCGCGAAGCGTCCCAGATAGGTGTACGCGTCCGAAGCGGTCACCGTGCCGCCGAGAGTGATGACGGAGACGTCGACCAGGCCGAGGTCTCCCGCTGGGAGCAGGGCGTGGATCTCCGTGTCGGAGGCGATCCGCCAGGAGAGGGCGGGCGTGCCACCGAAGGTGACGCCAGTGGTGTAGGAGAAGGCGGTTCCGGTGATGACGACGAGATTGCCCCCGTCAACCGGCCCTTTGTCCGGGGTGAGGACAGTGATGGACGGCGAGTCGAGATAGGTGTAGACCACCCCGCCGGCGGTTCCGCCCCTGGTTCGTACGGTGATCGTCACCGGACCCGCGGAGGCAGCCGCGGGGACGGTGACGGTGAGTTGACCGTCGGAGTCGACGGTGAAGGCGGCGGCCTGCGCACCGAAGAGGACCTCGTACGTGGTGTAGAGGCCGAGGCCGGTGAGGGTCGCCGTGTTGCCGCCGGCCAAGGGGCCGGCGGGAGGCGGAGCGAGGCGGAAGAAGGGTGGTGGCAGATAGTAGAAACTGCCGACGACGCCGGTTCCGCCGGGGGTGGTGACCGAGACCGGAACGGCGCCGTGGCCGGAGGGGGTGACGGTGGCGGTGGTGGAGTCGCCGAGCACCGTGAAACTCGCAGCCCGGCGGGTGCCGTAGAGCACGCTGGCGGTGCCGGTGAAGTGGCTGCCGGTGAGCGTCACCGCGTCGCCCCCACCCGTGGATCCCTGGTTCGGTATGACCGCCATGGGGTGCTCCCTGAGTCTGTCGGCCGATCGGCGGGCTGCGTCGTCGGCCGGTCCCTGCACCGATGACCGCAGTGGTTCCCCTCTTCGGAGTAGCCCACTGCCCACGCGACGTGACAAGAGTGGGGGGCATATGTCACCCGAAAGAGGTACGTGTTCGCAGGCGCGTATCCAGCCGCCACTGCGGTGCCGCGCGGCGATCATTTCCGCGTCAGAACACGGCCGTTCGCTGGGCCCCGGCTTCGTCACCGCAACACTCTCGGGTGTTGCAATGAATTGACATATGAACAGATTTTCGTCAATACGCCGCCGGTACGCCCCGTTTTCACACCGTGGCGCTCACCTGGACGGCTGAATCTATGACGAAAGCCTTGTCGGCCTGTCACTCTGCTGGGTTGATGCTCATGTCCGTAACAGCGGCATTCGAGTCCGCAAACAGATGCAGGCAAGCCCTTGATCAGGCGGCAGCTGACGCCTGACAGGTCGTGATTCTCGACAGGCCCTGCGCACAGCGCCGACGGCTGCAGACCGTCGACCAGGCATCGGCGCAAGGCCATCGAGACGCCACTTGGCCAGTGGACACGAGAGCCGGCTCGCTCTCATCCGGGACGTAAGCGGACCGACATCCCATCACTGCTCGGCAATGTACCGCATTCCGAGCGAGGAGGAACACTCATGCCTATCAGCCCGAACCAAGGATCCAGCGGCGGCGGCACAACCGTCACGATCACCGGCACCAGCCTCAGCGGCACCACAGCTGTGCGCTTCGGTACCCGACTCGCCACCTCCGTCACCAACGTCTCGCCCACCACGGTCACTGCGGTCTCCCCCTCCGGCACCGGAGCGGTCGGCGTCACCGTGACCACCCCGGGAGGGACGAGCAACCCGATCCCGTTCTACTACGTCGGGGCGCCGTTCAAGCAGTCCCTCAGCCCGTCCTTCGGGTCGACCGCGGGCGGCGACGTCATCACCATCAACGGCACCGGATTCTCCAGTGCCACCAGCGTCTCCTTCGGTGCCAACACCGCGGTGCCGACGGTGGTGTCCGACAGCAAGCTCACGGTCGTCGCACCGGCCGGTGCGGCCGGCTCGGTCGGCGTCAGCGTCACCACGGCCGGCGGCACCAACAACGGGCTCTCATACACCTACGTCGCCGCGCCGACGGTGACGGCGGTCGTCCCGGCAGAGGGACCGGAGTCCGGCGGCACCGCGGTGACCCTGACCGGCACCGGCTTCACCAGCACCAACCAGGTCACCTTCGACGGCAACCCGGCACCGTTCACCGTGATCTCCGACACCTCGGTGTCGGCCGTCACGCCTCCCGGCACCGGTGGTCCCGTCGATGTCGTCGTGACCAACGACGCAGGCAGCGCGATCCTCGCGGACGCGTTCACCTACATCGCCGGCCCCGGCATCTGACCGCCCCTCAGCGGCCGGCCCCTCAGCGGCCGGCCCGTCCGGAGCGGACGCCATAGCCCACCAGGGCCCGTCCGCCCCAAGCCCCCGGCCCGGAAACCCCACCCTGGGCCGGGGGCCCCACTGCCCGCCCGCCAGGAGGCCGAGGCAGGGCAGCCCGTCAGCTCTCTCTTCGGCCCTCCCGGGCCCGCCCGACACTCTACGGAGACACCGTGAAAGACAGCGCACCCGCGGCAGGAGCGGTCCGGCCCACCGCCGTCATCGCCGCCGTTCCCGTTCTCACCTCGGTCGTACCCGGTACGGGCCCTGCGGCAGGCAGCAACAACGTCGTCCTGAACGGCAGCGGTTTCGTCGGAATCACCGCTGTCATGTTCGGCACCAAAGCAGCCCTCGGCTACACGGTCGACTCCTCGACGCAGATCACCGCGGTAGCCCCGTCCGGAACCGGCACCGTTGCCGTGACCGTCAAAAACCCCAGCGGAACCAGCAACGCGGTCTCTTATGCCTACGCGGCACAACCCTCCCTGACCACCGTGTCGCCGAGCCAGGGGCCGTCTTCGGGCGGCACCACCGTGATCCTCACCGGGACCGGCCTCACCGGGGCCACGGCCGTCACCTTCGGCAGCACACCCGCCACCAGCTACACCGTCAACTCCCCCACCCAGATCACCGCCGTCGCCCCCGCGGGAACAAGTGCCGTACCCGTCACCGTCACCACGCCCGGCGGTACGACCGGTCCCGTCTACTTCTTCTACCTCAACGCGCCCACCGTCACCACCGTGTCGCCGAGCCAGGGACCGTCTTCGGGCGCCACCACCGTCGTCCTCAGCGGGGCCAACCTCACCGGGGCGACGGCTGTCACCTTCGGCAGCACACCCGCCACCAGCTACACCGTCAACTCCGCCACCCAGATCACCGCCGTCGCCCCCGCAGGAGCGGGCTCCGTCGCCGTGACCGTCACCGGCCCGGGCGGCATCAGCAACTCCGTCATCTACACCTACGTGACTTCACCGGTCCTCAGCTCCCTCACCCCCGCACAGGGGCCCACCGACGCCGGAGCCGGCGTCACTCTCACCGGCAGTGGCCTGGCCACCACGATCGCCGTCCACTTCGGTGCCGCACCCGCGGCCTTCAACGTGCTGTCCGACACCACGGTTGCGGCGATCGCCCCAGCGGGGGCTCCCGGCCCCGTTTCCGTCAACGTGACCACGATCGGCGGCACCAGCAGCTCCCTCACCTACACGCGTGTCGCCGCTCCCCTGATCTAGATCCGCTCTCGCAACCCTTCGGGCAACACGGGCCGTGACCTCTCCCCCAAAGGTCCTCCGCCGGCTCTCGCTCCTGGTCCGCACGACTGCTTCGACGCCGGGCGAGCCTGCCGACATACGAAGGGAGCGTTGCGCACAGCCGTCCCGCTGGGAACCGTGCTCCCCGCTCCCCCGCACCTCTGGCCCAAGCGGGTTGACTAGTCCCAAACATCAACGAAATATGGCAAACCCAGGCGTAACGTGACCCTCCTCGTCCAGTCGTGGCAGATCTCCGCCCTGACCGATCAAGGAGTCGAAACCGTGAGACGTTGGCAAGACCGAAGAATGTGGAAGACCGGCACCATCCTGGCGCTGGCCGCCGTCGTGAGCCTCGCTTCACCGGCAGCGGCAGCCGTCGACTCGACGACGACGGTCACGGCGTCACCCCCAGCGGCAAACGTCGGGGTATCCGTGACACTGACCGCGACCGTCACCTGTGCGGACGATCCCACTGGAGGTCTCGGCGTGACGTTCTTCGACGGGGGCGACCTCCTGGACACCGTGCCCGTCAGCACCAACGGACAAGCGGAGCACACCACATCCTTCACCACCACCGGCACTCACACCATCACGGCCGCATACAACGGGAACGACAACTGCTTCGCTTCGAGCAACACGACCACCGTCGTGGTCTCAGCGGTGCCCGTACCCGTCCCCCCCACGCCACCTGCGAACGGGTTCTGCCTTCTCGCCTGCGGCGGCCTGATCGGTTTCACGGTCGGCGACATCAACAACAACATCGAAGTGCACTGACTCTCCTGACGGCTCAGCGGCACTGACCCGGCAAGGGCACGCGTTCTCTCCTGCTGCGCAGGACACTACGCCGGACACCTTTCCACCTGCAGTAAGTACGGCAACGTGACGTCCACCTCACGGTCACCGCAGGCAAGGGCTAACCTCGCGCTTTCATGAGTGTCCATGCCTTGATCAAATAAACGGAGAGTTGCTCGTGACCTGCAACGATGGGACTTGTCTAGGATCCTGTTGGTTGCACGGAAAGAAGCACTCTCGGCGTATCGGGTTGTACCCGCGTGTCCGCGCCGGGGGCGGTGGCCGCGGGACGGTCTCGCAGGCCGGGGCGGTGCTGCTGGTCGAGACGGTCCGCAAGGTGGGCCTGGACGGGGCGATATCGGCGGCACTGTCGCCGTGGCGCAAGCCCCGGGCCATGCACGACCCGGGCAAGGTCCTGCTGGATGTCGCGCTCGCAACAGCTCTGGGCGGGGACTGCCTCGCCGATGTCGCCATGCTGCGGGCCGAGCCCGACGTGTTCGGCCCGGTGGCGTCCGACCCCACGGTCTCCCGGCTCATCGACGCCCTGGCCGCAGCCGGACCGAAGGCACTCCCAGCAATCCGGTCAGCGCGGGCCGAAGTGCGTTCGCGCGACTGGGAGTTGGCCGGGGCGGACGGTCCGGCCGCCGACGGGCAGGTGACCGTGGACATCGACGGCGTGCTCGTCCTCGCCCACTCCGACAAGCAGGACGCCACCGCGACCTGGAAGAAGACCTACGGCCATCACCCTCTCGTCGCGTTCGCCGACCACGGCCAGGCCGGGTCCGGGGAACCGGTGGCCGCGCTGCTGCGGCCCGGCAACGCAGGCTCCAACACCGCGAGCGATCACATCACCACCACTGGGCTCGCCCTGGCCCAACTCCCCGGACACCTGCGGCGGGGACGGCAGACACTGATCCGCACCGACTCCGCCGGCGGCACCCACGCCTTCCCCGACTGGCTCTCCCGGCGGGGACGGTGGCTGTCGTATTCCGTCGGCACGACCATCACCGACACCATCCACCAGGCCGTCCACCTGAAGATCCCGAAGAAGGCATGGACACCCGCCTACGACGCCGGCGGCACCGAGCGGGCCAGCGCCTGGGTCGCGGAGATCACCGACATGCCCGACCTGAGCACCTGGCCCACGGGCATGCGGCTGATCGTCCGCAAGGAACGGCCGCACCCCGGCGCCCAGTTGCGCTTCACCGACCTCGACGGACTGCGGCTGACCTGCTTCGCAACCAACACCAAGGGCGGCCAGCTCGCCGACCTCGAACTGCGTCACCGCCGCCGGGCCCGCTGCGTGGACCGCATCCGAAAACGCCCGCGACACCGGCCTGCGTGAGAGCGTTCGGTGGCATCGACTGGGCCAGCGACCATCACGACGTCGCCCTCGTCAACAGGACGGAGCCCTACTGGCCAAAGCCCGCATCAGCGACGACCTCACGGGCCTGCAACAGCTGCTCGACCTGCTCACCGAACACGGTGACAGCGAGAAAACACCGATCCCCGTGGCGATCGAGACCTCCCGCGGCCTCTTGGTGGCCTGCCTCCGCGCAACGAAGCGCCCCGTCTACGCGATCAACCCGATGGCCGCCGCCCGCTATCGCGAACGGCACGCGGTCACCCGCAAGAAGTCCGACCAACTCGACGCGATGGTCCTGGCGAACATCCTGCGCACGGACACCGCAGCCCACCGCCCGTTGCCGGAAGACTCCGAGCTCGTCCAGGCCATCGCCGTGCTGGCCCGGGCCCAGCAGGACGCCGTCTGGGACCGAACACAGGCCGGCAACAAGCTCCGCTCCCACCTGCGCGAGTACTTCCCAGCCTCCCTGACCGCCACCCAGCCGCTGCGGGATGGACTGTGTTCGCCGATCGCCCGCACCATTTTGGCCACAGCTCCGACCCCGGCCCGGGCGGCTGCTCTCACCCGAGCCCAGCTGCGATCTCTGATCAAGAAGGCCGGGCGCAAACGCAGCATCGAGGCCGAAACCGAGCGGCTCCATGCCGCCCTGCACGCCCCGCAGATGCACCAACTCCCGTTGGTCGAACAGGCAATGGAACTCCAGACGGCGACCTTACTGCGCAAGCTGGAGGCCGCCTGCACCAGCGCGGACGAGCTCGCCGAAGCTGCGGTGGAGACCTTTGAGAAGCACCCCGACGCCGAGATCATTACCAGCTTTCCAGGGCTCGGCGCACTGACCGGCGCCCGAGTGCTTGCCGAAATCGGCGACGACCGATCCCGCTTCGCCGACGCCAAAGCCCTGAAGGCATACGCCGGGGCCGCACCAGTCACACGAGCGTCCGGCAAGAGCGTCACGGTCATGGCTCGCCGGGTCAAGAACCAGCGCCTGGCCTCCGTCGGCTACGTATGGGCATTCTCCGCCCTGACCGCCTCACCCGGCGCCAAGACCCACTATGACCGGCGACGCAACGACGGAGACCGCCACACCGCGGCCCAGCGCAACCTTTTCAACCGCATGATCGGCTGCCTCCACCACTGCCTCACCAAACGCATCCGCTACAACGAAGCGACCGCCTTCCCCGCCTCAGCGGACCA
>NZ_LGDW01000080.1 GCF_001280005.1 Streptomyces sp. NRRL WC-3618 | reverse complement strand
GCTGCGGGACGGTGGGGGCTGGTCGCGCAGTTGCCCGCGCCCCTGGAGGAGCTCCTGGAGGCTGCCCCTGCGGGGCGCCTCCAGGAGCTCCTCCAGGGGCGTTTGGCGCTTAGCTGAGGGCCGCCGCTACTCCTGTGGCGAAGGATGTGTCGCAGACCGGGCGGGAGTAGGACTGGGCGCGGTACGGGCCGTACATGCGGACTGCGGCGCGGCCCAGGGCGCGGGCGATCGACGTGCAGTGCCTCGCCAGCGACGGGTGGCCGTTCACCGCCTGCTGGAGGTGGGTGAGGGCGGTGCCGGGGTCCTTCTCCTGGAGCTCCTGCAGGAGCTGGTCGCGCAGGACGTCCTGCGGTTCGGGGGCGGCGGCGGCTCGGGCGGCCAAGTCCTCGGAGGATGCCGTGAGCACCGAGTCCCCGGGGTTCCCCGACCAGTTGACTCGGGTGACCGCGAGGGTCCCGGACAGCACCAGGACGACGGGCAGGACAAGGGCGAGGCTACGGCCGATCCGGCGGGCGGGGCCACGGCCACTTCGCGTCAGTTGGTTAGTGGAGTGCTTCACGCGAGTGAGGGTAGCGCTCGGTGCTGATTTGGCGACATTCAGTCACCCTAACGGGGGATGGATTGGTGCGGATTTCTGGGTAGGGCCTTGACGCACACGATTCGAAACGACCCTTCCGCCGGGATATCGGGCCTCCGGTACGCGCACACGCGAGGGGCCCCGCGGCAAGCCGCGGGGCCCCTCGGTGTTCAGGTCGCGTCTCAGTCGGCGAGGCGCTCGCCCGTGGAGGTCGAGAACACGTGGATCTCACCCGGACGCGGCACGACGTGCAGCGTGGCGCCCTTGTCCGGCACGGCACGGCCGCTGACGCGGACGACCAGGTCCTTGATGTCGTCGCCGACCTTGGCGCTGCCGTAGACGTAGCCGTCGGCGCCGAGTTCCTCGACGACGTTCACCGTGACGGCGAGGCCGGCCGGGGCGTCCGCGGAGTCCTTGGACAGCGCGCTGGCGGCGGCACCGTTGTGCTCGACGACGTCGAAGTGCTCCGGACGGACGCCGACCGTGACGGTGGTGTCGCCCTTGTCCGCCGCGGCCGTGAGGGCCTCGCGGTTGACCGGGACGACCGAGTTGCCGAACTTCACGCCACCGTCGGTGATCGGAACCTCGATCAGGTTCATCGCCGGGGAGCCGATGAAGCCGGCCACGAAGAGGTTCTTCGGGCGGTCGTACATGTTGCGCGGGGAGTCGACCTGCTGGAGCAGACCGTCCTTCAGTACGGCCACCCGGTCGCCCATGGTCATGGCCTCGACCTGGTCGTGGGTGACGTACACCGTGGTGATGCCGAGACGGCGCTGCAGCGACGCGATCTGCGTACGCGTCGACACGCGGAGCTTGGCGTCGAGGTTCGACAGCGGCTCGTCCATGAGGAACACCTGGGGCTCACGCACGATGGCACGACCCATGGCGACACGCTGACGCTGACCACCGGAGAGCGCCTTCGGCTTGCGGCTCAGGTAGTCCGTGAGGTCGAGGATCTTCGCCGCGTCCTCGACCTTCTGGCGGATCTCGGCCTTGTTGACGCCGGCGATCTTGAGCGCGAAGCCCATGTTGTCGGCGACCGTCATGTGCGGGTACAGCGCGTAGTTCTGGAACACCATGGCGATGTCCCGGTCCTTGGGCGGCAGGTGCGTGACGTCGCGGTCACCGATGCGGATGGCGCCGGCGTTCACGTCCTCGAGCCCCGCGAGCATGCGGAGCGAGGTGGACTTGCCGCAACCGGACGGACCGACGAGCACGAGGAACTCGCCGTCCCCGACCTCGATCTCCAGACCATCGACGGCGGGCTTCTCGGTGCCCGGGTAGATGCGGGTCGCCTTGTCGAACGAAACAGTGGCCATGAGTACTAGGCCCCCTTCACCGGCAGGAACGTGCCGGACGATCCGTAGTGGAAGGTGGTGTAGTCCACAGACGTGGACTGAATCTGGACGGTACCCGGCGATTCGGCGTCTGTCAGTAGGTGGGGGGCTGTGAGCTTCGCGGAAATTTTCGAGCGAGGGCGGCCCGGGGGCTGGGTACACTGCACTGGCACGCATGCCCGCGCGGTCCTCGGCACGCGCGCGTGACGCCTCCTTAGCTCAGCTGGCCAGAGCAACGCACTTGTAATGCGTAGGTCATCGGTTCGAATCCGATAGGGGGCTCAGCCTAAGCCCAGCTCAGACCCTGTCTGAGCTGGGCTTTTTCGTTCAGCGGATGCGTCGGCGGCGCTGCGTGCGGGCTGCCCTGCGGTCCCTGGTCTCAGTTGTGGTCTCAGTGGCAGGTTCCGGCTCGGGTTCGGCCGCAGGCATGAAGTGGTCGCCCATGCGGCGCATGGCGTCCTTGGAGAGGTGGGATCGGCCCTTGACGTACCTCCGGGTCTGGCTGATCTGGGTGTGCCGCAGGATCTCCATGATCGTGGGCATGTCGACCCCGAGTTCGTTCAGGATCGTGCCGGCGGTGTGGCGGCTTCCGTCGTAGAGGCGGCGGTCTGTGATGCCCGCCTCTTCGAGCAGTTCCTTGAACTCCTCCCAGTCCTCGCGCGGGTCGAGGGGGCGGCCGTCCGGCCGGGTGAAGAGGGCATCGAACTCCTGCCACTCGTCTGCGGCGGCGGCGCGCATCTCCTCTTGCTGCTTCTTGTGCGCGTGCAGGTAGGGGACGAACGGCGGCGGGATCGGTACGGGGTTCGTGCTCTTCTTCGTCTTCGGCCGGGTGAAGACCAGACCACCCCCCTTTCGCTCGGGACACACACTGGCGTGCCGCCGGCAGTCCTTCGGGCACGGCTTGGGGCAACCGCGCTTGTAGTTCCTGTGCGTCCGGCAGCCCGGCGGACACGGCTCGAACCGGTGAAGGCGTTCGCCGCAGGCATGGGCCTCCGCGCATCCGTGGCGCCATGTGAGGCGTTGAAGCTGCCACTTGGGGTGGAACAGCTCGGCGTCGAAGTCGACGTAGGCCCACCGGAGACCCAGGGTTTCTCCTTGCCGGAAACCCATCCCGACGCCCACGCACCACCGCATGAAGGTGGGGCGCTTCGCGGCGGCTTGCAGGAACGCCTTGGCCTGCTCGGTCGTGAACGGGTTCGCCTCGGTCTCGTCGACCGTGGGCGGGTCAACGAGGGTGGCCACGTTCTCGCCGATGATCCGGCGGCGGTGCGCGATTTTCAGGGCGCGGGAGAGGATGCGGTGGACCTTGACCACGTGGGAGGGCGCGTGGCCTTCGTCCAGCATGGCGCGGTACATGCGTTCCAGGTGCTCCGGGGCGAGCTTGTCCAGGCGGTGCTTGCCGACGCCGGGGACGATGTCGTTGCGGGTCTTCGACCAGTAGTCGTCCAGGGAACGGGGCTTGAGCTTCAGGCTCGCGATGTCCGTGAGGTACGTGGACATCCACTGCTCCACGGTCGGCTTGCGGCCAGCCTTGGGGGCGCGCCCCTTGTCCCGGAGGTTCTCCAACTCGCGCACCTTGCGGCGTACTTCGGGCTCGGTGCGGGCCCTGCGGTGGCGGCGGTCGGGGCTGCCGTCGTCCTTGACGCCCATCGTGACGCGGCCGTGCCACCAACCGTCATTGCCCTCGTAGACGGACGATTCCATGTTCGGATTGCGGGGGCTCATGTTCCTCCATACGAGAGGCGGCCCCGGATCGTGGTCCGGGGCCGCCTCGTTCGAGCGTGGGTCGGTTGGGTCAGTGGGTTGTCGGTTCGAGGCCGTTTACGTAGGCCTCGAGGTCGCTCCGGCGGATGCGGCGGGAGCGGCCACGCTTGACGTACTTCAGGAGTCTCTCGGCCATCAGCTCGTAGATCGTGGAGCGGCCGTACGAGAGCACCTTGGCGGCGGCTTCGGGGGTGTAGAGCAGTTGCTCGGCGGGCGGGAGCGCGGTGCTCATCCGGGTGCCTCCTGGGCAATTCGTCTTCGCCTTCAGGGAGTTGCGCGGGGGACCTTGCCCGCGCCTGTCCGAGGTGTGGATTGCTGCGTCATTGCGTCGTCAGCGTCATTCAGGCTTCTGACCTGCGGTTTTAGGTGACGCTAGGGGTGAGGCCTGCGTCATGGATGCGACATGGGTAGCGTCATCCGTGACGTGGCCCATGACGCGGATGACGCAGGATGACGCAGGCGTGGCCGTCTGCGTCATGCCTGTGTTCGCAGGTCAGGTGCCGTTTTCCGGCTCGTCTGACGCAGATGACGCAGCGTCTTCCCTCTTAGGACAAATAGAGGGGGTGTTGTGGTCTAGTGCGGTGCTGCTCAGACCGGTAAGAAGGAGCCGCTGCGCGGCACGTCCTTGGGGCGGGGCTGCGCCCCGAACAGCAAGAGGAGCACGCATCACCGGGGCGGGCCGGTGCTCTTCTTGCTTGTCCGCGTGAGCGTGGGGAGCGTGGTCAGTGCATCCGGGGCTGGTCGAATGGGGGTGCCGGGGTGGGGCGGGTCATTTCGAGGTACCGGCCCTGGCTGGTGCGGCCGGAGTCGATGAGCACACCCCGCGCGGCGAGGGTGGGCTGAAGGCGCTTGAGACGGTCGGAGAGCACCTTGCCGGTAGTCGGCCACCCTTTGGGCAGCGCACGGCAGTCGTCGCCGCTGTAGAGGCGGCTGAGGCAGGCCAGCCATTCCGTGGACGTCATCCGCTGCTCACCGCCGGGCTCGATGGTGTCGGCGTGCCGCAGGACGGTCTGTGCCAGCAGGTCGCCCTCGATCACGTCGTCGTTCAGGTCGTCCAGCCGGGCCCGGTACGCGGCCAGCGCTCCGAGCCCGGTTGCCGCGTCAAGCTGTGCGCAGAGGTGGGCGAAGTCGGCCATGCGCAGGTCGGTGGGGGTCTCCGCCTGCGCCGCGCGCACCCTGGCTGTGAGGTCGAGCAGGGACCCGAGCACGACGGGCAAAACTTCCTCGTATTCCGCCCACAGTTCGGCTTCGGTCCGCCGCACACCGGGCCGCTCCAAACGGAGCGGGAGCAGGCGTTCGGCGAGGTCGGGGCGGATGACGCCCACGTCGATGCCGGTCAGGAGCAGGGGGCGGCGGTAGCCGAGTCGGAAGACGTCGCCGTCGGTGAACAGGGCGCGTTTGACGCTCTCGGCTCCGGTGACGATGCAGCACATCGCGTCGGACAGGTCGGGGGTCATGTGGGAGAGGTTGTCGAGGGCGGTGACCCATCCCGCCGCGACGGCCGCGATCAGGTTCTCCTCGTCCTTGGGGGCCCGGCGCAGGTCCCCGCTCATGCCCTCGATGATCCGCACCAGCATCCGCCCGCCGGTCGACTTGCCCGCGCCCTGCGGGCCGGTGAGAAACGGCGCGGGCACCGGGACGGACGGACCGAGGCAGCCGATCAGCCATGCGATGGCCAGGCACTCGTTCTCCGCGCCGGCGAAGTTGCACAGCCTCATCAGCAGATCGATGCCCTTGCCGTTGGTGTCCTTGGCGGGCAGCGGGAGTTCGCCGGTGAGCTGGGTGCGCCGCCAGCACACTTCGCGGGGGTCGGGGGTGAGGATGTCCCAGCCGGTGGGGTGGATACGCACGGACTGACCGTCGTCGCGTCCTAGGTCGAGCCAGGTTGCTCCGTCGAATCCGGGGGCGACGCGGATGTGGACGGGCTGTACGTCCTCGGACAGTGCGAGCGCTTCGATCAGGTCCAGTGCCTCTTTCAGTGCGCTGCCGTTGAACGCGCCGCGTCCGTCGCGGTAGAGACCGACCATGAGTTCCTGGCGGTGGCTGCCGGTGGTGCCCTGGGAGCGGATGGGGCGGGCGACGGGCTGGCCGTTCTTCTGCGCGTACACGGTCCCGTCCGGGGTGCGGAAGTACCGGAAGTGGGATTGCGCGTAGTCGGTGATGATCTGGCGGGCGGGGTTCTTCTCGTCGTCAGCCATGGTCACAGTCCCAACGTGGTGAGGGCGTTGGTCCACGCGTCCGTGCAGTGCCGGGGCGTTTCGCCCTTGGCCTGCGCGGCGGTGAACAGCCGGGCGACGTGCGTGTGGGTGAGGCAGCCGCACCGCCCGTGAGTGGACAGCACGGCGAGGAACGTCCGGTAGACGGTGGCGTGCACCGCCTCACGGGCGCCGGTGATGCTCTGCTCTGCCATGGCGATCCCACGGTCCAGGAACACGGGCGAGCGGTGGCGGCACACCCCGCCTTGACCTCCCAGGGGCGCTGAGAGGCTCTGCGGCGCCCTACGGGCCGGAGGGGGGTCCGTTAGTGCCAGGGAGCGCACAGAGTCCGGGAGAGCGGCCATGGCGCCGCTGCCCCATCCGAGCCAACGGGCGTATCCCATAAGGGACTTGATGTCGACGCCGGGCCGGACCGCGTTGGCGGACCGCATGATGCCCCGGTAGATCCAGTGCTCACCCCGGGTCGTCGGCACGGTCCGGGTCGCGGGCAGGGCCGTGCGGGCCCACGCGATGGCTGCCGGGTTGTCGAGGTCGACGACGGTGAGGCCGGCGCCGCCGGGGTGGTAGGCGACCGCCGCCGCCTGCCGCCATGCCGCCTCCCACTGGGGGGAGTTGAGGATGTTCGGGTCGGTGGTGGCGGCGGCCCACGCGTGGCAGGGTGCCGGGCAAGTGCAGCGGCCGGGGGTCTTCATGTTCGGCCGTCCGCCGCACGCGTTGTTCGCGCAGGTGCGGCAGTTGCCGAACGGCACCTTCCCCGCCCGCAGCGGCAGCGGCGGCACACCGGCCGCCGCCAGGGCAAGGGCGGTCCGCAGGTGCTCGTTCACGCGGCCACCCCCAGCGCTGCGGTGGCGAGCAGGGCCCGGCCGATGAACTCGCTGTAAGCGGGCGGGATGCACTCGCGGATGCCTTCGCGGGTCATCCAGGGCACGTCCATCACGCGGCGGGCGAGGGGGACTCCGGAGAAGTTGCCGACGAACTGTCCGTAGTGGCCGGGCGGGACGGGGCGGCCCATCTTGGCCTGGGGGCGGTGTGTTCGAGGTGTCCGGGCTGCGCGAGGGTGCAGCCGCCGCCGGTCTCGAAGTACCGGTGCCGGTAGGTCTCCAGCCTGAACATGGCGCCGCACAGCATCACGGGTGTACGGAGCTTGGGGAGTGCTCCCCGTACGTTCTCGATGACCCACGGGCGCCCGGTGGTTTCCAGGGCGGCGCGGGTAGGGCCGATCAGGTCGGGGTGGACGTTGCCGTGCAGCCGCTGGCAGTCGCTGTCCAGCTGGCACGGGGGTGAGGTGTGGATGAAGTCGAACTCACTGCCGTGCTCGCGGATGAAGGCGACCGCGTCGCCCTGGATGAACGGGTAGGGGTAGAGGGGCTGCGGGTCGATGTCGATGCCGGTCACGTCGAATCCGGCGTCGGCGTAGCCCTTGCCCGCGCCGCCTTGGCGGCAGAACGCGTCCAGCAGACGCGGCCGGTAGCCGCGCACTCGCCGGATGTCAGTGGGTTGGGTCATGCTGGATGTCTCCAGTTCCTTGATGGTGACTGGCTGGACAAGGGCGGCCCCGCGACTTTGGCGAGATGGGGGGCCGCCCTTGGCGTAGCTAGAAGGGGGCGTTGTGGCGGTACCGGGCGTTGGTGACGATGTCGGTGTGGTCGAAGGCGAGGCCCCGGGCGCTGTCGAGGGGCGTCCAGCGCACGGCGGTGGCGTCGTCTCCGGCCTGTGCGGTGGTGTCGGCGGGGACGGTCACCAGGTAGGCGGCTGTGACGTACCGGCCGCGCGGGTCGCGGCCGGGGGCGTCGTAGATGCCGATCAGGTTCAGGTCCCAGGGGTCGACGTGGACGCCGGTCTCTTCCAGCAGCTCGCGCGCGGCGGCGGCGCGTGAGGTCTCGCCCGGGTCGACATGTCCGCCCGGCAGGGCGAGCTGTCCCTTGTGGGGCGGCCATCCCCGCTCGATCAGCAGGACGGCGCCGTCTCGGATGCACACCACGTCGGCGGTGTAGCGGATGGTCTCGAAGGTCTCGGTCTCGGTCATGACGTCCTCTGGGTCTGGTCGTTGGTGGTCTTGGCCCACACCCCGGTGGTGCGGCTGTGGACGCTGCGCCGGTCCTGGTAGACGGGTCCCTCGTAGTGGTGGTGGACGTCGGGGGCCGGCTTGGCGCGGTGGGCGAGCCGGGCGAGGGCGAGCACAAGGGCGGTGGGTGCGCCGAACACCAGGCCGCACACGATCGGGTCGGCGAACTGGGACAGGTACATGAGCACGCCGGCCGTGGCGCCGACCATGGTGGTGGCGGTGGCACCGGCGAGCATGAGGACGCTCGCGTCGGTGGCGCCCTGACTCATCGGAGGGCGTCCGGGCTGTGCGACGGGCGGGGTGTCGCCGTGGGTGGGTACGGCCGTGGTGTCGCGGTAGGCGGTGGGCCGGTAAGCGTCGGCGATGATCCGGCGGGCTTCGATTTCGGCCTGAGCGTCACTCAGGCCGGTGTCGGTGGCGGTCTGCTGGGGGCTGGTGTCGGGGTACATGCGGAATCCCTTCCGGCGGTAGGCCAGGGAGGCAGGGACACCCCCTTGGGGGTGGGCTGTGGAGGGGGTTTCAGGGGTCTGACCTGGGATGCCTCCCTGCCTCCCTGACGATCATTCGTGCAGGTCAGGGGCAGGGAGGCGGGTCAGGGAGGGGGTTAGGGAGTTCTCCCTGCCTCCCTGACCCGCCGGGGGTTGGCTCCCTGTCATTCAGCGGCGGAAGCGGAACCCTCGTCGTCGCGGTTGGTGAGGGCGCGGGCGACGCGCTCGGCGCCGACGACCATGCGGCCGTCCGACTTGTACGGCTCGGCCCCGTGGGCTTCCAGGGCCTGCTTCAGATCGCCGTTCGTCCAGTCGCCGTAGGTGTCCGCGTCCAGCGTCGCGAGCCGCTTGAGAACTTCCTGCGTGAACAGGCGCGGCTTGTCCCCCAGCACGGTGGCGATGTCGGCGAGCGGGTCTCGCTGCTCGCCGGTGTCGACGACGCGCAGCATGGTGACGCCGTCGCGCATCGCCTTGGCCCGCTCGATGATGGCCTTGGCCGCGTCGTCGTCGATGTAGTGCGTGCGCACCGTGATGGACGCCTGCCCGGCGGGAATGTCGATGCCGGACGAGGCGAGAACCAGGGTTCCCTGATCCAGGCCGGGACGCAGCAGGTTGGGGGCCGCGCCCCCGTCAACGGCCTTGTCCCCCAGCGCCATCCGCGCCTGCGACTCGGTGCCCAGCGCGAGCGAGGCACGGGTGTGGGCGCCCTCACGGACCAGCTTGGGAAGGTTCTGGTCGGTGGGGTCCTGCGTCCCCTGCCACATCAGGACGTTCACGGCACGGCCCTGGTTGTGAATCTTGCGGACCGCCATGAAATACCGGGAGGTGGCCTTGGACCCACCGTAGGGGCGCCCGTCCTCGTCCTTGACCGGGCACATGAACGCCATCTGCGCCTCGTCCACGATCACGATCAGCGCGGGGAACACCGTTCCGGGCGGGGCCTGGATACGGCGGTTCATCTCCTCCACCGCCCGCTCAACCATCTCGGTGACCTGGATGACGTGGTCATCGGTGGGGCCCTGGATGAAGACCGGGGCCAGGGTTTCGAACATGGCCCAGTCGCCCACGCCCTTGAGGTCGCCGATCCAGAACTGCACCGACTTGTCCAACGCCAGCCACAGCGCGAGGGAGCGCAGGGCGACGGTCTTGCCCTGGTTCGACAACCCGGTGATCAGCAGGTGGCGCTGATACAGGCTCAGTGCCGCCATGTCGCCGCGCAGGTCCTGACCCCACGGGGCGCGTCCCTTGGCATAGTCGGCGGTCATCGTCTCGTCGGTGACCAGCGGAGACGGGCCGATCGGCTCGTCCAGCGCACCGGAGTCGGCCACCCACAGGCGGACCGTGCGGGCCGCTTGCGGGATGGTGATGAACACTTCGTGCTCGTGCCGGGTCAGGTTCTCGGCAAGCTTGCGGCGCCGATTCTGCACTTCGATCGTCGACACCCCCGAGGGGAGCGTGACGTCGACTTCCACGCCGCATCCGGCGATCCGGATGGGGCCCAGCATCGAGGCGCCGGCGTCGCCCATGTCCTTGATGGCGTTGCGCAGGGCGGGTACTCCGAGGTCGCGCAGGGCCTTGACGACGATGGACGGAGTGACCGGCTCACCCTCACCACTGCGGACGTTCGCGGGCAGCGCCCACGCGGGTGCGGCCTGCTGCTTGCTGCCGACCGCCCACAGCGCGAACAGCGCGAGGAGCGGGCCGACGATCAGAGCGGTACCCCATGTGACCTGGACGATTCGGATCAGCAGGGCGATGAACTCGATGGTCGCCTTGAGCGGGGTGATGACGTCCCCGATGTCATGGTTGTTGATCGCCATCACGACCCCGAGGGCGACCAGCACCCCGATGCCCACCCCGGTACCGACCGCAAGGCCCTTGGCGGCCTCTACGGGCGAGTGCAGCAGGTCCATGCGGCGGTGGTGGCGCGCCTGGCGGAAGCGCGTGAGCCGCTCTTCCCACTCCTCGGCGGCTTCCAGGTTCCCCGCGGCTTCGGCCGTGCGGATCATGCGTTCGTAGCGGGCGCCGGTCTTGCCGTCCCAGGTGCGGCGGGCCACGATCCGGCCCCCGTTGAACGTGTAGAGACTGTGCCGCGCCACCGCACGAGCGGTGCTCTTGGTGCTCTCGTGGGTGACCACGGTCTTGACGGCCCGCCCGGAGCGCACCCACAACGGCACCAGCGGCGCCAGCGGAGCGTCGGGCACCACGGTCAGCACCGTGGGGGTCACCTCCGGCTCAGAGCCGGTCGGCGGGTTTTTGACGAGACGGACGACGTTCTCAGACATGCTGGTACTGCTCCTGACTGCCCCCTCGGGGGCGGGAGTGGGAGAGAGGGCGTCGGGGTGGCCGGGTCCGTGGAAAGAGCGGGCACCCCGACGCCTGGTCCGGTTGGTCAGAACCAGCCGGAACGCTTCTTCGCCGCCTTCTCGCGGGCGGCCTCGGTGATCAGTCGCTGCTTCTCGCCGTGCAGGGCGGTGAGTTCAGCGGTCAGCCGCATCTCCGCGTTGGACGCGGTGGTGTCCATCTGCTTCTCGGCACGGGCGGGGCTCTTGCCGCGTACGACCTTGTAGGAGCCGCCGGCGATGGCGCGGGCCATGGCCCGGCGCTCCGCACCGTTCAGCGGCCACGACTCACCGCGCTTGACCGCCGCGAGCTTGACGGTGGCCTTGTGGATCTCGCGGTCCATGCGGCGGATCTCGGACTTGGACACGATCAGCCCTCCTTCGGGGTCGGCTCGGGGAAGGCGCACAGGACGCACATGCCGAGCGAGCGGGGCATGCAGTAGCTGTAGATGACCTGGCACTTGGGGCAGGTGCGGCGGGCGAGCATCGCCAGCGCGAGCGCGCCCCACTTCCGCGAGGTCATCGGCCGTACGGGCTTGGCGAGGTCGAGGCGGTAGAGGTAGGCGACCCGCACCCCGCCCGACCGCCGGTTGACGCGCATGACCTGCGCCGCGATCGGCTGACCCCCCGGACGCAGCCCCCTGGCCCGTAACTGCCGGCGGGTGGCGAACTGCTCATCGTCCGGGGCGAACTTCCACGGGAAGGTGGGGACGCCGTAGCGGGCCCCGGTCGGGTCGAAGCACTTGCCGTAGGCGGCGGACATCAGGCAACCCGCTTCCATGCGGCCCGAAGGCGGACCTCGGATGCGGAGTGGCCCGCCGCGCGGAAGCGGATGGCCATCTCGCGGTAGGACAGGGCGGGGGTCTGGCTGTGCCGGATCTCGTCGACGAGCGCGTCAAGCTCGTCGTCGGTGAGCGCGGGTACCGCTTCCAGCGAGCGGGTTCCTATGGGCTGGGTGGGTCCCCATACGGGGAGTTCCCAGCGGGGTGTGACGTCGGGTGTGACGCGGCTCGTCACGCTGGTCAGCGCCCTGCCGGTGTCATCACCGTTGCGCGCTGCTTCCAGCGTCGACCAGGCTCCGGCAAGGGATTTGGCGGTCCTGGCCTGGACGCGTGCGACGCGGGCACCGGCCTGCGTCACGGCCGTCAGCCGGGTCTCTTCTGTGCTGGCTTCGGCCCGTAGTCGGGCGCGGGCCACGGCCGCTTCGTCCCGGGCCTCTTGCTGGATACCCCTGATCGCTCCGAGGGCGGAGGGGGTGAGGGCGGTGCGCTCCCACAGTCCGTGCACGAGCCACAGTGCCTTCGCCGCGATCGGCAGCCACGCCACGGCCAGCCACGCTCCGGTGCCCTGTTCGGCGGTGAGCGCGTGGGCGATAAGGACACCGGACGCGATCAGGCCGAACGACCAGCCGACTGCGGTGACGATGCGGTTGTGGTCGCCCTGCGCGGCGAGTCGGCGTTCGTAGGCGAGGGTGGCCAGCCAGCCGCCGTCGATCCCCAGACCGACGACCAGCGCGACCGGCAACGGCACTGCCGTACCGAGCCACATGATGACCACGGCCAGGGTGAGGACCATGGACACCGCCGTCATCGCGACGGCGGGCAGAACGGTCTTGCCCTTCACGCTGCCTCCTTACGGTGCGGGGTGTGGGTGCCGGTGCGGCCGGTGCGACGGCCGGCGGTGGTGGTGTGGGCGAGTGCGGGACCGAACGCGATGCGCCATCCGCCCCCGTCCCGCTTGGCCTCGTACATGGCCTCATCCGCCCGGCGCAGCGCCAACGGCAGTGCGACGGTGCCGAGTTCGGCGGTGAGGCTCCCGCCGATCGACGCGCCCACGCTCAAGGCCTGGCCCTCGTGGGCGAACGGGGCGCACACCGCCTGGTGCACACCGTGCAGCAGCCACGGCAGGGCCGCCGGATCGGCCATCGGCACGGCGAGGGCGAACTCGTCCCCACCGAGCCGGGCGGCCATCCCGCCGGGCGCGACGCTGAGGACATCCCTCAGGCTCGCGCCGGTGGCACGGATCGCCGCATCCCCCGCCGCGTGTCCGAACGTGTCGTTGAGCTGCTTGAAACCGTCCAGGTCCAGGACGAGGACGGCATGGGGGCGACGGGCCAGGGCACGGGCCGCCTGCTGCTCGAACGCGGCCCGCGTGGGCAGAGCGGAGAGCGGGTCACGGCGCGCAGCAGTCAGCCGCCGCCGCAGCACCACCCCGTGCACAGCCCAGCCTGAGGCCAGCGGCCCCGCCGAGGCGAGCACGGTCATCACGGCGCTCATGCCGAATCACCCCTGTGGGGTGCGCCGTGCCGCAGCCAGCCGGTGAACTGCACGATCCCGCCGGCCGCGATCAGGAAGCGCCAGACGGGCTCGTGCGTGGCGAACACCAGAACCGAGCCGGTGAACATCGCGGCTATGCCGAGCACGACCAGCACAAGTGCCAGACCCCGGGGGGAAGAGAGAGCGGTCATGCCGCACCCCCCACCGCGATCACAGTGGCGACGATGAGCAGCATCCCGCCGGCGCAGGTCAGATCGACCGCGCGGCGCAGGCCGGTGAACTTCACGACCGCGATCCGGGACAGACCCGCGATGTCCGCGCCGATGTCCTCGGTCAGGGCGGCGGTGATCTGCTCGGCGGTGAGCGTGGCCCACAGGGGGAAGCCCCGCCCGCCGCTCAGATTGGGGCGTACCGACCGCAGCAGCAGACCCACCGCCGCGATCAGCAGGAACATGCCCGTGCCGCCCACGGTGAGGGCGGCGGTGTTGAGGGGGAGGTCGCGGGCGACGGTCCAGGTGCCGGCCAGGACCGCGCCGACGAACGCCAGCAGCAGACCGGTTTTGGTGTCGGTCCGCGCGATCTCCGCTTTGACCTCGGCGTGCGCGGCCGTCAGGTTCTGGTCGGTGGTCCTCACGCGCCCACCTCCGGCAGGGGCGCGGCCGTGTTCGCCAGCTCGCGGCCGGCGGCGAGCACCCGGCGGCGGGCCCGGCGGACACGCCGCACGTCCAGCTCGCTCGGGGTGCGGTCCATCGTGATGATCCGCGCGTCCAACAGGTCGACTTGCGCGAGGATCAGTGGCATCTCGCGCTCGATGCCGTCCAGCTCAGCGGCCGTCGGCTCCATCCATTCGGCGAACGCGGTAACGGCGTCCTGAACAGTGACGATGTGCTTCATGGGTCGTGGTCTCCCTAGCAGGTGAACGGCCCGAACAGCGGCGCCCGGGGGGCAACCCGGGCGCCGCGCGCCGTTCGTGAAGTGGATGTGTGGGTCAGCCGCGCTTGGACTTGCGGCCGTGGGCAGCGGTCAGCTCCGCCACCGCGTCCTTGCACTGGCCGGACACGATGCGGTCGTAGACCTGCTGACCCTTCTTGACGCTCTCGGAGCTGGTCAGGTCGGACGGCTGCGAAGACTTCTTGCCGAACAATGTGGGCTCCCGTCGGGTCATGAGATGTGGGCCAGGCCGGATGTACCGGCCCCGACTCCCCGCGCTCTCACCCGTACGACCCCCGCACTGAAGCGGGCCCGGACGGGTGAGAGAGGCAGCCGGCCGCAGCGCTATCCGCTGCGATGCCAGGAAGAACAGGCCGACCGGATCGTTCGTCGACGGGTGATCCCGTGCGAACTGGGGTGGTGTGCGGGCACCGTCGGCCGGTCGTCCGGCGGCGCCTGGAGATGTCGTCGGTTCACACCGACCTCCCTCAGCGAGAAGGGGAAACGGCTTCGCCGGTGCGCCCTTGCGAGGAGGACCGGTCCCGAGCCGGTGAATTCGGGTGCGTCATCGTCACTGCTCTGACGCCAGCAGGCGGCTTGCACGAAACGAACGGTGCAGGTTGGCGTGCCGCCGACGACGTCACCCGGTCGTCTCGGGGGCGGTCTTCTCATCCCGCCACGTGCATTGGAGCCCGCTTTACCTCCCCACACCCGTCACCGGGTGGCGCCTGCCAGGCGCATAGGGGGAGAGCTGCGTACATCACGACGGTTTGCCCCCGGACCCTCGCCCTAGTACTGCAATCACAGTTATTGGTAGGGCAGTTGTGAGTTCTGCCGGTGGCTGTGGTTGTGTTCTGCCGTGTCTGTGGATCTTGGGGTGGGGCAGA
>NZ_LGDW01000079.1 GCF_001280005.1 Streptomyces sp. NRRL WC-3618 | reverse complement strand
CGTCTCTGCATGCTTGCGAGTTACCGTCGAGGGCCCGCCGGAACCATCCTGCTGCGGCCTGCGGCCTGCGGCCTGCGGCCTGCGGCCTGCGGCCTGCGGCCTGCGGCCTGCCGTCGCTGTGGGGGGGTGGGTGGGGCTGGGGGGAAGGTCGGCTCTTCGGTTCCAGGGGCGTTTTTAGCCTGTCCGGCGATTGAGGACGAGGCCCGTTCAGGGCCGGAGGGGGGTCTGGGGGCGTAGCCCCCAGGGGGTGGTTGCGGCAGGCTTGGAGGGTCGGTGCCCGGTCCTTGAGATCCGGTCCGTACCGGTTCGCCCGGGCGGGGTTTCGCACGTTAGGTTTTCTTCATGACCGACACGACTGCTCCCCGCACCACCGGCGCCGTGGCCGCCGGCCTTGCCACCGTCGCCGCTGACGGCACCGTTCTCGACACCTGGTTCCCCGCCCCCGAACTGTCCGTCGAGCCCGGCCCCGCCGGTACCGAGCGGCTGTCCGTCGAGCGGGCCGTCGAGGCGCTCGGCGAGGGTGCGGCGAAGGCGGTCGGACCGGACGTGCGCCGGGGTGTCGAGGTCGTCGCGGTCCGTACGGTCATCGCCTCCCTCGACGACAAGCCGCTCGACACGCACGACGTCTATCTGCGCCTCCACCTGCTCTCGCACCGGCTCGTGCAGCCGCACGGGCAGAGCCTGGACGGCATCTTCGCCCACCTCGCCAACGTCGCCTGGACCTCGCTCGGCCCGGTCGCCGTGGACGACGTCGAGAAGGTCCGGCTGGCCGCCCGCGCCGAGGGCCTGTACCTCCAGGTCACGTCCATCGACAAGTTCCCCCGGATGACCGACTACGTGGCCCCCAAGGGCGTCCGCATCGCAGACGCCGACCGAGTGCGCCTCGGCGCGCACCTCGCCGAGGGCACGACCGTCATGCACGAGGGCTTCGTCAACTTCAACGCGGGCACGCTCGGTACGTCGATGGTCGAGGGCCGTATCTCCGCCGGAGTCGTGGTCGGTGACGGTTCCGACATCGGCGGTGGCGCCTCGACGATGGGCACGCTGTCCGGTGGCGGCCAGGTCCGCATCACCATCGGCGAGCGCTGCCTGATCGGCGCCGAGGCCGGCGTCGGGATCGCGCTCGGCGACGAGTGCGTGGTCGAGGCCGGGCTGTACGTCACCGCCGGCACCCTCGTCACCATGCCCGACGGACAGATCGTCAAGGCCCGCGAACTCTCCGGCGCCTCCAACATCCTCTTCCGCCGCAACTCCGTCACGGGCAAGGTCGAGGCCCGCCCGAACAACGCGGTCTGGGGCGGTCTGAACGACATCCTGCACAGCCACAACTGATCACGTACGGGTTGCTCCGCGTGACCTCGTCGGGCTTCAGGCAGATGAACGGGTGGACACAGAGTCCGATCAGCTGCCGGAGCAGAAGCAGTGGACGTACCGACGAGGGGCGGAGCACATGACGAACGGGCGGACGAGGACCGCGGCGCGTTGGCTGACGGGCGCGGTCACCGCAGCCGTGGTCTGCGGGGTCCCCGCAGGGACGGCGTACGCGGACGAGACCAACACCGGTTCGCACAACGGTCCCCGGATCGGTCTGGTCAACATCGGCCAGGTCGACGATCCGATGGAGGACGTGCTGGAGCATTTCCTCTTGTTCGGTGACGGGCACCGCTGGGGATGACTGTCGGCCCCCTTGGGCCGGGGCCCGTACCGCCGCCTTTGGGTGCGCGGTACGGGCCCCTTTCTGTTCGGTCCCTGTGGACTACGGCATGGTCTACGGCACGTCCAGCACATCCTCGTACGCCGCCAGCAGGCCGTTCGCCGCCTCGCGGGCGGCCGATCGCAGCGGTGCCCGTACCGGGCCCGAGGGCAGGCCCAGTCCGGCGAGCAGCGCCTTGGCCGTGACCGCGCCGGGCAGACCGGACGCCATCATCAACTCGATGAGCGGCAGCGCCCGTTGCTGGAGGCGGGCGGCCTCGGCGGTGCGGCCCGCGTCGAACATGTCGATGATCGAGCGGAAGTGACGGGGGATCACGTTGGCCACGGTGCTGACGTATCCGGCGCCGCCCAGCGCGTACAGCGCCAGAACGTATTCGTCGCAGCCCGTGTAGTACGCCAAGTCGGCGCGGGACAGCACCGTCTGAGTGCCCATCAGATCGTACGCGCAGTCCTTCACGGCGACGATCCTCGGGTGCCCGGCCAGACGGATCATCGTCTCCGGCTCGATACGGACGCCGGTGCGGCCCGGGATGTCGTACAGCATCAGGGGCAGGTCGGTGGCGTCTGCCAGCTCCCGGAGGTGGGCCTCGATCGCGTCCTGCGGGGGTCTGCTGTAGTAGGGCGCGACCGCCAACAGGCCGTCCGCGCCCGCCTTTTCGGCCGCTCGTGCCAGTTCCGCTGAGTGCAGGGTGTCCGCGGTGCCGACGCCCGCGACGATCGACGCCCGCCCGTCGACCGCCTCCCGCACCGCCCGTACCAACGCGGACTTCTCCGTGTCCGTCGTGGTCGGGGACTCGCCCGTCGTGCCGGAGAGGACGAGGCCGTCGCAGCCCCCGGCCACCAGCCGGTCGGCGAGGCGCTGTGCGCCGTCGAGATCCAGGGCGCCCTCGGTGGTGAAGGGGGTGACCATCGCGCACAGGGCGCGGCCGAAGGGGGGTGAAGGGGCCGGGGGTGGTGTTGTCATGTGAGCAGTCTCGGCGAGGCATTCGTGAAGCTCTACTTAATTCTTGTACCGGGTATGCGTAAGTGGTGCTTCCAGGTGGCGGGCTGAAAACCTCATCACGCCACCGGACACTTTTTTCTTCTGGACAAGAAAAGTTTTCGGTGAGACGGTGGAGCCATGTTGGACGTCACCGTGATCGAGGACCCGGCGGCCGCAGCCGTCTCGCTCGACCCCATACGGGGCCGGCTGCTCGCCGAGCTGGCCGCCGGGCCCGCGTCGGCCGCCATGCTGGCCGGCCAGGTCGGACTGCCCCGGCAGAAGGTGAACTACCACCTCAAGGCTCTGGAGCGGCACGGCCTGGTCGAGCTGGCCGGAGAGCGGCGCAAGGGCAACGTCACCGAGCGGCTGATGCGGGCGACCGCCGCGTCGTACGTCATCTCGCCGCTCGCCCTGGCCGCCGTACAGCCGGATCCCGACCGTTTCCGGGATCAGCTGTCCGCGCGCTGGCTGCTGGCGGTCGGGGCGCGGCTGGTGCGGGACGTCGGCACGCTGATCACCGGCGCCGCCCGGGCCCGTAAGCGGCTCGCCACCTTCGCGCTCGACGGCGAGGTGCGGTTCGCCTCCGCCGGTGACCGGGCCGCGTTCATCGAGGAGTTGACGGCGGGCGTCAGCGCGTTGGTGCGCAAGTACGACTCGCCCGAGGCCGAGGGTGGGCGGGGGCACCGGATCGTCGTGGCCGTGCACCCGACGGTCAAGTCCCAGGCCGATGAATCGACTTCAGGCACGACAGGCACCGCGGAAGTCGCGGCGGCCGCAGACATTGCAGAGATTGCAGACATCGCAGACGTTCAGGAGTGAGCACCATGTCCGAAGAAGCGTCCAGGAAATTCGAGATCGCGCGTGAGTTCGAGGTCGACGCCCGCCCGGAGGAGGTGTGGGAGGCGATCACCACCGGGACCGGAGGGTATCTGTGGCCGATGGAGCCGCCGGAGCCGCGCGTCGGCGGCAAGGGGCCCTTCGGGTCCACGGTCGTCGCCTGGGACCCGCCGCACCGCTACACCAACCGCGTCGAGGACGTCGAGGGCATCTCCGAGCAGACCCTCAACCAGCTCGACTACACCATTGAGGCGCGTGACGAAGGGCGCCGGGCCTGGGTGCGTTACGTGCACAGCGGCATCTTCGTCGACGACTGGGACAACCAGTACGACGGCGCCGCCCGGCACACCGACTTCTATCTGCACACCCTGCGCGAGTACCTCACGCACTTCGCGCCCAGGCCGGCCGCCTTCGCGACCTTCGACGGGCCCGACGCGTCGAAGGCGGCGGACGCCCTCGCCGTCGTCGGGCGGGCGCTCGGGGTCGGGGAGGACGTGCCCGTCGGGGCGCGGGTGACGGTCCGGGGGCCCGACGAGTTCGACGCCGTGGTCGACTTCCGCAACCCGTACTTCATCGGGCTGCGGACGGAACGGGGTCTCACCCGCTTCTTCGGGCGCAACCACTGGGGTTACCCGGTCGGCATCTCCCTGCACGACTTCACGCCCGGCGCCGACATCAAGGAGTGCGAGACCGCCTGGCAGGACTGGCTGAACGGCGTGTTCAGCCAGCCCTGAGCAGGGCCGGCCCGTTACGGGTGGAAGCGCAGCACCTGCGGGTCGTGGTCGCTGATCTGGTCGTTGAACTCCGAGTTGATGTGCACGGAGTCGTAGTCGAAGTCGCGGCCGCGGCTGATCGACGGGCTGACCAGGATCTGGTCCAGGACCTGGCTGTTGCCCTGGTAGTCGTAGCTGTAACGCTCCTTCGTCGGCAGCGACTTGATCGCCGACCACAGCGCGCCGCCGTTCTCCAGCAGCTTGGCGGTGTCGGAGAACTCGAAGTCGTTGATGTCGCCGAGCGCGATCACGTCCGCGTTCTTCTGGACCTTCAGGATGTCCTTGACGAACGTGTTCACCGCCGTCGCCTGCAGATGACGCTGGGTCTCCGAGCTGCGCGCCGGCGGCTGGAACTGTGCGGTGAGACCCTGGTCGCCGCCCTTGGAGGCGAAGTGGTTGGCGATCAGGATGACGGTCCTGCCGCGGAAGGCGAACTCGCCCGCGAGCGGCTTGCGGCTGCTCGTCCAGGCCGCGTTGGTCGGGTCTATCCGGCCCGGCGAGAGGGTCAGGGCCGCCTTGCCGTGGTCCTTCGTGACACCGACGGCGGTCGTGGCGTCGCCGCCCGGCCGGTCGGTGAAGGAGACCCGCGCCGGGTTGAACAGGAACACCTGACGGATGTTGCCGCCGGGCTCGCCGCCGTCCGCGAGGTCGACCGGGTCGATGGAACGCCAGTCGTACGCCGGGCCGCCCGCCGCCACGATCGCGTCGATCAGCTTCTTGACCGTCTGGTCGGCGGCGACCGTACCGTCCTTCGTCGCGCCGTTGTTGTCCTGGATCTCCTCCAGGGACAGGATGTCGGGCGACTGCAGGTTGTTCACGATCGCGGCGGCGTGTGCGGCGAAGGTGGTGTCCGACGGGTCGAGGTTCTCGACGTTGTACGTCGCCACCGCCAGCTCGCCGCGCGACTGCTTACGGGTCGTCTCGCGCTTCAGGCCGCCCTGCTTCAGGGTGCCGAGCTCGCTCGCGACGAGCGTGTAGCCACCGAACTGGTTGTAGTCCAGCGGGCCCGTCGTGGCGCCCTCGATGCTGTCGCCGACGTTCGCGGCCGGGAAGTCGGCGACCGCGCCAAGGGACTGGATCTGGAGCCGGCCGGTGTTCTGCGCGGTGTACGAGCCGTACACCGCGCCGCCACGCCGGTTCTTGTGCTCGTGCGGCTTCACCGTGACCCACAGCTCGGTGAACGGGTCGGTGGCGGTGACCACGCGGACGTTCTTGACCTGGACGTTCATGCCCTCGAGGGACTCGTAGTAGTCCAGGGCGTACTTCCTGGGCAGCAGCGGCAGCGCGTTCACCGAGCCGCTCGCGGCGGCGTCGCCGGCCGGGGTGTACGCGGACGGTACGGACTTGGCGTCCACGACGACCGGCGCCGGGACCGCGTTGCCGCTGGAGACGACGGTGACCGTCGGCTTGACGATCTCCGTCACCGACTGGTTGCCGCCCGCGGCGCCGCCCGGCACGAACTCCGAGACCGAGCCGGTGACGGTGACCGCGTCGCCGACGGCGACGGTCGGCTTGGAGCTGGTGAAGACGAAGACGCCCTCGCTGGTGGCCGGATCGGCGTCCGGCGCCGTGTCCTCGATCCAGAAACCGCGCGACGAACCGAAGGTGCGGACGCCGGTGACGATTCCCGCCACGTCCGTGACTTTCTGGCCCGCGAGCGGGGAGAGGCGCGTGGTGCCCTGGATGTCATGAATGCGCACGGTGTCGGCGTGCGCGGCCGACGGAACCACGACCATGGCGGCGACCGTTGAACAGGCGGCGGCGACAGTGAGCGCGGCGAGTCGCGCGGAAGACTTGCTCGGCATCGGGATCCCTCCGGGGATGAACATGGGTGCCGGGACGAAAGTGACAAGGGTGGTGCAGTGGGGGATACGCGACCCGCTGGGCGGCTGGCGACGCGCGTAGACATCCGGTGAACACTCGGCGCGAAAGGCTCCGCGTCGAAGGCTCGGCACCGGGCGATCGGAAGTGAACGCCCGGCTTGGGGGGCACATCTAACACGATGAAGCACGGTGGAACATCGCGAAAGTCGAGGGGTGCGGCGGACCGGCCCCCTCGACTTCTACGCGCGTCAATCTCCTGCCTGCTCAAGCCAGTTGTCAAGGTTTCAGCCATGTAGCACCTCTGACAGGTTCATGAACCGGGCGGCATGCTGCCAAATCCGTCTAGGCTGAGTGGCTGAGTCGTACGGCCTTCAACACGACGTCGTACGGTCGTCAGACGCCGTCGTCGGACTCCGGGCGCATCCGGATGCCGCCGTACGGCCATTCGGGCGCCTGAGGAGAAAACAGCCGATGTCAGACAGCTCCCCCCTGCCGCCGGTGCGACTGCACTCCGAAGCGGAGCTGGCGCGGGAAGCGCTCGCCGCCCCGCTGGTCTCCCGCGCCGCCCGCCTCGCCCGCTGGGCCGGGCCGGACACGCGGGTCGGGGCCGGCGGTGAACTCGTCCAGGAGCAGCTGCCGGAGGCAGCTCGGGCGCTGGGGCTGCTGGTGAGCGAGGGCGCCGGTGAGACGGGTGTCGAGGACGCGCTCGCCTACGCCGGTGAGGCCTGGCGGGTCGCCGTGGACGCAGGGCTCGTCGAGGTCGTCGACCAGGAAGCAGGCACCGTCACGGTCGCCGAGGATCTGGCGCTGCTCACCTCCGGGTCGCCGCACGAGGTGCTCGCGGTCTGGCTCGGGGCGCTGGAGGCCGTCCTCGCCGACGCGAGCGTGCCCGACCTCGACGATCTCCTCGACGGCGTGGACGAGGGCGCCGACGTCGACTTCTCCCAACTGGGCTGGGACCCCGGGGCGGAGGCCGACTTCCTCGACGCCGCGCTCGCCAACCTGTACCTGCTGACCGTCAGCGAGGGCGGCCCCGCCGACAGCCCGGTGCCGCTGCCGGCGGTGGCCGCGTCCATGGTCGTACCGGGCGACATGGGCCGGCCCACCAACGACGTCCTCGAGCAGGTCTCGGACTTGATGATGCGCCTCGACGACCAGTTCCGGCTGCTCGAACCCATCGGGCTCGTCGCCTATCAGCCCGTCGACGAGGCGCTCATGGCGGACACCGACGACCCCACCGAGGGGGCGCTGACGGGCGACGACACCGACGTCTCGCGCTACGGCATGGTGCGGCTGACCCCGCTCGGCCTGTACGGCGTACGGGCCCGGCTGCTGGAGGCCGGCTTCGCGGCGCCCGCCGTCGGAGAGCTGGCCGACAAGGGCGCGGACGCGCTGCTCGACGGCACGGCGTCCTTCCCCGCGACGGCCGCGCGGGCCGAGACCGAACAGTGGCTGACGCGCCGCGAACCCCTCGCGGCGGCCCGGGAGTTGCTCGCGGCGGCCCGGGGCGCCGATGCCGGTGCGCCCCTGCGGCGGCTGCTCTGCCAGCAGGCCCTGTCACTCGTCGGCACCGAGGCCGAGCCCGCGCTGCGCGAGGTTCTCGACGACGCCGAACTGGGCGGCCTCGCCCGCGTCTGGCTCAGCGAGCGCGGTGCGGCGGATGTGCCGGCGCCGTCCGAGGCGATGGTGTTCTGGCTGACCATCGACACGGTGGCCGCGCAGTTGGCGGCGGAGGGCAACTCGGCGGAGCTGATCGGGCTGGTGGAGGGGCTGGCGCGGCAGCACGGCGGCTTCTTCGAGGCGGTCTGGCGCGTCGACCATCCGGCGACGCCGGATGTGCTGGAGGCGATGGGGCGGCTGCATCCGGACAAGCGGGTGGCCAAGGAGGCGCGGAAGGCGGCGTTCAAGGCGCGGTCGCAGCAAGGGGGTTGAGCGGGGCGCTCCGTTTGGCGGTGCCACCGCGGCTGGTTCGTTGTCGGCGGCGGCGTCGTGGCTGGTCGCGCAGTTCCCCGCGCCCCTTCGGCGCTGCCCCTGCGGGGCAGCTGCCTCGGCGGCGAATTCGGAAGCGAGTTTCGTGACGTCGGTCTCCGTTCAACTCGTGTTCAGGTGTGGGCGGGAGCGTGGCGCCGAACCGAGTGCGCCGCCCTCCACTTCACGGCACGTCCACCGTCACAGGAGACTTCATGTCGCTCACCCGCAGGGACTTCGCCAGACAGTCCGCGCTCACCTCGGCCGGGGTCGTGCTCGCCGGCAGCGTCGGGGCCCTCGCCACCGCGCCCAACGCCCTCGCGTCCACGGAGAGCGAGGCCGGGGAATCGGATGACCGGCACGGGCACCACGGAGTCGGCTACGGCCCGCTCCTGCCCGACCCCATGGGTCTGCTGGCGCTGCCCGCCGGATTCTCGTACCGCGTGATCACGTACAGCGGGAAGACCAAGCTGGACTCCGGCGAGATCACCCCGTCCAACCACGACGGCACCGCCGCCTTCGCGGGCCCGCGCGGCACCACCCTCCTCGTCAACAACCACGAGCTGAAGGGCCCGCGCGCCAACTGGGAGCACCCGGTGCCGCTCACCGAGGGCCTCGTCTACGACCCCGCCGCGTCCGGCGGCTGCACGGTCGTCGAGGTGCGCCCCGACGGGCATGTCGCCGAGTGGGTGGGCATCGCGGGCACCTCCACCAACTGCGCGGGCGGCAGCACCCCTTGGGGCACCTGGCTCACCTGCGAGGAGAACTCCGACCGGGTCGGCGTCAACGGCATGACCAAGGACCACGGGTACGTCTTCGAGGTCGACCCCTGTGACAAGCGCGCCAACCTGAACCCCAAGCCCCTGAAGTTCTTCGGGCGTTACAACCACGAGGCCGTCGTCATCGACCCCAAGCGCGGCGACGCCTACCTCACCGAGGACGCCGCGTCCCCCAACGGCCTCCTCTACCGCTGGACCCCGCCGCAGCAGTGCCACCACGGCCACGGCAACCTCCGCACCCTCTCCGACACCGCGGGCGTCCTCCAGGCGCCCAAGTGCTACGACTCCGGGGGCAAGTTCCGTCGACGACCTCTCCCGCGCCACGAAGATCGGCACGGTGTACGGCGTCGACTGGGTCGACGTACCCGACCGCGACGCCAAGACCGTCGACGTGCGCAAGCAGTTCGGCGCCGGAGAGATCACCCGGGCCCGCAAGCTCGAAGGCATGTGGTGGGGCGACGGCGGCACCTACATCGTCTCCTCGTACGCCCGTGACGAGAGCCCCGTCCAGCACGACGGCCAGGTCTGGTTCTATGACCCCAAGCGCCGCGCGCTCACCCTCAAGGTCCTGCTGGGCGTGAACCCCGACCCGTCGGCCGACGGCGCCTTCGACGGCCCCGACAACATCACCGTCTCCCCGTACGGCGGCCTGGTCATCGCCGAGGACGGCGAAGGCGTCCAGCACCTGTTCGGCGCGACGGACAGCGGACGCACGTACCCGATCGCCCGCAACGAACTCAACCTCGGCACCGAAGAGGCGCCCGAATACAGCGAGTTCACCGGCGTGACCTTCTCGCCCGACGGAAAGACGCTGTACGCCAACATTCAGACGCCGGGGATCATGCTGGCCATCACCGGGCCCTGGAAGCGTAGCTAGCCAGCTAGGGGCCAGTTTCGAGTGACCCTACGTGCGAAGTGGCCTCCCGCCGGACCCTCTGAAATAACGTGCGCATCAGACACGCGTGTTCTGGTGAGGGTGGGTGGGAGGCTACGTTGGCAGAAAAACTCTTGGGCGGGATAGCAGAGGGAAGCCTTGTCTGGCTGGCTGACGGGTCGGCTGTTCCGATCGAACAGGTCGCGGCAAAGCCAAGTCCTGTGCTCTCCTACGACAAGCCATGGGACACCAGACCGGTGCGGTACGGTCCCAACCAGGGACTACGAGATCACTCTGTGGGAAAATTGATCTCCGCTGTTCCAGCCGCCCGCAGCCAGGTGGGAGCGAGTTCCATTGTGCGTGTCTCCTTCGTGTCCGGGCGAGTCCTGGAGACTGCGCTCGGGCACTCGTGGGTGACGCAAAGGCGCACTGGTCGGCAGGCCTGGGAGTGGAAGAGAGCCGAGAAACTGGAAGCGGGAGATCATGTCCCGCTTCCTCTGACGGCGAGCCGGTTCGGGCGTGAAGGCGAGGAGAGCAAGCCGCAGAGCTACACGAAGGTGACGCCCGTCGTGGCCGCCGACGTGCGGGACGCGGCGGCCGTGGTCGGGGCCATGCACGAGCTGGTCACACGGGTCGCCGTGCCCCGGCTGTTCGCCGCGGACGTCGAGGCGATGCGCACGGCCAACGAGCGGTTCGCGGCCGCCGTCCGTGCCGGTGACGTGGAGTCCGCTCTGCGCGCCGACGACCAGCTGCACGACGTCCTCGTCCGGGTCAGCGGAAATCGCGCCGCGGCCGCCACCGCCGCCCGCTACACCCCGCTCATCCGCCGCCTGGAGCGACGACGCTTCAGCGAGGGCGGCAACTGTCGCTCGGCCGGCCTGCACGACCGGCTCCTCGACGCCTGCGCGGCGGGAGACGTGGACGAAGCGGTCCGCGTCACCCAGGAGATCTGGCGCGGGCTCGCCGAGCTCGCCGACAGCGACTGATCAAGCCAGTGGTCAAGCGACCGATCACGGGAGAAACCTCATGTCCCTTGCCTCGTACCAGCGTTACCCCCTCCTCTTCGGGCCTTCGCCCGTGCATTCCCTGGAGCGGCTCACCGCTCATCTCGGCGGCGCCGCCCTCTGGGCCAAGCGCGAGGACTGCAACTCCGGTGTCGCGTACGGCGGCAACAAGACGCGCAAGCTGGAGTACCTGGTCGCCGACGCGCTCGCCCAGGGTTGCGACACGCTCGTCTCGATCGGCGGTGTGCAGTCCAACCACACCCGTCAGGTCGCCGCCTGCGCCGCCCGCGCCGGGCTCAAGTGCGTGCTGGTGCAGGAGAGTTGGGTCGAATGGCCCGACTCCGTCTACGACAAGGTCGGCAACATCCTGATCAGCCGGCTCGCCGGGGCCGATGTGCGGCTGGTGCGTGCCGGGTTCGGTATCGGGTTCAAGGAGAGCTGGGAGCTGGCGCTGCGCGAGGTGGAGGAAGGGGGCGGCAAGCCGTACGCGATTCCGGCGGGCGCCTCCGACCACCCGCTGGGCGGGCTGGGGTTCGCCGGTTGGGCGTACGAAGTGGCTGAGCAGGAACGGGAGTTGGGGGTCTTCTTCGACACCGTGGTGGTGTGCTCGGTGACCGGGTCGACCCAGGCCGGCATGGTCGCCGGGTTCGCGGCGCTGGAGGAGGCGGGTGGCCGCTCGCGGCGCGTGCTCGGCATCGACGCGTCGGCGGCGCCCGCCCGGACGAAGGAGCAGATCGCGCGGATCGCCCACAACACCGGGCAACTCATCGGCGTCAACCGGGAGTTGACGCAGGCGGACGTCGAGCTGGACGAGCGCTACCACGCCGGTACGTACGGCATCCCCGACGACACGACCCTGGACGCGATGCGGCTCGCCGCCCGTACGGAGGGGATGGTCACCGATCCCGTGTACGAGGGGAAGTCGATGGCCGGGATGGTCGATCTCGTGGCTCGGGGCGAGATCGGGCGGGACTCCACCGTGCTGTACGCGCACTTGGGCGGACAGCCCGCGCTGAACGCGTACAGCGCGCTGTTCTAGGAGTTCCGGAGGGGCGGCTCCGGGGGCGGGAAGAGTGGTTCCGGTGCGGTGAAGGCGAGTTCGGCGAAGCGTTCGCCCATGCGGCGGTGGGTGGCCGCGTCCGGGTGGAGCTGGTCGGGCAGGGGAAGGTCGGCGAAGTCGGACTCGCCGTACAGGGCGCGGCCGTCGAGGTGGCGAAGGTGCGGATCGTCCGCCGACCGCTGCCGCACGATGCGGGACAGCTCCTCCCGGATGACATTGAGGGTCAGTTTGCCGACGGCGCGCTCGGCGGGGTCGCCCATGGCCTGGAAGCGCAGTCGACCGGCGCCCACCGTGCCGAGCTCCAGGGCGGTGGGGCCGGGAGTGTCCTCGTGCATGGGGCAGTAGATGGGTGAGACGAGCAGGAGCGGTGTGGTCGGATGGCCCTCGCGGATGGTGTCGAGGAAGCCGTGGACCGCCGGGCCGAAGGCTCGCAGCCGCATCAGATCGGTGTTGACCAGGTTGATGCCGATCTTGACGCTGATCAGGTCGGCGGGCGTGTCGCGCATCGCGCGAGCGGTGAACGGGTCGAGCAGCGCGCCGCCACCCAGGCCCAGGTTGATGAGCTCCACATCGCCGAGGGCCGCGGCGAGGGCGGGCCAGATCCTGGTGGGGCTCGCCGCGTCGGAGCCGTGGCTGATCGAACTGCCGTGGTGCAGCCAGACCCTGCGACCCCGGTCGCCGCTCGGTACGGGTTCGAGGGGCGCGTCGGTGCGCAGCGCGACGAGCTCGGTCGTCTCGTTGTGGGGCAGCCAGATCTCGATGATCTTCAGGCGGTCCGGCAGGCCCGTGAAGCGGAGGGTGCCGAACGGGCCGGGCCGGGTCTCGGCGGTCCCGGCTGTCATGTCGATGGTGATGGTGTTACCGCCCGGCACGCTGCCCTGACCGGTCAGGTGGCCGTCCACGAGCAGGTCGTACATGCCGTCTGGGCGCGTCGGGGCGCCCACATAGACACGTTTGGTGGGCAGCGAGTCCAGTTCGACGGAGGTCGCCCGGGTGCGGAAGACCAGCCGTACGCCGGAGGGCTGGGCCTCCGCCATGGCGAGCTGGGGGTCCGTGTTCTGGGCGCGTGCTCGGGCGGGCAGGCGGTGGGGGAGTACGCCGTGGGGCGTGTGCTCCAGGTCGAGGGCGCCGTGGATGAGGTCCGCGGTGATCGGGGTGGTGAGGGACGCGGACGCGGTGGTGGACGTGGTGGTGGACGCGGACGTGGTGGTGGGCGCGGTGGGGGATGTGGTGTTCGGCGTCGTGTTCGCCGTTTGCGGCGTGGTGGTCCGGTCGTGGTCGGGGGGCATGTCTTTCCTCCGCCTGTCGGTCAAGGGGTGGAAGGAGCGGGCCAGTTGCGCAGCAGTGCGTCGAGGGCGTCCAGGGTCCGGGTCCAGGTCTCGTCCGAGTCTGGGGCGCTGTGGCTGAAGCCGCCCGCCGTCTCCAGGCTGACGTACCCGTGGAAGACGCTGCCCAGGAGGCGGACCGCGTGGGTCTGGTCGGGCTCCGTCAGGTCGTAGCCGCGCAGGATCGCCCGGGTCATCTGGGCGTGCCGGACGCCCGCACTGGCCGCCGCCGTCTCGGGGTCGAGTCTCATCCGGGTGGCGGCGGCGCGGCCCGGATGCTCCCGGCCGTAGTCGCGGTAGACGTTCGCGAAGGCGGTCAGGGCGTCCTTGCCGGCCCGTCCCGCCACGGCGTCGGCGGCTTGGTCGGCGAGTTCCTCCAGGGCGAGCAGAGCGATCCTGGTCTTGAGGTCCTGGGTGTTCTTGACGTGCGAGTACAGGCTCGCGACCTTGACGTCGAACCGCCGGGCGAGCTCGGAGGCGGTCACCTGGTCGAATCCGACCTCGTCGGCGAGGTCCGCTCCGGCCCTGGTCAGGCGTTCCGTGGTCAGTCCTGCGCGTGCCATGGCCCACCTCCTTCTGTTTGGCTAAGGAGAATATAGGTTTGCCTAAATCATTTAGGCAAATTAGCCTGCCCTTATGGAACCGTTGACTGAACAAGAGATCCGTGCCGCGTTCGTGAACTGCACCAAGGGTGAGGCGCAGCGCCTGTCCGTGCCGCGTGACCTGGCCGAGCGGCCCTGGGGCGACCTGGACTTCCTGGGGTGGCGAGACCCACAGGCGCCTGACCGGGCCTATCTGGTCACCGAGCTGGACGGCCGTCCGACCGCCCTCGCCCTGCGCAGCTCCGCGCCCGCCTTCGGGCAGACGCGGCGCAGCCTGTGCTCGATGTGCCTGACCTCGCACACCGGAGGCGTCTCCCTGATGGTCGCGCCGAAGGCGGGCAAGGCCGGGAAGCAGGGCAACTCGGTGGGCGCGTACATCTGCGGCGACCTCTGCTGCTCCCTCTATGTACGGGGCAGGAAGGACGCGGGCCCCGGGGCGCGGCTCCACGAGACGATCACTCTGGAGGAGAAGATCCGGCGGACCGTGGGGAACGTCGCCGCGTTCATCGCCAAGGTGACAACGGCTTGACGGTGTCGCGGGGTGACGGGTGGCGGGGTGGCGGTGTCGCCCCACGGTCCACTTCTGTGCGTGGCCTCGCGTCCTTACAGCGCCTGGGCGGCCGGCTTCACCATGCCTCTGACCGTGCGGGACTTGACGAAGTCGCCGATCGCCGTCATCTCCCACTCGCCCGAGAACTGCTTGATCATCTTGGCCATCATCACGCCCGTCTGCGGTTCGGCGCTGGTCAGGTCGAAGCGGACCAGTTCCTCGCCGGTCGCCGCGTCCAGGAGACGGCAGTACGCCTTCGCCACCTCGGTGAACTTCTGGCCTGAGAAGGAGTTGACCGTGAAGACCAGGCCGGTGACCTCCTGGGGGAGGCGGCCGAGGTCGACCACGATGACCTCGTCGTCGCCGCCGCCCTCGCCCGTGAGGTTGTCGCCAGAGTGCTTGATCGCGCCGTTCACGATCGAGAGCTTGCCGAAGTAGCAGCTGTCGATGTGGTTGCGCTGCGGGCCGTACGCGATGACCGACGCGTCCAGGTCGATGTCCTTGCCCCGGTACGCCGGCTCCCAGCCGAGGCCCATCTTGACCTGGGAGAGAAGGGGGCTGCCGCCCTTGACCAGGGAGACGGTCTCGTTCTTCTGGAGACTTACGCGGCCCTTGTCGAGGTTGATCTTCCCGGCGCCGAGGGTGGGGGCGGGGGGTGCCGGGGGTGCCATGGGG
>NZ_LGDW01000078.1 GCF_001280005.1 Streptomyces sp. NRRL WC-3618 | reverse complement strand
GCAGTGGAAACTCGTCCGCGTCGGCTTCACGGGCTTGAGCTCCTGCTGACACCGGTATCCGGTTCAAGCCCACCGCAACTCCCCTTGCCCGCTGGGCAATCGGAGTTGCGGTGGGCGCGCGCCCGAGGTCGCACGGCCGACAGCGAGGTCCGAAAAAACTTGGACCGGGCGGCAATCTCTTAGCCCGGCAGGGCACCGATCTGCTGCATCACCCCGAGGAGATCGGGCTGGCCCCGTTCGCCGACGATCCGGCCGTCGGCCAGGTAGTAGAAGTTCATGGCCTGCACCGAGATCTTGTTGCCGCTCGCCGGGATCCCGAAGAATTCACCGTCGTGGGTTCCCCGCATGGTGAACCGCGCGGCCACGGTGTCGCCTTCGGCGACCGTCTCCTCCAGCGTCCACTGGACGTCGGGGAAGGCGCCGCGCATCATCCCGATGACTTCCAAGTACCCGTCGGGCCCCCGCAGTGGTTCCGGATGGCTGGGCGCGTGGAACACCGCGTCCGGAGAAATGACCTCGCGGGCGAGATCCTCGTTGCCCGTGTTGATGAACTCGACGAAACGGTTCATCACTGACTCGGTGGACTGCGATGGCATCTTGCTGTGCCTCTCCAGAGACGTTAGGGCGGGTACCTGCGAGCGTAACATCGAATCGATGTTCACATCGATTCGATGTTCGCGTGCGAAGATGGACTCATGCTGGAACTCGCGATACTCGGCTTCCTCGCCGAGGGACCCCTGCCTGGACACGAGCTGCGCCGCCGCGTCTCACAGCTGACCGGCTATACGCGGCCGGTCAGTGACGGCAGCCTGTATCCGGCGATCAATCGCCTGACCAGGGCGGGCTTGATCGAGCGGCGCGCCGACCCGGCCGCGGGGGCGGCCCGGTACGTGCTCAGCCTGACCGCGGCCGGACGGGCCGACATGCTTCAGCGCCTGCGCAAGCCCGCCGACCACGAGATCACCGACTTCACCCGGTTCTACGTCGTCCTGGCCTTCCTCTCCCAGCTGCCCGACCTGGCCGAACGGCACGCGGTGCTGCGCAGACGGCTGGAGTTTCTGGAAGAACCGGCGAGCTTCTTCTACGACAACGAGCGGCCCGTGCGTGCCGAGGAGATCGCCGACCCGTACCGGCGGGGCATGCTGCTCACCGCCCGCGCCACCAGCCGCGCCGAACGGACCTGGCTGCGCGAGACCCTCGGGGAGGAACCGCCCGTATTCGACACCGCATCCACCAACAGCGATCCGCACACGCCCGCCGCTCCCGCGAGCTGACTGCCCACGGAGGTACCCCCATGCTTGCATCCTGGTACGACGCCCAGGGCCCCGCCGACGATGTCCTGCACGTCGGTGAACTCCCTGATCCCGTCCCCGGCCCCGGCGAGGTCCGCGTCCACGTCACCGTCTCGGGCGTCAACCCCGGCGACACCAAGAAACGGCGCGGCTGGCTCGGCTCGTCCATGCCCTATCCACGGGTGATCCCGCACAGCGACGCCGCCGGAGTCATCGACGCCGTGGGCGCCGGAGTCCACGCCCACCGCGTCGGACAACGGGTCTGGGTATACGGCGCCCAGTCCTACCGCCCCTTCGGCACCGCCGCCCAGTACACCGTCGTACCCGACCACCAGGCCGCCCCGCTGCCCGACCACCTCAGTGACGAACTGGGCGCGAGCCTCGGCATCCCCGGCATCACCGCCCACCGCACCGTCTTCGCCGACGGCCCGGTCGACGGCCAACTGGTCCTGGTCCACGGAGTCCTCGGCGGCGTCGGCTCCCTGGCCGCCCAGCTCGCCCACTGGGCCGGCGCCACCGTGATCGCCACCGTCCGCCGAACCGCGGACCTCGAGCACGTCGACCCGGCCGTCGTCTCCCACGCCGTCGCCCTGGACACCGGCGAGCCCGCCGCTGCCATCCGCTCGTACGCGCCGCGGGGCGTCGACCGGATCATCGAGGTCGCGCTGTCCGACAACGCCGACCTCGACAACGCCGTCGCCGCCAACAACGCAGTCATCGCCGCCTACGCCACCCGCACGGACCGCACCGAGATCCCCTTCTGGCCTCTGCTGTTCAACAACGTCACCCTGCGGCTGCTCGGCAGCGACGACTTCCCCGCCGAGGCCAAGCGCCAGGCCGCCCGCGATCTCACCTCCGCCGCCGCCGTCGGCGCCCTCACCGTCGCCGTCGGCGACTGTCACCCGCTGGACGACATCGCCAAGGCCCACGACCGCGTCGACGCCGGCGGTGGCCACGGCCGCATCCTGCTCACCATCCCCCAATAACGCAGACTCGGAACACTGTCCTGCTCAACTGCCCAGCCCTACGGGTCGGCCCGTCGCGCTGCCAAGGGATCGGACCAGTTCCCGCCGGCGAGGGTGGCCCAGCGTTCGGCTGTCCTGGGGTGGATACCGAGCAGGTCGGCGATGACCATGGGCGGCAGGTCCACCAAGGCGTCCATCATGGCGGTGTGCCGTGCAGCGCGGGCGGGCAGACCGTGGTGTCTCAAGGTGTCGGCGAGGCCGAGGGGGTTGCGCGGGCGTCCAGGGCTGTGACCGGGCAAGAGGTATCCGCACCCCGTGGTGTTGCTGTGCCGGGGGCTGGGCTGCGGCTGATCGTCGATGAGGCGGCGAGCTTCGGCGGGCGCACGAAAGGGTGGTGGTCGACCGTCAGGTAGGTACGCCCCTGATCGCGGCGAACGCTGTCGTCGGTGAGTTCGACGATGCGGGTCAGAGGGAGGGCGTAGAGGCGGTAGGGGGCCTGCCCCTCGATCATCGGGGCGTCCGCGCCAGCGGCTGGTAGTGGTCGGCAACCACCCGGGCCATGGCCCCGATCTTGTCCTCCCTGACCTCCCTGGCCGCGAAGAACACGTGGCCCCGCGCCTCTGGGTGCTCCTTGGCGAGGGTGAGGTGTCGGGACAGCTCGGCCGGGTCCTGCCAGGCCGCGGGCTGCGCCGGGTCGCCCGCTTTGTACAGCGCCTCACCGACGTACAGCTTCGTGCCCGTGCCCTGCGCGACACCCGCCCACCAGGGCAGCAGCTCGGCGTAGTCGGCCGCGGCGAAGCCGATGTTCCAGTAGATCTGCGGGCAGAAGTTCTGACGCCGCGTCAATCTCCTTCGGAGCTACGACACTTCGAAGATCAGCCCCGTGGCCGTTCGCCCATGCGAGCGCCATCTCGA
>NZ_LGDW01000077.1 GCF_001280005.1 Streptomyces sp. NRRL WC-3618 | reverse complement strand
CCGGATGCGGTCAGGGAGTGCACGGCCTGGAACAGCCTCCTGGCGTACCGCCCGGCCCGGATGTCCGCCGCGGTGTCCTCGGCGGTCTCGTCGTCCGGCACCGGGTCGGCCTCTTCGGCCGGCGGAAGGGCCGCGGGCAGGCAGCCCCGATCGGGGGCGTCGGCGGTAATGCCTTGCCGGTATGTCAGCGAGCCGTCACAGCAGACGATTTCAACGCCTGGGTGCTCACGGAGCCAGCGGCTGAGCTGTTCCGCGTCCCGTCCCTCCCAAAGCGTGAGAGGAAGACGGGTGGTGGTGTCGACCAAAAGCGTCCCGTAGGTATCGCCGTAGAGGGAGAAGTCGTCCACGCCCAGCACCCGCGGAGTCCCCTCACACAACACCCAGAACTCGCTCCCAGCCGACCACAACAGCGCACGAAGGCAAGCAGTGCATTCAGGGGGCGGGGTTGCTCGCCAGTAGAGGCACCGCCACCGATCAGCCCCGCCCCGGCAACCAGCTCCGTTGTCAGTCAGAGGCCGAGCCACGACCACCAGAACCTGCCTACCAATATCAATGTCAGAGGCAGGACTTACCCTCGAAGCATGACCCACAACGTGCTGCATCGCGGTTACGGGATCACTATCGACTTGAGTGCGTCAGACCTGGGTAACCCCGACCACCCGGGGCTCCTGCAGGAGATTCACCGCAATTACAAGCCCGACCTTCTCTACTGCCTCGGGGCGCACGAATACGGGACCGTCTGCCCCGGGTTCATGACCATCGTCGAGAAGAACGGCCGCTACCACGCCCGGCACGTAACCAGGGGCGAGGTCTCCGAGACAGCAGGTGAGAGCGAGCTACACAAGGCGCTCAAGAACCACACCGCCGAAGCAGCCAGCCGGGAGGGCTTCAACGTCTGCGTCGAAGACCGAGCCGTACATGGTCGCCGTCGTACTGATGTAACGGTCGCCGGGGCCAGCGGAAAGAAGATCGGCTACGAGATCCAGATCTCACCGATCGCGAGTGGTTCTGTGGACAACAGGACGCGCACCGCGGTGGACGACGGCCTGACACCGCTATGGCTCGTGACGAACGAGAACTCACTCGCCATCGACCGGGCACCTTGGGCCAGACTGAACGTCCAACGATGGCAGGACGTGGGCAGCCGGGACGCCTTGCGCGTACGAGGAGGCGTCAAGGCGTTGCGCATGGTCCGCTGCGACTGGAGCACTCAGCGCGAATGCCCCAAGACGGGAACGCGCTGCGGCGGTTGGCACGCCACGTGGGAATCAACCCAGGCGCACTACGACGACATGGTGCGCATGACAGCCACGGGCGAGCTCGTGACACTGTTCATGCGAGCACGAGCAGGGCGGCGGCGCGGCTGGCACATGTGGGTGAAGCCGTCGGACAAAGCGGAGTTCCTCCAAGGCCGTCCGGAACCAGATCCCTATCTGCCGGCATCGACTGCAGGCTCAACCGCCACGCTCCTCCCCGCCGAGCCGCTCCCGCCCGACCCGCACTGCCACTACGGCCAGGACACCGGGATACGCACGGAACTCGCGCGCCCCCGCGACAGCGGCGATCCCATCGATGCCTCCGACTGGCTGTCGAAGGAGCCGCCGCCCGAGTACAGGTCCACGTGGAACGTGGACGGCTGGGAGATTCCCGGCGATGTAGTGGCGGCGAGGCTGACGTTGGATTCCGCCCTTCAGCACCTTGGAGCATTCGCCGACGCCCTCCCGGCGGCAGCCGACATCGCGGCAGGACGAGCCGACATCACCCGCGCAGAACGAGAGCGGTGGCTCACAGCCCAGGAAGAGTGCAGGCGGCTGGCCGCCGCTCTGGCGACCCACCCATGGCTACGCTCGGCCCACGATCCGTTCAGCGCCCGCAGGGCAGTCTTTGCCGCCGCGCGCACAGCTCAGGCCGTGAAACCCACTAACTCCTCGCAGCTGCCCTGAAAGAGATCGCCTTCAAAGAGGGTGCAAGATCACCCCCTCCACCTACTACGCCCACCACAAACGACGGAGCACGCCGTCGGCCAGGACCGTGCGGGACGCCGAGCTGTAGGAACAGATCAGCGAGGTCTTCGAGGCCAACTACCGCGTCCACGGGGCCAGGAAGATCTGGCGTGAGCTGAACCAGCAGGGCCATCTCGTGGCCCGCTGCACCGTCGAACGCCTGATGCGCCAACTCGGCATCACCGGAGCGGTCTGCGGCAGACGCGTGATCACCACGCTGCCCGGCGGACAGGTCGAACGGGCGCAGGACCTGCCGGACCGCGACTTCGTCGCCGCTGCCCCGAACCGGTGCTGGGTCGCCGACTTCACCCACGTGAAGACCTGGGCCGGTGTCGTCTCCGTTGCCTTCGTCGTCGACACGTTCTCCCGCCGGACCGGAGCCCGCCAAGGATTTTCCGGGCGGCGCTGCACACCACACCTGACGCATTGTCCGACGCAACAGATAATCTCATCGGGTGGCCCAAGACGTCGCTGCACCGTCGGGACGTGTGTGACTTCGCAGGCTCCAGGGGTGCTCCGGGGCGTGTGCCTCCTTGGGTGGATGGGTGCTGACTGTTTTCGGAGGAACTGCTGGTGGCGCAGATCGACTTCCGTCTCGTCCAGACGGCGGTCATGGGAGGCCAGGATTCGGACCAGCCGGTCATCCTGCCCGAGGAGCCGCACAATCTGGATGAGTTCCGCCGCCAGTTCGGCAAGGACGACTTCTGGTGCGGCACGCTGCTCGGTGGCTGCGGCGAGCGGCTGATGACCAAGCGCTACGAAACGAAGGTCTGTCACTTCTCCCATTTCCCGGACCGCGACGGAAGCCGGGCGGCCTGTCATCGCACGGCCAACGGCGTCGACAGCGCCGATCACCTGTTCGTCAAAGCGCACGTGACGCAGTGGCTGGCGGGCCAGGGGCACGCGGCGCAGGCCGAGTTGTGCAGCCTCGGGCACGGCCCCGGGGATGCCGTGGACTTCGTGCTGCGTGCCACGAATCAACGCCTGCGCTTCGAGCTGCGGCCCAACGACTACCGTAGCTGGCGTGGAACGGCGGACAGCCTGGCCGCCAAGGAAGGGCATGTCGAGTGGGTCTTCGGGCTGGAGAGCGCCATCACCCGGGATATGACTGCCCGATACGGCTATGCCCTGCGGGTGCGGTGCGAAACCGACGGCAACAGCCGCCGGGTTCTGATCGGCACGGTCACCGACAACCGCCCCGTCGCCTGGTCCCCGCTCGAGCAGTGCCGGATGACCGGCAACGGCCTCATCACCCCCGACCTCGACGAACTGCGTAGCCGCGGGCTGATCCGCGAGGGCGCCGCGCGCCACGACGCCGTGGCCGGCAGCCTGCCGCTGCGCGGCGCCGAGATCGTCTTCGCGATCGACGGCGAGGCCCGGCCGGACACCGACTCGCCCCTAGTGGAGAGCGGCCGGTACCTGATATCCGGCTTCATCAAACCGGCCGGACACCGGATCCTCAAGGCCCAGCTCTCCTTGCCCCACGACACACCCCGCCCCACCGAGCAGTACGTGTACCGGCTGGCGGGCGCGGTGCGCCTGCTGGTCACCGAAGCCGACCGACCGGGTGAGAACACCGGTTGGGCGGTGCGCGCGGACAGCCTCATCCAGCTCAAGGGCCTGGACGCGGAACGTACCGGCCTGTGGCGTCCCTCCGTCGCCCTGGACGAGCCCCTGCCCGCGCCGAAGCCCGCCACGCGGCCCGCCCCGGCCTCCACCGTTCCGGTGCAGTCCCAGGGCAGCCGCACCGCCATACTGCTGCGGCGGGCTCTCGAAGACGTGGCGCGGGAGGGGGCCACCACCACGTGGAAACTGCTAGGCGAGCGGATCGGCCTGGATCTCGCGCACCTGCCCGATCCCAAGCGCCGGGACCTCCTCGTGGAGGTCGACAAGCCGCGAGACCGGAACCGGCCGCTGTTGTGCGTCCTGGTCCGCGCGCCCTCCGGCCGTCCCCTGTCCTATCTCGCCACCGTGCTGCGCCTGCTCCAAGTCCCCGCCCCGGCCTCGGAGTCCGCGCTGTACCGGTGGAGCGACGAGCAGATCCGCGCTGCGCATACGGCGTACGGCCACCCTGCTCCTCCCCTACCGGCATCGGCTGCCATTGCGGAGGCGCCCCGCCCCGCGGAAGCGCGGGCCGCCCAGGAACAACTGACCCTCCTCAAGGCCCAGTTGGCCGTGGGCCGTGCCACGTTGCCCCACGCCACCGGCCGTCGCGCCGCCCGCCTGACCACCACGGTCAAGGACGGCGAACAGCACCAACGGCTCTACGAGACTGTCCGGCAACGCAGGCAGGAGCTGCGCGCGTGGCAACGAGAGAGCGAGCGGCTCCTGGACGACCTCGACCGCCTCATTGGCCACCCTCTGCCGGCGTCTGCTCCCCCGAAGAAGAGCACGCCCGCCGGCCCGCCCGCCGCCGCGAAGAGCCCCGTCCCGCCGGGGAAGGACCAGCGCACGTTCCAGGCGCAGGCGACAGCAGACATCGCCCGTCTGACGCAGCTGTTCAAGCAGGCCCGTGATGCCGACGACCTGAACGAGGCCAGACAGATCCGCAAGGAAGTCTCACGGATCGCCACGGAACGCCTGTCCAGTGAGCCACGGCAGAACCTCCTACTGCTCCGCACCGACCTGCAGACCTGGATCAACAGCCGTGAAGCAGCAGCCGCCCACGCGGCGCTGCGCACCTTGTTCGCCGACCTCGCGACGGCCGGCCCCGCCCCCACGCCTCTCGCCCTGCGCAGTGCCCTGGCCCACTCGAAGATTCTCAAACGACGCTGCCCCGGCCCCCTGCCGCCGGACCTCCACACGGCGCTCACCCGCGTGGAAGCCCAGGTCAACGGCGAATCGGTGACTCCAGACGACGGAGCCCCGTCGGCGTCCCACCCGTCACCCAGTGGCGCGCCACCTTCCGAGTCTGCCGCTTTCGCAGAAGCCCGAGCGGAGTTCGCCTGGCTCGTGCAGGAGATCCGCGCCGCGCAGGAGGCCGGCGACCTGGCTGCGGTCCAGACCGCGCGCCACTTGGCCGGACCCATCTACGGCCGGCGTCTGTCGCCCGAAGACCGTTCCACCTACACGCCGTTGATGCGCGAGGTGAAGGCGTGGTGCCAGGAACAGGATCCGAACACGGACCCGATCCTGCGCCGTATCCGTCAAGTCCTCGCGGAACTCGGCCGTGCCGGCAACGGTCTGGCCACCGAGCAACTCGCCGCGTTCCTCGACGAGATCAGCTCGCTGAGCCGTCAGTTGGACCGGCGCCTGCCGGTGCTCGAAGAGGTTCACGTCAAGCGGTGGAAGCGCCAGTTCAAGGCCCGCACCTCGAGCGCGCCGCGTCGTGCCGCACCGCGCGCGGCGGACCCGGTCAAGGCCGTCCCCGGTCCCAAGGCCACCGCACCGTCTCCCCCGGACCGTCTGCCGATCGAGACCATCGACAAGCTGGCCGCCATCGCCCGGGACGTCCTCAAGGACGCGGCGCGCAGCGGCGGCTCACTTCTGACGTGGGGTGACCTGCGGCTGCGGATGGCGGGCGGGCTGCCGCACCTGCACCCGGACGACCAAGGTGAACTCCTGGTCGCCGTCGACCGGGAGACACCGGTCGGTGAACCGCTGCTGTCCACACTCGTCGCGAGCTCGGACGCCTCGCTGCACTGGCTCTACCGCCACGTCCGCTTCAGCCTCGGCCGCGAACGCATACCCGAACCAGACCTTCCCGCCCACTGGGCCACCGAAGTCCTGCGCCTGCGCCAAACCTGGCGCCACAGCTGACCTGCCGCACTCAGCGAACGGCGTCCGGGCACAGCCGGCCCGCCGTTCAGCTCGGTCGCGGACACCCGCCGGCCCCGGCTCACTGCAACGGTCCGCCACGACTGCACACGGCTACGGGTAGACACCGAGCTCGTAGTGGGACACCCCGGCGTACACGGTCACGGTGCCGTCGTCGTGCTTCTCGCCCCAGGGGCGTTCCGGGAGTGAGATGTCCAGGAAGCTGCCGGAGCAGCCCTCGCAGCAGTCGAAATGGTCCTGCCACGCTGTCACGTCCGCTTCGGTGCGAGGGTTGCGCATCGTATGGACGTCGTGACCGCTGCACTCGTCGTTCGGGCACGGTGCGCCGTGGCCACAGTCCGCGGTGCCGCACGGGCAGGGACGGTCGCACCCGGCCGGTTCCCAGTCCTGGGTGATCACGGCACGTTCTCGGGGTGACTTCCGATCCGCTGTCAGGGCTGCCACGACGTCCTGCCGGGACGCCCCGGTCGCTTTCTGCACAGCGTCCGTGAGCGCGACCACGTTACCGAGGTCGGGATCAGTGCCCGAAAGCCATACGGTCGGTGAGCCTGACGAGTCGGCCTCGTTGCGGTACAGCCTCGCGAAGAACGAACGCGTCCCCGTGTCGTATCCCCAGTCGCTGCCCCGCTCCCAGCCCCGAAGCGGCAGAGCCAGGGTGAAGTCCTCAACGATTCGCTGCCCTTGTGGCACATAGAGCGCGGTCATACGGTGCCAGCGACAATGCGCCAGATCGCCGTGGACGATGGCGGTGCAGGCGTCGGCGAGGGCCGGATTCCCTCGGCAGCGCCGCTTGGTGCGATGCGCACGGCAATACGTCTGCGTCGCCTCGATGAGCTGGTCGCACTGCCGTCCCCCCGTGTCACTGGGTGCCATACAGCGCTGGCGGTGCGCGGCGGCGGGGTGGCGATTGACCAGCGTGCCGTCGGCCCGCTGCTGTTCGATCTCGCGGTGGATCCGGGCCACGCTCTCATTGCGCGCCGCGCCCTGCAGCGGGTAGACAGTGCCTTTCGTCGTCAGCAGGTTCGTGAAGGTGTCCGGGGCGAGTTGCGGCTCCAGCAGCAGCCGCAGACCGTCCTCGCCCACCGGGTACTCCACCGCTTCACCCGACGGGAGGACGCTGCGCAGGCGCCGGCTGGTGACCAGTTCGAGCCACAGCTCCAGCATCAGCTCGCAGTCATCAGAAATGGGCTGGAAGAACCAGCGCTCCTCCGCGTCATGGATGGCGCGGATGCCGCGGTGGGCCTTGGTCCGGGACGCTGTCTTCGCCCGCTCCCGCAGTCCCTGGGCGCCCGCCAACGTGGTGAGGTCCAGACGCGCCGCACGAGATGCGCCGCCGCCGACAACATGACGGGAGGCATACAGCGTGTCCACCGTCTTCGCGGCCAGCACGCCAACGTCCACCACGTCGCCGTAGGTCCGCAGGCATCGGTAGTCGCCGTCGAAGAGATTGTGGCCGATGATCAGGTCGACGTGTCCGGCCACGGCACGGAGATCCGACAGATTCTGATCTCGGAACGTGTGAAAGGCTACTTGCCTCCAGAATTCCTGTCCCGGCATGTCGGCGGCGTCCTGTCGTTCCATCACCAAGAAGCCGACTACGTCGATATCCCAGCGCTCGGGCAGGCTTCGGCCCGCTACCCGCGCATAGTCCGCATCCAGCACTCCCACCGTGCGGGGAGATCCTGAGGGCAGCCGCCGTGCCGCAGGCGTGCGATAAACGGGCGCGTGGCCATACCGGTCGGCGTCCACGACACTCGGGTCCGGCGCCACAATCGGAATCCACGCCTCCAAGTCCTCCGCGCTGGCATAAGCGCCGTCACTTCCTCCGTGCGTACACACCGAGTGCGCCACATAGAAGGCGAACCCCCGTCGCCGCAGATCCAACGCGCCTGGATCATCGGCGAGTTGGCTCTCGGAAAACACCCACAGGTAGACCGGAACGGCCAGGTCGGACCGCAGGTACCACCCCGCTTGGAGCGGCGCCCGAGGGAAATCGACCTGCGGGACGAAATCGGATGAGTATCCGTCGGGAGGCTGCGCCGTGAACTCCAAGAGTGGCTGGCCAGACTCCCGCCCCGCGTCGATCAACGCCTGAAAGGTCCACCCGCGCGACGGCACCGGCGGGCCACCGAGCTTGATCACGGAGGGCAGTTGCTCGTGCGGGGCAACCTCGCCGGTGCGCCGGGCCCGCGACGACGGCTTCTTCTTCCTCTTCTTCGGCATGCGCCGGACAGTAGCCCCCCCCTCTGACAACGGCCGCGCCCCGAGGCGACCTACCCGACGGCCCGTTGATCTTCCCGGCGTCGGACGAGGACCTCGCCCACAGATGCCAGCGCTGGCTCCCGTCGTCACCGGGCGGTCGTTCACCGAGGCTCACCCATGCCAGGCGGGGTGCGGAAGCGGTTCAAAGCGACAGCTCGGTCGTGGAACCGGGAACGGGACATCCGAGAGACCATCCGCCACATTTCTCTCTCTTCTGCGATGTCCTGTGGCAGGTCAAGGCCCATGGCCTGAGCCAATGGGTGGCGCCCCAGGTTGACCAGTGCGCGGACGGCTGCCGCCCATTCATCAGTCGCTGCAACCGCGGCCCGATACCAAAGCGGGCACAGAGCGCAGAGGACGCCGGCCGTGCCGAGGAGAACTGGAGGATCGGCACTATCAACCGATGTGGCACACAGGGCCATGGCGACGAGGACTGTGTGCCCGTACAGCAGGGCTATGAAGAAGTCGACGCTGGTGCGCGCGGTGTCGACCTGCCGGCGAGCTTGCTCGGGTGCCATCGCGGTGAGCTCGTTCCAAAGCACCTGAGAATCTAGGCGATACCGGTCATATCCATACTCCTCCAAGCGCCGAATGGCGTTGCCAAGCCTAGTAGGAGTGACCTGGTCGTCCTGCACCGGATATCTGGCCAGCCGCTCACCAAGCAGCGCCTGCTGCGTCGCTGTTAGTACTTCGTCGCGTGGATCCGGCACGGCTGGGGCTTCTCCGTCAGGGGTAAGTGGTCTCTGTGCAGTGCCTGCCGACTGCACCCGCCCAGCTGCAGCCCGACGCGCGCGGCGCGTCCGTGTGAGTTCATCGGCCAGTTCGCTACGGCGCTTGCGGTGGTGGCGACTGCGCCGCGCATACAGTCGCGCCGGCCAGAGCAGGTAACCCTCCAAAACTCGATAGAGGGGGACTTGCAAGGCATTTAGGATGAGGCCCGTCAATACGGAAGCAATCAGTAACAGCAGCGCCTTGGCGCCCGGCGAGGCAGTGAATATCTGGTTCGCCACCGGGACCTGGCGCAGGCTGGGCCCCATGGTGATGGCCAGAATGCCCAAGTTAATGGCTGTCGGCAGGATCCAGCCGACCAACAGGCTCCACCCGCCACCGAGAACACCCTTGGCGATATCCCCCAACTACTCGTCCCATTCATCGTCGTCATCGCCCAGTGGAGGGCCCGGCGGGGTGTGACCAAGGGGTATGTCGAGCGGTGGGCTGTCGAGCGCTGCGCGCTCGTCGGCGTCTCGGAACGCGGGCTCCGGGTCCGGCAGTCGCAGATTTTCAAGCTGCCGAGAGTCAGACAGGAGTATCCGCTGGCTGATCCGGAGAAACATCCGAGCATCGCGGAGCAAGTCCTCCGCTTCGCGCATGCTCGCCGCGCCCGGGAGATCGGCCTCGGCGCGAGCGCGCGTTTGAGCCCTGGCCGCGAAGAGAGCGCTCCACTCGGTCAGCTCCGGAGCTACTTCAGGAAGGACCTCCCATGCGCTGCGGATCCGCCTGCGGCGCCCATCGCTCGCGCCTTCCGGCGGCCGGCCTCGGGCAGCAAGCACGGCGGCGGCGGTGCGTAGTGCTGCCAGATGAGCCGTGGCGAAACGATCATTCGCAGACCCCATCGCAGATGCCTCTTGCAGGCCGGCCTCTGCCTGGGCCAACAGCTCCAGCGCAGGACGGGGAACGGTCCCCTGAAGCCTGCGGGCTCTCGCAGCGAGATCCATCAACTCTCGAAGGCGCGTTATCAGCGCCTCTGGGACGCTGGTGGCTGCCAAAGCGTCATCCAGCTGGTGTGCGACCGTTCCAACCGTTCGTTCCGCATCGGCGATCTCGTCGAACGCGCGGTATACGAGCGCCACAGCCTTAACGGTCTGGGCGTCCGCACCAGCCGCGAGGTGCAGGCGAATTTCCGCTAGGCACTGTGCGACTGCCGTAGAGGTCCCAGGGACGTCATTGACGTCCTTCCCATAGGTGAAACGGATAACGGTGCCGCCGTGGCCATCCGAAACAGCACCCTCTCTGACCGCAGATCGTCGACCATTGCCCGACGCCATCACACCCCCGAAGCCCACACGAATGTTGCACACGACGCCCTCACCAGTGGTGGCGTAAGGCCGCGCGACCCGCCCGAGGTTATCGCGCGGGGAACCTCCAGGACACGCGCGAGCCGGACATGCGACGCGGGACACTCACCGCAGGTTCCGCCTGCGGCCACCATCGCGGGACGGGTGGCATACAAGCGGCCTCGCCCGAAGGGCCAGGTGCAACCGCGACTGCTCTGGTAGGTACCGGAAGAGCGCGGCCTGGTACACGACCCCGTACAGCGCCCAGGAGCGGCCCAGCGGTGCGTCCGGCTGCCAGTACGGCGGGGCGGGACCGCCTCTCAACACCAACTCCCTTGCAGAGGTGTGCAGTCGGACCTCGACGCTAGCTTCGCACAGCAGCGCCGCGCTGTCCTGTGCAGACTGTCCGGCGCCCACCACGACGACATCCGTCCCCGTTGGCCTTGCAACGGCCGGTAGACGGGTCAGGGCGCGTTCTCATCAGGCGTGGAACCCACAGACCAAGTCGTCCGCATCGAGCCGATCGACGTCTGGCTCGCATAGTCGATCAGCTTTAGCGGGTCCATCCGGGCAGCCGCAAAGTGCATGCTGAGGTAGAGGGTGAACGGGAACAGCACCTCACCTACCTCGGGCAGTTCCATGAGAGCGAAGTTACTACTCTCCTGCACGGCGACCTGGGGGTGCGGGGACTCGTCCACCCAGGTGAAGTAGCCCTTGCCCATCACCCATACGCTGTCGGGGCGTTCATCGAGCGGCTTGTCTCGGCACCACTCGGCCAGCTGGTCGCCGAGTTTCGCCATGTCGATGCCGTCGAAGGCGAAGATGATGCCGGCCGTCGGCAAGTAGGTGTACTCCCGGCCGTACATCCGGTACTGCGTCTGGAACATCTGCGGGTAGAAGGCGCTCTTCGGAAGCTGCTTGACCCGTCGCAGCTTCTCGCAGGCGTCGATTAGCTCCTTGGAGTCCAGCTTCGACTTCACCTCGATGACCCCGTAGACGCACTCGCTCGGCACGATGCGATAGCTCTCCATGTCCAGCAGGGGCGGAGTGCTCCGGTCGCAGATGAGGATGTCGCACTGAGAGGACACCCGGCCGTCCACTGTGATGACCTCACCACTGTGGAACGCTTGGACATGTCCTGGTAGGTACTTCGAGATGAAGTCGACCAACAGCCGCTCACGTGCGCCGCCCTTTTCGCCGCGGTGCACGAACCCGCCGGAGCTGAGGAAGTCGGCACGTAGCCGGTCTGACGCTGACTGGAAGATCTCACCGAGGGTATTCTCTGGCACGGGCCGACCGTACCCTTTGTGCCAGCATCACAAGGTCGATTCCGGCACTTGGCAGTCGAGACGAAGGTCAGGACTCGCGAGCGAATGCTCCAACGAGCCACTGAGGGGAACTTGCCCTCGGATCTGGAGTTGTGCTCGCTTCGCGACCACTGCGAGCTGGAGCAGGCCATCAGGAAGACCGCATGGAGTAGCACCTACCCGGCTTCAGACGACCGCAGTGCGTCAAGCCAAGCTTGCAATTCAGCGGGCAACTCGACCTCCACGTGAACAGTTCTTCCGCTTTCAATCTGCTCCCCACGAGGTCTGCAACAACCTCCACTCTCGTGCACTGCAGTCGAGAGGTATCCATTTAAAGCAAACTGGCGCCCGCCCACCAGGTCAGTCCGTAACCAATAGGGCTCTTCCAGCACGAACAGCTTGCGCAACATGTCAGCGTTGAGGCAAGGCATGCCCTGCCGGTGGCGAAGTCCGCCCCTCCATGCTATTAGACTCCTTACAGCCCACTTGGAAAGAGGAAATTTCTATGGTTCAGCGCACCGTGACCGTCTTCACCGACGATCTGACGGATACCGAGGGTGAGGACATCGCTACGCACACTTTCAGTCTCGATGGCGTCAGCTACGAAATCGACCTCAATCCTGACAGTCACCAGCTACTGCTGGACGCCCTGGCGCCCTTCCTCAAAGTCGGCCGCAAGTCGGGCAGCGCACCACGCCGCCGCGGTAGCAGCAAGCCGCCGACTGATGGCCCGGATCCCATCAAAGTGCGCGAGTGGGCCAAGATCCAGGGAATTGACGTCAACGCCCGTGGCCGAGTGCCGCGCGAAGTCATCGAAAAATACGAGGCCGCCCACTGATCATCGGCTTCTGATTCGACGAGGAACCACGAAGCTCCCTCCTGCACCCGCTGCGGTGACCACGTCCCGCCTCGTAGCCATCAACGGCCGAGCCCCGGCCCGTCCCGAGAGAGTCGTCGTCGCCCTGCGCGGCCCTACCCACCGCGAGATACTAGGCCAAGGAGCCATACGAGTTGCAACATGCCACGGACCTCAGCTACACAGCGAGGCATGGCCCGCCCGTCCTGCGAAGGGGTGATGAGGATCATGTTCAAGCGTGACCCGGAGAAATCTGCGCAGAAGACCGCCGAACGCGAGAAAAAGCAACAGGCTCTCAGGGAAGCCGTAGACAAGCGAAAGGCAGACAAAGACGCGCTAAAAGACTGGCGCAAATTGCATCCCACTGAAAAGACGATGAACACCGCAGCAATGATGCGTTTGTGGCCGTCATCCAAATTCGGTATGACTGGGCAAGGACCGGTACTCGGTGGCCAGGCCGAGTTCGTGGATGCTGGCGCCCATAAGGCATGGACGGCAACAAGGCTCGCTGGCGGAGTCGCAACAGGCGGTCTCTCCGCCGTGGCAGGGCGCAAGAACAAAGGCTCGGCGGTCGTCAATCTGACCTTCGGTAACGGGGCTGCCCAGACCTACAACGTGACACCGGACTCGACGGCCCTGCGGGCGGCAAACCAGTACGTCAATGCGTTCAACGCGCTCGCTGCGCAGCTAGACAATGAGGAAGGCCCCTCCTCGTCGATCAAGGAGGTTCAAGCCTCTCCCCCTCTGTCAGTGGCCGACGAAATCAGCAAACTCAAGGCACTTTTGGAGCAGGGAGTGCTGACACAGGACGAGTTCGACCAGCAGAAGTCCCGGCTGCTCGGGACATAACGGCCCAGGGATAACCCAAGTCCGCACTTCTTCGAGTGGCTGTTTTTCCATCTCACGTCACGTTTTCGTTATCTCAGGCGACCTGGTTGGATTCGCATCTAAGCTAAGACGGGACAACACCATGCGATAGAGAGCGGCGTTCGCCTGCCGGTGTCCGCGCGATTGAGCCGACGGTTCCCACCACACCTCGCTGACAACCCGTCCCGGAGGTCGACTTCAAATGGGCCCCGACGGCAAGCCAGCGGGAAGCGGCAAGCTACTCACGACGTACTGGTTCAGAATGTCGTCGCGATCCATGAACATGATCTGGCTCCGCTTCGCGGCGTCCAAGGCGTTCCCCAGCCAGTTACGCGCAGCCTTGGTGATTTCCCCGCCGGCCACGATGAATGCGTGGTCCACGAGGACGCGTCGGTTGGTCTCCGGGTCGAAGATTTCGTGCGCCAGCATCATCAGCGCCTGATTATGGATCTCGGCGATGTTGGCATTGCCCGCCCTGGACCGCCCCGTCGCATCCAGCTTGCCGCGCTTCACCTGGATCCCGAAGTACAGGAAGTGCTGCGTCGGCAAGGTGTAGCGCATCCAGATGTCCTTGCCGTACTCCAGCGCCTTGTCCCGATGCCCGGCCGCGGTGATCCGGTGGAACCCCAGCTGCCTGAACAGCGGCAACAGGACTTCTTCGATGAGCTCATCCTCGCTGCAGGAGTCCAGGAAGGCAGCAAGACCCGAACGCCGCTGCATCTCGGCGACACTCAAGGGACGGTGCGGGTTCTGGGCCGGCTTCGAGACGGTATTCGTCCCGATGTGCCGCAGGTAGCAATGCTTATCTTCCGCGTAGAAGGCTTCGAAGCCCTCTCGCGAGAGCGCGTCGTTCAGCTGACGTAAGGCTTTGGGCCGGTCGCGTCCCTCATTGAGTGCATCCGCCGGATCCATCAGGTGGTCGATGACTCGGCAGAACGACTCCGGCGGGTGCGCAGGACCCTCGTGCGACTCCGCCAGCAACTGCTCGAGCACGCTGGCGACCCAGCGATGTCGCGTCGAACCGTCGTGCTCCCAATCCATGTCGAGCTCACCGAAGAACTCGGTGATGTACTTGCTCGATCGATAAGGAAAGTACGGGGGCTCGGCATCACCCTGAGGGACGTCGGCACCGAGGTTTCCACAGATGAGGTCGCCGAGTCTCTCCAGCGTTCGCTTCCTGAACTCCACGACGCCCCTCCCCAGAGCACAGCGGCTACAAGCAGAAACCCCATTGTGCACCGAAGGAGCGAGAGCCCCTGTGGGAGAAGCCAGCCGCCACTGCTGCAAGGCATCGATGCCAAGCCACAGCCGCCCGCCGCAGCGCACCCCACCCCCTCAGACAAGACCCCCGCCAGAACGAGTCGACGAGGATCAATGTCAGTAACAACAGTCACAGGAGATCACCAACCCCACGGACGCACTCACGTCACAAGGCTCTGACCTGGACTTACGCACTCATCCTGGATCAACTGAACGCCCGTGGAGCGGTTTCTACGACCTGTGCCATGTGGTACCCACGGAAGGACCCAAGACCGGGGCTGGAGTGCAGCGCGGCACCCGTCCGCCGCGCCTGGCCGGACCCGACATCCTGTGCCCGGTACGGTCGGGTCAGCTCGCCGCCCACGCGTCCCGCATAACCTCACTACGCAGTGCCAAAGGGCGGAAGCCACGCATGCCTGACCGCTCCGGCTCCGGCGTCGTTGGCACCAAGGGGGCCGACACCACGACCGCCCTCACACTGCGGGCCGAGGGGCACACGGGCCGGGACACCCCCATCAGGGCCCACGATGAGGCGCCGTACCGGCAGGGCCCGCCCCATTCCAGGGCTGCTGTACCAGGCATTGGGCCCTGGGCCCTTGTCCTTATGACCGCG
>NZ_LGDW01000076.1 GCF_001280005.1 Streptomyces sp. NRRL WC-3618 | reverse complement strand
AAGCAGGCGGCGTCCAGGACGTCGTGGCCGCGACAGGCCCCGCCCCCTGCCCCGACCCGTTCTTCGAACGGTCGTAGACGACAGCACCGGCAGTGGCGGAGAGGGTGTCGCCGGAGGCGTTACCGTGGGCGCCGGTGGCTGGAGGGGGGCCCGAAGTTCCGCCACCGATCTCGTTGTCGGCGAAGGCCGGGGCGCCGCCCAGCAGAACCGAACCGACCGCTATCGACGCGATCAGTGCACGCGATCCCGTTGTCAGGGCTGGCACTTGTCGCTCCCCCTCTGCGAAACGATCTTCTCGATAGCCCAGACGCCCTTGTTGTTCTTGTGCATCTGAGTGCTGTAGAGGACGTAGCTGTTCTTCGTGGCCGGGGTCTTGTTGATCTTCTTCGGGCTCAGGTACATGTCGTATGCCTTGCTCTGGTCCTCGCAGTACACGAGCGAGGCGCTGTCCTTCCCGCTGACGTTGACTGTCGCGTCGTAGTAGCGGTAGGCGCCAGTGACCCGAGCTTTGGCGTCGACGTACGCTTTGACGAACGTCTCCGTGCCGGCCGCTGCTTCGCCTTCGTAGTAGTAGAGGTAGGCCTTGTCGAGGGCGTTCTGGTTGACGATCGCGAGGTCCACGGCCTTGATGGACTGCTCGCTGTCGGCCAGGACCGCGTCCTTGTCCTTGTCACCCGTCTTGGGCCACTCGAACGTGTACGTCAGATCCGCGGGCAGCTCGATCTTCGGCCGGCCGGCGGAGGCAGCCGGGGCCGACGCGGACGCCGTCGGGGATGCCGGGGCCTTGCTCCCGGTGTCGGCGCCGGCGATCTTGTCGTTGTCCTTGCCCTTGGGGCTGTCATCGCTCCCGCATGCGGACAGCGACAAAGCCGCGGCGGCGGTCAGTGCGAGCGCTGCGATCAGCGCGGGGCGGCGGTTCACTGTCGACTCCCGGTGGGGCGAGGGTTCTCTTGAGCGAACCAAGCTATCCATCGACACCCACTGACACCAGGTTGGAACCTGTCAAGCATCGGGACGTAGACCACCAAATCGCCCGACCGGTACCCCACTTGACCTGTAACCGTTACAAAACGCAGCGAGCCGGCCGCTTCACACTTGCACTACGAACCGGAAAATTCGAACTTCGGCGGCCTACGGCCCCCCACCCCCCCCGCTCGCCGAATGTCACGACCGTGGGTGGATCCTCAGCTCAACATCGAACAGGGTGAAGTGTTGTGGATACGTGCCTTGCTCGCCGGCTGAGTGCGGTGCGGCCTGAGTCGGCGGCGGGGCGCGAGTCGGATGGAGTCGCCTTACTCCCCCTTCTGGAACGTCACCTCCACCCGCCGGTTCTTCCGGCGGCCCTGTTCCGAGGTGTTGTCGGCGATCGGGTAGTCCTCGCTGTAGCCGCGTACCTGGAAGGTGACGTCTCCGCCCAGCCCGGCGGCCAGTTCGTCGTGGACGACCTCCGCGCGGTTCTTCGAGAGGGTCAGGCCGTGGGCGTACGAGCCGAGGTTGTCGGTGAAGCCGAAGACCCTGACGTTTGTGGCCTTCTGTGCCTTTATCTCGTCGGCGATCACCCGGATACGGGAGCGGGCCTCCGGGTTCAGCTTCGAGCTGTTCTTCGGGAACAGGACTTCCGCCTGGAGCGCGAACGTCACGGTCTCGTTCGTGTCCACTCGGCGTTCCTCGCCGCCCATGTCCTCCACGACCGACTTGATGTCCAGGACCTTGACTGCGGCGAGTGTGGCGCCGTCGGCCAGTTTCAGGCCGGGGCTGGTGGGGTCCACTTCGGGAGGTGGGGAGGTCGTGACGCTGCCTGGGGGTGCACTCGGGTCGTCGTCGGCATGGGCCAAGGGGGTGGTCAGGGTGAGGGTGGCCAGGACTGCCAGGGCCGTGAGAGTGGTTGCGGTGGGGCGGTGAGTGCGGGTCATTGTCACTCGCCCTCGGAGATCTCGATGGATGCCGGGGGCATGGAGCCGACCTGGAAGTTGATCTTCGTCGTGCTTTCCGGCGGAGCGGGGAACTGGGCGAACCAGTCCGTGGTGTCACCCGTTCCGACGCCTCCGGTGAACCTCGTGCACAAGCAGCGCCCTTCCGTATCGCGTAGGACGAGGTACTTCTTCTTGCCAGTGGGGTCGACGAGACTCGCGCCCGCGATCGACCCACCGTTCTTCACGAGTTCGTTCTCGTCACCGCGCCAATCCGCCCCGACCCACGGGACACCGGTGCCGTTGGTCACCTTGCCTTCGACGGTGACGAAGCCGCCTGCGTCGCGGGCAGCCGACGTCACCTGGAGCGTCAAGCCTCCGGCCTTCACCTCGGCCAGCACGGTGTCCGCGGCGGGAGTCGCGGACTCCTTCTTGTCGGCATCTCCCTGCTCCTTGGGAGTCGGGGTGGACGAGGAACCCGTGCTCGACGCCTTGCCGTCATCGCCTCCCCCGCCGCAGCCGGCCACCGCGACAAGCAGCCCGGCCGTGATCGCCACTGTCGACAGCGCCCTGCGGCTCTTCTTGGTATGCCGGAAATCCATCGGTACGGCTTCCTCTCACTCGGCCAGATGCACAGAGAACAGCACGGACGCGTCGGGGAAGTCGTCCGGATCGAAATCTACGGGGTCGATGTCCACGGTCTGGCCGTCGCAGTCCAGCGCGATCGGCTTCGTGGGATCCGCGGCCGGGTCGAATTCACAGCGGGGCTGGATGATGGCGACGGCATGGGCCCTGGCGTGCATGCTCTCCGTGCCCGGGATGATCGACGCACCGACCGTGTTCGTGGTCTTCACGGCGACACGAAACCCGGGGTGGCCGTCCCGCACGACAGGTTCGGCTCCGCCCTGGACAGTTGCGTCGTTTTCGGCGGCCAACGTCTGTGCGGCCGCGGTGGCCCCGGCACCCGGTGGGTTCTGGCCGTTCAGCCAGTCGAGCCAGTCGTCGCCCTGCCCGATCGCACCCGTCAGGGTTTCCACCAGTTCGTCGCGAGCGTCTTGTGCCGCCGCCAACGCGGCAGCGTCCGCCGCTGATTGAGCTCCATTGCGGACGGACGCTGCTTGAGCGAAGACGAAGAATGCCACGGCGGCGAAGAGCAGAATCCCCGTCAGCCAGATGTAGATGGGAAGCGTCTGGCCTCGGTCCTCGCGTACCCCTGGGAGCCTTAGTTCCCAATGACGTTGTTCACGGCTCTCAGGATCGCTGCCGAGATCAACCCGTCCAACCCCAACCCGTCGATCAGCGTGAAGATCCCCGCGATGATGATCATGAGGCCCGCATACTCCACGAACCCTGCCCCCGCGTCCCGCCCCTTCCCCCGCATCCGGGAGACAACGGTCCGCGCCCACCTGTTGACCTGCAGCATGGCTTGCGCCTTCCCACCCGACACCAATAGCGACCTCGACACGGTAGGTGAGAACCCGCCTACTCCGCGTGGGCCCGTGGGCCCAACTTCCCTCCCCAGCAAGCCCCATCACTCCCACCCCTCCCGAGCCGTACCCAGCCACCGGGCGATCGCTTCGCTCCGTGTCGTACTGTGCAGCTTTGCGAAGATGCGGTTGATGTGGTTCTTGACCGTCTTCTCGCTGATGAAACAGGTGGCGGCGATTTGCTGGTTGTTCACCCCGGCTGCGATGAGATCCATGACCTCCACCTCCCTTGAACTCAGGCCGAAGTCCGGTCGGTTGCGGACGTGGACGGCAAGTGGTGGCGCATGGTCGAGCCGGGTCGGCAGCGTCTGGCGCAAGAGTGCCATAACTGGTTGCAGGTGCGAAGTGCTTTCCTTCGGTTCGTAGGAAACGCCGAGCGAATCCGGGACAGAGTCGTGGGCGGGGAGAGGGTCGTGGGCGGGGACGGGGACGGGGACAGAGGCAGGGGCGGGAGCGGACCCCGCTCCCCTTCCCACCGCCCGTACCGCCTCCGTCAGCTCCTCCGCCGTGAAGCCTCCGTGGACCAGGTAGGCCGAGGCTCCTCTGTGCAGCGCCTCTTTCACGATCTCCGGCTGGCTGCTGTACGTCAGCATCATCACCGGGGCCAGTAGCGCGAGTTGGGGAAGGGCGGTGAGGCCGTCCGTGCCGGGCATGCGTACGTCGAGCAGCACCACGTCAGGGTGTACGCGTTCCGCGGCCGACACCGCCTCGGTGCCGTTCGACGCCTCCGCCACCACGTCGATGTCCGGGTGGCCGCCCAGCAGTGCCGTCAGGCCTGCCCGTACCACCGGGTTGTCGTCCGCCACCAACACCCGCAGCGGCTCCGGCCGTTCATCTCCGGGCATACGGCGCGACCTCCTTCCGGGGCCGGGGGACGTAATCGAGTCCGGGGAGCCTCACGTCGACTCGGATCTCCGTGCCCCCTTCATCCTGTCGGCCCAGGTGAATCACCGCACCCAGCGACCTCGCCCGTTCCACCATGCCCAGGACGCCGAAGTGGCCTGATCTGGTGGTCTCTTCGAGGTTCAGTGGGTCGGGGATGCCCACTCCGTCGTCCCTGATGCGGAGCGTCAGGCCGTCTCCCGTTGGCTCCGCCTCCAGGGTCACCCGCGTGGCGTTCGCGTGCCTGCGCGTGTTCTCCAGGGCCTCCGAGACGATCGCCAGGAGGTGGTGTGCCGTCCGGTGCGGGAGGGCGTCGATCCTCGCGGTGCCCGTCTTCAGATGCGTACGGATTGCCGCGCTCTGCTCGAACTCCGCTGCCTTCTGCGTCAGTTCGGCGATCAGATCCACGTCCGGTGTCCTCAGGTCCGTGTGGTGGCGCAGGTCGGTGAGGAGGTCGCGGGACTCCGCCGCCGCTCGGCGCGCCGCCGAGGCCACCAGCGCCGCGTGGCGCCGTACCGAGTCCGGGTCGGGGTTCGTACCGGCGGCCGCCGACGAGGCGAGGGCGTCCGCCGCCAGCGCCAGGCCGTGCAGGGTCTTGGTGACCGAGTCGTGCATCTCCCTTGCCAGGCGCGCCCGTTCGGACTCCACCGCCTCCGCCACCGCCAGCCGGGAGTTCGCCTCCGCCAGTGCCTCGCTCGCCGTACCGAAGCGGAACATCAGGTTGCGCAGTGTGACGCCGATGATGCCGGCGCCGATGCAGAAGCCCGCTATGAGGAGGGTGCTGGTGCCTGTGCCCGGGTGCTGTGCCCAGGCTCGGTAGACCGTGAGGAGCACCACCAGCTGCAGCCCCGTGAAGACGCCCGAGCCCTGCCAGCCGTAGAGGAGGCCGGCGAGGAGAGGAGTGCACACCGTGGCGTAGGCGAGGGGGGAGGCGGGTGACGCGGTCAGGAGGAGTATCGCCGCGAACGTCAGGTCCGCCGCCATGAGGGTGGGGTGGGCCAGGAGGCGCGGGGCCAGCCGGTCCCAGTCGCGGTACATGGCGTACGAGGCGGTGACGGCCAGGACCGCCGCCGCGAGGACCACGTAACGCGGGGCGCCCTGCGCCGTGTTGGTCATCGCGAAGGGGGTGCCGAGGGCGATCATCGTCATGCGTACCGCGAACGCCTGGCGGCACAGGGCCTGCAGGGCGTTCAGTTGGAGGCGGACGGTGGCGGGGGCCGGGGCGTCGTCGGCCAGGTAGCCGGCGGTCGGGTCGTAGCCCCGCACCCGGCCCCAGCCCCGGTTGCGGTTCCGGTTCTGTACCTCACGGCGCCATGTCCGCATGGATCCCACCGTCCTCAACGTCCCAGAATCGAGCCGAAGTTCGTACCCGAGCCGAGGAACATTCCCGTCGCGATGAGGATCATCGTCGCCGGGAGCATGAACACCAGGGTGACGAGAGTTGCCTTGGGGATCGTCTTCGCGGCGCGGCGGCGGGATTCCTGGGCGTCCGTACGGCGCATGTCCGCGGCGATCTGGATCAGGGTCTCGGCGATCGGGGAACCGAGCTCCTCGCCCTGTTGGAGCGCCGACACGAACTGGGCCACCTGCTCACTGGAGTTGCGCCTGCGGAGCTGGTCGAAGGCCTGGCGGCGGCTGACGCCCATGTCCATCTGGCGGAGGGTGATGCGGAGTTCGTCCGCCCACGGGCCCTCGTACTTCTCCGCCACCCGGTCCAGGGCCTGGCGAAAGCCCAGGCCCGCCGAGACCACGACCGCGAGCACGTCCAGGAAGTCGGGGAGCGTGCGGTCGATGACGTCCTTGCGTTCCCGTACCGCCTGCCAGATCGCCACGTCCGCCGCCGTCACTCCGAACGCGAACGTGACGACAGCGAGGAGTAGTTGGCCGTTCTGGAGGAAGATCAGGCCCAGCAGGACCCCGAAGGTGACGTACACCGCGCGGCGGGCCGCGTAGCGGGTGATGGTCAGGCCGCCGGGGTTGCCCGCCATGTCGATGCGCAGGCGTTTCGCGTCGACCCTGGCGGGGCCCATCAGGCGCAGGACGAGGGGTGCGAAGCGCACGCCCATGCGGTCCACCGCCGAGCCGGCCTTCGAGACGCGGCTGCCGCCCACCTCCAGGGCGAGGAGCAGGTCGGCGGGGAGTTTGGCGTCGGCCCGGATCATGCGGATGCCCAGCAGGGCGCCCGCGACGGCGATCGCCATCAACAAGGCCAGCAGCAGTGGCAGCATCCGGTCACTCACTCCCCTCAGACTTCGATCTTGCCGAGGCGGCGGATGACGAAGAAGCCGACCGTGTACAGGCCCAGGGAGAGGAGGATCAGGCCCTGCCCCAAGGCGGAGCCGGTCACCTTCTCCAGCGCGCCCTCGTTCGAGGAGTTGATGAGGAGGAGGGAGCCGAGGCCCAGGCAAGGGACCGTGAAGGCAGTCGCGTTGACCTCCGACAGCATCGTGCGGACCTCGCGGCGCGTCTCCTTGCGGTCCTCGAGGGTCTGGGTGAGGTTGCGCAGCGAGCTGACCACTGAGCCGCCCGCCTTGTTGGCCAGCACCAACGTGGTGACGAGTACGACGAGTTCGCGGGACGGGAGGCGTTCGGCCAGTTCGCCCAACGTGTCGTCGACCGTCCGGCCAAGGCTCAACTGGTCGGCCACCCGGGCCAGTTCCTCGCCCGCCGGGGCCTCCAGCTCCTCCGCCGCCATCGCCAGTGACGTACGCAGGGCGAGTCCGGCCGCCGTGGCGTTGGCCAGCAGGCGTGCCACGTCCGGGAGTTGGTTGATGAATGCCTCGATGCGTTTCTGGCGCTGCCAGTTGAGGAAGATCGCCGCGCCCCAGATCGTCACCAGCGCGGCGATCGGGCCGAAGAAGGGGGCCAGTACGGCGGCTGCCAGCAGCCACAGTGCGACGCCGACACCGGTGACGTACGTGAAGAACTCGCCCGCTGTCAGGTCCAGTCCGGTCGCCGAGAGGCGGAGGTGGATCGTGCGGCCCAGACGGGTGCGGCGCAGTCGGCGGTCGACGGCGGCGAACCTGCGTACGCGGCCGGACGCCATGCGCAGCGCACCGCCGCCGGAGAGGCGGTCCTCGAGCGCTCGGCGCTGGGCGCGGCCGGTGGCGTACGTGTGCACGCCCGCGACGGCGAGGGTGCAGCACAGCATGGTGGCACCCAACGCCAGCGGGACCGAGTTGTTCATGGCTTCTCGCTCCGCACAGTCGGCCTCGTGCTGGTAGTCGCACTCGTCAGGGTTCTTGCAGTCATGGTTCTTGTAGTCGTTCGCGTGTTCATCTGATCGCCTGCCTCGCGTCCAGTACGTCGAGCACCTCGGCCACGCCGAACGCCGGGGGCAGCGATTCGTTCGCCATGTACAGCTTCTCGGCGACCGGGCGGGGCAGCGGCAGGTGTTCGAAGTAGCCCTGGGGCACGCGGTCGGGGCCGGTCGGGCGGGAGACGTAGCGGGAGACGGTCACGATGCGGAACTGTTCGCGGCCGTGGGAGATGAGCAGGGCGATCTCCGCGATGCGGCGGGAGCCGTCCGCGTGGCGGGCCAACTGGACCACCACGTCCACCGCCGAGTTGATCTGGTCCTTCAACGCCTCGAAGGGGATCATGACTTCGGACATCGAGCCGAGGGTCTGCAGGCGCATCAGCGCGTCCTCCGCCGAGTTGGCGTGGACGGTAGCCAGGGAACCGTCGTGGCCCGTGGACATCGCCTGGAGCATGTCGAGGGTCTCGCCCCCTCGGACCTCGCCGACGATGATGCGGTCGGGGCGCATACGCAGGCTGTTGCGGACCAGGTCGCGGATGGTGATCTGGCCCTTGCCCTCCACGTTCGGCGGGCGGGATTCGAGGCGGATCACATGCTCCTGCTGGAGCTGGAGTTCGGCCGAGTCCTCGATGGTGATGATGCGTTCGTGGGAGGGGACCAGGCCGGACAGGGCGTTGAGGAGCGTGGTCTTGCCGGTGCCCGTACCGCCGCTGACGATGACGTTGAACCGGGCCCGGACGAAGGCGGCGAGGAGCATCAGCATCTGCTCGTCGAGGGAGCCGAGGCCGATCAGTTCGGGGAGCGTGTAGGCGCGGGGGAAGCGGCGGATCGTGAGCGTCGGGCCGGTGAGGGAGAGCGGCGGGATGATGACGTTGACACGTTCGCCGGTGGGCAGGCGGGCGTCGACCATCGGATTCGACTCGTCCACACGCCTGTTGACCGTCGAGACGATCCGTTCGATGGTCTGCATCAACTGCTCGCTCGACGCGAAGCGCATGGGGAGCTGTTCGACGCGGCCCGCTCGTTCCACGAAGATCGAGTCCGGGCCGTTGACCATGATCTCGGTGATCGACGCGTCGGCGAGGAGCGGTTCGAGGACGCCCAGACCGAGGGCTTCGTCGACCACCCGCCTGATGAGCTGGGAGCGTTCGGCGGAGGAGAGGACCGGGCCCTCGCGGCTGATGATGTGGCCGAGGACGCGTTCCAGGCGGACGCGGCGTTCGGCTGCCGCGAGGCTGGACATCTCCGCGAGGTCGATCTCTTCGAGGAGCTTGGCACGGTAGACGGCGACGAGGTGGCCGTCCTCGCGCGCGGTTCCGTTGCCGTTGTCGTCGGCGGAGGCTATGCGGGAGCGCAGGCTCATGGTCTCGGTCTCAACTCCTCTCCAGTCAAGTCAAGTCAAGTCAAGTCAGGTTGTGACTTCTGTGGGTCAGCCGGCTTCGGTGTGCGGTCAGCCATCGTCGTTGTCCGGTCAGCCATCGTCGTCGTTGGGCATGGTGGCAGTCGCGTCCAGGTCGAAGTCGCCGAAGAGCGGGATGATCGCGGGGACATGGACGACCACGCGGGCGGTCGTCGTGTCGCCCGCGCCCAGCGGTGCGTCCACCTGTGGGTCGAGCCAGTCGCTGACGGAGGCGACGCCTGCCGCTTCCCCGGCTCCCCCGTCGCCGGTGAGGGAGGTGGCCCGGGCTGCCGCCCGCGCCCCCGACCCGGCCTGGCTGAGGCCGTAGCCGACCAGCCCGAGCTGGATGCAGCCCAGGCCGATGAGGAGGAGGATCGGGAGGAAACCCGTGAACTCCAGGATGGAGGAACCACGGTCGCGCCGGCCGCCGAGCATGCCCAGGTGCGGGCGGCGGCTCGCAAGACGGTCCCGAAGACTCCTCATCAGTGCTCGTCCCCCTCCAGCGCAGCGCCCGCCTCACCGTTCACCGTCCAGTTGACGTCGAACCCCGGGAAGAACAGCGGTACTTGGGCCCTGACGGAGGCTTTCATGACTTCACCTTCGGTACCGCAGTTGATCTCGGCGCCGTTCCAGGCTCCGGGGAGGTGCTCGCCGCCCGCGCTCTCGCAGGCCCCCTCGTAGCCGCCGGCGTCGAGGGCGTACGCCGCTGTGGCCGCGCGAGCCGCCTCGTCCGCCGCGTTGCCGGCCAACGAGTACGTGTAGCCGTACAGCACGCACTGCCACAGGATGCTCATCACGACGAGCAACAGCGGGAACATGCCCGCGAATTCGAGGGTCACGGCCCCTCGGTCGCCGCCTCTCTCCGCTCGTCGGCGCAGTGTCAGTGAGCCCCGGTCGGTGGACGACGACTTACGTCGTTTGCCGCCGCCGCCCTCGTGGGCGACGACCAGTCCCAACTCCCCCGCCAGCGCCCACAACGCCTGCTTGACCGTCGACCGGGCGTCCAGGTCCTGGAGTCGTCCCGCGTCCACAACGCCCTGAAGTTCCTTGAAGGCGGCGGGAATCGAGGAGCGGGCGACCTTGGTGCCGGTGACCTTCTCGACGAGGGCGGGCTGGATCTCCGTACCCTTGGACTGCCGGTTGACGACCGTCAGGGTCTCCTCGGCCTTGCGGATCTGGAGGCGGTCCCAGAGGCGGACCATGCGTTTGGCGGCGCGTACGGCGACGACGTCCGGGGTGACGAGGAGCAGGGCGTGGTCGGCCATCTCGACGGCCGCCGCCGTGGCCGAGTCCATCCGGGCGCCGCAGTCGACGACCACGATGTCGTGGCGGGAGCGCAGGGCCGCGACGACCTGGCGGGTCACCCTGTCGGTGACCTCCTCGCCGCGTTCGCCCTCGGCGGGGGCGAGGAGCAGGCCGATGCCGGTGTCGTGGGTGAAGACGGCGTCCTGGAGGACGCGCGGGTTGATGTCCGTGATGGCGGCCAGGTCGGCGATCGACCTGCGGAACTGGACGTCCAGGTAGGAGGCCACGTCCCCCGACTGGAGGTCCAGGTCGAGGAGGGCGACGGTATGGCCCGACGCCCTTGCGGCGAGGGCGAGTTGGACGGCCGTGACGGTGGCGCCGACGCCGCCCTTGGCGCCGGTCACGGTGACGACCGTACCGCCCGGTCCTGAGTACAACTCCGGTGCGTTGCTGCCCAGATGGCGCCGCATACCCGACGACCAGGCCGCCGCCGCCTGCACTCGCTCGGCCAAAGCCTCATAGGTGAGGGGTAGTTGGACGATGCCACGGGCGCCGGAGTCCATGGCGGCGGTGAGGACGCCGGTGCTGGGGTCGGCGGTGATGAGGACGACGCCGACCGCGGGGAAGCGCATCACCAGGTCGCGTACGAGGTCGAGGGCCGGGACGGGCCCTATCCGCTCGTGCACGAGGACGACTTCGGGCAGCTCGTCGAGGGAGTCGGCGGCGAGCCTGGCCAACGTGTCGAGCAGCGCGGTCGAGTCGGCGACGGGCGGGGCGGGTTCGGCGTCGGGGAGGCGGCTGAGGAGGGTGCTCAGGGCGCGGGCGGACTCGATGTCGGCGGTGGCGGGGAGGATGCGGATGGTCATCGGTGACACGCCCTCGCCGGGCACGGCCTCGACAGGCACGCCTGCGGCTGCGGCTTCGTACGTACGGACGTCATGGCCGGTCTCCTACTTGTCCTTGCCGAGGGTGTACGTACGGTCGGCGGCGCCGGGGACAGCCGTCAGTTCGCCGCCCGCAACCAGGGACAGCCGGACGTGTTCGGCGAACGACTCGGCGTACGCGACGCGTTGGGCGTCCGGCGTCTTGAGCGCGAAGGTGATCGGGACGGCCTCCGTCGCCGTACGCCGGCGGTCGTTGCTCGACTGTCCCGGTTCGAGGGCGGTGAGTTTGCCGACGTCGATGACGCGCGCGTTCGTGACGAGGAGTTTGGCCTCGTCGACGCCCTTCTCGCTGTCCTTGGACTCGAAGGTGGCGTAGATGTTGACGAGCGAACCCGGGTTGATCTTTCCGGCCACACCGGTCGACGCGTCGATCATGATCGCGATCTCCTGCTCACCGGCGGCCAGTTCGGGCCGGTTGACGATCATGTCGGTCTGTAGCAGGGAGCCTTTCTCCAGCCGGGTCACCGCGACCTTGCCGCGGATCTGGGCGACGCGCGTGACCGCGGTCTGCGACAGCCACCGCTTCGGCATGGAGATCTTCTCGAACTGGTCGGCCGTGAGCTCCTTGTAGGGCGCGATGTCGCTCTTGAGGCGGTACGCAGTCACCTCCGGGCCGACCTTGGAGTTCACGTCGCGGATCACCGAGAGCACTCCGACGAAAGCACCGATGGCGCACAGGGTCGAGAGGACCAGCAGGATCACGCCGCGGCGCTGGCGGGAGTTCATGACTCGGACAACCTCGATGGGGGGATGGGGACGGATACGTCTCTTACGTCTCTTGCGTCTCTCACGTCTCGTACGTCTCGTACATCTCTTAGGTCGTACCTCGGGGCAGTGCTCGTACTGATGTCCCTGATGCTCCTGCCGGGGTTCCTGCCCGCCCGAGGGCCACGGGAAGCTCCGAACGCGAGGCGAGTGGGGCGGAGCAGAAACCGCAGCGGTCCCCGATGAGTTCGAGACCGCACCAGTGGCACTCCTCCCGGCGTACGGAGGAGACCAGTTGGTAGAGCACGGAGACGTCGTACAGCCCCGCCGCGAACTCGACGATCTTCCCGGTCCCCCACCAGCGCGCGGACTCCGCGGGCAGCGGAACGGGGGCGACTCCCTGCACACGCCAGGCAGGTGCGAGGGTCGCGGTGACCCAGTCGGAGGGCGCCTGGCCCTGCGCGACAAGCAGCCGCGTCCCGAACTCGGGCCCGGCCAGCTCCTCCTGGCCCACCCGTACGAGCTGGGCTCGCGGATTGGCCAGTACGGCGAACTGGGCGCCCGGCACCCAGGACTTGGCGTGCGACTTGAGGGAGACGGGCACCCGGTCGAGCTTGGCGACGGAGCCGAGGTGGGCGCCGGCGTAGATGTAGTGGGCGAGCAGCCGGGCGGATGAGGCGAGCACGCCGGGGCTGAAGTCGCACATGGACAGCTGCCTCAACTGCTGGGCGAGCAGGGCGAGTCCGAGGGGCGGCAGGTCGACGGCGAGCAGCGCGATACGGTCGCTCTCCAGGACGGAACGCGCGGAGTGCAAGCGCCGGGTGACGGCCGGGTCGGTGGACGCCGGGTACAGGGCGATGACGTACCCGTGCTGTTCGACGAGCGTGTGCATCCCCATGAGTGCGCCGTCGAGACTGTCGAGTGACGGTACGGCGGCGGGCGGGGTCTGCCGGTCATGCGCTGGGAGCACCAGGTCGGAACTGGTGACGGCTATCGCGGTCGGCACGCTGCACACCACCCCGTTCACTGCGGCGGGGTAGTCGGCCACCGCCTCAGATCGCCTCTGTGACGTCCTCTTGCATCAGCACCTTATCCACGGCATGGCCCGCTCAACACCGAATCTTCTAGATCAACTAACGGAAGGTGGAGCTTGATCGACACAGAGTGAGGCGAATATGCCACAAGTCGGGTGGCGGGGAGGGTAGTTGACGGGGAGTGGTCGACGAAGGCGATGCACCTTTCGAGGGCAGGTCCGCCCGGATCCTTCACACCTCCGACAGGTTCCCGCGCAATCTCCATCTCCGGAATCACAGCCTCCGCCATGGTGTGAGCGGGGCATGAGCGGGCGTGAGCGGTTCATGCCCGGTCGGTCCTCTGCCCGGATGCCAATGCCTTTCGACTCGCTCAGTCGTCGGAACGTCTCCTGGCGTCCGCCGCCAGCACCTGCTCGACGGCGTTGACGATCGGGTTGACGTGGCTGGGATCGCTGATCCGGCGGCGGAGTGGACGGTTGTCCCAGCCCGGATACAGGCGCCGGCTCAGTGTGACCCCGACCAGAGCCGTGAGGTACAGATCGCTGGTCGTCGGCGGGCCGTAGGCCTCCGGCCGCACCGCGTGGTCGACGCGCGCGGTCAGGTGGACGAACCAAGCGGGATTCACGGCGGTCCACGTGGTGGACGGGAAGACACCCAGGAGGCGCCGGGGCCGGGCGTACAGCAAGCCGCGTGCGGTGAGCCTGTCCAGATAGGCCCGGTCGACCTTCCTGGAGGCTTTGTCCACCCAACGTGACAGCCGAAGCGACGAGCGGCTCGGCCGCGCGCGGTTGATATCGGCCAGTATGGCTTCCGCGAACGGATCGCCCAGCGGCAACGGCCAAACGCCGGTGATCCGTTTCGCGTCCACGGTGATGGCGCTGCGCTGCACCAGTTCGAGGAGTACCGCACCGGCGAGGACCCGCGAATTGAGCTGCGTGCGCTTCACGACAGCGCTCTGCGGATCGGTGCAGATCAGCACCATGTCCTCGGGCAAGGAGGTAGCTGGCCAGTCATACATCGCTGAACCTCCACCCCTCTACTGGGTGCGCCTGTTATGCCCGTGTGGGGCCGTCATACGGGGAGGGGTGCGGGGCCATGCAGGCCCCAGCGGGTAGCTCACCGGCTGCGGCGACCATCACGGAAGCTCAAAGAGTCGGGTCCTTGTCCAGGTCCAGCACATGCCAGTCCACCGGCCGATACCCCGCCATCCCGCAGCCCCCGTCACCCGAACATCAACGACAACAGTCGTACGCACACGCGAACATACTGGGCACAGACATTCGACGGGAAGTTGGGAACGGGTTCGGAACGGATCAGAAGCGGCGTGGGTCATGTGGTGAGACAGCAGGGGATGTGAAGATCATCTCCATGGGTGGAACTGCCAGGTGTCAGCCCTGAGCGTCGAGCCTAGGGGGCGCGTACGGCGAACGCCCTTTGCCGTTGCCACAGTGCAACCTTGGTTGCCTGGCGGAACCAGCGGCCCCACCGATACCGTCTTGATTTTGCTAGCACATCTGTCTCACGGGGAGTTCACTGTGAAGCGCCGCTCTTTGCCCGTTGCCGCCGCGCTCGTCGCGTCCGCGGCCTTGCTGCTGACCGCCTGTGGCGGCGACGACAGCGGACCGAAGGACAACGACAAGATCGCCGGCGCCGACACCGGGAGCAAGACCCCGGCATCGCCGACAGCGTCCGCGTCGGCCTCGCCGGCCTCCGCCGGCCGGCCGAAGATCGAGCTGCCGTCGGATCTGACGTACACGTTCGAGTGGCCCAAGACGGGTGACGCGAAGAAGGACGCGGTCCTTGCCGACAGCGAGCAGTTCATCAAGGCCGTGGACATGGCAATTGCCGAGCAGGACCCGTTGCACAAGGCGTACCTCTACTACTCCGAGGGCGACGCAGCAGCCGGGAGCGAGAAGTTCATCCAGGGCTTCGTGGACCGCGAGGGCCGCATCACCGGGGCCAAGCGGTACTTTTCCGCCAAGGTGAACGTCAACAGCAACGGAACGGCCGGCCTCGTCTACTGCGAGGACCAGAGCAAGGCGTACGACAAGAGCCTCACGACCGGCAAGACCAACGTGACCCCGGCATCGAAGGACAGCTACGTCCTCTACAGCAGCCGACTGCGGGCCAACAAGAGCGGCATCTGGATCACGGAGACGCTGACATCAGAGCGGGGGAGTTCCGTATGCCAGCCCTGACCTACCGAACTTTCGGAGGCCCGGCGGTTGTCGCCTTCACCGCCGGGATTCTGCTCCTGTGCCCTGCGCAGGCGTTCGCCAATTACGGAGACGGTGACACCAACGGCACCGAGACCGTGAAAGGCGGCCAAGACGGCCAGAACCTCACCGCCACTGCCGGTGCTGTCGTCTACGACCGTTCGAAGAACGGGTCGGGGCAGGGGGCGGGGCCTGTCGCGGCCACGACGTCCTGGACGCCGCCTGCTT
>NZ_LGDW01000075.1 GCF_001280005.1 Streptomyces sp. NRRL WC-3618 | reverse complement strand
GTTCAGACCCCACCTGATCGACGGCTGCCTCGCCGGAACCGGCCTGATCATCGAACCCTGGTAATCACGCACCCGGACACTACGAGTTCAACCTGAGTAAGTGACAGAACCGTTGCCATCAATGCGCCCGTGGCCTCACACCTGGCGCACTGCCTGACGGATGCAGGGGTCGCACGTGCGGTCTTCGGCGAGGTGGCCGAAGTGGCCTGCCGAGTCGGGGTAGTCACGCAAGACCGCCGCGGCGGTGGCTGCGGCACCTCCAGGGTGAGGTCCGGGCTGACGACCGGGCTTGTGTGCCTGGACCAGCGATGTGGTGGATGAACATGTGCCTGGGACTGAGGACGTGGACGGCTTCCATCCCGCCCGGGCATGGTGACGCCACGCTCGTCCCTATGCCCATCCGTCCAGCGACACCTGAGGCCCACTGGTGAGATACCGGTGGAGCGCGCTCGCAGTGGTGTCCACGAACTCCTCGGGGATGGCATCGGCATCAACCCAGCAGACCTGGGCGTGCTTGCGTGGCTCACGGTTCTCTGGTTCGCCGGTCCACTCGTGGGCGGCGAAGACGACGGTGAGGAAGCCGTTGGGAGCCTCGACGCCCCACGCGCCGTGAATGATGTGGGCGACCTTCAGAGACTCCGCCTTCACGGTCAGGCCAGTCTCCTCGTACAGCTCGCGTACGGCGGTCTCGGTGACGGGCTCACCGGGTTCACTCTTACCGACGGACAGGTCCCACATCCCCTGGGCGAACTTGGCGTTCTGGCTCCGTTGGAGGAGCACAACGCGGTTGGTGGCCTGGTCGTGGACGATGACGGCGGCGACCAGCAGGGTCATGGATTCGAGGGCGGGCGGTAGGGCCTTGGGCTGGTCGTCGGTTGTCCGCTGAGCCACGGCTGGTGTCCCTTCGTCGGCCGGTTGGTGGGCAGCTTAGGCCAGTGCTTCGCGTGCGCGGCGGGCGAGTTCGGTGGCTCCGGGTACTTTGCGGTGCTGGTAGACGGAGAGGGTGGAGCGGAGCGAGGTGAGGGCCTTGCGGGTGCGGTCAGAGGTCATGCCTTCCATGAGGGTCAGGGCCTGTGCCCAGGCGGCGACGGCTTCGTCGGCGCGGGCCTGGGCCGCGAGGCTGTCGCCGAGGTCGGCGTAGGTGAGGGCGTGGACGCGCTTGTACTTCTCGGGGTCCCAGCGGATCAGGGCGTCGCGGTGCTGTTGCTCGGTGCCGATGTGGTCGGCGAGGTCGGTGAGGGTGCGGGCGGTGTGGCTGGCGACGGTGCCGGCGGCCGGGCCGCTGACGCGGGAGTAGCTGGGCTGGGGGTCGTCGTCGCGTAGGAGGGCGTCTTCAGCGGCGAGCAGGGCGCGGGCCGCCGCGGGCCTCTCACCGACGGCAGCGAAGGCGCGGGCATAGGTAATGTGGAGGAGCGCCTCGGTCTGGCCGTCGACGTGGCCGAGGCCGCGGGTGAGCGCACCTTCGACGAGGTCGACACAGTGGTGGGGCTGTTTGAGGCTGAGGGCCTGGTGGGCGAGGGCGCGCATCATCCAGGCGGCGTGGCCATGCGGGTCGGCTTCCCAGGCGAGCTGGTAGCCGACCTGGTAGTAGCGCTGGGCGGCGCCTTCCTGGCCGAGGTCGTGATGCTTCCATCCTGCCAGGTAGGCGAGTTCGGCCACCGCGCCGAAGGCCGCCCGTCGCAAGGCTTCGCTCGGGAACCGGCCCCGGAGCATAGGCGCGGCGGTGTCGGCGAGGTACGCGGTGACCGTGGTCAGTCCGTGCCCTCCGCCGAGGCGTTCGTCTGCCGCGCTGAAAGCCGAAGTGATCTGCCGTACGACGTCCACGTCGTCCGCTCCGACCACGGACGTGCCAGTGCGGGCACGGAGCATACGAGCGGTGGCCTCGTGGTCGTGGGCAAGCGGCATTGCGACACCGGCGGTGGTGAAGGCCGCCACCGCGAGGAAGCGACGGCGCTCAACATCGGCCCGGCCGAGGTCAGTTGCAGCTACGACAGGATCCCCTTCGGCTGACTCCTCGCCATCCGGTACGCGTAGACCGATCTCGGTCTGGGTGATGATGCGGCCCGTTCGGCGTGACAAGGCTTCGGCGAGGTACTGGCCAGTTCGGCCGGTGGGCTGGCGAATGCCGTTGGCCCAGTGGGAGACGGCCGACTTGTTCGTCTGGAGGATCTCGCCATTCTCGGCCGCGATGCGCCGGATGTCTCTCGCCAGGGCCTCGTAGGTGCAGCCGGTCGCGGCAATGGTGTCGCGCAGGCGGGAATTGGGGTCTCTCGACGCTGCCACGCTCACCTCCCGTCCGGGGCTGTAAACCGTGTATACCGCTTCAACTGCCTCTCACCGTACCCACTGTGCGTGACGAAGTGTTCACTAGTCATCAGCCGCCCGGCCCCGGTCCGACACCGCGACCAGGCTCCCCCTTCGGCCGGGCGGCCCCCGAAGTTCCGTACGCCCACACCGGGTTCGGGCATCCCTGTGCCCAAACCCGGGCCGATCAGAGACGGAGACACGGTGACCACCATCGACACCGCGGCCATCACGGTCGTACTGCCCGAGGCGTTCGACGAGCGCTGGAGCCGCTTGCCCGGCATCCAGGTCGACGGCCGGCGCATCACCATCGACCCGGCCAAGTACTTCTTCCGCTTCGAGTCCAGCACCTGGCTCGTCGCCGACTGGGAGCTGGTCAAGTCCCAGCTCCTGGACGTGGAGGAGACGACCGCGAGCGCGGTCGAGCAGCTCGCGCTGGAGTTCATCAAGGCCCACGCCCAGTCGACCTCGGACGCTGCCCGGGTGCTCGTCACCGCCTACGAGGTGTACGCGTACCTCTTCCGCGACGAGCATCTCCCCGCCCTCGGCCTGCCGCAGTTCACCGCCGACCACCTGCGGATGCTGCGCGAGGCGGCCACTCTGATGGCGCTCAACAAGGTCGAGCTGGACGGACACATCTCCAACGTCGGCCCGTGCTGGTTCTTCCCCGCCGCCACCTCCGTGGTCTTCGACCTGGAGGACGCGACGGGCGGCATGCTCGACGAGGTCTACCACGGCGGCTGGTTCAACGAACACCGCCGCATCGAGGCCATCAAGGCCCACGCCGCCCTTGGCGGACGGCTCGTGCACGGCTGCCAGTCCGTGCCGGACCAGAGCGGTGGCGTCGTGGCGCCCTACGGTGCCTCGATGAACGCCTTCCGCGACGACCTCGCCGCCTTCAAGTCCGGGTGGATCGAGCAGGTCTACTCCCACCGCGTGAGCCCTGCCGCGTAGCGCCACCGCCCTGGCTCCGGGGCGGGCCGGCACCTCTCGCCCGCCCCGGACGCCACCAACCCCCTGGAGCTCCCACATGACCGCGAACCCCAGTACCGAACTCCTCGACAACCTGCTCACCCTGGCCGGCCGCACCACCGCCGTTCGCGAGGAGGTGCGCGTGTGGTCCATGTCCGGCGTCGAGCGTCTGGCCTTCCCCGACGGCACCACCACCATCTTCAAGTACGCCAAGAGGCCGTTCGACAGCGAGGACCAAGCCCTCCGGCTAGCCCACACCCTCGGGGTCCCGGTGCCCGTCGTTCGTGCCTCCGCAGTCCTGGACGGCTGGCTCGGGATGCTGCTGGAAGACCTCGGCGCTCCGATTCGCGAGGCCGACGACCTCGACGGCGCAGCCGCAGCCGTCGTCCTGCACGGCACCCACACCGCCTCCGCCCTGCCCGTCCTGGATCAGGAACGGCTGCGCACCCTGCCGAGCCGGGCCCTGGAGCACCTCGGCCGACTCCGCAAGGCCGACCGGTGGCAGGACGCGGACGACGTCGAAGACGCGCTCGACCAGATCGCCCAGGCAGCTGAAGCGCGCTCGGCTGGTGCGACGGTGGCTCCTTTCGGCTGGGTGCACTCCGAGTTCCACCCCACCAGCCTCCACATCGGTCGGCACGGCTGGCGGCTGCTGGACTTCGCCCGCGCCTTCACCGGCCCCGGCCTGCTCGACCTCGCCAGCTGGCACGGCACCCTCGACACCCCCGACCCCGTACGCCTGCGGGTCTTCCTGGACACCTACGTCACCGAAGGCGGCACCCCAGACGCCCTCGCCGAACGCGGCGGGCTGCCTGCCGAGAAATGGGCACTGGGCTGGCACCGCATGTGGGCTGTCGAGTGGTTCATGGAGCAGTCGATCCGCTGGATCAACGACCCGGCCACCGACCCCGCGTACATCAAGGCCGTCCGCCGCCATCTCACCGATATCCTCCACCTCCTGGAGGTCTGACGTGCTCGCCGCTCAGGCATCCCCCTGGTACGTCCACGCTCTCCAGCGCACGACGGCTGCTCCCGCCGAACCACTGTCCGTACCCGCCCGCATGGAATGGACCACCCGGCCCGGCAGCGGACCCAGCGCCGAAATCCTCGGCCCCGACCTGCGCCACAAGCGACTGCTGGAACTCGGCTGCGGCCCCGGCCACAACGCCGCCCACCTCGCCACCCGCTACGGCGCCCACGTCACCGGCGTCGACCTCGTCGGCCTCCAAGTACGCCGAGCCCGCTCGCACTACGGCCGGCTGAACAACCTCACCTTCGTCGCCAGCCACGCCCTGCACTACCTGCAAGCCACAGACGAGCAGTTCGACGCCGTCTACTCGGTCTTCGGCGCCATCGGACTCGTAGCCCCCGAGCTTCTGCTCCCGGCCATCGCCCAGCACCTCAAACCCGGGCGCACTCTCGCCTTCTCTGTCCCCCATCCCCAGCGTGGCGGCCTACACCCCGCCATCGACGACCGGCCCCGCCGCGACTTCGTAACCCTCCCCGACCGCAGCCGACTGCCCATCGCCCGCTGGGACTTCTACACCGACCGCTGGGAGAAACACCTCGACCGCGCCGGGCTCTGGCTCACCTCGGCCGAGGAGTTCCACGACGCGCGCCACCGTGGCCGCTGGCCCACCACCCTCCTCATCACCGCGCGCAAGCTCTGACCCCCGTCCCGGCTCCCCTGGGAGAAACCGATGCGCCCGCCCTACCTACTGCTCGACGTCGACGGCATCCTCATACCTTTTCCGGACGCCGAAGGGACCAGTCCGGTAAGCCACAATCGGCACGAGGTCGTGCCCGCTGATCGGAGCGCTGACGACCCGGTCACCATCTGGCTCAACCCTGCGCATGGCCCCTTGCTCATGCACGTGATCCGGACCAGCCTGGTCACCCCCGTCTGGTGCACCAGCTGGCGCCACGACGCCACCACTCTGATCGGACCGCTCCTCGGCCTCCCACCCCTGCCGTTCGTCGACCTCCCGCGCCCGCAGATCACCACCAGCCACCCCAACGGGTATCTGTGGAAACGCGATCACGTCGACACCTGGCTCGGCGACGCGCCAGTCATCTGGATCGACGACGACTTCACCGCCCTCGACCACGAATGGGCAGCGGAACGCGGCGCACGCCGCCAAGCGACCGCCCTTGTCCAGCCTGATCCCCACATCGGTCTGCTGGCCGAGCACTTGGTCGAGGTCCTGGCGTGGGCCGCGCTGTTGCCCGGTGCACAGGCCGATGCCCCAGCCGTTCCGCATGAAGCCGAAGCCGCATAGCGCGGACAAGCCGCAGGACGCGCTCGTACCCTCGCCACCGCGAAAGGCGAGGACGCAATCCCGGCTTGGCAGTGCTGGCTCGGCAAACAAAGCGTTTCCCGCCTACCGGCGCTGTTGATGCCGCTGTTCAGCAGTTGTCGCCGCTACCGGTGAGGGCTGGGGCCCCCGGCTCTGCTGGACAAGCGTCGAGCTTGCAATGGTCGAGCGTCGGCGGGCGGCCTCCGCACGGCGGTTGGGTGCCGGGTTTCGGCCGGTGTGCTGAATGCGGGTGATGAGCACGCGGGCGGGTTGGCGGGCAGTGTCCAACTCTCGCTGAGCAGCGGCCTCCTTGAGGAGCTGATGGGTTGGTGGCCGCGGGCTTCGGCGTCAGCGAGGACGGTGACGAGTGCTGGCCAGGCCGGATCGGAGAGGATCCGCTCGGCGTGGTCGGGGACAACTGCTCGTACATCGCTGACCAGAACACGACGCACCTCCTCCCTTGGCGGTCGGGCTGCGAGTTCGGCGAGCGTCGGAGCTAGCGCACGGTCGGCAGCTGTCTGGAGGTGCTGGACGGCCTGGCGGGCTGCGTCGGCCTGGTGGGCGTGGTTCTTCGCTTCGTGCCAGCGCCCGGCGAGGATCGCTGCCCAGAGCATCGCGGCGACCAAGGCGGCGAGTGCGCTTCCGTCGGGCCCAGTGGCGGTGTGGACGATGTCGCGGGCCGCGCTCCGCAGGGCGTGCGCGGCGCTGGCTTCGGCTCGGATCTGGGAGCGCTGGGCGCGTGCGAACGCCTGGCCAGCGGCGCGCAACTCGTGGCGGAGGTCGGCGGGAGCCTTCTGGGCTGTGGCTTCGATGAGTTCACCGAGCGCGATGGCCTGGCCTTGTGCCTGGGCGTCCGACCATGAGGTGGTGCCGTATGCGTCCGCCTGGAAGATGTCGAGGGCTTCGGTCGGCAGCCGCGCCGGCTACGAGTCCCTCAAGGCCGCGCAGACGGACCTCGACCACATCCGTTCCCTGCTGGCGCTGGCAGAGAAGGAAGACCCCGACAGCCTCCGGCGCCTCGTCGACATGCTGGAGAAGGTCGCGGTCAAGAAGGCGAGCCACTCCCAGCCATCGAGGAGACCCGGCGCCGGCTGAGGGCGGGCCTGGCCCTCCGTGGCAACCTGACCGTCGGCGAGTGGCTGGACCAGTGGTTCGCCACGAAGAAGCGACGCAAGACCACGCTCAACGCCTACGCCTCCCACATCCGCGTCCACTTGAAGCCGCGCATCGGGCACGTACGCCTCGACCGGCTCAACGTCGGCCACCTGGTGGAGATGTTCGACGCGATAGCCGACGACAACGAGGTGATCTCAGCCGAGAACGAGGCCCGCCGCGAGCAGATCGCCCGCTGCAAGCCGAGCACGCCCGGTCGCCCTGTCGGGGCGAGCGGAAACGGCTCGCCCCCGAACGAGCCAAACTGGCAGAGATGAAACCGTTCCGGAAGATCACCGGCCCGGCAACCCGCCAGGCAATCCGCCGCACCCTGCGCGCGGCCCTGAACTCCGCGATCGCCCAGCAGCTGATCACCTTCAACCCGGCGTCTCACGTCGAGTTGGAGTCCGGCAGGCGCCCGAAGCCCCTCATGTGGACCGATGAACGCGTCCGGCGGTGGCGAGAGACCGGTCAGATCCCCGGCCCGGTCATGGTGTGGACGCCACAGCAGTTCGGCGCCTTCCTCGACGCAGCCGAGGGCGACCGGCTTTACGCGATACTCCACCTCATGGGCACCCGTGGCCTCCGGCGCGGCGAGGCGGTCGGCCAGGACTGGCACGAGATCGACCTCGACGTCGGCCTCATCACTCCCGCCAAGGAAATCGTGGTGGACGGCTGGGACATCTACGAGTCGGAGCCGAAGACGGACGGCAGCGCGAACACGATCGCGCTCGACAACACGACCATCTCCGAACTGCGCGACCACAAAGCCCGCCAGGACAAGGAGCGCGCGCAGTGGGGCCATGCCTGGCAGGACACGGGCAAGGTCTTCACCAAGGAGGACGGCTCCTGGCTGCACCCGGGAACCGTCTCCGAGACCTTCCGCCGCATCCTCGCCACGACCGACCTGCCGCCCATCACCCTGCGGGACCTACGCCACGTCACCGCGACGCTCACGCACGGAGATGGCGGCGACATCCACACGGTGAAGGAGACGCTGCGGCACTCCACCATCACGCTGACGTCTGACACGTATACGAGCCTGCTGCCTGAGCTGGACCGTGAGATCGCCGAGAAGGCTGCGGCGCGTGTTCCTCGCGGCCGACGTGCCGGAGGCCGGTTGGCCTCCGGCGCCTAGCCCTCCCGTATGGAAGGAGTGGTCGGGTGGGCTTCGCCCAACACCCGCACCAGGTCCGGCAGCAGCTCGACGGCAGCGTCCTCGACACCCGCTCCATCTACGCCTCTACCCGCCACCCGACGAATGGGTAGCGGGTGGCGGTGCTGCGGTGACCTCGCCCCTGCCGCCTCCGACCACCAGGCCAGGCCCTCGCAAGCCACGAGGGTGTCGCGGGTGGCCCGCATACCCGCAGGAGTGACGGACGCCACATAGCCGAGATTCGGTGAGTACAACAACGATCACGCCTGCGTCATATGACGTAGACAACCCTGCCACCCCCGAGCCCCACGCAGCGTCACCACCCACGAAACGCCGCCCTAACTGCCGTTACTCGTGCACCTGTTCGTAGATCGCTTTCAGCGAGGTACAGAAGGTACAGGAATCAACTAACCGTCAAAGAACGATTCACAACGGGAGTTGAGGCGAGTGTGGTCGGCTACGGACCGTTGTTGTACGTGTGAGCCGATATGCTCATCCCAACATCTCCTCTCGTGACGTAACCCGTCGATCGGTTGACCCGATCGGGGCCGATCGGCTCCGCGTCCGAGAGAAAGGTGCCGCGTATGGAAAACCCGCCCGAGGGCGGGAAGCAGAACAAGCGGAAGATCGTCAAGAAGGTTATCGGTTGGTTGACGCTTCAGGCACTGGGTGCCTGGTTGCGTCACCTGATCAACAGCTCTCTTTAGACGTCTAAGGCCCCCTGCGCTAACAGAGGGCCATACCGGGAGTCTGCGTCCCCCAGACGTTGGCCCTGTGCCCCCGCCAACGGAGTGATCACCGTGGAGGTACAGGGCCTCTTTCCAAACCGATACACGTGGACCGCAGTCCCCAAACCGTGCGGCCAACGGCGTCCAACGTCGCGCATTTCCTCGCGAGCATCCACCAGTTGTGCCGCTAAAAAAACGGCGATCCAGGTCAAGCTGCCAGGGGGGCGTTCAACGACAGACCCGTTTGCCTTCGGATGGTACCTCTAAACTGGTCCCTGCGACGAGAATGAGCACGCGAATGGCACGAGGTCTGGCCGATTTCAGCCCCTCTGAGCTGCGAGCACACCGGATGAACGTCTACGCGCGTCCGGATGTGATGGCAATGACGGCCGAGGAGCTGGCGCACGCCGTAGGGGCAACGAAAGCTCAGATCCTCGCCTACGAGAACGGGCACAGGGTGCCGGACCCTGTGCGCGTGCGGGCCCTTGCACGCGCACTGAAAATCCACCCCCGCAGGCTCATGAAGGAGGAAGAACGCGACAGTTGGACGGTCGCGGACTTCCGGCGTGCGTCCGGTCTGCGGGCCCAGGACGTCGTGGCCCACCTCGGGGTCTCCCCCAAGAACTACCGCCGGTTCGAGACCGAGGGCATCGTGCCGACCCGCAGTCCGCGGTTCATAGACGACGTCGCCGCCGCCCTGGGCATGCCCCGCCGACTGATAGAGATAGCCATCGACCGGACGCCGGCCGTACGACAACGCCGTACCCGTGCCTTCGAGTTGATCGTCGCCATGGCCGAGCGCTATGTGCCCAAGCCCGGACCGTGGCGGGGACCCGCGCCCGATGACCCGGCTCTGATCGAGCTGGCCGCTGCCTACGGCCGCCCAGTGCAGCGCATATGCCGTGTCCTCACGTACGAACTCGGCGAACTACGGCAGAGCCACGTGCGCGCCCAGCGCGAGCGGGTCATCGCGGACTACGACACCGACCAGGACCGCCAAGTCGGCGCGCGGCATGCGCTGAACCGATGGAACAACGTCTACGACAGAGAGCTGACCAGGCTCCCGCAACGTCTGGAGAACTTCCACCGCACCTGCCAACCCTCGGATGTCTGGCAGCTCTTGGTCGACCTCTACAACGTCGATGCAACGGTTCGTTCTGACGTCAGCGCCTGGGCGGTCACGAGCCTACTGTCCAAGGAGCCCAGCGTGCTGCCCCCCTACCTCGTCGAGCAGCACGTCATCGAGGATGTTGAGGTATGCCGTCTCTCGGCTGCAGGCGCCAACCATGTTGTCGCCTTCGCCGGGCTGTACGCAGCGCTGTACCTCGGCGTACGCAAGCCCATCCGTCCAGCCGCCCGCTCCAGTACGAAGGCCCGCGGCGGTGGTTCCGATACATTCGCCCTACCCAACCGGGCCGAGCGCCTCGTAATACCTCAGCCGATCATCGAGACCATGCGCGCCTCAGCGGCAAAGCCCAAGACCACTGTCTTCAAGAAGCTGAGCCCGTCATACGACCTCGCGGTGGGAGCGAACACTCTGTCGGTCGTCGTCGTGGACACGCTGTTCCCCCTCGACGACTCGCGGCACCCGGACGCGCCGTGAGGGCTTTGTGCTCCTAGCCATGACGTCCCTCGGGGAACCGGCAACCGGTGAATACCAGAGCCCACCAGTAAACCAATCAAGGCCGGATCCGGCAGATTCCGTCTGAGCGGTCTGGGACCGGATGCGCCGGAACCCCCGAGCTGCTGCAGACGGTGTCACAGCCGTTGGCCGAGGTGGAGCAGCAACAGGCGGCGCGGCTGCTGGGCAGTTCGAGGTGCTCGTCCATACGGTCTGCACCGGTCCGCCCTCCGTGCCCGATACGCGAGCCAGCGCACCACGACAGCGGATCCGGTGTCTCCGCCTCCACTGCCCCAGCCTCGCTCGCCGACCTGGCGTCCCCCCGAACATCCGCTCACGCATCGTTCACGCAGACCCCCGAAAACGCCGCAGCGCCCGACCCGACCGAAGCCGAACCGAGCGCTGCTCTGCAGGTCAGAAGGGGCTTCCCCTCCCCTGCTCCCGTAGACCCTGTGGGACTCGAACCCACAACCAATGGATTAAAAGTCCACTGCTCTGCCAATTGAGCTAAGGGTCCCCGCGATGTTGCACCCCCGAGCATAGCCGGACCCGGCCGTGTCTCCGATCGGGTATCGGGGACGCGGCCGGGTCACTCCGCCACCTGGTCGCCCACCCGGCAGCGAAATCGGCTCCTTCGCTACGGATCCACCGGTTCGGGCGCCCCCCTGCGAGCCGCCTCCCACGCCCGGGTCCGTTCGTGTTCCGGGTTCAGGAACCAGTACCGCGCCGAAGCGACCCACCACATCGCCGCGAATCCCAGCACCGCGAGGACGGCGATCGGGGCGTAGTTGAAGGTCTCCCAGGTGACCGGCGCGACCTGGGGCAGCATGAACAGCACCGTGATCACGGCCACCCAGACCACCGAGACCACGCCGATCACCTGTGACCACCGGCCCAGGTGCCACGGCCCCCGCTGGAACGCCTCGCCCTTGCGCAGCCGAAGCAGCGTCGGGATGACGTACGCGATGTAGAGGCCGATCACCGCGATCGACGTCACGGCCGCGTACGCCGTCACGTTGATCAGGTAGGGCAGGCCCAGGACCAGCGCCCCGAACGCCGCCAGCCAGACGGCCGCGACGGGGGTACGGGTGCGGGGGCTGACCGTGTGCCAGAGGTGGGAGTAGGGGAGGGCGCCGTCGCGTGAGAAGGCGTAGATCATGCGGGAGTTGGCCGTGACGGACGCCATGCCGCAGAACAACTGGGCCCCGATCACCACCAGCAGGAACAGCTTGCCCGCGGTAGCGCCGAGCGCGTCGAGCAGGATCTGCGCGGGCGGTACGCCGGTCGGGGACTTCAGCGTGCCGTCGTACGACTGGATGGCGAAGGTGAAGCCGAGGAGCAGGACGAAGCCGACTATCCAGGACGTCCAGATCGAGCGGACGATGCCTTTCGGGCCCGCCGTGGACGCGTCGTGGGTCTCCTCGGTCATGTGTGCGGAGGCGTCGTAGCCGGTGAAGGTGTACTGGGCCATCAGCAGCCCGAGGGCGACCACGTAGACGCCGCTCCCCCAGCCCGTGTTGTTCACGAACTTGGTGAACACGAAGGAGGCGGACTGGTGTTCGTCCGGTACGAAGGTCAGCGCGCCGACGATGACGGCGACCCCCACCACGTGCCACCACACGCTGACGCTGTTCAGCAGCCCCACGATGCCCACGCCGAAGGTGTTGAGCAGCCCGTGCAGGACGAGGATCCCGGCGAAGAGCAGGATCGTGCTGCCCGCGGTGACCTCGAAGTCGAACTGAAGGTTCAGATAGGCGCCGAGGAAGGAAGCCGCCCCGAAGTCGATGCCGGCGGTCACCGCGACCTGCCCGAGCACGTTGAACCACCCCGTGAACCAGGCCCAGGCGGCGGCCGTACGAGGGGGAGCGAGCCGGTGCGCCCAGAAGTAGAGGCCGGCGGAGGTCGGGTAGGCCGAGCAGATCTCGGCCATCGACAGCCCGACGAAGAGGGTCATGAGCCCTACGGCGACCCAGCCCCACGTGATCACGGCCGGGCCACCCGTGTTCATCCCGAACAGGTACAGGGTCAGACAGCCCGACAGGACCGAGATGATCGTGAAGGACACCGCGTAGTTGGAGAACGCCGACATACGGCGGGCGAGGACCTGGGTGTAACCGAGCTGGGCAAGCCGTTCCTCGTCCGTCAGCCCAGTCGTTATGGCGTCATCTGTCATGCCCCCAGCAATTCCCCTGCCAAGGGTATGACATGCGTCACAGGCGTATCGATTTGGCCGAAAACATGCCTGCCCCTACTGGCGACAGGATCTGGCGACAGGACGACGAAGGGCCCGTACGACCGAAGTCGTACGGGCCCTTCACCTATCAGTCAGCGATCACCCGGTGATCGACCGGCGATCAGCCGTTGCGCTTCCAGCGCGGCTTCTCGTCGCGGCGGCCGAAGGATGAACCCGAGCCGGAGCCCGAACCCGTGCCCGTGCCCGTGCCCGTGCCGCGGTGGTCGTCGCGGCGGGCGTACGGGCGGTCGTGGCTGCCCGAGCGGAAGCCGCCGCCGGTCGGGCGGTCGCCCTGGCGGTCGCGGTTGAAGGGGCGGTCGCTGCCGCGGTGGCCGGTGGCCGGACGGTCGTCGCGGCGGAAGCCGCCACGGTCGTTGTCACGGTTGAAGCCACCCGAGGGGCGGTCGTCGCGGCGGAAGCCACCGCCCGCAGGACGCTCGTCGCGGCGCTCGAAGGAACGGCCACCACGGTCGTTGTCACGGTTGAAGCCACCCGAGGGGCGGTCGTCGCGGCGGAAACCGCCACCCGCAGGACGCTCGTCCCGACGGTCGTCGCGGCGGAAGCCACCGCCCGAGGGACGCTCGTCACGACGCTCGAAAGAACGGCCACCACGGTCGTTGTTGTCGCGGTTGAAGCCACCCGACGGACGGTCGTCGCGACGGAAACCGCCACGGTCGCCGCCACCGTCACGACGGTCGTCGCGGCGGAAGCCACCGCCCGAGGGACGGTCGTCGCGACGCTCGAAGGAACGGCCACCACGGTCACCGTCACGGTTGAAGCCACCCGACGGACGCTCGCGGCGCTCGTAGTTGCCCCGGTCGTCACGGCGCGGACGCTCCTCGCGCACCTGCGCCTCAGCGGCGGCCTTCGCCTCGGCGGCGGCCTCCTCGACGACGACGGCTGCGGCGGCCTCGGCCACCGCGGCCACGGCTGCCTCCGGGTCCTCGCCACGCTCGCGAGCCGCACGCGCCGTCAGGCGGTCGGCCTCCTCGCGCAGTTCGCCGGCGCGGCGCGTGGCACGCTCCAGCTCCTTGGTGAGCTCGGAGACCTCACGCTCGGCCTGCTGGGCCGCGTTACCCGCGGACTCCGCCTGGACCTCGGTCATCGAACGGGCGCCGGTGATGTCGGCGACCTCCGGCTCGAAGGCCGCGCCGCCCTGGATGATGTGGCGCGAGGCGTCGACGCCCGCGTCCTCCATCAGGCGGAAGATCTGACGGCGCTGGTGCGGCAGGGACAGCGACACGACCGTGCCGGAGCGGCCCGCGCGGGCCGTACGGCCGGAGCGGTGCAGGTAGTCCTTGTGGTCGCCGGCCGGGTCCACGTTGAGGACCAGGTCGATGCCGTCGACGTGGATGCCGCGGGCGGCGACGTCGGTGGCGACCAGGGCGTTGACGTAGCCCTTCTTGAAGTCCTCGAGCACGCGGGTACGGGCGCCCTGCGTCATACCGCCGTGCAGCGCGTCGGCCTTCACACCGGAGTCGCAGAGCTGCTCGGCGATACGGTCGGCGCCCAGCTGCGTGCGGACGAAGATGATCGTGCGGCCCTTGCGGGAGGCGATCGCGGCCGTGACCGGCGCCTTGTCCTTGGGCTTCACGATGAGGATGTGGTGGGACATCGTCGTGACGTTGCCCTGCGCGCTGTCGACCTCGTGCGTGACCGGGTTGGTCAGGTAGCGCTTGACCAGCGTGGAGATCTCGTTCTCCATGGTGGCCGAGAACAGCATGCGCTGGCCGCCGCCCGGGATCTGGTCGAGCAGCTCGGTGACCTCGGGCAGGAAGCCCAGGTCGGACATCTGGTCGGCCTCGTCGAGGACCGCGACCTCGACGTTCGCCAGGGAGCAGGCGCCGCGGTTGATGATGTCGCGCAGTCGGCCCGGGGTGGCGACGAGGACGTCGACGCCGCGCTCGAGGGCGTAGATCTGGTTGCCCATCGACGTACCGCCGCAGACGACCTTCATCTTCAGGCCGAGGACGTCGCCGTACGGCTGGAGGGCGTCCGCGACCTGCATCGCGAGCTCACGGGTCGGCGTGAGGATGATGCCGCGGGGCTTCTTCTTCTCGGTGTGGCCGCTGGACAGCTTCGTCAGCAGCGGGAGACCGAAGGAGAGGGTCTTGCCGGAGCCGGTACGGCCCCGACCGAGGATGTCCTTGCCGGCCAGGGCGTCCGGGATGGTCGCGGCCTGGATCGGGAAGGGGCTGGTCACACCGTTCTGCGTGAGCTTGCGGACGACGCCCTCGGGGAGACCGAGGTCACCGAAGGTGAGCTGTGGCTCGCCGGCCTCGACCTCGATGTCGGCGGCGTCGGTGTCCGTGTCGGTGATGTCGGCGTCGGTGACGTCGGCCGTCTCGATGAGGTCGATGACCTCGTCGTTCTCGGGCACGACGATGTGATCAGTACTGGAAATGGACATGCGAATGCGAAACCTTCCGGAGTCTCGTCGGCACGCGCCCGTCAACTCCGTGATTTCGCAATTCGACCGCCTCAATGCGGTCTGCCACGGCAGGGGTGAGTACGCGCCACACGCGGCGCGTCTCTTCAAGGCGCCAGGCAATGGGATCAAACGATCTACTACCATACGCACCCCCCACCCCCTTAGGCAAATCGGGTGCCGTCCGCGCAGGTCAGCACCCTTTCGGGCCGTCCGCGACCACGGTCAGGCGGGTGACCCGGCCTCCGGCGCCGGCTCGCGTGTCACCAGCTGCGGCTCAGCCTGCGGCTGCACCGAGGACGACGGTTCGGCGGCCGGGGACGACGGCGGGGGCGGCGGCGGAGGGGTGGGCGACGCGGCCGGCGGTTCGGGCTCGGGCTCCGCGGTCTTCGTCGGGGTCGGCGGCGCCTTCGTGGGCGTCGGCACACCGGGATCGACGGGCCCGGCGCCGGCCCCGCCCGGCTTGGCGGGCGCGGGCGCGGGCGCCGGCACGCTCTGCCCGGCGGACGGGGAGGCGCCCGGCGAGACGGGCGCCCCGCTGGCCCCCTTCGCGCCCCCCTTGACCTTCCCGTGCCCCCGTTTGGGGTCACCCTCGGAGCCGCCGAACCACCCGCCGCCGCCACCGCCGGTCACCACGGACCCCCCGTCGGGTGCCTTGCCGTCCTTCTGGCCGGCGGAGTGGGAGGGCTTGACCCGGGCGCCGTCGTTGTCGCCCACGCTCATACAGCCGGCGGCGGCGGCGACCGCCACGACCGTGGCGGCCAGACGGACAGGTACATGCAAGGGGCGCACGGGCAGCCACCTCCGGTGGGGAGTCGAGGAGTCAGGGTGCTCAACTCCCGTCGCCCACAAGAAGACACGCGCCCCTCAACAGCCTCCGCGCGCCCGGCACCGGGCCCGCGGGGGTCGCTCAGCCGTAGCCGAGGGCGTGCAGCCGCTCGTCGTCGATCCCGAAGTGGTGGGCGATCTCGTGCACGACGGTCACCTCGGTCTCGGCGACCACGTCCTCCCGGGAGTCGCACATCCGCAGCGTCGGCCCCCGGTAGATCGTGATCCGGTCGGGCAGCACCCCCGCGTACCACTCCCCGCGATCGGTCAGCGGCGTCCCCTCGTACAGCCCGAGCAGCTCGGGATCGTCCGTCGGCGGCTCGTCCTCGACGAACACCGCGACGTTGTCCATCAGCCGCGTCAGCTCCGGCGGAATCCGGTCCAGCGCCTCGGCGACCAGTTCCTCGAACTCCTCGCGCGTCATCTCCAGCACACGCCCATTGTCCGGTACGGGCCGCCCGTACGGGGGTTACGGCCCGGGCTCTCCGGAAAGCCGCACTCACCGCCACCCCGCTTAGCCGCACCGCGCACTGGGCATACGCGACCAATGGCACGCGTACCCGCCGACTCCCCGCCCCC
>NZ_LGDW01000074.1 GCF_001280005.1 Streptomyces sp. NRRL WC-3618 | reverse complement strand
GGTCGGGCGCGCAGCCCCCCCGCCGGATCACAACTGGGCAAAGGGGTTCCCCCCCCCCCCCCCGGACGAGGCCCCTTCAGCCGGGCTTTTTTTCCCCCCCCCCCGCCCCCGCCGCGTCTACAGCCAAGGCCCAGGCACCTCCAGCCCGTCCGGCGTTTGAGGACGAGGCCCCTTCATTCAGGGCCGAAGTGGGGGTCTGGGGGCGGCAGCCCCCAGGGACGGGATGGGACGGGTAAGGGCGGCGGGGGCGAAGAAACGCCTGAAGGGGCCGCCCGCACCACGGATGGCGGGCAGCCCCTTCAGGGGTGATTCAGTGACCGGAGATCAGGAGGCCTTGGCCTCTGTCTTCTCCTCGACCTTCTTCGCCGCAGCGACCGGCGCCGGCTTCGCAGCCTCGTAGAACTCCTCACGAGGAGTCTCCAGCGCACCCAGCGCCACAACCTCACGCTTCAGGAACATCGCCAGCGTCCAGTCAGCGAACACCCGGATCTTCCGGTTCCACGTCGGCATCGCCAGACCGTGGTAGCCGCGGTGCATGTACCACGCCAGCCGGCCCTTGAGCTTGATCTTCATCTTGCCCATGACGATCATCGCGACGCCCTTGTGCAGGCCGAGACCCGCGACAGCGCCCTTGTTGGAGTGCGCGTACTCCTTCTGCGGGAAGCCCCGCATACCGGAGACCACGTTGTCGCCGAGCACCTTCGCCTGCCGCAGCGCGTGCTGCGCGTTCGGCGGGCACCAGGCGTTCTCCACGCCGGCCTTGCGGGCGGCCACGTCCGGCACCTGGGCGTTGTCGCCCGCGGCCCAGACGTAGTCCGTACCCGTGACCTGGAGCGTCGGCTGCGCGTCCACGTGGCCGCGCGGGCCCAGCGGCAGGCCGAACCGCGACAGGACGGGGTTGGGCTTGACGCCCGCGGTCCACACGATCGTGCTGGAGTCGACCTCGAGGCCGTTCTTCAGCACCACGTGGCCGTCGACGCAGGAGTCCATCGACGTCGAGAGGTAGATCTCGACCCCGCGGCTCTCGAGGTGCTCCTTGCCGTACTGGCCCAGCTTCGGGCCGACCTCGGGAAGGATCTTGTCGGCGGCGTCGACGAGAATGAACCGCATGTCCTCACGGGACACGCTGGTGTAGTACTTCGCCGCGTCGCGCGCCATGTCCTCGACCTCGCCGATGGTCTCCGCACCCGCGAAGCCACCGCCGACGAAGACGAAGGTGAGCGCCTTGCGGCGGATCTCCTCGTCGGTCGTGGAGTCGGCCTTGTCCAGCTGCTCGAGGACGTGGTTGCGCAGGCCGATGGCCTCCTCGATGCCCTTCATGCCGATGCCCTGTTCGGCGAGGCCGGGGATCGGGAAGGTGCGGGAGACCGCGCCCATGGCGATGACGAGGTAGTCGAAGGGCAGCTCGTACGCCTCACCCACGAGGGGGGAGATCGAGGCGACCTTGCGGTCCTGGTCGATGGTGGTGACCCGACCGGTGAGAACTTCCGCCTTGGGCAGCACACGTCGCAGCGGTACGACGACGTGGCGCGGCGAAATGCTGCCGGCGGCGGTTTCGGGGAGGAAGGGCTGGTAGGTCATGTACGACCGGGGGTCGACGACCGTGACGGTCGCCTCGCCGTAGCGCATCTTCTTGAGGATGCGCCGAGCTGCGTACAGGCCTACGTACCCACCGCCTACTACGAGGATCCTGGGACGCTCCGTGGTGCTCATGCCATCGAGTATCCACCCGGTCCAGGGGGGTCGCTCGTGCGCCCCTTCACAAGCTTATACGCCCCCTCTGCTACACTGCGCGGCCCGCATGGCCGAGGCCGTGTCGCGCGAGGGGGACCAGAGGGCGGTACGCCCCGATGTCAATGCCGCGTGAACTGCCCTTCCAGGCTGCCGGAGGGACTGAACCAGCCCCCCGCAACACCCCCTGGAAACACCGTCGAAACGCTCCCCGGAGCACGCTCCCACCCCAGGTGAGCCCCCGAAAAGGCCCTCCGGACGACGTTCGTCGCCCAACAGGACCGAATTCCTTGTGAAGAACTTCACGAAGTTTCTCGGGAGAGCGTCACCGGGGGGCCTCGGACAGCCCCCCAAGTGCGCTCATACGCCGTCCGGCCTGCTCAGGAGAGACGGCGCGATCGGCCAGGCCGGCACCGCAGCCGCTTCGCCGCCGCCGGGCCACTGCACGCAGACCTGCGACCACGCCCCCTCCGGCACATCCACGCGGACACAGTCCTGGCAACGTGTACACGCAAGTGCGTACCCTAGGTCCATGACCGATAACAGCGTGACCGTCAGGGAAGCACGCGCACATCTCGCGGAACACATCAACCGGGCCGAGCAGGGCACTCCGACAGTCATCACACGCAACGGCGCCCCGGTGGCCGCGGTCGTGCCGATCACCGACTTCGAGGCACTGGAGGAGGCGGCCGACGTGCTGCTGGCCCGCGAGGCGGAAGCGGTTCTGGCCGGCGACGGGCCCACCGTTTCGATGGCCGAGCTGCTGGCGGATCTGTTCAGCGAGCGCGGTGAGGGCGCGGCGTGAAGTACGCGTTCCGATTCACTACGGCAGCGCAGCGGCAGCTCCGGGCCGTCAGCCGACTTGATGCCATGCGCATCCTGACCGCGCTGACCGCGCTCGGCGACGATCCGTACCGTGAGGACGCCGACGTCAAGAAGCTCACGGGCCCGTCCGGGCTCTACCGGCTCCGGGTCGGAAGCTTCCGGGTCGCCTACCAGATCACCGATGGTGAACTCGTCATCCTCGTCGTCAAGGTGGGCGACCGGCGGGACGTGTACCGCAACCTGTAGTCGGTCAGGCCAAAGACCAGCCGATTCCATCCAGAATGTCGTGCTCGCTCACCACGACCTCCGACGCCCCGATCCGTTCCATGATCGACAGGAGCACCAGAGCCCCCGCGCCGATCACGTCGACGCGTCCCGGATGCATCGACGGGATCGCCGCGCGCTCGGTGTGCGTGGACCGGAGGAGGCTCTCGGTGATTTCGCGGACGCGGTCGTAGGAGATCCGGGAGTGGTGGATGGCCTCCGAGTCGTACGCGGCCAGGTTCTGCGCGATCGCCGACACCGTGGTGACGGATCCCGCGAGCCCCACCAGGGTGCGCGCCTCGCCCAGTGGCACGCTCTGCTCCGCCAGGTCGAGGGCGGCCTCGATGTCGGCGCGGACGGCCGCGATCCGCTCCTCCCCCGGCGGGTCCAGGACCACCCCGTCCCGGACCAGGTGCCGCTCGGTCATCCGTACGCACCCGATGTCCACGGACCGCGCCGCGCGCACCCGGCCGTCGCCGACCACGAACTCGGTCGAGCCGCCGCCGATGTCCACGACGAGATAGGGCGTGGCGAGGTCGTCGCGCCCCGCGAGTTCCCTGGTGGCGCCGGTGAAGGAGAGCTCGGCCTCCTGGTCGCCCGAGACGACCTCGGGCTCGACACCCAGGATGTCCAGCACCCCCCGTACGAACTCGTCCCGGTTCTCCGCGTCCCGCGAGGCGGACGTCGCGACGAAGCGCAGCCGTTCGGCGCCGTGCTCCTTGATGACGGCGGCGTACTCCCGGCACGCGGCGAAGGTCCGCTCCAGGGCCTCGGGAGCCAGCCGCCCCGTACGGTCGACGCCCTGACCGAGGCGGACGATGGTCATCCGGCGGTCCAGGTCGACGAGTTCACCCGTCTCGGGGTCGACGTCGGCGACGAGGAGGCGGATCGAGTTCGTACCGCAGTCGATGGCGGCGACACGGGTCATGGGGCGGTCCTTTGCAGCCCGTCCGGCGTTTGAGGACGAGCGCGTTCAGCGCGAAAAGGGGGGCTGGGGGCCGCAGCCCCCAGGGATGGGACGGGTAGGGGCGGCGGGGGCGAAAGTCACTCGGGCGGCATCACACACGGCCCCTTCGCCCACCACTCCGGCAGCATCGCGATCGCCTCGTCGCCCAGCGGGTTCACCCCGGGGCCGGCGGCCAGCGAGTGGCCCACGAGGACGTGCAGGCACTTCACGCGGTCCGGCATGCCGCCGGCGCTCGGGAAGCCCTCCAGGACCTCGATCGCGTCACGGCGTGAGATGTAGTCCTCGTGCGCGGCGCGGTAGGACGCGGCCAGCTCGGGGTCCGTAGCGAGCCGTTCCGTCATCTCCTTCATCACGCCGTTCGCCTCCAGCGTGCCGATCGCCGAGGCGGCGCGCGGGCACGTCAGGTAGTACGTCGTGGGGAAGGGCGTGCCGTCCGGCAGGCGCGGCGCCGTCTCGACGACATCCGGCTGCCCGCAGGGGCAGCGGTGCGCGATGGCGCGCAGCCCGCGCGGCGGGCGGCCCAGTTGCTGCTGGAAGGCCTCGACGTCCGCGTCGGTCGGCTCGGTGCGCGGGGTGGGAGGCGGGGGCGTGTCCATACCTGTCTTCTCTGTTCCGTTCACTTCACTGGTCGGCTGCGTCGGCCTTGTCGACGCCGTCCCAGACGTTCGCGTACCAGGGGCGGTCGGCCGCGCCCAGGTCGGCGCGCGACTGCTTGGCCGCGTCCGGGTCGATCACGATGTACCCGGTCTCGCCCGGCATCACATAGTGCAGCCGCTGCCTGATCTGCTGCTTCGCGTACGCGTCGTCCTGCCAGCGTGCCTTCAGGTCGCGCAGCTGCTCGACCCGCCGACTGGCCTGGTCGCGTTCGCGTTCCGTCTCGGCGATGTCGGCGCGCTGGGAGACGTACTGCCTTATGGGGTAGGCGAGGGCCACGACCAGCGTGCACAGGACCAGGACGAGCAGGGCCGCCCGGCCGGTCAGGCGGGAGCGGCGGGCCTGGCGCTTGGTCTGCGAACGGTAGACACGGGCCGCCGTCTGCTCGCCGAGCAGCTTGATCCTGGTCGCGGTGGAGAACCGGTCCCGGTCCTTCACAGCCATGTTCCCCGCCTCCCGTTCACACGCGCGTACGTCCCCGCACACGGTACGGGACCGGGTACGGGGACGTACGGACGACGCTGCCTAAGCCACTACGGCGACTGCGGCCGCTGCTGTCGCTCAGCCCTTGAAGCGGGGGAAGGCGCTGCGCCCGGCGTACACCGCCGCGTCGTCGAGGATCTCCTCGATGCGCAGCAGCTGGTTGTACTTGGCGACGCGGTCCGAGCGGGCCGGGGCGCCGGTCTTGATCTGGCCGCAGTTCACGGCGACGGCGAGGTCGGCGATGGTGACGTCCTCGGTCTCGCCGGAGCGGTGGGACATCATGCACTTGAAGCCGTTGCGCTGGGCCAGCTCGACGGCGTCCAGGGTCTCGGTCAGCGAGCCGATCTGGTTGACCTTGACGAGCAGGGCGTTGGCCGAACCCTCCTCGATGCCACGGGCGAGGCGCTCCGGGTTGGTGACGAAGAGGTCGTCGCCGACGATCTGGACCTTGTCGCCCAGCTTGTCGGTGATGGTCTTCCAGCCGGCCCAGTCGTCCTCGTACAGCGGGTCCTCGATGGAGATGAGCGGGTACGCGGAGACGAGCTCCTCGTAGTACTCGGTCATCTCGGCGGCCGTACGGGACTTGCCCTCGAACTCGTACTTGCCGTCCTTGTAGAACTCGGACGCGGCGACGTCGAGCGCGAGGCCGATCTGCTCGCCGGGCACGTAACCGGCCTGCTTGATGGCCTCGATGATGAGGTCGAGCGCGGCGCGGTTGGACTCCAGGTTCGGGGCGAAGCCGCCCTCGTCGCCGAGACCGGTGGACAGACCCTTGGTCTTCAGCACCTTCTTGAGGGTGTGGTAGATCTCGGCGCCCCAGCGCAGCGCCTCGGAGAAGGACTCCGCGCCGATGGGGGCGATCATGAACTCCTGGATGTCGACGTTGGAGTCCGCGTGGGAGCCACCGTTGAGGATGTTCATCATCGGAACGGGCAGCAGGTGCGCGTTCGGGCCGCCGAGGTAGCGGAACAGCGGGAGGTCGCTGGCCTCGGACGCGGCGTGGGCGACGGCGAGGGAGACGCCGAGGATGGCGTTGGCGCCGAGGGAGCCCTTGTTGTCGGTGGCGTCCAGGTCGAACATGGCCTGGTCGATCAGGCGCTGCTCGGTGGCGTCGTAGCCGACGAGCTCCGGGCCGATCTGCTCGATGACGGCGAGGACGGCCTTCTCGACACCCTTGCCGAGGTAGCGGTTGGGGTCACCGTCGCGCAGCTCGATGGCCTCGAAGGCGCCGGTGGAGGCGCCGGACGGGACGGCGGCACGACCGGTGCTGCCGTCATCGAGGCCGACCTCGACCTCGACGGTGGGGTTGCCTCGCGAGTCGAGGATTTCCCGGGCTACGACGACGTCGATGGACGGCACGAGCATCTCCTTATGGAATGTGACGCGGGTACGCGGGGCCACTGGGGCCTCGCGAGTACGGGGCCGCGGCGGCTCCGCGATGATGAGCCTAACCGGCTCCGGGCGATCGGCCAGCCCTCCGACCACCCCATGGACGGAACAGGTCCGGAACCGAGGGTAAACATTGTTCCCCCGGGGAACAAAAAGCCCCGCTCCGATGCGTACGGGGGAGAACGCACCGGAGCGGGGAGCCCGTGGGGGACGGGGGTGGCCCTCACGAGGCCCTCACCTGGAGGGCACGGACGCGAGAGCACTGTGGTTCACCTTCGAGCCGGCTGCTTTTCGCATCGCCCTGGGGGAGGCGCCGACGGTCAGGTGAGGGGGGTCAGCGCGGTTCAGCCGTGTCAGCCGAGGTGCAGCTGCTGGCCCGGGTAGATGAAGTCGGCGTCGTCGATGATGTCCTTGTTCAGCTGGAACAGCTTCTGCCAGCCGCCCTTGACGTGGTGCGCCTCGGCGATCGCGCTCAGACTGTCGCCTGTGACGACCTTGTACTCGCCGTCGCCCTTCTTGACCTTCTTGCCGGTCGGAGTGGTGACGGTCTTCTTCGCGGCCGGCCGCTCCTGCGAACGGGACGCCTGCTGGTTGTCGGCGGAGCGGGTGAAGGTCTCGGTGGAGCCACCGGAGTTGCCGGAGCTGCTGGAGTCACTGGAGCTGCTGGAGCCGCTGGAGCCGCTGGAGCCGCTGGAGCCGCTGGACGAGTTGTCGCTCGTACCCGCACCAGCCGAACCCGAACCCGTGTCGCTGCTCGAGCCGCCGTCGTAGGAGGCGCCGGACAGGCCCGTGCCGCAGACCGGCCAGGCACCCTTGCCCTGGCTCGCGAGGACCTTCTCGGCGACGGATATCTGCTGGGACTTGGAGGCCTGGTCGGCGGTGCCGGCGTACGCCGTGCCGCCGTAAGCGGCCCAGGTCGAGGCGGAGAACTGCAGGCCGCCGTAGTAACCGTTGCCGGTGTTGATGGACCAGTTGCCGCCGGACTCGCACTGGGCGACGGCGTCCCACTCGGCGGAGGTGGCCGCGGAGGCGGGGCCGACCGCCAGCAGCGGCACGGCGACGGCGGCACCGGTCACACCGGCGATGGCGACGGCGCGGCTGGCCTTGGACGGACGACGGTGCTTGCCCTTGCCGGAAAACAGCATGAAAAATCCCCTCACCGACGCCTGCGAGGTGAGCTGTCGGGTTCGGGCCGGTTGAGTTGCCCGGCCGTACGCCCCTTGCGGGCGGCGTACGGCTTCACCCCGAGCCGCTCCGGACAACTGCCCGGTGCGGCGCCTACCTTGGGTCCCCCGCTCCTGCCTACGGCGCTTCGCAGCGACGACTGTTCCCGTCCGGCCGTTGGCAGGATTCGGCGTTGCGACCGACGGGGCCCACTGTGGCGGGCGATGACGACCGTAAACAGCTGATCCTCTGAAATACAAAGACGATCAGGGCTTCTGAGATCTATCTCTCACCGCATCCATAACGGACATTCAGCTCTATTTGCGGCGCTAACTCCGGTTACTTTTGCACCGGTTCGACACCTACAGCAAGGTTCTGACCGGGGAGGATAAGGTCCGGGTCAGTACCGACGGAGCGCTCATTCTCGGCGAAGAGCCCATGCCACCCGCCCGCGAGGTCAAGGGAGTCGGCGATGCTCCAGAGGGTGTCCCCGGTGCGCACGGTGTACGACCCCTCGGCGTCACCGCGGTGACGGCCGGTACCGGGAGTGGCTACGGCGCCGGTGCCACCGGCCTCAACACCCGCACCCTGCCCGGATTTACCCTGCTCTCCACCCTTTGACACACCTATGGGCGAACTGTCGCTTTCCGGTGAAGCTGCCGCACTCGGCGACGAGGAAGACGGGGACGGCGAGACGTCGGACTCGGCAGAGTCGCGGGAGCCGGTCGCCGCCGGGGCGGACGGCGAGGGCGTCCGGGAGGACCCGGAGGCCTTGGCCGCGCCCGAGGAGTCGGCGGAGGAGGACGCCGGGGGCGTGGAAGAAGAGGAAGAAGAGGAAGGAGAGGACGACGGAGAACCGGAACCGGAACCGGACTGGGAGCCGGAATCAGGCTTGGAGTCGGCCTCCGACTCCGGCTTGGAGCCCAGACCCAGCCCGGAACCCGAACCCGACTCCGAGGCCGAGCCCGAAGCGGAACCCTCGACCACACCGGTGTCGACGTTGGCCGAACCGGTGTCCTTACCGAGGCCGGACAGCAGCGCACAGGCCTCCCAGGCCCCGGCCCCCTGATCGGCGAGTATCTTCTCGCCGACGGCGATCTGCTGCGACCGGCTGGCCTGGTCGGCGCTCGGCGCGTAGGCGAGGCCGCCGTATTTCACCCAGTCGTCCTGGGTCAACTGAAGCCCGCCGTAGTACCCGTTGCCGTCGTTGGCGCTCCAGGAGCCGACACTCTCGCACTCCGCGACCCTGTCCCAGGTGGCACCGCTGGCCGCGCTCGCACCGGTCGCGCTGAGCAGCGGAATGGCCATGGCGGAGCCGGTCACGCCGGCCGCGACCAGCAGAGCCGGGGCCTGACGGGGGCGACGGTGACGACCGTTCCCGGAGAGCATGCGGTTGCCTTTCACGAGACAGCGGGGATCAGTGCGACGGCTGATGCAGTGATGCAGTGGCTCAAGGCATCGCACTGGTGCACGAACGTATCGGCACACGATCACTTGTCACAAGTTCATGCCGCGCAGATCACGTGAAGATCACATTGCTGAGGGAGTGTCACCTCCTCGTGATCTCCTACGGCACCGTCGGCGACGGACGCCCGGATTCGTGAACCGGTGTGAACTCGACGGGCAGGGTGCGCAGTCCACGCATGATGAGCCCGCCCCGCCATCTCAACTCGGATGGGTCCAGGGCGAGTTGCAGATCAGGGAGGCGGGTGAGGAGAGTGGCGAGGGCGCTGCGTCCCTCCAGCCGGGCGAGCGGGGCACCGAGGCAGTAGTGGATGCCGTGGCCGTATCCGAGGTGCTGGTTGTCCCGGCGGCCGAGGTCGAGGGTGTCGGGGTCGGCAAACCTCGCCGGGTCCCGGTCGGCGGCGGCGAGGACGACGAGGACGGGATCGCCGGCCGCGATGTCCTGTCCACCGATGGTGAGCGGTTGGGTGGCGAAGCGCCAGGTGGCCAGCTCGACGGGGCCGTCGTAGCGGAGGAGTTCCTCGATGCCGGTTTCGAGGAGGGAGGAGTCCTCGACGGTGAGGGAGGCCTGGAGGCGGGCACGTTGCTCGGGGTGGGTGAGGAGGGCGTAGACGCCGTTGCCGATCAAGTTCACTGTCGTCTCGAAGCCGGCGAAGAGCAGGATGAACGCCATGGCGGCGACTTCGTTCTCGGTGAGGTGCTCACCTTCGTCGGAGGCCCGGATGAGCCCGGAGATGAGATCCTCGCCGGGCTCGGGCAGGTCGGACAGCGCCTCGCGCTTGCGGTGGATCAGCTCGGCGAGGTAGCCCCGCATCTTCTTGACGGACCGGGCGACCCCGCCCCGGGGCCCTCCTCCGTGCCGGATCATCATTCCGGCCCAGTCCCGGAAGTCGTCCTGGTCCTCGCGGGGTACGCCCAGCAGGTCGCAGATCGCGTAGATGGGCAGCGGGAACGCGAACTCGTGGATGAGATCGGCGGAGCCGCTCGTCGCGAACTGGTCGATCAACTGATCGGTGAGTTCCTGGACGCGGGGCGCGAACTCAGCGACTCGGCGCGGAGTGAACGCCTTGGCGACGAGTCTGCGCAGCCTGGTGTGGTCCGGCGGATCGATGTTGAGCAGATGGGTCATCAACTCGGCCCTGCGCTCACCGGGGATACCGGTCTTGCCCTTGGCGTGCGCGGGCTCGTCGTGATGCGCCGGGTTCTTGGACAGCCGGGGATCGGCGAGGGCCTGCTTGGCGTCCCCGTACCGCGTAACCAGCCAGGCCTCGACCCCACTGGGCAACTTCGTCCGGTGCACGGGCGCGTGCTCACGGAGCCAGGCGTAGGCGGGGTAGGGATCGGTGGCGAATTCCCAGGTGAAGAGTTCGGGGGCGGGGGGCTCGTCGTAGCGCATGGGCTGACCCTATGCAGGAGCAGGAGGGGCTCGCCTATTTGTAGGAGCCCCTCACAGCATGCCAACAGCGCTGAGCACTGTCTGCGCGACAACAGGGTTGTCCGGGAGAGCACCCCGCCCGCCGAGGAAGGACGTACATGGGTCGCACTTCACCGTGACGTCGGCCAGTCAACACCCGTGATGCTGCGATCCGACTTCAAGAACTCCGGAGGCAGCGTCGTCAGAACGCCGCAGACGGCCTCCTCGACGTTGCTCCCGGCGCCACCGGGTCCGGCGCGGTCGTTGGATCGAGACGGAACCCGACCTGACTGACGATCCGGTATCGGGCGTGATCAGGGTGCAACCGTAGGTGCCCGACGGCCCACTCCTGCGGATCAGTGTCTCCGTTGTCGAGCGACTTGTTCTCGATACAGCTGGCGCATTCGACCCACCTGCGCGACGGCAGCGCTTCTACCTTCAGATGGGCGAAGAGGTCGGGGAAGGGTTCTCCCGTCACCGTCGGGCCTTCTTCCAGTCGTGTGGGTGGCGCTGGATTTCCACCGCCAGATCCGTTGCGTGCGACGGGTCGTAGGCGGGGCTACGGGAGTTGGACGCTTCCCTCCACTGCCGGGCAAGGGCGGCGCAGACGTCGCACCCTCGGACCGGTTCCGGCTCGAATGACGTCGGATACGGAAGCTCCACCGGTTTCCCTTGCGTCGTCTGCGTCGCCATCTGTCCACCTCCGCTAACTGCCTTCTCAGGGTCACCACGATTACGCGGGGAGTAGCGCGCATGCGATCCCCCACCGGTAATCTCACCGTGAGATGGCTTTTGTCTCGTGCGGGGATATCGGGGGCTTCCTATGTCGACAGCGCTGGTGCCGATCGATCTGCCTGATTGGTCGTGGGAGCGTGCCGAGGTACGTCAGTCACTGCGAGCAAGGGACATCGCCGCCGTGTTCCGCCACGTACAGCAGTACTCCGGCGCGAGTCAGTCGCGTATCGCGACCGCGACAGGGATGACTCAGGCTCGCGTCAACGAGATCATCAACGGACGTCGAGAAGTGGTGCGCCTCGACGTGTACGAGCGGATCGCCGATGGATTGCGTATGCCCGACGACGCGCGACACCTCCTCGGTCTGGCGGCCGGCCGTGAGAAACGCAACGGAGGCGCTGCCTTCGACCTTGCCGCGTTCCCCGAGGTAGTCCGGGTCTACGCGGCTCAGAACGCCGCAGCCGAGGAGATCCAGCAGCAGGCGCGCACAACACAAGAGTTGGATGTGTTGGCCGTGCGCGGTCTCGGCCTGATCGGCTTGAACGACAGCCTCCTGCGCGCTTGCCTCCCGCGTGAGCAGGGCGGCAAAGGGGTCCGCGTCCGGGTGTTGCTCCTCGACCCGGACTCCGACGCGCTCACCCGACGAGCTGCGGAGATCGGAGAGTCCGCCGAGTCCCTCGCCGGCGGAGTACGCCTGACGGAGGCGCGACTACGGGAGCTGCTGGCCGACGGCTGCGACATCCAGGTGTACCGGTATCGCATGCTTCCCACCTGGCGGCTCATTCGCACGGACACCACCATGTTCGTCAGCGCTTTCGACGCCGGGTGGGAGGGCCACGAGAGCGCTACGTACAAGGTGATGGAAACGCCGCACGGGCCCCTGTTCCGAGGGTTCCGAAGGATGTTTGATGCTGTCATCGACGGCGCACAGCGCACGGTCTGAGGAGAGAGGAACTTGCCCATGATCGAGGCTGAGTTGAAGGCTCGCGTCCACTCGCCCGAGGCAGTTGTGCGCCTGCTCGACGAGCGCGCGACGGCCCGCGTCGAGGTGTACCAGGACACCTACTACGACCGGCCTGACGGAGCCCTGGAGAAATCCGACCAGGAATTGCGCGTGCGTACCGTCCATGGCGCTGATGGAACCCGAACGGTCCTCACGTTCAAGGACGCGGCCGTCGACGAGGTGTCCGGCTCGAAGCCCGAGCACGAGACTCAAGTGACGGACGCCGAGGAGATACACGCAATCGTCCGTGGCCTTGGCCATGCGCCGGTCATCGCCTTCGAGAAGCGGTGCCGAAATTACACTTTCGAGGCACAGGGCCGACGTATGCTCGCCACCCTCGTCCGTGTCCCTGAGATCGACGGCACCTTCCTTGAAGTAGAGACCATCGTTGAAGAGTCCCATCTGTCGCAGGCACTCAACGACATCCGCGCCGTCATGACGGATCTCGGGATCAGCCCTCATGACCTGACGCGTGAGACGTATACGGGAGCTGTAGCCACTCAGAGGCTCTGAGCTCACAAGAGCCAATCGGCGAGTCGCGGATTCCAGGTGAAGAGTGCGGTGGCAGGTTGGCGGCGGGGTGATCAGTGCCGAACCTCGTCACCCCTCGTCGATCACTCCCGCCACGCCCTCCCGCACCCGCACCGCATCCCGATAAGCCCGCGCGGCGACCCGCAGTGCCGCCTCCGGGTCCACGCCCTCCGACTCCGCCCGTACCGCCAGCTCCAGCAGCTCGTAGCCGATGCCCTCGCCCCTCGGCAGCGGGACGTCGAGGCCCGCCGTGTGTGCCCGGGACGCCAGTTTCGCCGTGAGGGCCAGGGCGGGCTGGCCGAGGGGGACGCCCTCCGTCACCGAGGTGCGGCGCTTCTCGATCGCCTTGGTGCGCAGCCAGTGCTCCTTGACGTCCTCCGGTGTGGACGCCGTCGCGTCGCCGAAGACGTGCGGGTGGCGGTGGATCAGTTTCGTGACGATGCCGGCCGCCACGTCGTCGATGGAGAACGGGGTGTCCGTGTCCTCCTCGGCGATACGCGCGTGGAAGACGACCTGGAGCAGGACGTCCCCCAGTTCCTCGCGCAGCTCGTCCCGGTCGCCCTCCTCGATCGCCTCGACGAGTTCGTACGCCTCCTCGATGCCGTATTTCGCCAGGCCCTTGTGGGTCTGGCGGGAGGACCAGGGGCACTCCAGGCGGATGCGGTCCATCACCTGGACGAGGTCGAGGAGGCGGGCGCCGGGGAGGTCGTAGGAGGCGGGGAGGAGTTCCAGGTCCGGCATCTGTACGCGGCCGGAGCCGGCGAGGCGTGCCAGGCCGTCGGTGAGGGCCGGGTCGCCCTCGCCCGTAGTCACGACCACGACCGTCCGGGCGCCGGCGCAGGCGTGGACCAGGTCCTCGGCGGTCGGGGAGGTCTCCTCGACCGCTATGCCGGCGTCCCGGAGATACGGCAGCTGCGGATGCGTTCCGTCCGCGCACAGCACTCGGTCGGCCGCGTGCAGCGTCTGCCAGGCGGGCCAGGACAGCAGGCCGGGGGCGACCCGGTGGCTGGTGGTGAGCAGGACGACACGACCGGGGTCGGTCTCCGTCTCCGGCGCGGTCTCGAAGCCGCTGGTTGCGTTCACCATCCGAACGTAACCCACGCCACCGACAGCCCCAGCAGTTGTCCACAGGCCAGGCGCTCACGGACGCGGCATGAGCACCCGGCGCCCGCACACCCGTACGGACAACCGTTACGCCGCATCCGTCACGGCGTATCCGTCACGGCGTATCCGTCACTCCGCATCCGTCACGGCGTATCCGTCACGCCCCCTGTGGCGTCTGCGGTGCCGTGATCTCCCGTACCCAGGGCGTCTTCGCGTCGACGCGGCTGCTCTTCTGGACGTCCCAGGTGCCGTAGCGCGGGTTGAGGTCGACGTGGAGGGTCTTCGAGGCCTCGGACATCGCCTTCCAGAACGTGGCCTGGCCGTCCGGCGTGTTCATGTCGGCGCCGAGCGCGGCGGCCAGTTTCTGGGCCACGATCTCGGTGTGCAGGCTGTCGTCGAGGCGCGCCGGGGCGACGCCGTACTGCTGGAGCCAGCTGCCCTCCAGCGCCTTCGCGCCACCCGCCTGCTGTTCCAGGGAGGCCCGCAGGCCCTGGACGTCCTTGCGGGTCACGGTCACGCCCGCGTTCTTCGCCGCCTGGTTGAGGACGCGGTCGAGGACCATGGTGTGCAGGGTGTCCCGGGTGAGGCTGCCGGTTCTGGCGACGGCCTGCGCGTACTGGGCCCGGTCCGGGGTGGCCACCCGCTGCGCCGTGCGTACCTCCTTCACCCTGCTCTCCAGCTGCGTGACCGTGATCCGCTGCCCGCCGACGACGGCGGCCGCGCCGGGATGCGCGTCGTTTCCGCAGGCGGTGAGGAGGGGGGCCGCGGCGACGATCGCGGCGGAGAGAAGAAGCGCGGTGCGACGACGGCGGTGCAAGGAAGCCTCCTGAGGAGATTGTGCAGCCGGGCACAAAGTCTTGCGGTGATCGATGTTAGGCAGTGGCTCGGCTCTGGCCAAGCCATTCGACCAACGATTCACCGGGACTTCGGGCACCGCCTCCGCAGCGCTCGCTCCCCGTGGCCTCCGGCCTCGCCTCAGCCAGTGATCGCCACCGGGGCGTCCCACGCGTCACGGTCCACGGTGATCGTGTAGCCGCCGCGGGTCTCCTTGCTGTTGACCATGTACTGGTGGGCCCGGCTGTGGTTCGTCCACTGCGTCGCGGCGAACGGCCAGTCCGCGGTGGTGGTGTTCTGCTTGTCCCACAGCGCGTACCACATGTTGCCCGGCAGGTCGGTGCGGTCGGTGGCCTGGGCGATGGCCTTCGCGCTGGAGCTGGTGAAGCCGTAGTAGCCGGTGCGGTACGTCTTGGCGTGCAGTGCCTTGTCGAAGGCGCGTACGTATGTCAGTACGGCGTCGTTGCACGCCTTGTTCGTGATGTCGTACGACTCCATGTCGAGGTAGACCGGGCTGCCGGCCTTGATGCCGAGCGCCGAGGCCTTGGCCACCGCGTCCGCCGCGTCGGTCGCGCCGAGGGAGGCGGCCGTGGCGGCGGTGAGCTTCTCGGGGCTGGAACCGGTCTGGCAGGACGGCTGGGCGCCGACGTACAGGGGGATGAGTTTCCAGCCCTGCGCGCTGACCGTCTTCACCCAGGGGGCGGTGAGGTTGGGCTGGGCGCAGCCGCGGTTCTTGCCGCCTATGTAGACGGCGGCGGCGCCATAGAGGCCGCCGTGCCAGGCCTGCATCGCGGCGGCGGAGGGTGCGGTGCAGGTGTCGAACGCGCGGCCGGTGTAGGTGCGCTGGGCGGGCCAGGTGGTGGCGGCCATCGAGGACTGCGCGGCGAGCCCGGCCCCGGCGACGACGGCCGTACCGGCCACCGCCCAGGTGATGTATCTGCGCTTCTTGGACTGCCGGTGACTGGACACCACGTACCCCACCCCTGGTTCTGCGACACGACGTTCTACGTGACTACGTTCTACGCGACGACGTTCTGCGACTCGAAAGCAGGTCGCAACATAACGGGCCCCGTTCCTGCGTTCGGGAATATTCAGCCCCTGAGAACTACAAGATTCCCTCAAGCCACCGCAAACCCTAGCCGCGCACCTGTCCCAGCCACCCCAGGGTCCGCCGGATCTCCGCCGCGAGCGGATGGCCGGGGCCGCGCAGACGGTCCACGTCGTGGAGGAGGCGGGCGAGGGTGTCGTGGGCCGCTGTGCGGTCGCCGAGGGCCAGGAGGAGGTGGCCGATGCGGCGGCGGACGTCGAGGGAGAGTTCGGGATCACCGGCGACGTACTGGTTCTCGTAGTACGGCAGGAGGGCGCGGTACTCGGCGAGGGCCCCGGCGGGTTCGCCGAGTTGTTCGAGGCACTGGGCGGCTTCGTAGCGGAAGCGCAGCGACTGGGGGTCGGCCTGGCCGGCCTCGGCGGCGCGTTCGTCGGCGAGGCGGCGCAGTTCGGGCAGGGCGCGGCGGTACTGGCCGTCGTCCATGAGCGTGGCCGCGTACTGCTTGCGGAGGGTGCGGACGACCGGGGAGTGCTCGCCGTGCTGGTCGGCGGCGGCGGGCAGGATCGCGCCGAGGATGTCGACGGCCTGGGTGATGCGGCCCTCGCCGAGGAGGCGCTTGACCTCGTCGACGGCTCCGGCGACGTCGGGTCTCTCGGCCACGGGGGCTGCCGTCGGCTGGGGCGCGGGGGTGCGGGCGCGGTCCGGCCAGGGGGCGTGCGGGCGCAGGAAGGGGCGGGTG
>NZ_LGDW01000073.1 GCF_001280005.1 Streptomyces sp. NRRL WC-3618 | reverse complement strand
CGACTTCGACAAGCTGATCGTCGACGTCGAGACCAAGCAGGCCATGCGTCCCCGTGACGCCATGGCGTCCGCCGGTAAGACGCTCGTCGAGCTGTTCGGGCTCGCCCGTGAGCTCAACGTCGACGCCGAGGGCATCGACATGGGCCCGTCCCCGACCGACGCCGCGCTGGCCGCTGATCTCGCGCTGCCGATCGAGGAGCTCGAGCTCACGGTCCGGTCGTACAACTGCCTGAAGCGTGAGGGCATCCACTCCGTGGGTGAGCTCGTGGCTCGTTCCGAGGCCGACCTGCTCGACATTCGTAACTTCGGAGCGAAGTCGATCGACGAGGTCAAGGCCAAGCTCGCCGGGATGGGTCTCGCGCTCAAGGACTCGCCTCCCGGGTTCGATCCGACCGCCGCGGTGGATGCGTACGGTGCCGACGATGACGTTGACGCCGGCTTTGTGGAGACCGAGCAGTACTAGACCAGTACTGGAGCAGTACCAAGGCTCGGGCCTCACATATTGTTTTTGGGTGCGGGTGCGCTGTGCTTGATCGCGCAGTTCCCCGCGCCCTTTCCGGGATCGCCCCTTCGGGGTCGCTCCCGGATCTCCGACGGGTGACCGCCCGCTCGGACACTGACTCTGGTACCTGATACGGCCGGGGCAGACAACAAGGAGAAAGATCATGCCGAAGCCCGCCAAGGGTGCCCGTCTGGGCGGCAGTGCCGCGCACGAGAAGCTGCTTCTCGCGAACCTCGCGAAGTCGCTTTTCGAGCACGGCAAGATCACGACCACCGAGGCGAAGGCGCGCCGGCTGCGTCCGTACGCCGAGCGTCTGGTCACCAAGGCGAAGAAGGGCGACCTTCACAACCGCCGTCAGGTGCTCCAGGTCATCACGGACAAGAGCGTCGTCCACACGCTCTTCACCGAGATCGGCCCGCGCTACGAGAACCGCCCGGGTGGTTACACCCGTATCACCAAGATCGGTAACCGTCGTGGCGACAACGCGCCCATGGCTGTCATCGAGCTGGTGGAAGCCCTGACCGTGGCCCAGCAGGCCACCGGTGAGGCCGAGGCGGCGACCAAGCGTGCCGTCAAGGAAGACACCCTCAAGAAGGACGAGGCCGTTGAGGCCAAGTCCGACGAGGTTGTCGAGGACGCGGCTCCGGCCGAGGAGTCCAAGGACGCCTGAGGCTTTTAGCCTCGCGTTGCGGGTCCGCCCTCTCGGGTGGGCCCGCTTTCGCGTTGGCAGCCCGGGTGAGGAGAGGAACTGTTGGTGAGCGATGACGTAGAGCCCGGGTTCGTACGGGTGCGGCTGGACCTTTCCTACGACGGCACCGCGTTTTCCGGGTGGGCCAAGCAGGCCGGGGGACGGCGGACCGTGCAGGGGGAGATCGAGGACGCCCTGCGGACCGTGACGCGGTCCGGGGAGACCACGTACGAGCTGACCGTGGCCGGCCGTACCGATGCGGGAGTGCACGCCCGGGGGCAGGTCGCCCATGTCGATCTGCCGGTGGAGTTGTGGGGCGAGCATCGGGAGAAGCTGCTCAAGCGGCTTGCCGGGCGGCTCGGCAAGGACGTCCGGGTGTGGGGTGTCGCCGAGGCGCCTGCCGGGTTCAACGCGCGGTTCGCCGCACTGTGGCGGCGCTATGTGTACCGGGTCGGTGATCGGGCCGGTGGGGTGGATCCGCTGCTGCGCAACCATGTGCTCTGGCACGACTGGGAGTTGGACGTCGACGTGATGGACGCCGCCGCCAAGTCCCTTGTCGGGGAACATGACTTCGCCGCGTACGCGAAGAAGCGCGAGGGCGCGTCGACGGTCCGCGAGGTCCTCGACTTCGGGGTGCGCCGGCGGCTGGACGGCATCGTCGAGATCGAGGTCCGCGCCGACGCCTTCTGCTACAACCAGGTGCGGTCCATGGTCGGCGCGCTGCTGTTCGTGGGCGACGGGCACCGGGGGGTGGAGTGGCCGCGGCGGGTACTGGACGCGCGGGTGCGGGACAGTGCCGTGCATGTCGTACGGCCGTACGGGCTGACCTTGGAGGAGGTCGCTTATCCGGCGGACGAGTTGCTGGCCGAGCGGCAGTTGCTGGCGCGGCGGGTGCGGGGCCAGGTGCACTGAGGGCCGCACGCGGAAATGGCCGACGATCCGTGGTCGTCGGCCATTTCCGGGGTGCGTACTGTGCGTGCGTGCTACTGGCTGGCTGCCGAGGCCTGTGTCTCGCCGCGTCGTCTGATCTGGCGGAAGGCGAACTCAGCCAGGTCGTCGCCCGTGGTGAAGACCTGCGTGCTCTTCTCCGTCACGTCCTTGCCGTTGGTGAAGCCGGCGATCGTGAAGTAGGCGTAGCGGCCGTAGGAGTTGGTCGTCGAGCGGCAGATCGCCGCCCGGCAGAAGGTCGGGACACCGCCGCCGGACAGGGACTCGATGATGCTCTTTTTGTCGACCGTGGCCTTGACCTTCGTGGCCTGGGCCTCGGTGTCGAAGACGGCCACGCCGACCGTCACCGCGGTGCCGTCCTTGCTGTAGGTGACGCGCAGGAAGCGCGTGCACCTGTTGTCCTCGAGGATCTTCGTCAGGGTGTTCTTCGCGGCCGACGCGCAGTTCGTCGTGTCGGCGGTCGGCCCCTTCTTGTAGAGGCGCTCGCCCATCGTCAGCTGCGTACCGGGGAAGAGGTCGTCCGGGGCCAGCGGCGCCGTGTCCTTCTTCGCACTCGATATGAAGTCCTTCGGGTCCAGCGGTGGCGGCGCGCTGGTCGGCTCGAACGACGGCGCCGCCGAGCTGGAGTCGCTGGGGATGTCCGCGGTGGCGGGCAGACCGGAGGTCGGCCTGTTGGAGGCCTCGTTGTTCTTGCTGTCCGCGTTGACCACGCCCATGGCGACGGCCGCGCCCACGCCGACGGTGGCCGCCGCGGCCGCGACGATCAGCAGGAGTCTGCGGCGTCTGTTACGGGTCTCGGACGCCTCGGCGAGCGCGGCCCAGTCGGGGGCCTGGCCGCCGACCTGCCCGCCCCACGGCTGCTGCGGAGCCCGGTCGGCCTGGTCGTCCCACGGTTGTTGCGGGGTATTCGGTTTCCAGGGATCCCACTGAGGTCCCCCCTGCCCAAAGCTCATGGGCGCATCTTAGACGCCGTCCAACCCGTGTGCGGATGCGTCTCGGGCCCTTCTCCTGGGGCACAGGGGCAACACGGTCGGGGTTCTGTCTGGTTCCGTCGGGGTTCGGTCGGGGTTCGGTCGGGGTCCGGGCCGGGTCTCACGTGCCCGCCCGTCCCGTCCGTTGCGGCGGTCGTTGTGCGGGTGCTCGTTTTGACCCGTCCGGGGCTGCGCGGGTAGCCTAGGCGTTCGTTATGCGTATCGGCTTGGTCGTTCTCACGCGAGAGGCCCTTACGTAGGTTCCCTGGAGCAGTTTCCAGTGGGCGGCATACGGGCCTTGTTCCCGGCGATTGTCGTCCCCAGCTGCACGATCGCTTCAGTGATGCCATGTGTCAGGACCCATCCACTGAAGAAGCGAAGGCTACGAAGTGCGTACGTTCAGCCCTAAGCCCGGCGACATCACTCGCCAGTGGTACGTCATCGACGCCCAGGATGTCGTCCTGGGCCGTCTGGCCACCACCGCCGCGAACATCCTTCGTGGCAAGCACAAGCCGATTTACGCGCCGCACGTTGACGCTGGTGACTTCGTCATCATCATCAACGCCGACAAGGTGCACCTCTCCGGCAACAAGAAGACCCAGAAGATGGCGTACCGCCACTCCGGTTACCCGGGTGGTCTGCGTTCCGTCCGCTACGACGAGCTTCTGGCGAAGAACCCCGAGAAGGCCGTCGAGAAGGCCATCAAGGGCATGATCCCCAAGAACACCCTGGGCCGTCAGTGCCTGTCGAAGCTGAAGGTCTACTCGGGCGACCAGCACCCCCACGCTGCGCAGCAGCCGGTGCCGTTCGAGATCACCCAGGTCGCGCAGTAGTTCCGGCCACCCCCTAAGACGTAGAGAATTCTGAGGAGAATCGTGGCCGAGACCACTGTCGAGCAGCCGCTCGACGAGAACGCTGACGCCGAGTTCGAGAACGCGGACGTCGAGAGCTACACCACCGAGTCCGAGGCGCCCGTTGCCGAGGGCGAGTACGCGGAGGCCCTTGACGGCCGCTTCGGCGACCCGCAGCCGGCCGCCGGCCTGGGCCGTCGCAAGAACGCCATCGCCCGCGTCCGGATCGTCCCGGGCACCGGCAAGTGGAAGATCAACGGTCGCACCCTTGAGGACTACTTCCCCAACAAGGTGCACCAGCAGGAAGTCAACGAGCCCTTCAAGGTGCTCGAGCTCGAGGGTCGCTACGACGTCGTCGCCCGCATCTCGGGTGGCGGTGTCTCCGGTCAGGCCGGTGCCCTGCGCCTCGGTGTGGCCCGTGCGCTGAACGAGGCCGACGTGGACAACAACCGCGGCGCCCTCAAGAAGGCCGGCTTCCTCCGTCGCGACGACCGTGCGGTCGAGCGCAAGAAGGCCGGTCTCAAGAAGGCCCGCAAGGCCCCGCAGTACAGCAAGCGCTAAATCTCGCTGGGCTGTTCTCGTACGTATCGCCCCGGCTGCACTCTCCGTGCCGCCGGGGCGGTTCGTTTACCGGGAACATTCCTTATGACCGACACGCCCCACAGGCGTGAGCCGTACGTAAAGTGCATGAGCCGCACATTTTCCAGCACCTTCGGAGGACACCAGTGGGACGACTCTTCGGCACGGACGGCGTGCGCGGTGTCGCCAACGTGGACCTGACAGCCGAGATGGCTCTCGGCCTGTCTGTGGCGGCGGCCCACGTACTCGCCGAGGCGGGTTCGTTCGAGGGCCACCGGCCGGTCGCCGTGGTCGGACGTGACCCACGTGCGTCCGGAGAGTTCCTGGAGGCCGCGGTCGTCGCGGGCCTCGCCAGCGCGGGCGTCGACGTCCTGCTGGTCGGCGTGCTGCCCACCCCGGCGGTCGCCTACCTCACCGCCGAACTGGGCGCCGACCTGGGCGTGATGCTCTCCGCCAGCCACAACGCCATGCCCGACAACGGCGTCAAGTTCCTGGCCCGCGGCGGCCACAAACTCGACGACGAGCTGGAAGAACGGATCGAGACCGTCTACGAGGAGCACCGCACCGGCGCTCCCTGGGACCGTCCGACCGGCGGGGGCGTGGGCCGCGTGCGGTCGTACGACGACGGCTTCGAGCGGTACGTCTCCCATCTTGTCGGAGTCCTGCCGAACCGACTGGACGGTCTGAAGGTGGTGCTGGACGAGGCGCACGGCGCCGCCAGCCTGGTCTCGCCCGAGGTGTTCACCCGGGCCGGCGCCGAGATCGTCACCATCGGCGCGGAGCCGGACGGCCTCAACATCAACGACGGCTACGGATCCACCCACCTCGCCAAGCTCAAGGCCGCCGTCCTCGAACACGGCGCCGACCTCGGCATCGCGCACGACGGCGACGCCGACCGCTGCCTCGCCGTCGACCACACCGGTGCGGAGGTGGACGGCGACCAGATCATGGCCGTACTCGCGCTGGCGATGCGGGAGCGCGGGGTGCTGCGTGCGAACACCGTCGTCGCCACCGTGATGTCCAACCTGGGCTTCAAGCTGGCGATGGAGCGGGAGGGGCTGTCCATCATCCAGACGGCGGTCGGGGACCGGTACGTCCTGGAGGAGATGAAGGAGCACGGGTACGCGCTCGGCGGCGAGCAGTCCGGGCACGTGATCATCTGGGACCACGCCACGACGGGTGACGGGACGCTGACGGGGTTGCTGCTGGCGGCTCGGGTCGCGCAGACCGGTCGTACGTTGCGGGAGCTCGCGGCGGTGATGGAACGGTTGCCGCAGGTGCTGGTGAATGTGCCGGATGTTGATCGCACGCGGGTGGGGTCGTCTGCGGAGCTGGCTGCCGCGGTGGCGGACGCGGAGCGGGAACTCGGGGTTACCGGGCGGGTGTTGTTGCGGCCTTCCGGGACCGAGCCGTTGGTTCGGGTGATGGTTGAGGCGGCGGATATTGATCAGGCTCGGTCTGTGGCTGGGCGGTTGGCGGATGTCGTGAAGTCCGCGCTCGGGTAGTTGGCGGTGCCGGGTCCGGGGTGGGGGATCTGGTTCGTTGCGGGCTGCTGGTTCGTTGTGGCTTGTCGCGCCCGCGCGGCGGAGCCGCAAATGTCAGAGCCCCGCGCCCCTAAGAAAAGGGGCGCGTCCTTGTGGACGTTTCTCAAGACGTTCGGGTGGGTTTTCTCTGCGTGCTCCACAGCCATTTCTGGGCCAGCAAGGTGAGGGTTGCCGCCAGGGTGATGCCCAGGAGGTTCAGGAGTAGTTGTTTCGTGGAGCCCCAGGTTTGGCCCATGTCGCCGTAGCTCAGGGCCACGGCGGCGTTGGCCGCGGCGGGGATGGTGGTCACGGAGATGGCCACACCCACCAGGGCGCCGGACTTCGCCGAGGTCAGGGAGAGCGTGCCGGCGATGCCCGCGAGGGCCGCGACGACGAACGAGAACCAGTCGGGGGCGTAGACGAAGCCCGTGTTGGGGCGCTTCGCTTCCAGTTTCGCCTCGGTGAACAGGCCGACGGCGTCCATGAAGACGCTGAAACCGACCGTCACCAGCATCGCCACCGCGAAGCCCGCCAGCAGGGCGATGAGCGAGCGGGCCGCCAGTCTCGGGTGGCGTTGGACGAGGGCTGTGCTGAGGCCGGCCAGGGGGCCGAACTCGGGGCCCACCGCCATCGCGCCCACGATCAGGATCGCGTTGTCGAGGACCACGCCGCAGGCCGCGATCATCGTGGCGAGCGTGATGAAGGCGACGTAGGTGATCGACAGCGTCGACTCCTCGTGTGTCGCGTCCGCGAGGTGCTCCCACAGGACCGCGTCCGCACCCTCGCCTGGCGCGTCCTTCTCCGCCTTGTCGGCCCGTTCGGAGAGCGACAGGTCGATGTTCTCCACGGCGATCGAACCGGTCTCGTCGAGTCGCAACTCCCGTAGCCCGGCGATGAGTTCGTCGCCTGCTTCCCGGGCCACGTCACACATCACGACGTCCCCGGCGGGGTTGCGGGCGGCGCCGGGGAGGACGACGAGGTGGGTGGTGCCGACTGTCCGTTCGATCAGGTGGACCACGTCGGTCGTGCTGTCGGCCGGGGCGATGAGGCGTAGGTGGAGCATGGGGGCAGGGTAACCGGGTGCTGTACGGCGACGGTTGGGGTGGGGTTACAGCTTGCGCAGGCTGAGTCGTTGCACCTTGTGGTCCGGGCCCTTGCGGATGATCAGGGTCGCGCGGCCCCGGGTGGGGGCCACGTTCTCCAGGAGGTTCACCTTGTTGATGGTGCGCCAGGTGGTGCGGGCGTAGTCCAGGGCTTCTTCCTCCGACACCTGGGTGTACTTGCGGAAGTACGAGGACGGCTTCTGGAACGCCGTCTCGCGCAGCCGTCGGAAGCGGTTGAGGTACCAGCGCTCGATGTCCTCGGGGCGGGCGTCGACGTACACGCTGAAGTCGAAGTAGTCGGCGAGGCCGACGCGGGTGCGGCCGTCGCTGCCGGGGAGGGCGGGCTGGAGGACGTTCAGGCCCTCGACGATGAGGATGTCGGGGCGGCGGACCGTGAGCTTCTCGCCGGGGACGATGTCGTAGATGAGGTGGGAGTAGACGGGGGCCGTGACCTCGTCCTTGCCCGCCTTGATGTCCGCCACGAAGCGGGTCAGGGCCCGGCGGTCGTACGACTCGGGGAAACCCTTACGGGACATCAGGCCGCGGGCCGTCAGTTCCTCGGTGGGGAGCAGGAAGCCGTCCGTGGTCACCAGTTCCACGCGCGGGTGTTCGGGCCAGCGGGAGAGCAGTGCCTGGAGCAGTCGGGCGACGGTCGACTTGCCCACCGCCACCGAGCCCGCGACCCCTATGACGAACGGGGTGCCGGTCTGGGCGCCCTGTTCGCCCAGGAAGGTGTTCAGGGCTCCTCTCAGGCCGTCCGTGGCGCCGATGTAGAGGTTGAGGAGGCGGGAGAGCGGGAGGTAGATGTCCCGCACCTCGTCGAGGTCGATGACATCGCCCAGACCACGCAGCTTCTCGACCTCCTCGGCGGTGAGGGGCAGCGGCGTCTTGTCGCGCAGCGCGCTCCACTCGGTACGCGTGAGGTCGACGTAGGGAGTCGCCTCCGGCCGCTGCCGGTGGGCGCTCCGGGGCATCGAGGAGATCGGAGAGATCACAGTCCATTGTTACGGCAGTGTGGACGGGGTGGGGGGTGGAGTGCGTCACGCCGTCGAACGACAGGGCTTCGGGCCACCGGCGGGAATTTCCGATATCGGGCACGCGGTGCCGGGGCGTGGCGCGTGTTCGATCGTAGGCTGCGCGGTATGTGCGGAATCGTGGGTTACGTGGGGTCGCAGTCGGCTCTCGATGTCGTGATGGCCGGGCTGAAGCGGCTGGAGTACCGGGGGTACGACTCGGCGGGGGTGGCGGTGCTGGCCGATGGCGGGCTGGCCGGTGCCAAGAAGGCCGGGAAGCTCGTCAACCTGGAGAAGGAGCTTGCCGAACGGCCGTTGCCGGCCGGCGGTACGGGCATCGGGCACACCCGGTGGGCCACTCACGGCGGGCCGACCGACGCCAACGCCCATCCGCATCTCGACAACGCCGGGCGCGTCGCCGTCGTCCACAACGGGATCATCGAGAACTTCGCCTGTCTGCGGGCGGAGTTGGCTGAGCGGGGGCACGAACTCGCCTCCGAGACCGACACCGAGGTCGTCGCCCATCTGCTCGCCGAGGAGTTCTCCTCCTGCGCCGACCTGGCCGAGGCCATGCGGCTCGTGTGCCGACGGCTGGAGGGCGCGTTCACGCTGGTCGCGGTGCACGCCGACGAGCCGGACGTGGTGGTGGGGGCGCGGCGGAACTCGCCGCTGGTGGTGGGCGTTGGAGAGGGCGAGGCCTTTCTCGCCTCGGACGTCGCCGCGTTCATCGCCCACACGCGGTCGGCGATCGAGCTGGGGCAGGACCAGGTGGTGGAGCTGCGCCGGGACGGGGTCACGGTGACGGGCTTCGACGGCAGCGCGGGGGAAGGGCGGGCGTATCACGTCGACTGGGATGTGTCGGCCGCGGAAAAGGGGGGCTATGACTACTTCATGCTCAAGGAGATCGCCGAGCAGCCCAAGGCTGTCGCCGATACCCTGCTGGGCCGGGTCGACGCGGCCGGGTCGCTGACGCTCGACGAGGTGCGGATTCCCGCGGCTGCGCTGCGGGAGGTCGAGAAGGTCGTGGTCGTCGCCTGCGGTACGGCCTTCCACGCCGGGCTGATCGCCAAGTACGCCATCGAGCACTGGACGCGCGTTCCGTGCGAGGTGGAGCTGGCGAGCGAGTTCCGGTACCGGGATCCGATTCTCGACGCGCGGACCCTCGTCATCGCCATCTCCCAGTCCGGCGAGACCATGGACACCCTGATGGCGCTGCGGCACGCCCGCGAGCAGGGTGCGAAGGTGCTGGCCATCTGCAACACCAACGGCTCGACGATCCCGCGTGAGTCGGACGCGGTGCTGTACACGCACGCGGGGCCCGAGGTGGCCGTCGCGTCGACCAAGGCGTTCCTCACGCAGCTGGTGGCCTGCTATCTCGTCGCCCTGTATCTGGGGCAGGTGCGCGGGACGAAGTGGGGCGACGAGATCCGGGCCGTGGTGCGTGACCTGGTGGCGATCTCCGGTGCGGTCGAACGGGTGCTGGAGACCATGGAGCCCGTGCGTGCGCTGGCCCGGTCGCTCGCCGACAAGAACACCGTGCTGTTCCTGGGGCGGCACGTGGGGTATCCGGTGGCGTTGGAGGGCGCGCTGAAGCTGAAGGAACTCGCGTACATGCACGCCGAGGGCTTCGCCGCCGGCGAGTTGAAGCACGGGCCCATCGCGTTGATCGAGGACGACGTGCCGGTGGTCGTGGTCGTGCCTCCGGCGCGTGGACGGTCCGTCCTCCACGACAAGATCGTGTCCAACATCCAGGAGATCCGGGCCCGGGGTGCGCGGACGATCGTCATCGCGGAGGAGGGGGACGAGGCGGTGGTGCCGTACGCGGACCATCTGATCCGCGTTCCGGCCACACCGACCCTGCTGCAGCCGCTGGTCGCGACGGTGCCGTTGCAGGTCTTCGCCTGTGAGCTGGCGACGGCCCGGGGCAACGAGGTGGACCAGCCCCGGAACCTGGCGAAGTCGGTGACGGTGGAGTAGGCGGTCGAGCAGGAGGGTTCAGGTCGCCGCCCGTGCCACCGTGCTCGCCCGTTCCGTGAGGCGGGGCGGCAGCAGCGTCGCCTCCGGGACGTGGCCCGTGCTGTTCAGCTTCCTCATCAGCAGGTCCACTGCCTGTATCCCCACCTCCGTCGACGGTACGGCGACGGAGGTGACCGGTACGGACAGCTTCTCGGCCACGTCGTCCGGACAGATCGCGGTGACGGAGAGGTCGCCGGGGACGCGCAGGCCGAGTTGTTCGAAGGCGTCGATCAGGGGTTGCAGGATCGCTTCGTTGTGGACGACGACCCCCGTCAACGCCGGGTGCTCGCACAGGAGTTGCTCCGCGACCACCCTCGCCGCCGCCGGCGACGCCTCGCAGGGGTGGACCGAGGACGACAGGCCGCCCCGGTCCGCCGCGACCGTGAACCCCTGGACCACGCGCTGGGCGAACGCGGTCCGGCGTACGTACACCTCGGGCGGTGAGCCGACCAGGGCGATCACCCGGTGCCCGAGGGCCGCCAGGCGTTCCACGCACAACTCGCCCGCCGCCTTGAAGTCCAGGTCGATACAGGTCAGGCCGGCCGACTCCGACGGGAAGCCGATCAGGACCGACGGCAGGCCCAACAGGCGCAGCAACGGCAGCCGGGGATCCCCGAGTTGGACGTCCATCACGATCAGCGCGTCCACGGCAGCCGTGTCCGCCACCCGGCGCAGGCCCGCCTCGCCCTCCTCCTGGGTGAGCAGGAGGACGTCGTGGTCGTGACGGCGCGCGGCCGTCACCACCGACACCGCGAACTGCATGGCGACCGGGACGTGGATGCCGGTCCGCAACGGGATCACGAGTGCCAGGACATTGGTTCTGCTGCTCGCCAGTGCCCGCGCGCCGGCGTGGGGGCGGTAGCCGAGTTCCTGGATGGAGAGTTCGACGCGCTGCCGGGTCTCCTCGGAGATCGGGCGCTTGCCGCTGAGGGCGTACGAGACCGTGCTCGGGGAGACGCCGGCGTGCCGGGCCACGTCGGTGATCTTCACCATCACTCGCCGCCCGACGCGATCGGCCCCGGCCCCGCTCCCAGGTCCACCGTCAGGAACCCGGTGCCCGCCTTCGCCCGCACCTCACGTCTGCCCGCCGCCAGGCCCCACGGCGCCGACGGATCGCTGCACGACGTCCGCAGCGTGTCGCCCTCGCGGACGACCGTGAACGTCACGTCACCCACGGGCACCGTCACCTGGGCGCCGCGCTCCAGGCCGTACGCGTGCAGGGTGACCCCGTCGGCGTGCGCGTAGTCGGGGCGGTCGCCCACCGCGCCCACCGGGATCACCGACCCGGGGCGCACCAGCAGCGGCACGCTGTCGAAGCCGTGGCGCTCCCGTACCCAGCGGGGGCCGGTTACCGTGCGGCCGGTGAGGAAGTGGGTCCACTCGCCCTCGGGGACGTAGTACGAGACCTCGCCCTCGTCGCTGAACACCGGGGCGACGAGCAGGTCCGGGCCGAGCATGAACTGCCGTTCCAGATGGGCGCATCCGGGGTCGTCCGGGAACTCCAGGACCATCGCGCGCATCATCGGGACGCCCTCGGCGTGGGCGGTGCGGGCGGCCTCGTACAGATACGGCATGAGGCGCAGCTTCAGCCGGGTGAACAGCCGCAGGACGTCCACGGACTCCTCGTCGAACAGCCACGGCACCCGGTAGCTGGAACTGCCGTGCAGGCGGCTGTGGGAGGAGAGGAGGCCGAAGGCGATCCACCGTTTGAACAGGGCCGGGCTCGGGGTGCCCTCGAAGCCGCCGATGTCGTGGCTCCAGTAGCCGAACCCGGAGAGCCCGAGGGACAGTCCGCCGCGCAGCGACTCGGCCATCGACTCGTACGTCGCCTCGCAGTCGCCGCCCCAGTGCACCGGGAACTGCTGGCTGCCGGCCGTCGCCGACCGCGCGAACACGACGGCCTCACCTTCGCCGCGATGCTTGCGGAGCACGTCGAAGACGGTCTGGTTGTAGAGGTGCGTGTAGTAGTTGTGCATCCGCTCCGGGTCCGAACCGTCGGCGTACTCCACGTCCAGCGGGACGCGTTCGCCGAAGTCGGTCTTGAAGCAGTCGACGCCCTGCGCGAGCAGCGCCTCGAGTTTCGACGCGTACCAGTCGCGGGCGGCCGGGCTGGTGAAGTCGACGAGCGCCATGCCCGGCTGCCACAGGTCCCACTGCCAGACGCTGCCGTCCGGTCGGCGCAGGAGGTGGCCGAGTGCCTTGCCCTCCGCGAAGAGCGGCGACCGCTGGGCGATGTACGGGTTGATCCAGACGCTGATGTGCAGGCCTCTGGCCTTCAGCCGCTGGAGCATGGCTTCGGGGTCGGGGAACACCCGCGGGTCCCACTGGAAGTCGCACCAGTTGAACTCGCGCATCCAGAAACAGTCGAAGTGGAAGACGGAGAGCGGCAGTTCGCGCTCCCGCATGCCCTCGATGAACGACGTCACCGTCTCCTCGTCGTAGGAGGTGGTGAAGGACGTGGACAGCCACAGGCCGAACGACCACGGCGGCGGCAGCGCCGGGCGGCCGGTCAGAGCCGTGTACTTGCGGAGGATGTCCTTGGGGGTCGGGCCGTGGATGACGTAGTACGTCAACTCCTGTGTCTCCGCGCTGAACTGCACCCGGGACACCGCTTCCGAGCCGACCTCGAAGGACACCCGGCCGGGGTGGTCGACGAAGACTCCGTAGCCCGCGTCGGTGAGGTAGAACGGGACGTTCTTGTAGGCCTGTTCGGTCGCAGTGCCGCCGTCGGCGTTCCAGATGTCGACGACCTGGCCGTTCTTGACCAGCGGGCCGAAGCGCTCGCCGAGGCCGTACACGCTCGTCCCCACTCCCAGTCCCAGCTGCTCGCGCAGGTAGTGGGCACCGGTCGTCGCGTCCCGCATGATGCCCATGCCCTTGGGGCCGCTGCTGGTGAGGACGCGGCCGTGGGCGAGGAAGTCGATGTTCCAGGGGCCGGTGCGGCTGATCCGCATGGAGAGGGTGCCGGAGGTCAGGGTGGCGTGCTCGTCGTCGTACTCCGTGTGGGCCGTCAACTCCTCCTTTCTCAGCTCGAATTGGGGGCCCTTCGGCTGCTCGCCCTGGAAGTGGGTGAAGGTGACACCGATGACGTCGGGCATCGGGGCGTGGGCGCTGATCGTCACGACCGGTCCCTTCAGCAGGTCGCCGCGCCGGCGGATGGGATGGGTCGGCGCGTGGATGTCCAACGTGCCCTCGGTGTCCGTCACATCGAGAGCCACGACGGGATGGGCGGCGGTGACGCCCTCGCGCAGCAGCCAGTAGCCGTCGGTGAACTTCACGTGGGGGGTCCTTACTTGACGGCACCCACGGCTATGCCGCGAGTGAGCGTTCGCTGGAAGACGAGGAAGAAGACGAGAGCGGGCAACACGCCCAGCAGAGCCGCCGAGTTGGTCATGGTGGCATCCATCAGCCGCTGGCCCTGGAGGACGCCGAGGGCCACCGACACCGTCTGGTTGTCGTTGGAGATCAGCATCACCAGCGGGAGCAGGAACTCGTTCCAGGTCCAGATGAAGAAGAAGACGAGGAGCACGCCGAGTGTCGGGCGGCTGACCGGGACGACGATCCGCCACAAAACCTGCCACTTGTTCGCGCCGTCGATGCGCGCGGCCTCGAGGATCTCCCGGGGGAACTGGCCGAGGACGGAGGCGAGGAGGTACGTACCGAAGGCCGCCTGGATCACCGTGAAGACGATGATCACGCTCAACCGGGTGTCGTACAGGCCGACTTCCTTGCTCAGGTAGTACACCGGGTAGACCAGCGCCTCCTGCGGCAGCATGTTCGCGAGGACGAAGAAGGCCAGGACCCAGGTGCGGCCCCTGATCCGGCCGATGCCGATCGCGTACGCGTTCAGCACGGACAGGGTGACCGCCAAGACGGCCACCGAACCGCTGATCAGTACCGAATTGACGAGCTTCTGGCCGAAGTCGACCCGTTCCCAGAAGTCCTTGACGCCGTCCAGGTAGAGGCCGTCGGGCAGGCTCAGCGGGCCGTTCGCGGAGTACTCGGCCGGCGATTTCACCGCGTTGACGGCGACGATCACGAACGGCACGACCATGAACAGGGCCGCGAGGACGAGAGCGACGAGCACCGGGTAGCGGCGCAGGGCGGTCCTCATGCCCGTACCCCCTCTTCGGCGTCCTCGGCCCGGGTCTGGAGCTTCAGGCCGATGAGCGAGACGGCGAGGACGATCACCGTCAGGACGGTGGAGACGGCGGCGCCGTAGCCGACCTGGGTCTTCTCGAAGAACGTGGTGAAGGAGAAGTAGGACGGCACGTTGGTCGCGCCCCCTGGCCCGCCCTTCGTCAGGACGTACACCGCGCCGAACACCTTCAGCGCGGCGATCGTGCACCAGGTGAGGACGACGTAGATCTCGGGGCGGATCTGCGCCAGCGTGATGTGCCGGAAGCGGCGCCACCAGCCGGCACCGTCCAGTTCGGCGGCCTCGTGGAGCTGCGGGTCGACGCGTTGCAGACCCGCCATGAAGACGACCAGCGGGAAGCCGAGCTGCACCCAGACCATCACGCCCATCACGCTGTAGAGGGCGATGTCCGGGTCGCCGAGCCAGTCCTGCTGCCACGAGCCCAGCCCGACGGCCTTCAGCAGCTCGTTCAGCGAGCCGTTGTCGGGCGCGAGGATCCAGCTCCAGACGATGCCCGCGACCGCGATCGGCAGCACCTGGGGGAGATAGAAGCAGGCGCGCAGCACGGCCGCCCAGCGACTCCCGAAGTGCTTGCCGACGTAGTCGAACAGGGCGGCGGCCAGGACGAGTCCGAGCGCAGTCGGTACGGCCGCCATCGCCACCACCATGAACAGGCTGTGCCGGAACGACGCCCAGAACTCCGCATCGTCCATCAGCTCGCGGTAGTTGGCGAGGCCAGACCACTCCGGAGTGCCCACGCCCCGCCAGTCGGTGAAGCTCACCCCGGTGTTCATCAGGAACGGCACGACGATCACCGCGAGGAAGGCGAGCGCCCCGGGGAGGAGGAAGAGGGCGTACGAGTCCCGGGTGTGACGTGAACTCCCTTGTCCGTGAGCGGATTTGGCGGGCCGGGGGTGTCTCCGTCCGCCGGCCCGTTCGGCGGTGACCGTCATGTCTTCGGTACGCCCTTGTCGTACGCCTCCTGCAACGAGTCGAGGACCTCGTCCGGTTTCGCGCTGCCCGTGATCAGCTTCTGGACCTCGGAGACGAGGACGTCGTAGAAGCCCGGGACCGGCCAGTCGGGATAGAAGGCGAGCCCGTCTTTGCCGGAGACGGTGTTGAAGTCGGCGATCAGCGACTTGGCCTTCGGATCGGTGATGGCGGCCGGGTCGGCGGCCACCGGGACTCCGCCCTTGTCGCCGAGCAGGTCCTGGATCTTCTTCGACAGGGTGATGTCGATGAAGTCGTAGGCGAGTTCCTTGTTCTTCGCGCCCTTGGGGACGACCCACAGGTTGCCGCCGGAGCCGAGCGTGAGACCGGCGTCCGGCCACAGGAACGTGCCCCAGTCGAACTTCGCCTCGCTCTTGAAGCGGCCGTACCACCAGCTGCCCGAGAACAGGATCGGGCTCTTGCCCTGGATGAAGGAGACCCCCGCGTCCTCCGCCTTGAGGCCGCTGGACTTCTTGTCGATGTACCCCTTCTTCACCCAGTCGGCGAAGGTCTCGGCGCCGTAGGTCCAGGCGGCGTCGTGGAAGTCGGTCTTCCCCTTGTACAGCTCGTACGTGTCGACCCAGGCGCGGTCCGCCTTCGACAGGGCGAGCTGGTACAGGTACTGCTGGGCCGGGTACTCGGCGCCCGCACTGGCCAGCGGAGTGACGCCGTCGGCGACGAACTTGTCCATGGCGGCGGTGAGTTCACCGAACGACTTGGGCACGGCGATCTTGTGCTGCTTGAAGAGGTCCTTGTTGTAGAACACCATCGTGTACTCGGCGTAGTTGGGCACGCCGTACCAACTCCCGGAGCTCATCACGCCGTTGGTGTCGTACTGGCTGGTGGTGCGGACACCGGCGCCGATCTTCTTGTCCCAGCCGCGCTTGGTGACCTCGGCGGTCAGGTCGGTGAGCAGGCCCTGCGTGGAGAGCAGGCCGGCCGTCGCGTTGCCCTTGTTGTACTCCATCAGGTCGGGCGCGTCGGAGGAGTTGAGGACCATCGGGGCGGTCTTCTGGATCTGTTCGAAGCCCTTCTCCTCGAACTCCACCGTGACGCCCGGATGCGTCGCCTCGAACTCCTTGACGGCCGCCTTCCAGGCCATGCCCATCGCACTGTCGGGGCCTTCGTAGTGCCACAGGCGCAGGGTCTTCCCGTCGGACGATCCGCTGCCCGAACCGCCGCAGGAGGCCAGCAGCAGGGCCCCGGCGAGGGTCCCCACCAGGGCCGTGGCCGTTCTCGTCCTACGCCTGCCGTACCTTCTTGCCGGCAACATCCAGTGCCTCCAGGGGAGTCGGATGGATCTCGGTCACTCGCCGCGCCCCGGCCGTCGAACGGGTTCGACGTGAATCGTCGAAGCGCTTCGACGGGCGAAGGTATGTGTGGTGTGTGAACGAGTCAATGGGGTGCGCGCGAATTGGCTCGGCGGGGGGGGGTGGGCGACGGGGGGGGAGAGGGGTGGCGCGCTTGCCGCCGCTGCGAGGGGGATGCGTTGAGCGACAGGGTCAGCGCGCTTGCCGCCGCCGCGATCGGGACGCCGTACGCCGCCGTCGCCGACGCCTGTTCCGCCGCCCAGCCGCCGGCCGCCGAACCTGCGGCTATGCCGCCGAGGAGGCCGGTCACCGCGAGGGTCATGCCCTCGTTCAGGTGGCCCTCGGGGGTCCGGTGCTGGACCAGGGTCATGTTCGTGATCATCGTGGGCGCGGTGGCCGTCCCGGCGACCAGCAGCGCGCCCGCGAGGACGAGGAGCGAGCCGGTCAGGGCGGCGGCGAGCAGGGGTAGCGTCATCAACGCCGTCATCGCGGCCAGGCACCAAAGGTGGCGCCGCTCGGCGGGTCCGGCCGGCCGCAGGGTCCCGTACAGCAGACCGGCCGCGCACGATCCGGCCGCCTGGAGGGCGAGGACGGCACCGGCAGCGGCGCGGTGCCCCTGCTCGTCGGCGAAGGCGATCGTGGCGACCTCCATCGACCCGAAGACGGCGCCTGTGGCCAGGCACACGGCGAGCAGCGGACGCATCCCGGGGGCGCGCAGGGGAGAGGTGGCCCGGGTGTGAAGCCCTTCGGCTCCGGTGCCGGGGCAGGCAGTGTTCGCCTCGTTGCGACGACCGGCCCGCTCTCTCGCCGCATCGGCCGAAAGCTCAGGTACGTCCAGTACGCGGGCTTCCGGCCGGCACGCCGGGCGCACGCACCGGACGCCGCTCCTTGACGGGCACGTGCCTGCCCCGGCACCGGGGCCTGTCGTCGCATTCCCGTCGTCCGGCCGGGTGGCCGCCCTGCCGGCGGCTGGTGTCCGAGTAGGTGCCAGGCAGGCGGGAAGGTGGCGACAGCCCCTGGGGCGGACCGGCGGCTCGGTCGACCGTTGGGCGGCGAAGAGGAGGACGCCGGTCATCAGCAGGACGACCCCGGCCAGCGTGCCCGCCTCCGGGAACAACGCCCCGCACAGAAAGGCCGCGAGGACGGGGCCCAGCATGAAACAGAGCTCGTCGGCGGCCTGTTCGAAGGAGTTGGCGGTGTGCAGCGCCTTCTCGTCGCCGTTCAGGAGATGGGCCCAGCGGGCGCGTGACATACCGCCGGTGTTGGGGGTCGTGGCGGTGGCGGCGTATGCGGCGAACAGGGTCCAGTCGGGGGCGCCGTAGTGCGCGCAGAGCAGCAGGGCGAGGGAACCGAGGGCGGCAAGTGCGGTGGCCGGTACGGCGATTCGGGCCTGGCCGTGGCGGTCGACGAGCCGTGCGGTCCAGGGCGCGACCACGGCCGTCGCGGCGAGCCCGGTCGCGGTGACGGCGCCGGCGAGGGCGTACGAGCCGCGCGACCCGGCGATCATGATGACCGCGCTCACACTGAACATGCCCATGGGGAGCCGAGCGATGAGGTTCCCGGCGGTGAAGGCGCGGGTGCCGGGGACGGTGAAGAGGCGGCGGTAGGGGCCGGGCGGCCGGGAATCGGCCGGAGCGCGTCTCCAGGTGCGAGGGCTGAAGTCGGCGATGACCAGGGCGTCCTGGGTGACGGCGGGGAGAGGCCGGGGGAGTGGGCGGGAGCCCGGTCGGGAGCCCGGTCGGGTCAGTGGCTGCGGCATGCGTCCACCGTCGCCCGGAGTCGATCACGGGGTCCAACACCTGATCCCGGCCCATTCACGCACTCTCGTTGTAAGTTCGCCGGATGTCCGCGCCGAACCACCTCGACCCCCGTCTCCTGCGCGCCTTCGTCGCTGTCGCCGAGGAACTGCACTTCACCCGGGCCGCCGCCCGCCTCTATGTGGCCCAGCAGGCGCTGAGCCGCGACATCCTGCGCCTGGAACGGGAGTTGGGCGCCGATCTCTTCGTACGGTCGACCCGGCGGGTGGCGCTGTCGGCCGACGGTGACCGGCTGCTGCCGTACGCCCGGCGGATGCTGGCGGCCCACGACGAGCTGCTGGCCGCGTTCGGGGAGGCCAGGCCGCTGCTGGTGGACCTCAACTCGCCGGGGCTGGCGACCGGGCGCCGCGTGCTGCACCGGGCGCGTGAACTCGCCCCGGAGTGTGAGCTGATGGCCCGGTTCGAGAGCGGGCTCACCTTCGCGGCGGGGGAGTTGCTCGCGGGGCGGCTCGACGCGTCGTTCGGGCGGTTCGCGGGCCTGGACCCGGCGCTGCGGGCACAGCTGGACCAGCAGCCCGTGCGTTACGAGCCGATGGCGATTGTCCTGCCGGAGGACCACCGGCTGGCCGCGCTGCCCGAGGTGCCGTTGGCCGCGCTGGCGGGGGAGACCGTGTACGCGGGGGCTGGGAACCCTCGTACCCCGGAGTGGACCGATCTCGCGCGGCGGCTGTTCGAGGGGCGGGGCATCGGGATCGCGTCACCGGCGCCGCTCGCCGTGGGTGATGAGGAGTTTCAGCGGCTCATGGCCAGGATGCGGAATCCGGTCCTCGCGGTGGTGGATTTCCCCCCGATGCCCCGGACGGTGGTGCGGCCGTTGGTCGATCCGGTTCCGTTGTCACCCGTTTCGTTGGTGTGGCGGAAGGGGCTGACGCATCCCGGGCTCGATGCGCTGCGACGGGCCGCTGCCCAGCTCACAGCGGAGGGAGGGTGGTTGCGCGAGCCTGCGGACGGTTGGATTCCGGCCATCGATCTCGGTGTCATTTCGCCCCACAAGTAACACATGGCCAACACGGGACCTCCATCTGCGCTACATTCGTCGCCCGGATGCAGTGTGATAAATGGGGCGCTCGGGTCGGATGGGGGTTCGATTCGAACATAGCTAGTACGAAAATCCCGGAATCGTACATGCGCCCGAAAAGCTCCCATGGGGGGATGTGCGTGCGTGTGAAGAAGTGGCGTGAAGACGCCCAACCTGAGTTCCGTTCCGACACTCAGCCCGAGGGCCGGTCGGATGTCGGGACGCGGTGGGTCGAGGCCGTGGCCGAGTCGCAAGCGGTTTCCGGGGTTGGTGGAAGCGGATTCGGTTCCCCCGGGCCTGTGCCCCGGCAGAGAGCAGTGGCCGCTCCCGCGCGAGGCGAAGAAAGCGGAATCTCTTTCGGCGCCCCCTACCGGCGTCGTTGGGAGAACCCGGTCGAGGCCGGTCACACCCACGACCCGCACGAGGTCACCGTCCAGCTGGACGGAGCGGGACGGCAGCTCGACGAACCGCTCGCCCGGCAGGCCAAGGACGCTCAGGACGCCGGCGCTGGCGGTGACGGACCCGTCTTCGTCGACGAGACCGGTCGCCGCAGCCGTCGGTACCGTCGGATCGGCATGGTCGTGGGCGTCTCCTGCGCCGTGTACGCCGTCGTCATCGTCGCCACCCTTCTCTCCGGCAACTCGGACGCACCCTGGCTGCCCGTACCGGGCCAGCAGGACGAGCAGCCGGCCGGGCAGGTCGAGACGGACCCGCTGCCCGCCGAGTCGGTGAAACCGTCGGACCCGGCAGGGGCCACGCCGGTGGCCCCCGGGGCATCGGTGAGCGCGGGGGTCACTCCGTCGAAGGGCGCCGCCGCCGTCAAGCCGGGCGCCTCGCCCAGCGTCGCGCGCCCGGGTACGTCCGTCGCACCCGTGCCCTCGGCCGGCGCCGTCAAGCCCGAGCCGGGGACGCCCACCACGCCCGGCCCGCAGCCCGAGCCGTCCGCGACGATGTCCAGCCCGCCGCCGGAGCCGAGCCCGTCGCAGAGCGGCCTTCCCTCGCCCGACCCGTCACCGTCACCGTCGCCCTCGACGTCCCCGACCACGGACGGAGGCACCGTCGCCGGCGGTCGGACCGACCCGACCCCGATCGCCGAGAGCCCGGCCGAACCGAGTGCCACCCTCGCCGCCGGCGACCCGGCCTCCGCGCCGACGCCGGCGACCGTGACGGCTTAGAGCGCGCCCGACGACTCCCGGCCGAGCCCAGCCGAATCCAGCCGAATCCAGCCGAATCCAGCCGAATCCGGCCGAGCCCGGCCGAGCCCGGTCCGCGCGTTCCGCACAGCGGAGCGCCCAGCAGCTCACCCAGCAGCTCACCCAGCAGCTCACCCAACAGAACGTCCAGCAGATCACCGTCCCGTCCGACTCTGCGACCGTCCCGTTCTGATCTCCTCGTCCCCGGAGAACAACCTCTGATGGCATCCCGCACCCGCCGCCACGGCGCCCCGAACGGCGCCGGGGGCGCCGCCCGGCGCCGACGGCTGCCCATGCGCCTGCTGCTTCCCTCGCTCATCCTGGTCGCCCTGATGGCGATGCTGATGCTGCGCGGGTACGTGCACAGCGAAATCCTCGCCGACCACCGCATCCAGCCCGAGGCCTCCGCCGACCGGGTGCCGGAGAAGATCCTGGAGGGCGGCCCGGTCATCGACACCAGAAGCGGCCGGACCACCAGCCTGCGCGTGCCCGACCATCGGCTCGTCCTCACGTTCGACGACGGGCCGGACCCCCAGTGGACCCCCAAGGTCCTGGACGTCCTCAAAAAGCATCACGCGCACGCCGTCTTCTTCGTCACCGGCACCATGGCCTCGCGCTACCCGCATCTCGTACAGCGCATGGTCGACGAGGGCCACGAGGTGGGGCTGCACACCTTCAACCACCCCGACCTCTCCTTCCAGTCGAAGAAACGCATCGACTGGGAGCTGTCCCAGAACCAGCTGGCGCTCGCCGGTGCGGCGGGCATCCGCACCTCACTGTTCCGGCCGCCGTACTCCTCCTTCGCCGACGCCATGGACAACAAGTCGTGGCCGGTCACGCAGTACATCGGCAAGCGCGGCTACATCACCGTCGTCAACAACACGGACAGCGAGGACTGGCGCAAGCCCGGCGTCGACGCGATCGTCCGCCAGGCCACCCCCAAGGGCGGCAAGGGCGCGATCGTCCTCATGCACGACTCCGGGGGCGACCGCCACCAGACCGTCCAGGCGCTCGACCGTTTCCTGCCCGAGATGAAGAAGAAGGGGTACGCGTTCCGGAACCTCACCGAGGCCCTGGACGCGCCCAGCGCGCACACTCCGGTCGCCGGCGTCGAACTGGCGAAGGGCCAGGCGTGGACGTTCCTCGTCCAGGCCTCCGACGAGATCACCGACGTACTGGTCGTCTGTCTCGCGATCATCGGCGTCCTCGTGTTCGCCCGGTTCGGCCTGATGCTGCTGCTCTCCGTCTTCCACGCCCGCCGCACCCGCCGCCCCGACTTCAGCTGGGGCCCGCCGGTCACCGAACCGGTGTCGGTGCTCGTCCCGGCGTACAACGAGGCCAAGTGCATCGAGGCCACCGTGCGTTCACTGATGCGCAGCGAGCATCCCATCGAGGTGATCGTCATCGACGACGGGTCCAGCGACGGCACGGCCCGCATCGTCGAGGACATGGGGCTGCCGAACGTACGCGTCGTGCGCCAGGTCAACGCGGGCAAGCCCGCCGCCCTCAACCGGGGTGTGGCGAACGCCCGTCACCACCTGATCGTGATGATGGACGGCGACACGGTCTTCGAACCCGGCACCGTCGGCGAGCTCGTCCAGCCCTTCGGCGACCCCCGCGTGGGCGCCGTCGCCGGCAACGCCAAGGTCGGCAACAAGGACTCCCTGATCGGCGCCTGGCAGCACATCGAGTACGTGATGGGCTTCAACCTGGACCGCCGGATGTACGACGTCCTTGGCTGCATGCCCACCATCCCCGGCGCGGTCGGCGCGTTCCGCCGCTCCGCCCTGAAGGGGGTCGGCGGGATGAGCGACGACACGCTCGCCGAGGACACGGACATCACGATGGCCCTGCACCGCGACGGTTGGCGGGTCGTGTACGCGGAGAACGCGCGCGCCTGGACCGAGGCCCCGGAGTCCGTCCAGCAGCTGTGGTCGCAGCGCTACCGCTGGTCGTACGGCACCATGCAGGCGATCTGGAAGCACCGCCGCTCCGTCGTCGAACGGGGCCCCTCGGGCCGCTTCGGCCGCGTGGGCCTGCCCTTCGTGTCCCTGTTCATGGTGGTGGCGCCGCTCCTGGCCCCCCTGATCGACGTCTTCCTGCTCTACGGGCTGGTGTTCGGCCCGACCGAGAAGACGATCCTCGCCTGGCTGGGCGTCCTCGCCATCCAGCTGATCTGCGCGGCCTACGCGTTCCGCCTCGACCGGGAAAAGATGACTCACCTGATCTCGCTGCCCCTGCAACAGATCCTCTACCGCCAGCTCATGTACGTCGTGCTGCTCCAGTCCTGGATCACCGCGCTCACCGGCGGCCGCCTGCGCTGGCAGAAACTCCGGCGCACCGGCGTCGTCGGCTCGGCGCCGGAGACCGTACCGTCCGCCCGGACGAACGCCGGCGGCGGGGACAGGAGGCCCGTGGCATGACCCAGCGACCTACGGCCGCCACCACCCCGGCCGACCCGACGTCCACACCCTCGTACGGCGTTCCGCAGCAGCGGGAACAGCCGACGGCGCCCGAGTCGCCCGGCCCTCCGGCGCGGAAGCCGGGCCGCGACCGCTATCTCGATCTGCTCCGCACCATCGCCCTGGTCCGGGTCGTGGTGTACCACCTGTTCGGCTGGGCCTGGCTGACCGTGGTGTTCCCGTCCATGGGCGTGATGTTCGCGCTCGCGGGCTCCTTGATGGCGCGCTCCCTGAAACGCCCGGCGCTCGGGGTGATCCGGGACCGGATCCGGCGCCTGCTGCCCCCGCTGTGGGCGTTCAGCGCGGTGGCGCTCACGCTGATGTTCCTCGGTGGCTGGAATCCCACGAAGGATCCCGACCACGGCGGCACCTGGGGCCTGGTCGAACTCCTCAACTACATCGTCCCGCTCGGCGCCCCGCCGTACCCCTGGAGCCTCGGCTCCAAGTCGGGCCTCCTGGAGAACACCTGGGCGGTCCAGGCGGCGGGCCCGCTCTGGTACCTGCGGGCCTACCTGTGGTTCGTGATCGCCTCGCCCCTGCTGCTGTGGGCGTTCCGCCGGGTCCCGTGGGCGACACTGCTCGCGCCCCTGGCGCTGACGGCGGTGCTCAGTACGGGCCTCGTCACGATCCCCGGTGAGACCGGCAACGCGGTGAGTGACTTCGCGGTCTTCGGAGGCTGCTGGGTGCTGGGCTTCGCCCACCACGAGGGCCTGCTGCGGAAGATCCCGCGCTATCTCGCCGTGTCCTGCGCGGCCCCGCTCATGGCCTTCGGCATCTGGTGGGCCTCGGGCCACAAGGGCCCCGACGGCTGGGACCTGAACGACATCCCGCTGGCCCAGGCGACGTGGTCGTTCGGGTTCGTGGTGATCCTGCTCCAGTACTCCCCGTCGTGGCAGGAACTGCCGGGGCGCCTGGCGAGGTGGGACAGGTTGGTCACGCTCTCCAACAACAGGGCCGTCACGATCTACCTGTGGCACAACTTACTGATCATGGCGACGGTCCCGCTGATCGACCAGGTGTACGAACTCCCGTTCATGTCGGACGACCTGGTGTCCGCGCTGGACTCTACGTACAACCTCTGGATGTTCGTCCTGGTCTGGCCCCTGATCGGCCTGACGATCCTGCTCGTGGGCTGGATCGAGGACGTCGCCGCGAAGAGGGGGCCGCGGGTCTGGCCGGACGGGGGGAAGGGCGGGGGTGGGCGGCGCCGGGGGTGAGAGACGGGTGTAGTGCTACGTCGGCCCCGGAAACCGGGGGCTCGGACTCCGGGGCCGGGGCGCCTTCACCGACCCCACCGTGCCCTGGTCGTTACCTCCCTCTGCGTAACCTCTCATCCCACCTCCGGGCGGGGTGAGAGCAAAGTTCCCTTCCGGTCACCCACAGCCACAGCGTGGAAACGCGCTCTGTCTACCTTCGGGACCATCACCGCTCAGCACCCCGAAGAACCACCCGAGTACGGGACACCGTGGAGGCGTCATGACAGCCCCTAGCACAGCCCCCGCACCCCCAAGCAGGGGCGGCCGCTGGATCCAGCAGTGGGATCCGGAGGACGAGACCTTCTGGAACGAGACCGGAGAGAAGGTCGCCAAGCGCAACCTTCTCTTCTCCGTCCTCTCCGAGCACATCGGGTTCTCGATCTGGACCATGTGGTCCGTGCTGGTGCTCTTCATGGGCCCGGAGTACGGGCTCACGCCGGCGGACAAGTTCCTGCTGACCTCGATGGTGACGCTGGTCGGAGCCGTGGTCCGCGTCCCCTACACCTTCGCCATCGCGGTCTTCGGCGGCCGGAACTGGACCATCGTCTCCGCCGCCCTCCTGCTCGTCCCCACTGTCGCCGCGTTCACGGTGATGGAGCCGGGGACCTCCTTCAACACCCTCCTGCTGATCGGCCTGCTGGCGGGTATCGGAGGAGGCAACTTCGCCTCCTCGATGACCAACATCAACGCCTTCTTCCCTCTCCGTAAGAAGGGCTGGGCGCTCGGCCTGAACGCGGGCGGCGGCAACATCGGCGTGCCAGTGATCCAGCTGGCGGCGCTCGCGATCATCGGTGCGAGCGGCGGCCCCCGGGTGCTGCTGGGGATCTACATCCCGCTGATCGTCATCGCGGCCGTCCTCGCCGCGCTCTTCATGGACAACATCGCGTCCGTGAAGAACGACACCGGCGCCGCGAAGGACGCCGTGAAGGACGCGCACACCTGGATCATGTCCTTCCTCTACATCGGCACCTTCGGTTCGTTCATCGGCTACAGCTTCGCCTTCGGGCAGGTGCTGACCAACCAGTTCGGCCGGACCCCGCTGGAGGCGGCGTACGTCACCTTCATCGGCCCGCTGCTCGGCTCCCTGATCCGGCCCGTGGGCGGCTGGCTGGCCGACAAGTACGGCGGCGCGAAGATCACGCTGTACAACTACGTCGGCATGGGTGCGGCGACCGCGGTCCTCATCGCCGCCAGCATGACGAAGTCGCTGGTCCTGTTCACCGTCGCGTTCGTGGTGCTGTTCGTCCTCACCGGCCTCGGCAACGGCTCGACGTTCAAGATGATCCCCGGCATCTTCCAGGCGAAGGCACTGGCCAAGGGCCTGGAGGGAGAAGCCGCCGCTGCCTACGGGCGTCGTCTCTCCGGTGCCTCCATGGGCCTGATCGGCGCGGTCGGCGCGCTCGGCGGCGTCGGCATCAACCTCGCCTTCCGGCAGTCCTTCCTCTCCTACGGCTCCGGAACCGGCGCGTTCGTCGCCTTCCTCGCCTTCTACGCCGCCTGCTTCCTGGTCACCTGGGCCGTATACCTTCGCCGCCCGGCAACCACACAGGCCCCCGAGGCCACGGCCTCCGAGGCGAAGCCGCAGCTCAGCTACGCCGAGGTGTGACCTTCACCCAAAGGGGCTTACGTAACACCAGCGACATGAAGCCGAACCGAGCCTGTCACGCATCGTTGACAGGCTCGTTCGGCACCCTTGTGCAGATGTGACCCGACTGCGGGACGAGAGCCATGTACGACGAACAGCAGCGACCGGAACGACCGGAGCACAGCCCACCGGACCACGGACCCCTCGCCGGGTTCACCGTGGGTGTCACGGCCGCGCGTCGGGCCGACGAGCTCGGGACACTTCTCCAGCGACGGGGCGCCGCCGTCATACACGCCCCCGCTCTGCGCATCGTGCAGCTCGCCGACGACAGCGAGCTGCTCGCTGCCACCAAGCAGCTGATCTCCCAGGCACCGGACATCGTCATCGCCACGACCGCCATCGGCTTCCGGGGCTGGGTCGAGGCCGCCGACGGCTGGGGGCTCGGCGCCGACCTGCTCTCCTGCCTCGAAGGTGTGGAACTGCTGGCCCGCGGTCCCAAGGTCAAGGGATCCGTCCGGGCCGCCGGGCTCACGGAGGACTGGTCACCGTCCTCCGAGTCCATGGCCGAGGTGCTCGACCGGCTCCTGGAGGAGGGCGTCGAGGGGCGCCGTATCGCCATCCAGCTGCACGGGGAGCCGCTGCCCGGCTTCGTCGAGTCGCTGCGTGCGGCGGGCGCCGAAGTCGTCGGGGTGCCCGTCTACCGGTGGATGCCACCGGAGGACATCAGCCCCGTCGACCGGCTCCTCGACGCCACAGTCTCGCGCGGCCTGGACGCGCTCACCTTCACCAGCGCCCCCGCCGCCGCGTCCCTGCTCTCCCGCGCCGAGGAACGGGGCCAGCTCGCCGAGCTTCTCGCCGCCCTCCAACACGACGTCCTGCCGGCCTGCGTCGGCCCGGTCACCGCGCTGCCGTTGCAGGCCCGCGGCGTCGACACGGTGTCCCCGGAACGCTTCCGGCTCGGCCCCCTCGTACAGCTCCTCTGCCAGGAACTCCCGGGCCGCGCACGGGCGTTGCCCATCGCCGGCCACCGGGTCGAGATCCGGGGGCACGCCGTCCTCGTCGACGGCGCCCTGCGACCCGTACCGCCCGCCGGAATGTCCCTGCTGCGGGCGCTGTCCCGGCAGCCGGGCTGGGTCGTCGCCCGCGCCGAACTCCTGCGCGCACTGCCCGGGGCCGGCCGCGACGAGCATGCCGTGGAAACGGCGATGGCCCGCCTGCGCACAGCGCTGGGCGTACCCAAACTGATCCAGACGGTCGTCAAACGCGGCTACCGACTGGCCCTGGACCCGGCGGCGGACGCGAAGTACTCCGACGCGTAGTCCCATCCGGTCAGGAACGGGTGGACGAGCCCGGGCGGGCTGTTGCCCGACGGCAACGGCCTGCTGGGCACCGCTCTTGGCGTGCCCGAGCGTGTCCGAGCGTGCCCGAGAGGGTGTGGCTGTCGACAGCCGGTTGGCCTTGGGCCCGCTGCCCGGCGCGAACTACGCCGAGGCGTGGTCCTCTCCATTCGCCGTCGTGACCGAGGGCGCGGGCCGTCCGGATGCCGCTCTTTGGACGGTTTCCGTGTGCGGCTGCCGCCGCCTGGGCGCGAGCCGGGCCCACCGGCCCGCCGTGAACGAACCGCATCCCGCAGGGCATTCGGCGCCGACCTGTACATGCACCCGCACCCGCACCGATACCCGTACGCGTACGCCCCCACCTCTGCGCGAGGGGTTCCGGCCGCGCAGGTGGGCGGGCACTGTAGAGGGAACGGTTCCCCGGACCCCCCTCACTGGCATCCCACCGGCGACTCACCGGCGTCTGCTGCGCGCCGTACGGTGGCGACTCCTAGGCGGTGACAGGCACATGGCATCGGAGACGACCGTGGCCGCAGGCCCGTACGAGCTGCGTTTCGACGCCGGGCGGATCTGCCTGGACCTGCTGGCGACCGCCCACCCCGACGAACGGCTCGGCGCCGCCCGCCAACTGCGCGCCTGGATCGCCGCGTCCGGACTCGTTCCGGTGGGCACGCCGCTGCGTCATGCCGACGGCTCCTGGGTGACGCGGTTCGGTGAACTGCGGTCCCTGATCGGCAGGTTGACCGGCCAGCTGGTGCACAACCCCCCGGTCGCCGACCCCCGTTCCCTGGAGCAGGCCCTGGCCCGCCTCAACGACCTCGCCCGCCCGGCGCCCCCGGCCACCCGCGCCGTCCGCGCCCCGGACGGCACGCTCGTACGGGAGTTGCACGGACCGCCCGACTGCGCGGCGCTGCTCGGCGCGGTCGCCCGGGACGCCGTGGAGCTGCTCACCGACCCCGAGGCGCGCGCGTGTCTGCGTCAGTGCGAGGGGGACAACTGCCCGATCGTCTATCTCGACACGTCCCGGGGCAGGCGCCGCAGATGGTGTTCGAGTGAGATCTGCGGCAACCGGGAACGGGTCGCGAGGCATCGGCGGCGGGCCGCGCTGGCACGCGCGTAGACCGTGCGCAGATCGTGCATAGCGGTCCTGTACGGCGGAATCGGGCGTGCCAAGTTCCGCGGGTTGCAGTGACGTTGGTTACACGTGTGTTTCCCGCCGACGTGTGACGGGCATCGCCCCGATCTTGCCAATGTGGCGAAAACGTAAAGCACTTGCGGCAGGAATGTGCGTCCTTGTCCCTCACGTCGGGCCCGGATAAAGAAAGTTGGCGCCGCGCGTTGAACATCCCGCAGCCCGTTTCCGTACCTCGGGGGGAGCGACCGACTGGGGGAACCCGGGACAGCGGAGGTGGGCGTGCGCAAGGATTCCGTCGTGGCCAATGAGCAAGCACCGAGGGCCCGACATCGCATGTCCCAGCCCTCGGAACCCGACGAGGACCTGATGCGTGCGCTGTACCGAGAGCACGCAGGACCCCTTCTGGCGTACGTCCTGAGGCTGGTCGCCGGTGACCGGCAGCGAGCCGAGGACGTCGTGCAGGAGACGCTTATCCGTGCCTGGAAGAACGCCGGTCAGCTCAATCGGGCAACCGGTTCGGTACGACCCTGGCTGGTGACGGTCGCCCGGCGCATCGTCATCGACGGGCACCGCAGCCGGCAGGCCCGGCCGCAGGAGGTGGACCCGTCGCCGCTGGAGGTCATCCCCGCGGAGGACGAGATCGACAAGGCGTTGTGGCTGATGACGTTGTCGGACGCGCTCGACGACCTGACCCCTGCCCACCGGGAGGTCCTGGTCGAGACCTATTTCAAGGGGCGTACCGTGAACGAAGCCGCCGAAACGCTGGGCATACCCAGCGGAACGGTGCGCTCACGGGTCTTCTATGCCCTGCGTTCGATGAAGCTCGCACTTGAGGAGCGGGGGGTGACGGCATGAGCATTTACGGGGGTTTCGGAGCGGGTAGTCCTGGTTCCATGCGAGGAATGCAGGGTGCCCAGGGCCCGAACGAACACGAAACCGTAGGCGCCTACGCCCTCGGCATCCTCGACGACGCGGAGGCCACGGCCTTCGAGGCGCATCTCGCCGGCTGCGAATGGTGCGCCCAGCAGCTCGACGAGCTGGCCGGGATGGAACCGATGCTGGCCGCCCTCGCGGACCTGCCCGGTGCCCAGGGAACTCCCGCCATCGGCGAGTCACTGGCCGCCCGCCCCAGCCCACAGCTCGCGACGCGGCTGGTCGACGAGGTCGCGGAACGGCGGGCGAACAAGCGCCGGCGCGGCTTCTACCTGGTGGCCGCCGCGGCAGCCCTCATCATCGGCGGCCCGGTCGCGGTGCTCGCGACGACGAGCGGTGGCACCGAAAGCGTGGCAAAGCCCGCGCCGACGGTGACGGTGAAGACCACGGGCAACGCCAAGGCCGACTTCGCCGGCATGACCGACCGGGTCTCCGCCACCGACCCCACCACCAAGGTCACCGCGACCGTGGCGATGGCGCCGAAGGCGTGGGGTGTCAGCGCGGTCCTGGAGCTGGGCGGCGTCAAGGGCCCGCTGAAGTGCTCCCTGGTCGTCGTCGGCAAGGACGGCAAGCGCGAGACCATGTCCAACTGGTCCGTTCCGACGCCGGGCTACGGCATCAAGGACGCCACCAGCGAAATGGCCCGCAACCCGCTCTACATCCACGGCGGTACGGCCTTCAGCGCCGACGAGATCGACCACTACGAGGTCGTCGACTCCACCGGCAAGCGGCTCGTCGAGGTCGACGCCTGATCTTCCGCGCCCGTTCCACAACTGCTCCAGCACTGCTCCACCACCACCTGATCACCGCTCCGTGGCCGCCCCGGGACGCCTCGTACGTAGACTCGTACGGTGTCCTGGGGCGGACTCGTAGCATCAGGGCCTCCTTTTCGCGTACGGTTGACGGCTGCCCAGCACGTCAGAAGGGGGCCCGGTGGCCGCTCAGGCTCAGCAGGAAACGGCGCTCGTTCCGGTCGAGGACTCCTCAGTTCAGGACTCCGTCCGCGACCGCGAGATCAGCGTCGAACAGGAACACCTGGACCGGGTGTACCGGCGTCTCGAGGAGAAGATCGACGAGGCCGAGTTCCTCATGCAGGACGCCGCCAAGCGCGGCCAGGTCGGCACCCCCGGCGCACTCGCCGAACGGGACGCCCAGGTGTTCCGCGCCGGCATCCACCTCAACAGGCTGAACAACGAGTTCGAGGACTTCCTCTTCGGCCGTATCGACCTGCTGCGGGGCAAGGACGGCAGGAAGGGCCCCGACGGCGCCTACACGGCCGTGGAGGCCGCGGAAGGGGCCGTACGCCCCGACAGCACCGCGGACATCGCGGAGACCCTCCACATCGGCCGGATCGGCGTCCTCGACGAGGACTACTCGCCCCTCGTCATCGACTGGCGCGCCCCGGCCGCCGCGCCCTTCTACCGCTCGACCCCGGTCGACCCCGGCCGGGTGGTCCGGCGCCGCGTCATCCGCTCCAAGGGCCGGCGTGTCCTCGGCGTCGAGGACGACCTGATGCGCCCCGAACTGAAGGCGTCCCTCGACGGCCGCGAGCTCGCCGTGATCGGTGACGGCGCCCTGATGGCGGCCCTCGGCCAGGCCCGCAGCCACACCATGCGGGACATCGTGTCGTCCATCCAGGCCGAACAGGACCTGGTGATCCGCGCGCCCGCCGCCTCCGTCACCTACGTCGAGGGCGGCCCCGGCACCGGCAAGACGGCCGTCGCCCTGCACCGCGCCGCCTACCTCCTCTACCAGGACCGGCGCCGGTACGCGGGCGGCATCCTGATCGTCTCCCCGACGCCGCTCCTGGTGGCGTACACGGAGGGCGTCCTGCCGTCCCTCGGCGAGGAGGGCCAGGTCGCCATCCGCGCCATCGGCTCACTCGTCGACGGCGCGGAGGCCACCCTGTACGACGCCCCGGCCGTCTCCCGCGCCAAGGGCTCGCACCGCATGCTCACCGTGCTGCGCAAGGCCGCGCGGGGCGCCCTGGAGCAGCACGAGTCGCCGACGGACACGACCCGTCTGAGGGTCGTCGCCTTCGGCCGCCGTATCGAGCTGGAGGCCCCCGAGCTGGCCCGCATCCGCGAGTCGGCGCTCAGCGGCACGGCCCCCGTCAACCTGCTGCGCCCCCGCGCCCGCAGGCTCCTCCTGGACGCCCTGTGGGCCCGCTCGGGCGCCCAGGGCCGTCACACGGACCCGGAGCTCGCCGCGGAACTGCGCTCCTCCTTCGACGAGGACGTCACGGCCGAGGACGAGTTCATCGCGTTCCTGGACGCCTGGTGGCCGGAACTGACCCCCGCGTCGGTCCTCGCCGCCATGTCCGACGAACGCCGCCTCGGCCGCTGGGCCCGCCGCATCCTCAACCCCGGCGAGGTCCGCCGGGTCGCCCGCGCCCTCAAGCGCGACGGCCTGTCGGTCCACGACGTGGCCATGCTGGACGAGCTCCACGCGATCCTCGGCACCCCGGCCCGCCCCCGCAAGAGGCGGGACCTGGACCCCATGGACCAGCTCAGCGGCCTCGAGGAGCTGATGCCGACACGGGAGGAGTCGCAGCGCGAACGCGCCGAGCGGCTCGCCCAGGAGCGCACCGAGTACGCCCACGTCATCGTCGACGAGGCGCAGGACCTCACCCCGATGCAGTGGCGCATGGTCGGCCGCCGCGGCCGGCACGCCACCTGGACGGTCGTCGGCGACCCGGCCCAGTCCTCCTGGTCCGACCCCGACGAGGCGGCCCAGGCCCGCGACGAGGCCCTGGGTTCCCGCCCGCGCCGCCGCTTCACGCTCACCGTCAACTACCGCAACCCGGCCGAGATCGCCGAACTGGCGGCCAAGGTGCTGGCCCTGGCCATGCCGGGCTCGGAGTCCCCGAGGGCGGTCCGCTCGACGGGCGTGGAGCCCCGTTTCGTTCCCGTCAGGGGCTCCCTTGCCCAGTCGGTCCGCGACGAGGCCGCCCGCCTCCTCGACCTCGTCGACGGCACGGTCGGCGTCGTCGTGGCGATGAACCGCCGCGAGGAGGCGGCCCGCTGGCTGGCGGGCCTGGGTGACCGCGTGGTGGCCCTGGGCAGCCTGGAGGCCAAGGGCCTGGAGTACGACGCCACCGTGGTCGTCTCCCCGGCCGAGATCGCCGACGAGAGCCCCGCCGGCCTGCGCGTCCTGTACGTCGCGCTGACCCGGGCGACGCAGCAGCTCACGGTCGTCTCGGCGGACCGCGACGAGCCCGACGCGCAAGGAGTGCCGGATCTTCTCCGAGACTGAGGGCAAGACAGTGGCCGATGGGAATTGCCTTACGGGGATCGTTTGTTACCGTTGACGTGGCACCGGCTCGATCCAAGCCCCCGGGCCCAACCTTCGTCGCTACGAGCGACCACTTGCCGCGAGGCGAGCATGGCGGGTCGGTGCCACTGAACGTCAAGAGGTCCACGTCACCACGGTGACGTGGACCTCTTTGTCGTCACGAACATATTGAGAACAAAAGGTTCGCAATCGAGGCCCCGCTACCAGGTACTCAACGGTAGGTGCGACGATCGGACCGCAAACCAAGCATCAGGGTGAAAGCAGAGGAAGTCGGCCATGGCAACGGCGCCCAGCGTCTCCTACTCGATCACGGTCCGGTTGGAGGTGCCCGCGAGCGGAACCGCGGTCTCCCAGATCACCACCGCCGTGGAGTCCTCCGGAGGCTCGGTGACCGGCCTCGACGTCACCGCCTCCGGACACGAACTGCTCCGGATCGACGTCACGATCGCGGCGACCTCGACCGCGCACGCCGACGAGATCGTGCAGAAGCTCCGCACCATCGAGGGCGTCAGCCTCGGCAAGGTCTCGGACCGTACGTTCCTCATGCACCTCGGTGGCAAGATCGAGATGGCGTCGAAGCACCCCATCCGCAACCGTGACGACCTCTCGATGATCTACACCCCGGGCGTGGCCCGCGTGTGCATGGCGATCGCCGAGAACCCCGAGGACGCCCGCCGCCTCACCATCAAGCGCAACACCGTCGCGGTCGTGACGGACGGCTCGGCCGTCCTGGGCCTCGGCAACATCGGCCCGATGGCCGCCATGCCGGTCATGGAGGGCAAGGCGGCCCTCTTCAAGCGCTTCGCCGACATCGACGCCTGGCCGCTGTGCCTGGACACCCAGGACACGGACGAGATCGTCGCGATCGTCAAGGCGATCGCCCCGGGCTTCGCCGGCATCAACCTCGAGGACATCTCGGCCCCGCGCTGCTTCGAGATCGAGGCCCGTCTGCGCGAGGCCCTCGACATCCCCGTCTTCCACGACGACCAGCACGGCACCGCGATCGTCGTCCTCGCCGCCCTCACCAACGCCCTGCGCGTCACGAACAAGTCGATCGGTGACATCCGCGTCGTCATGTCCGGCGCCGGCGCGGCCGGTACGGCGATCCTCAAGCTGCTCATCGCGGCCGGCGTCAAGAACGCGGTCGTCGCCGACATCCACGGTGTCGTCCACGCGGGCCGCGAGGACCTGGTCGACGCCGCGCCGGACTCCCCGCTGCGCTGGATCGCCGACAACACCAACCCGGAGAACCTCACCGGCACCCTCAAGGAGGCCGTGCGCGGCGCCGACGTCTTCATCGGCGTCTCCGCCCCGAACGTCCTCGACGGCGACGACGTGGCCGCGATGGCGGACGACGCCATCGTGTTCGCGCTCGCGAACCCGGACCCCGAGATCGAGCCGACGATCGCGCGCCAGACGGCGGCGGTCGTGGCCACCGGCCGCTCGGACTTCCCGAACCAGATCAACAACGTGCTGGTCTTCCCGGGTGTCTTCCGCGGTCTCCTGGACGCGCAGTCCCGCACGGTCAACACCGAGATGATGCTCGCGGCGGCCACCGCACTCGCGAACGTCGTCTCCGAGGACGAGCTCAACCCGAACTACATCGTGCCGAGCGTCTTCAACGACAAGGTCGCGGGCGCGGTGGCGGGCGCGGTGCGGGAAGCGGCGAAGGCCGCCGCGGAGTAGCTCCGCTCCCGCGGGGGCCGTATGTGACGGTCGCCACGGGTCCCCGTACCGGCGCGTCGGGGGCGCCCCGCCCCCGGGCGCCTCTAGGGTGGCGGCCAGGTTCAGCCTGTCGGCCCCGGCCGGTGACGCTGTCCGGGTGACTCCCAGGGGTGTTCGTCTGACTCCCCAGGGGTGCCGGATTGGCTTTCCCGCCGCAGGTGGGGGCAGGATGCGTCTTCGGGCGTGAGGGTCCGACGGCGGACCCGGGTCCGGGGACCCACCGAGGACCCTGGCAGCATCGGCTTCGCTGTGCCCCCCATGCGGCTCCGCCGCGGGGCACGCCACAACAGCAAGAAGAACACGGGAGTAACAACATGAACCGCAGTGAGCTGGTGGCCGCCCTGGCCGACCGCGCCGAGGTCACCCGCAAGGACGCCGACGCCGTTCTGGCCGCGTTCGCCGAGACCGTCGGTGAGATCGTCGCCAAGGGCGACGAGAAGGTCACCATCCCCGGCTTCCTGACCTTCGAGCGCACCCACCGTGCCGCTCGCACGGCGCGCAACCCGCAGACCGGCGACCCGATCGACATCCCCGCCGGCTTCAGCGTCAAGGTCTCCGCGGGCTCCAAGCTCAAGGAAGCGGCCAAGGGTAAGTAAGCGCTCCGCTTCGAGCGCCGGGTAACTGCGGGCCGTTCTCGGTGCGCGGGCCGTCCGTGGCTGGTCGCGCAGTTCCCCGCGCCCCTGAAGGGGCGCTGCATTTGACGCCGATGGGGCGGTCACCCGGATTCGGGTGACCGCCCCATCAGTGTTCGTGCGACTGTCGCGACTAGCCGAGCGCCTTGCCCGGCAGTTCCACCTTTGCGCCCAGTTCCACGAGCTTCTCCATGAAGTTCTCGTAGCCCCGGTTGATCAGGTCGATGCCGTGGACCCTCGACGTCCCCTGGGCGGCCAGGGCCGCGATGAGGTACGAGAAGCCGCCCCGGAGGTCCGGGATGACCAGGTCGGCGCCCTGGAGGCGCGTGGGGCCCGACACGACCGCCGAGTGGAGGAAGTTGCGCTGGCCGAAGCGGCAGTGCGAGCCGCCGAGGCACTCGCGGTAGAGCTGGATGTGCGCACCCATCTGGTTGAGCGCGGAGGTGAAGCCGAGGCGCGACTCGTACACCGTCTCGTGGACGATGGACAGGCCGGTGGCCTGCGTCAACGCGACGACCAGCGGCTGCTGCCAGTCCGTCTGGAAACCGGGGTGTACGTCCGTCTCCAGCGCGATCGACTTCAGCTGGCCGCCGGGGTGCCAGAAGCGGATGCCCTCGTCGTCGATCTCGAAGGCGCCGCCCACCTTCCGGTAGGTGTTCAGGAACGTCATCATCGACCGCTGCTGGGCGCCGCGGACATAGATGTTGCCCTCGGTCGCCAGCGCCGCCGACGCCCACGACGCGGCCTCCAGACGGTCCGGGAGGGCCGCGTGGGTGTAGCCGCCGAGCGAGTCGACACCGGTGACGCGGATGGTGCGGTCGGTGTCCATGGCGATGATCGCGCCCATCTTCTGCAGTACGCAGATGAGGTCCTCGATCTCGGGCTCGACGGCCGCGTTGGACAGCTCGGTGACGCCCTCCGCCAGCACCGCCGTCAGCAGCACCTGCTCGGTCGCGCCCACGGACGGGTACGGCAGCTGGATCTTCGTACCGCGCAGCCGCTGCGGAGCCTCCAGGTACTGGCCGTCGGCCCGCTTCTCGATCGTCGCGCCGAACTGGCGCAGCACCTCGAAGTGGAAGTCGATGGGCCGACCGCCGATGTCGCAGCCGCCGAGACCCGGGATGAACGCGTGCCCGAGGCGGTGCAGCAGCGGACCGCACAGCAGGATCGGGATACGGCTCGACCCCGCGTGCGCGTCGATGTCGGCGACGTTGGCGCTCTCCACGTGCGACGGGTCCATGATCAGCTCGCCGGGCTCCTCGCCCGGACGGACCGTCACCCCGTGCAGCTGGAGCAGCCCGCGCACGACTCGGACGTCACGGATGTCGGGGACATTGCGCAGTCGACTTGGCGCACTGCCCAGCAGGGCGGCGACCATGGCCTTCGGTACGAGGTTCTTCGCACCGCGGACACGGATCTCGCCCTCCAGCGGGGTGCCGCCGTGGACAATCAGTACGTCGTCTGTGCCGTTGACCGTCATGTATCTCGCGTTCCGGTGAGTTGGGCGGGGATGTTGCCGGGCTCGTCGTGCAGGACGCGGTCGTACAGGCACGCGCCGGAGCCGAAGAGCAAGGGTAATCGCCGCACACCCCCCTTCTGTAAGCCCAAGGACAGCCAAGCCGTGTCATAGCTTTGCCACAACACGAACCGTTCGCCGCCGGGCACATGCGGTCACCGGCGCCGCCGAGCGCCCGCCGCGCTTGCGTACCCCCTGACCTGCCTTCGTCCCGGTACCCGGATTGGCTCCCCGCGCAGGGGGAAGATGCGAGATCATGTCTGGCATGACCGAGGTGTCCTCGCTCACAGGACGGCTGCTCGTGGCCACGCCCGCCCTGGCGGACCCCAACTTCGACCGCGCGGTGGTGCTTCTTCTCGACCACGACGAGAAGGGCTCCCTCGGCGTCGTCCTCAACCGGCCCACCCCGGTGGAGGTCGGGGACATCCTGGAGGGCTGGGCGGAACTCGCGGGTGAACCAGGGGTCGTCTTCCAGGGCGGCCCGGTCGCCCTCGACTCGGCGCTCGGCGTCGCCGTCATCCCCGGCGGCGGGTCCGGTGAGCGCGTCCCCCTCGGCTGGCGGCGCGTGCACGGCGCGATCGGCGTCGTCGACCTGGAGGCGCCGCCGGAGCTGCTGGCCAAGGCGCTCGGCTCGCTGCGCATCTTCGCCGGGTACGCGGGATGGGGCCCGGGGCAGTTGGAGGACGAGCTGACGGAGGGGGCCTGGTACGTCGTCGAGTCGGAGCCCGGAGACGTCTCCTCGCCGTCCCCGGAACGACTGTGGCGCGAGGTGCTCAGACGCCAGCGCAGCGAACTGGCGATGGTCGCGACGTACCCGGACGACCCTTCGCTGAACTGAGCGGTGGGACCGCCAGTACCCTTGCCCTTATGAGCACTCTTGAGCCTGAGACCCAGCCCCAGCGCGGGACTGGTACGGGGACCCTCGTCGAACCGGCGCCGCAGACCTCGCACGGCGACGGCGACCACGAGCGCTTCGCCCACTACGTCCAGAAGGACAAGATCATGGCGAGCGCCCTCGACGGGACTCCCGTCGTGGCGCTGTGCGGCAAGGTCTGGGTACCGGGCCGCGACCCGAAGAAGTACCCGGTGTGTCCCATGTGCAAGGAGATCTACGAGTCCATGGGCTCGGGCGGCGACGAGGGCAAGGGCGACGGCAAGAAGTAGTCGCGAAGCGGGTCGCGCCGACCGGCTGTTCGGCAGGAAAGGTCCCCCGGGTGCGTTTTGGCGCGCCCTGGGGACCTTTGCGCTGTCTGTCGCTGCCACGGGATGCGTCGGCCTGTCACAGAGTGGTGGAGAGGTGGTCGAGACCTCTTGTGGCCCCCTCCGGGTAGTCCATAGCCTCCAAGGTGTTGTGCAGAGCGAAACATTCATTGCGCATCTTGCAACGCTTTCACCGGAGGAAACGCCAGATGAAGCACTCTGTCCGATCTGCCCGACTGGTCGCCTCCGTGGCCGCCCTGACGCTCGCCGGGCTCACCGCCACCGCGTGTGCCCCCGAGACGTCGGACAACTCCTCCTCCGGCAAGGACGAACAGACCGGCACCCTGCGCGTGTGGCTGTTCCAGGAGGTCGGCAACGCCCCGAAGGAGAAGGTCGTCACGTCGGTCGTGAACGCCTTCGAGAAGGCCCACAAGGGCGCTGACGTCAAAGTCGAGTACATCCCCGTCGAAACCCGCGCCCAGCGCGTCAAGGCCGCCCTCAACGACCCGAAGAGCGCCCCCGACGTCATCGAGTACGGCAACACGGACACCGCCGGGTACGTCCACGACGGCGGACTCCTCGACATCAGCGAGGAGTTCGCGGCCTGGAACGAGGCGAAGGAGACCGACCCGACCGCCCGCCAGTCCGTCACCGTCGACGACAAGGTCTACGGCGCCCCCTTCTTCGTCGGCGTCCGCGCCCTGTACTACCGCACCGACGTCTTCAAGGAACTCGGCCTCAAGCCCCCCAGGACCATGGCCGAGTTGACCACGACCGCCCACGCGATCCGGGCGGCCAGGCCCGACCTCTACGGCATCGCGGTCGGCGGCGCCTTCACCTACGGCGCGATGCCGTTCATCTGGGCCAACGGCGGCGAACTCGCCACCGGCAGAGGCGGTTCGTACGCCTCCGCCATCGACAGCACCGCCGCCCAGAAGGGCATCAAGGCGTACACCTCCCTCTTCGGCGACGACAACTGCCCCGCCGCCAAGTGCGCGGGCATGGGCGGCAACGACACCATCACCGCCTTCGCCGCGGGCAAGGCCGGCATGGCGATCGGCGGCGACTTCAACCACACGGCCGTCGAGGCCGGCAAGGTCAAGGACGACTACGCCGTCGTACCGCTGCCGGGCGTCGAAGCCGGGTCGGTGGCACCGGCGTTCGCGGGCGGGAACAACCTCGGTGTGCTGAAGAGCACCTCGCACCGCACGCTCGCCGTCGACCTGCTGGAACAGCTCGCCTCGAAGCGGACCCAGACCGAACTCTTCGACGCCATGGGCTTCCTGCCGACGTTCGCCGACACGCGCGCGGTGGTCGCCAGGAAGCAGCCGTACGTCGCACCCTTCGTGAAGACCCTCGCGGCGGGCACCAAGTTCGTGCCGGCGTCGCCCGCGTGGTCCCAGATCGACTCCTCGCTGGTCCTGCCGACGATGTTCCAGGAGATCGTCAGCGGCAAGAAGGATGTCGCGGCGGCTTCCGCGGGGGCGGCGCGGAAGATGGACGACGCGTTCGGCTCCGCCGGGTGACGCCCAATAGGGCGGTGGTTGAGGAGCGTCGGCGGGTGCGGGGGGTTCGTGGCTTGTCGCGCAGTTCCTCGCGCCCCTGTCTGGTTGCCCCCTGGCTTTATCTTGCCCCTGCTCTTGTGGTCCTCGGGGGGCTGCTTGTCTACCCGGTCTATCAGCTCGGGTTGATCTCGGTCTTTCACTACACCCAGGCTCAGGTAAGTGGGGGAGAGCCGACCACCTTCGAAGGGTTCGCCAACTACCGGGAGATCTTCTCCGACCGGCAGTTCTGGCAGGTGCTGCTGGCGACGGTCCTCTTCGCGGCGGGCTGTGTGGTCTCCACCCTCACCGTCGGCTGCGCCCTCGCCGTGCTGCTCACCCGGGTTCGCGCTCTGCCCCGCCTCGCGTTGATGCTGGCGGCGCTCGGCGCGTGGGCGACACCCGCGGTCACCGGTTCCACGGTCTGGCTGTTCCTCTTCGACCCCGACTTCGGCCCGGTCAACCGGGTGCTGGGCCTCGGCGACCACTCATGGACGTACGGCCGGCTCAGCGCCTTCCTCCTCGTCCTGCTCGAAGTGGTGTGGTGCTCCTTCCCGTTCGTGATGGTCACGGTGTACGCGGGCATCCGTGCCGTACCGGCGGAAGTGCTGGAGGCGGCGGCTCTCGACGGCGCGTCCCAACTGCGTATCTGGCGCTCGGTGCTGGCGCCGATGCTCCGCCCGATCCTGGTGGTCGTCACCATCCAGTCGGTCATCTGGGACTTCAAGGTCTTCACCCAGATCTACGTGATGACGAACGGCGGCGGCATCGCCGGCCAGAACCTCACCCTCAACGTGTACGCCTACCAACAGGCCTTCGCCTCCTCCCAGTACAGCCTCGGCTCGGCGATCGGAGTCGTGATGCTGCTGATCCTGCTCGCCGTGACCCTGGCGTACCTGCGGCTGCTGCGTAGGCAGGGGGAGGAACTGTGATGTCCGGCAACGTCGTCCACCGGCTCGTCCGGCGCCCGTGGCGGCTGGCGGCCGAGGTGTCGGCGCTGCTGATCGCGGCCGTCGTCGCCTTCCCCCTCTACTGGATGGTGCTCGGCGCCTTCAAACCGGCCGGCGAGATCCAGTCGACCGAGCCGCGCCCCTGGACGCTCGACCCGTCCCTGGACTCCTTCCGGCGGGTCTTCGGGCAGCAGGAATTCGGCCGGTACTTTCTCAACAGCCTTGTGGTCGCCTGCTCCGTGGTCGTCGTCTCGGCGCTGATCGCGTTTCTCGCGGCGACCGCCGTGACCCGATTCCGGTTCCGATTCCGGACCACCCTGCTGATCATGTTCTTGGTGGCCCAGATGGTGCCCGTGGAGGCGCTCACGATCCCGCTGTTCTTCCTCATGCGGGACTTCGGGCAGCTGAACACACTGGGCGCCCTGATCCTGCCGCACATCGCCTTCTCGCTGCCCTTCGCGATCTGGATGCTGCGGGGTTTTGTGAAGGCGGTTCCGGAGGCGCTGGAAGAGGCCGCGTACATCGACGGGGCGAGCCGGTCGCGATTCCTGTGGCAGATCCTTTTCCCGCTGGTCTTCCCGGGACTGGTGGCCACCAGCGTGTTCTCCTTCATCTCGGCCTGGAACGACTTCCTGTTCGCCAAGTCGTTCATCATCAGTGACACCTCCCAGTCGACGCTGCCGATGGCCCTGCTGGTCTTCTACAAGCCCGACGACCCGGACTGGGGAGGCGTGATGGCCGCCTCCACGGTGATGACGATTCCGGTCCTGGTGTTCTTCGTACTCGTACAGCGCCGACTCGTGTCGGGGCTCGGTGGAGCGGTCAAGGACTGACATGACGGACGTGACTGACGTGACAGCAATGACGGATCTCATTCCCGCGCCCCGCGTCGTCGTCGCGGGTTCCGGGGAGGTACGGCTGACCGCGCACTCCAGGATCTACGCCGACACCGGGGCGCAGGGCGTCGGTCGCTGGCTGCGCACCGCCCTCTGGCAGGCCACCGGCCTGCCGCTGAGCGAGGGGCGGGAACTCGAAGACACCGACGGCGACGGCATCGGGCTCCAGCTCGACCCCGGGCTCGCCCCCGAGGAGTACCGCCTCGTCAGCGACCCGTCCGGCGTCCTCATCGAGGGCGGCAGCGCGGCCGGCGTCTTCTGGGGCGCCCAGACCCTTCGGCAGCTGCTCGGCGCCGACGCGTTCCGCAAGGCCCCGCTCGACCGCGAACGTGCCTGGGCCGTGCCCCACGTCACCGTCGAGGACCGTCCCCGTTTCCGCTGGCGTGGCCTCATGCTCGACGTGGCCCGGCACTTCATGTCCAAGGAGGGCGTCCTGCGCTACCTGGACCTGATGGCGGCGCACAAACTCAACGTCTTCCACTTCCACCTGACGGACGACCAGGGCTGGCGCGTCGAGATCAAGCGTTACCCGAAGCTGACCGAGGTCGGCTCCTGGCGGGCCCGCACGAAATTCGGCCACCGTGCCTCACCGCTGTGGGAGCAGAAGCCGCACGGCGGTTTCTACACCCAGGACGACATCCGCGAGATCGTCGCCTACGCCGCCGAGCGGCATATCAGCGTCGTCCCCGAGATCGACGTACCCGGGCACTCGCAGGCCGCCATCGCCGCGTATCCGGAACTCGGCAACACAGACGTCATCGACACGACCTCCCTCTCCGTCTGGGACACCTGGGGCATCAACCCGAACGTACTCGCCCCCACTGACAACACCCTGCGCTTCTACGAGGGCGTCTTCGAGGAACTCCTCGGCCTGTTCCCGGGTGAGTTCATTCACGTCGGCGGCGACGAGTGTCCCAAGGACCAGTGGCGGCGCTCGCCCGCCGCGCGGGCCCGCATCCAGGAGCTCGGGCTCCCCGACGAGGACGGCCTGCAGTCGTGGTTCATCGGACACTTCGACACGTGGCTCTCCGCGCGCGGGCGCCGGCTCATCGGCTGGGACGAGATCCTGGAGGGCGGGCTCGCACCCGGCGCCGCCGTCTCCTCCTGGCGCGGTTACGCGGGCGGCATCACGGCCGCGCGCGCGGGACACGACGTCGTCATGTGCCCCGAGCAGCAGGTGTATCTGGACCACCGTCAGCATGGCGGCCCCGACGAACCGTTCCCCATCGGGTACGTCCGCACCCTTGAGGATGTCTTCCGCTTCGAGCCGGTTCCACCGGAGTTGGGCCCCGAGGAGGCGCGACACGTTCTCGGTGCCCAGGCCAATCTGTGGACCGAGGTGATGGAGGACACCGCGCGCGTGGACTACCAGGCCTTCCCGCGCCTGGCCGCCTTCGCCGAGGTCGCGTGGAGCGCCCTGCCGACGCCCGCCGCACGGGACTTCGCCGACTTCGAACGCCGGATGACCGCCCATTACGGGCGACTTGACGCCCTCGGCGTCGGTTACCGGCCGCCCGCGGGGCCGCGTCCGTGGCAGCGGCGGCCGGCTCCGGAAGGGATGACCGGCAGCCTCGGGCGCCCGATCGAGGGGCCTCCGCCGAACGTGTGAGGCTCAGTGGTCAAAATGTTCTCAACTGTCGCTTGTCGGCCCTAATCGGGATCGCTCGGAGATGTCGTATCAAAACGGACCATCTCGCCGATGAGAGGTGCGAATGCCTCCTAGCGGACCCCGGCGTTCGGGTCTCGCGAGAATGTGCCAGAGTTGCCACGTCCGCCCTGTCAGCACGTACCGTACGGCAGCACAGGCGGGACCAGGTGGGGCAGCGGGAAGGGGCAGCCGGTTTGACCACGCACGCACCGCAGGCGGCGCAGGCCGTGACGCTGCCCTCCACGCTGGACGAGGCCGTCGCGGCACTCGCCGCCATGCCGGCCGCCGTCCCCGTGGCGGGCGGCACCGACCTCATGGCCACCGTCAACTCGGGGCAGCTCAGACCCGCCGCACTCGTCGGCCTCGGTCGGATCAGCGAGATCCGCGGCTGGCAGTACCAGGACGGCCACGCCCTGCTCGGCGCCGGCCTCACCCACGCGCGGATGGGCCGACCCGACTTCGCCGCCCTGATCCCGGCCCTGGCCGCCTCCGCGCGTGCCGCGGGCCCCCCGCAGATCCGCAACGCGGGCACCCTGGGCGGCAACATCGCCACGGCCGCCCCCACGGGGGACGCGCTTCCCGTGCTGGCCGCCCTGGAGGCGACGCTCATCATCGCGGGCGCCGGCGGCGCCCGCCGCGAGATCCCCGTGTCGCACCTGCTGGCCGGGGTGGAAATGCTGCGCGCCGGTGAACTCATCGGTTTCGTGCGCGTGCCCCTGCTGCACGCCCCCCAGGTCTTCCTGAAGGCGACCGGGCGCACCGGTCCCGGGCGCGCCCTCGCGTCCGTCGCGCTCGTCCTCGACCCCGCCCGGCGCGGAGTCAGGTGCGCCGTGGGCGCCATAGCGCCGATGCCGCTGCGCCCCCTGGACGCCGAGCAGTGGGTCGCCCGGCTCATCGACTGGGACAACAACCGCACGATCGTCCCGGAGGCACTGGGTGCCTTCGGCGAGTACGTCGCGGCTGCCTGCATTCCCGACCCGGCCCCGGCCGAGGACGGCTCCGTACCACCGCTTCCGCCCGCTGTGATGCATCTGCGGCGCACTGTCGCCGCGCTGGCCCGGCGAGCACTGGGGAGGGCCCTGTCGTGACCGACGACCAGTACGGCGAGGACCACTACGAAGACCCGCGCGGAGGGCAGCGATCGGGGCGGCCAGAAGACGGCGCGCCCCGGGGCGGGGGCCGCTGGGACCCGCTGCCCCAGGGTGACTACGACGACGGTGCCACCGCCTTCGTGAAGCTCCCCGAAGGGGGCATCGACGCGCTCCTGACCTCCGTGGACAGTCCGCTGGCCGCGCCCGGCCACGGGTACGTGCCCCCACGGATAGAGGCAGCGCCGGGCGCCGGTACCGAGGACGGCACCCCGGGCGCCTGGGCGCCGCACCCCGAGGGTGCCCAGTGGCCGGACCCGAACGCCGTGCTCCAGGAGGCCGCGCGGCACGACGCGTTCAGCTACGACCAGAGCTCCACCGGCCAGTGGGCCTTCGAGCAGGGAACCGGTGGGCCCGAGGCCGCCGGTCCCGGTGTCGCGGGCCGCGAGGTGACCGGCGAGTGGCGGATCCCCGTCGCCGGGGGTGACCTTCCGGACGAATCGGGCGAGTTCAGTACCTCGGCGCTGGTCGAGCAGTGGGGCGGCACGCCGCCCGCCACGCTCCCCGGCGGCGCGCCCGCCCCCTGGGCGACGGAGGGGGCCGGCCAGGCCTGGGCGCCCGCACCCGAGCAGGAGCCGGAGTCCGACGGGACGATGGGCGCGGGAACGGCGTACGCGCCCGAAATCGCGCACGAAACGGGCGGCGCCGGTCACGCGGCCGACGAGACCGGTCACCCGGCCGACGTCTCCGGTCACTCCGTCACCGAAACCCGTCTTCCGGTCGCCGACGAGGATCAAGGCCCCGCCCCGGTCGTCCACGACCCCGCCGAGGCCCCTGACGGCCCCGCAGAGGCCGCCACGGAGCCCGACCCGACCTCCGGTCCGGAAACCGCGCCGGAGGCCGCTGAGCAGCCCGTGGAGGGCGAGCCGGACGCGGCCGGTGAGGCATCCGGTGCCATCGCGACCGCCGAGGAGCCCGTCGCTGAGCCGGTCGGGGAGCCCGAGGCGGCCGACGACACGCCCGGCCCGCTCGGCGAGGAACACCCCCTCGCCTCCTACGTGCTGCGCGTCAACAGCTCCGACCGGCCCGTCACCGACGCCTGGATCGGCGAGTCGCTGCTCTACGTACTGCGCGAGCGCCTCGGCCTCGCCGGTGCCAAGGACGGCTGCTCCCAGGGCGAGTGCGGGGCCTGCAACGTCCAGGTGGACGGACGGCTCGTCGCCTCCTGCCTGGTCCCCGCGGTCACCGCCGCCGGCAGCGAGGTGCGCACCGTCGAGGGCCTCGCCACCGACGGACAGCCCTCGGACGTCCAGCGGGCGCTCGCCAAGTGCGGTGCCGTGCAGTGCGGTTTCTGCATCCCCGGGATGGCGATGACCGTGCACGACCTGCTGGAGGGCAACCCCGCCCCGACCGAACTGGAGACGCGCCAGGCCCTGTGCGGCAACCTGTGCCGCTGCTCCGGATACCGGGGCGTCCTGGAAGCGGTCCGCGAGGTCGTCGCCGGACGCGAGGCGCACGCCGCCGACGCCGACGGGGAGGACGGCGAGGCACGCATCCCGCACCAGGCCGGACCGGGCGGAGGCGGCGTCCACCCCTCCGCGTTCGACGCCCCGGGCTTCGAGCCCGCCCGCAACCACGACTCGCACGCGTATGACCAGACTCACGGCCAGGACGGAGGCCAGACGTGAGCAACGAAGCAGCCACCGCGACCACCACCGCGGAAGTCGCCCCCGACGCGGAGGCGCTCCCGCACGGCCTCGGCGTGTCGCTGCCGACCGCCGACGCGCGCGCGAAGACGGAGGGCACGTTCCCGTACGCGGCCGACCTGTGGGCCGAGGGCCTGCTGTGGGCCGCCGTCCTGCGCTCACCGCACCCGCACGCGCGCATCGTCTCCATCGACACCGCCCACGCGCGCGAGATGCCCGGCGTACGGGCCGTCGTCACGCATGAGGATGTGCCGGGGACCGAACTGCACGGCCGCGGCAGAGCCGACCGCCCGATGTTCGCCTCAGAGGTCGTGCGCCACCACGGGGAACCCATCGCCGCCGTCGCCGCCGACCACCCGGACACCGCGCGGATGGCGGCCGCCGCCATCATCGTCGAGTACGAGGTGCTCGACCCGGTGACCGACCCCGAGCAGGCCTTCGAGGCCGAAGCACTGCACCCCGACGGCAACCTGATCCGGCACATCCCGCTGCGCCACGGCGACCCGGACGCGCTCGGCGAGATCGTCGTGGAGGGCCTCTACCGCATCGGCCGCCAGGACCCGGCCCCCATCGGCGCCGAGGCGGGCCTCGCGGTACCGCGCCCCGACGGCGGCGTGGAGCTGTATGTCGCCTCCACCGACCCGCACGCCGACCGCGACGCCGCCGCCGCCTGTTACGGCCTGGAGCCGGAGCGGGTGAAAGTGGTCGTCACCGGAGTCCCCGGCGCCACCGCCGACCGCGAGGACCAGGGCTTCCAGCTCCCGCTGGGCCTGCTGGCGCTGAAGACCGGCTGCCCGGTGAAGCTGACGGCGACCCGCGAGGAGTCCTTCCTCGGCCACGTCCACAGACATCCCACCCTCCTGCGCTACCGCCACCACGCGGACACCGACGGCAAGCTGGTGAAGGTCGAGGCGCAGATCCTGCTCGACGCGGGCGCGTACGCGGACACCTCGGGGGAGACCCTCGCGGCGGCCGTCTCCTTCGCCTGCGGCCCGTACGTCGTCCCCAACGCCTTCATCGAGGGCTGGGCCGTCCGCACCAACAACCCCCCCTCCGGCCATGTGCGCGGCGAGGGCGCGATGCAGGTCTGCGCGGCCTACGAGGCCCAGATGGACAAGCTCGCGAAGAAACTGGGCGTCGACCCGGCCGAGCTGCGCCTGCGCAACGCGATGGCCACCGGTGACGTACTGCCCACCGGCCAGTCCGTCACCTGCCCGGCGCCGGTCGCCGAACTCCTCCAGGCGGTACGCGACTTCCCGCTCCCGGCGCTCCCCAAGGACACTCCCGAGGACGAGTGGCTGCTTCCCGGCGGCCCCGAGGGCGCCGGTGAACCGGGCGCTGTCCGCCGTGGCGTCGGCTACGGCCTGGGCATGGTCCACATGCTCGGCGCCGAGGGCGCGGACGAGGTCTCGACGGCCACCGTCAAGGTCCACGACGGCATCGCCACGGTCCTGTGCGCGGCGGTGGAAACAGGCCAGGGCTTCACCACCCTGGCCCGCCAGATCGTCCAGGAGACGCTGGGCATCGACGAGGTCCACGTGGCCCCCGTCGACACCGACCAGCCCCCGGCCGGCCCGGGCGCCCGAGGCCGCCACACCTGGGTGTCGGGCGGCGCGGTGGAGCGGGCCGCGAAGATGGTCCGCACCCAGCTCCTCCAGCCCCTGGCACACAAGTTCGGCATGTCCACGGAGCTGCTCCAGATCATCGACGGCAAGATCACCTCGTACGACGGTGTCCTGTCGACCACGGTGACGGAGGCGATGGACGGCAAGGAACTGTGGGCCACGGCCCAGTGCCGCCCCCACCCGACGGAACCCCTCGACGAGGCGGGCCAGGGCGACGCCTTCGTGGGCCTCGCCTTCTGCGCGATCCGCGCGGTGGTGGACGTCGACATCGAACTGGGTTCGGTACGCGTGGTGGAGGTGGCGCTCGCCCAGGACGTCGGCCGAGTCCTCAACCCGGCCCAGCTGGCGGCCCGGATCGAGGCGGGCGTCACCCAGGGCGTCGGCATCGCGCTCACGGAGAACCTGCGCTCCGCGCGCGGGCTGATCCGCCACCCCGACCTCACGGGCTACGCCCTCCCCACCGCCCTGGACGCCCCGGACATCCGCATCGTCAAGCTGGTCGAGGAACGGGACGTGGTCGCCCCGTTCGGCGCGAAGGCGGCGAGCGCGGTACCGGTGGTGACGTCACCGGCCGCCATCGCCTCGGCGGTACGCGCGGCGACGGGCCGCCCGGTGAACCGGCTCCCGATCCGCCCGCAGGCGGCGGTGGTGACGACGCCATGACGAACCCGAGCCCGGAAGGGAATCTGGCTCCCGCTGTGGAGGAGCCGCGCTACGAGCCCGGGCCGACGCCCGGCAAGATTCTGGCGTGGGTGCTGCTGTTCGTCGTGGCGGCGGTCGTGGTCGTCGTGGGTGGCGTGTACTTCGGCTGAGTGCGGTCGGGCATCTTGGGTTTCGCCCCAGGTCAGAGGCCGTTGTCAGTGGTGCCGCGTAGTGTTCTGGGCAGTGGGAGGGCCTGCCGGGCAGTGGACGTCTTCGACGTCGCGTCCGGGGGACCGTGAACAACCATGCGCGGGGGACATCATGAGCACGACGATCACACCGACCAGGAGTGCATCGCTGACACGCGTGGGACTGCCGTCCCGCAGGGGCCGGTTGAGGTACGGCGCGCTGCGTGCCGGGGCCCTGCGGACGGTGGCGAGCGCGACGGTAGAGACGCCCACGCGGTACCTCTCGCCCACCGGCCTCGCCCCGATGGAGCGGCGTCCGCCGGTCTCCTCGCTGGAGGCGCTGCTGCGGTTCGCGGCGGTGACGGAGGAGATGGCTGCCGCGCGAGGCCAACTGGCTTTCGTGGCCGGCCGGTTCGCTCCACCGACGCCGACGGAGACCTCCCGGTACCTGCTGGCGGTGTTCGCGCAGGGCACCAGCGGTGACGTGCTGCCGTACTGGAAGATGGCCGCCCTGATCCGCCCGCTGGCCAGGTTCGCCGTTCCCGGCGCGGAGTCGGGCCTCGCCCTCGACCTGCCCGCCCGGCTTCTCGAGCAGGATTTCGGCCACAACAAGGTGGCGCGCTTCGAGGACGTCGACTTCCCGACCTCGCTCACCCACGAGCCGACGCGCCGCTTCCTGAGCGGCACGGGACTCCCGGAGGACGGTGTCCACTTCCACCTGGATACCGACATACCGCTGCCGACCCTCGCGGAGTACTGCGCGGACGAGCAGCCATGGGCCGAACTCCCGCAAGGTGCGGGCGACTTGATCCGCCTGGGTCACCTTTCGGAGAGCAACAGCCTGGTCCTGGACGGCAGAACGGGCACGGTCCTCACCTGGAACGAGCCCAGGGCCACCCTCCGCCCTCTGAGCACGGACGTCTCGACCCTCGCCTTCACACTGTGGCTGTTGCGGCGGGCGAAGACGATCGACCGGCCGTCCGCGTAGTCGCCTTCGCCTTCGCCTTTGTCTTCACTTCTGCCTTCGGCTGGGCTTGGAGAGCGGAACAACCAGAAGTGCCGTTTCGGAGGCCGTGGCGGGAATCGAACCCGCGTAATTCGCTTTGCAGGCGAATCCCTGAACCACTCGGGCACACGGCCGTGTTGGGAGCGGAGAGGGTTTGTCGGTCCCTTGTCCGTTCCGAACTTGGTGACTTGACCGTAGGGGCGGGGAGCGCGGGGGAACAAGGGAACCGGGCGCGCTGCAACGGGACTGCCACACGCCGTTCATGAATGGGCTGGGGGAGAGAGGGAGGGAGGAGGGGGAGAGGGCGGCGGCCGGGGGGCGTAGGACCAAGGTCCCGGGACGGGCCCTCCCTCCGACAGGGGTCAAGGTCGGGGTTGGCCCTTACGCTGGCCTGCATGACCACCCTGGAACCGGGCGACACAGGCGTCGCCGCCGAAGCGGAAACCCCTCCGGAAAACCCTCTGGCCGCCGTAACCGGTGAAGGGGTTCTGGGGCGTTCCTATCGGGCTCTCAGTGTCGGGATCGTGTCCGTCGTGCTGCTGATCGCCTTCGAGGCGACCGCCGTGGGGACGGCCATGCCGGTGGCGGCGCGGGAACTGGACGGGGTGTCGCTGTACGCGTTCGCCTTCTCCGGGTACTTCACCACCAGCCTCTTCGGCATGGTGCTCGCCGGGCAGTGGTCCGACCGCAAGGGGCCGCTGGGGGCGCTGACCACCGGGATCGCCGCCTTCGCCGCCGGGTTGCTGTTGTCCGGGACCGCCGGGGTCATGTGGCTGTTCATCGCCGGGCGGGCCGTGCAGGGGCTGGGGGGCGGGCTGGTGATCGTCGCCCTGTACGTCGTGGTGGGGCGGGCCTATCCCGAGCGGTTGCGGGCCGCCATCATGGCCGCGTTCGCCGCCAGTTGGGTGGTGCCCTCGGTGGTCGGGCCGCTCGCCGCGGGTGCCGTCACCGAGCAGCTCGGCTGGCGGTGGGTGTTCGTCGGGATACCCGTGCTCGTCGTCTTTCCGGTCGCCCTCGCGCTGCCTCAGATCCGGCGGCTGGCCGGCGGGGCCGTGAAGGAGGGGGAGCGGGACGTGGAGGGGGGCCGGCGTCGTATTCGGCTCGCCCTGGGGATTTCGCTCGGGGCCGGGCTGCTTCAGTACGCCGCCCAGGATCTGCGGTGGGTCTCGGCCGTTCCCGGGCTGCTGGGCGTCGCGCTGCTCGTGCCCGCCGTACGCGGGCTGCTGCCCCGGGGGACCTATCGGGCCGCGCGCGGGCTGCCGTCCGTCGTCCTGTTGCGCGGGGTCGCCGCGGGCTCGTTCATCGCCGCCGAGTCCTTCGTACCGCTGATGCTCGTCACGCAGCGGGGGCTGTCGCCGACGATGGCCGGGTTCTCGCTCGCGGCCGGCGGGGTGACGTGGGCGCTGGGGTCGTCCGTGCAGGCGCGGGCGCGGATGGAGCCGTACCGGGAGCGGATGATGACGTTCGGGATGGTGGTGGTCGCCCTCTCCATCGCCGCGGCGCCCGCCGTGCTGATCGACGCCGTGCCGGTGTGGACCCTCGCGGTGGTGTGGGCGTTCGGGTGCTTCGGGATGGGGCTGGTCATCTCCAGCACCAGCGTGCTGCTGCTTCATCTCTCCGCCCCGGAGGAGGCCGGCACCAACTCCGCCGCCCTGCAGATCTCCGACGCGCTGTCCAATGTGGTGCTGCTGGCCGGCGGGGGTGCGGCGTTCGCCGCGTTGGGCGGGGGGACGGTCGCCCATGCCTCCGCCGTGTCGGGCGGCGGCTCCCATCCCGGCGCCTTCGCCGCGGTGTTTCTGCCTATGGCGGGGGTGGCGTTGGTGGGGGCTTGGGTTACTACGCGGGTGCGGGCCGCTCACCCCTGAGTGGTACCAATCTGACCCCGGCGGGTGGTACCGTTTTGGTATGGCTATGAACCTGCGTCTTCGCGACGACCAGACGGAAGCTCTGAAGCTGCGCGCCGAGGAGGAGGGCACGAGTATGCACGCCATATTGCTGAAGGCTGTGGACGACTACCTCTCCAGGACGGCTCACGAGGCGCTGGTCCGTAAGGCCGCCAAGGAGCAGACCGTCAAGTGGGCCGAACTGTTGGAGCGGCTCAAGTGACGTACATCTATCTGTCGGCCGAGGACGTTCTGGACATCGCCGGACTCGCTGTCGACGATCAGCAAGTTGTCGTTCGTGACGCCGGTCTGCTCGAGTCGGCCGTGCATCGTCCCTCGGCTTCGATGTTCGGGCAGGAGGCGTACTCCGACCTGTTCGATAAAGCGGCGGCCCTCTTGCAGTCGCTCGCTGTCAACCGCCCCTTCGTCGACGGCAACAAGCGCACCGCGTGGACCTCCTGCGTCGTCTTTCTGGCGCTGAACGACGTTCAGCTGCGGCCGGACATCGATACCGCCGAACGTCTGGTGATCGCGGTGGCCTCCGGCAGCGTGGACGAGGTCAAGGCCATCTCCGAGGTGCTGCGGGACCTGGCCGAGCCGTCGGTGTGAGCTGAGTCCCATCCCCGGGTCACCCCGCGTCGTACGCACGTTGACACGACCGGGCCGCCGGTAGGGTGGCCCGGTTGTCATACGTAGCCCCAGCCGTCGCTGTGGCTACGGCCGCCGCAGAGCCGCCCGACCGATCACCCCCGGAGACCGTGACTACCACCGCCGCCAGTGCCGCCACGAACCACCACCTCTCGCCCGCCTTCCCCGGCCGCGCCCCCTGGGGTACCGCCAGCAAGCTGCGGGCCTGGCAGCAGGGGGCGATGGAGAGGTATCTCAAGGAGCAGCCGCGTGACTTCCTCGCCGTCGCCACTCCCGGCGCCGGCAAGACGACGTTCGCGCTGACGCTCGCCTCCTGGCTGCTGCACCACCATGTCGTGCAGCAGGTGACCGTGGTCGCGCCCACCGAGCATCTGAAGAAGCAGTGGGCCGAGGCGGCGGCGCGGATAGGGATCAAGCTCGACCCCGAGTACAGCGCGGGGCCGCTCAGCAAGGAGTACCAGGGCGTCGCCGTGACGTACGCGGGTGTCGGTGTGCGGCCCATGCTGCACCGCAACCGCTGCGAACAGCGCAAGACCCTCGTCATCCTCGACGAGATCCACCACGCGGGAGACTCGAAGTCCTGGGGTGAGGCCTGTCTGGAGGCGTTCGAGCCCGCCACCCGGCGCCTGGCGCTCACCGGTACGCCCTTCCGGTCCGACACCAATCCCATCCCCTTCGTGACGTACGAGGAGGGGAACGACGGCATCCGGCGCTCCTCCGCCGACTACACCTACGGGTACGGGAACGCGCTGGCCGACCATGTCGTGCGGCCCGTCATCTTCCTCTCCTACAGCGGGCAGATGCGGTGGCGGACCAAGGCGGGCGACGAGATCGCCGCCCGGCTCGGCGAGCCCATGACCAAGGACGCCGTCTCGCAGGCCTGGCGTACCGCCCTCGACCCGCGCGGCGAGTGGATGCCCAGCGTGCTGCGCGCCGCCGACAAACGGCTGACCGAGGTGCGCAAGGGCATCCCGGACGCCGGGGCGCTCGTCATCGCCACCGACCAGGAGTCCGCCCGCGCCTACGCCAAGCTGATCCGCGACATCACGGGCACCCGGGCCACCGTCGTCCTCTCCGACGACACCGGCGCCTCCAACCGCATCGACGAGTTCGCGAACAACGACTCCCGCTGGATGGTCGCCGTCCGCATGGTGTCCGAGGGCGTCGACGTGCCCCGGCTGGCGGTCGGCGTCTACGCCACCACCATTTCCACGCCCCTCTTCTTCGCCCAGGCCGTCGGACGCTTCGTGCGCTCCAGGCGGCGCGGCGAGACGGCCTCTGTCTTCCTGCCGACCGTCCCCGACCTCCTCACCTTCGCCAACGAGATGGAGGTCGAGCGCGACCACGCCCTCGACAAGCCCAAGAAGGAGGGCGAGGAGGACCCGTACGCCGAATCCGAGAAGGAGATGGAGGAGGCGAACCGGGAGGAGGACGAGGACACCGGGGAGCAGGAGCAGTTCTCCTTCGAGGCGCTGGAGTCCGACGCGGTCTTCGACCGGGTGCTGTACGACGGCGCCGAGTTCGGTATGCAGGCGCACCCGGGCAGCGAGGAGGAGCAGGACTACCTCGGGATTCCGGGGCTGCTCGAACCCGACCAGGTGCAGTTGCTGCTGCAGAAGCGGCAGGCCCGGCAGATCGCGCACAGCCGCAAGAAGCCCGACGACGAGGCCGATCTCCTCGAACTGCCCGCCGAGCGGCGGCCCGTGGTCTCCCACAAGGAGATGCTGGAGCTGCGCAAGCAGCTCAACACGATGGTCGCCGCGTACGTCCATCAGACCGGCAAGCCGCACGGGGTGATCCACACCGAGCTGCGCCGCACCTGCGGCGGGCCGCCGAGCGCGGAGGCGACGGCGGGACAGCTGCGACAGCGCATCGCCAAGGTGCAGGAGTGGGCCACCCGGATGCGGTGACCGTCGCACCGCTGTCCGGCGCGTCCGGTGAGGGGCGTGTGCGGTCGTGCACACGCCGTGCATTTCGGGAGGAAGCGCAGCAGTCCGTACCGTCGAGTGACCGGATTCTGGACGTAGCCTTCCGCTGAGCGAACTCCCTTCGCTACTGTCCCCGACACGTACACGCCCCGTGGCAGCGCCGCCGCGGAGCGCAGTCGTGCAGCGACCGTGTCCGGGAGAGCCCCGGCCGCCGCCGATCGGCCGCCTCTGACGCGCGTCGCCCACGGGACCGGTGACGCATCAGCCGTCAGGGAGTCGCCGACTCACCACGTGAAGGAGTGGGCGTCGTGACCGCGGAGACCTCCCAGACGCTCGACCGGGGACTGCGCGTCCTCAAGCTGCTCGCCGACACCGACCACGGGCTGACCGTCACCGAGCTGTCGACCCGGCTCGGTGTGAACCGGACCGTCGTGTACCGCCTGCTGGCGACCCTGGAACAGCACGCGCTCGTACGCCGTGACGTGGGCGGCCGGGCCCGCGTGGGGCTGGGCGTGCTGCGGCTCGGCCGGCAGGTGCATCCCCTCGTACGGGAGGCCGCGCTGCCGGCGCTCAGATCGCTGGCCGAGGACATAGGCGCGACCGCCCACCTGACCCTGGTCGACGGGACGGAGGCGCTCGCCGTGGCCGTCGTCGAGCCGAGCTGGACCGACTATCACGTGGCGTACCGGGCCGGTTTCCGGCACCCCCTGGAGCGCGGCGCGGCCGGCAAGGCCATCCTCTCCGCCCGGCAACAGCCCCCCGTCGAGCCCGGATACACCCTCACGCACGGGGAGTTGGAGGCCGGCGCGAGCGGGGCCGCGGCTCCGCTGATCGGCGTGACGGGGGTCGAGGGAAGCGTCGGGGTCGTGATGCTCGCGGACGCGGTGCCCGAGCGGGTGGGGCCGCGGGTGATGGACGCGGCGCGGGAAGTGTCCGAGGCGCTGCGCTGAGAGGCGAGCCCCGGCGGGCTCAGGCGGGCTCAGGCGGGCTCCGGCGATCTTCTGCGGGCGAGGGGCGGGGAAGCCGCCCCCGGCCGAAAACGGCCCCCGCGTTAGATTGACCTCGTGCTCTCTCGTCTCACGCGCCCCCGGGCCGTCGCCGTCTGTGCCCTGCCCGTCGTGGCGCTGCTCGCCACGGCGGCGTTCGCGCCGTTGCCGTTCGCCGTGGCGCAGCCAGGTCTGACGGCGAACGTTCTCGGCGCCAACAAGGGCGACCCGATCATCACGATCACCGGCGCGACGACCCGTAAGACGCGCGGCGAGCTGCGGATGACGACCATCGAGGCGACGGGCCCGGACACCCACGTGACCCTCGGCGACGTACTCGACGGCTGGTTCCGCAGCGACCAGGCCGTGATGCCGCGCGACGCGGTGTACCCGAGCGGGAACAGCACCAAGGAGATCGAGCAGCACAACGCGGCCGAGATGAGGAAGTCGCAGGACGCGGCGACCGAGGCGGCCCTGAACTACCTGGACGAGGGCTCCGGCAAGATCAAGGTCAGCCTGAAGCTCGCCGATGTCGGCGGCCCCAGCGCCGGGCTCCTCTTCTCCCTCGGCGTCGTCGACAAACTCGACGGCGACGGCAAGGGCGGCGACCTGACTGGCGGTCGCACCGTCGCCGGTACGGGGACGATCGACGCGGACGGCACGGTCGGCGCGGTGGGCGGGGTGGCCCTGAAGACGCAGGCGGCGCGTCGCGACGGCGCGACCGTCTTCCTGGTACCCCGTGCGGAGTGCTCGGATGCGAAGTCGGAGCTTCCGAAGGGCTTGCGGTTGATTCCCGTCACGTCGCTCAAGGGGACGGTCGAGGCCTTGGTGGCGCTGGAGACGGGGCGGGGCAAGGTACCGAGCTGTTAGCTCCGCCGGATACGCCCGGATACGCGGTGGGGCACGCGTTCTTGCCCGGGGTTCAGGCGATCCGGGGCCTCGGCGGTGTGGAGGCCAGGCGCAGGCCGACCTCTACGAGGGTCCAGCCGACGCGGGTGCGCAGGTCCTTCGGGGGGCGCTTGGCGGACTGGGCGAGGCGGTGGGCGTCGGCCTCGGCACGGAGGTCGGCGGCGTGGAGGGTGTGCGGGGCGAGGTAGGTCTCGGGGTTCATCGGGGCGTCGCCTCTCAGATCGTGTGGGTCGGGAAGACGTGGGTGTGGACGCGTACCGTCTCGGCTTCCGGGGTGCCTTCGGCCGGGGCGTGGGCGCGGTAGCTGTCGACGAGTTCGTGCATGCGGTGGATCAGTTCGAGGGCGCTCTCGGGGGTCAGCCGTAGCGTCATGTCACTCATGTCCGAGGAGCGCTTCCACGCGACGGACCAGTCGTTCGGGTTGCCGAGCCAGGTCGCGATCTCCCGGGTGTGCGTGTTCGCGACCTCGTGGATGAACAGGTCGGCGGCGCCACGGACAGCCGGGTCGGGGTCCTTGAGCAGGGCGTCATCGAACTGCACACCTTCGTGGACCGACCTCCACCAGCGCTCCCGTCCCTTGCCGTGCCCCGGCGCGTCCTCGACGAAGCCGTGCGTGGCCAGCTGGCGCAGGTGGTAGCTGGTCGCGCCGCTCGACTCGCCCAGTTTCGCGGCCAGTTGGGAGGCGGTGGCGGGCCCGCCGCGCCGCAGTGCGGTCAACAGCCGCATCCGCAGGGGATGGGCGAGACCGCGCAGTGAACGGGCGTCGAGTACGTGCGGTGTGAGTTCTTCGGGCTGCTCGGGCATGTGTCCAAAGGTAGCGTTGCAAAGGAATGGTTGCAAGGGATTCTTTGCAACCACTCCTTTGTAAGTTCGGCTCCTACTTCACGAACCTCCGGCCGTCACCGTCGGCTCGGCGCCGTCTCGTGTCCCCGCCTCCAACCCTCGTGGCCGTAACAGCAGTTCGGCCAGTGAGGCCAGCCAGTCCACCAGCAGCGCCAGTACGACGGTGAGGATCGAGCCCAGCATCAGCACCGGCAACCGGCGGCTGGTGATCCCGGTCGTGATCAGCACCCCCAGCCCACCGCCCCCGCCGAACGCGGCCAGCGTCGCCGTGCCCACGTTCAGCACGAGCGCCGTACGCACACCCGCGAGGATCAGCGGTACCGCCAGCGGCAGTTCGACCCGGGCCAGCACCCACGTCGACGACATGCCGATGCCCCGCGCGGCCTCCAGGAGCGTCGGGTCGTTGGCCTTCAGGCCGGCGATCGTGTTCGACAGGACGGGCAGGACCGCGTACGCCACGATGCCGATCAGTGCGGCCTTCCGGCCGATGCCCAGCCAGATCACCAGCAGCGCCAGCAGACCGATCGCCGGGGTCGCCTGACCCGTGTTGGCGACCGCCATCGCCACCGGGGCCGCCCGGCGGAAGGCCGTGCGCGTGAGCAGAACGCCCAGCGGGATCGCGATGACGAGCACGAGGAACGTCGAGATCACGGTCAGCTCCACATGCTGGCGCAGGGCCTTCGACACCTGCCCGTTCGACAGCGCGTTCTCGGAGATCGCGTCCAGATCGGCCTGCCGGAACCACAGCCAGGTGACGAGCAGCACGAGGAGAAGGGCGCAGGGCAGGAGCGTCAGCCGCTGCCAACTCAGCGTGGCTGCAGGGGCCTTGCCGGCAGGGACCGAAGGGCCTGTGCCCGTGCCTGTATCCGTACGGGTATCCGCCGTAGTAGCGGTCACGCCCGCACCCCCTCTGCCTCTACCTCTTCGTCCCTCTCCCGTTCCGTCCGCGCCGCCTCCACCTCGTGCCGGCCCCGGACCGCCTCCAGTCGGTCGGCGTGAAGGAGTTCGCGCACCGAGTGCATCAGCGTCTCCATGTCGACGACGCCCTCGTACTCGCCCCGCCACCCCGTCACCGCGACCCGCCCCGCGTGGTCCGTCAGCACCGCCTCCAGCGCGTCCCGCAGGGTCGCGTCCCGGGTCACCGTGCCGGACACCGGTGTGCCGGCGCGCGCCAGCGAACCCCGGGCCCGCATCAGGTCGCCCCGCCGCAGCCACCGGTAGGGCCGGCGCCGCTTGTCGAGCAGCAGGATCTCGTTCGTACGGCTGGACCGGAGCTTGTTGAAGACCTCCTGGAGCGGGTCGCCGACGGTCACCGTCGGACGGTCGGTGATCTCCACGTTCCGTACGCGCGTGAGGTTCAGCCGCTTCAGTGCCGCCCCCGCGCCCACGAACCCGGACACGAAGTCGTCGGCGGGGTGCGTGAGGATCGCCTCGGGGGTGTCGAACTGGGCGATGTGCGAGCGCTCGCGCAGGACCGCGATCCGGTCGCCCAGTTTGATCGCCTCGTCGAAGTCGTGGGTGACGAAGACGATCGTCTTGTGCAGCTCGCGCTGGAGCCGGATCAGCTCGTCCTGGAGGTGCTCCCGGGTGACCGGGTCCACCGCGCCGAACGGCTCGTCCATCAGCAGGACCGGCGGATCGGCCGCCAACGCCCTTGCCACGCCCACCCGTTGCTGCTGGCCGCCGGACAGCTGACGCGGATAGCGGTCATGGAACTCGCCGGGGTCGAGACCGACCAGGTCGAGCATCTCCGCCACCCGGGCCTTGATCCGCCCCGCCGGCCAGCCCGTCATCCTCGGCACGAGCGCGATGTTCTGGGCGACGGTCATGTGCGGGAAGAGACCGGACGACTGGATCGCGTACCCGATCCGGCGGCGCAGCCTCACCGGGTCCATGTCGGTGACGTCCTCGCCGCCGATGCGGATGCGCCCGCCGGACGGCTCGATCAGCCGGTTGATCATCTTCAGGGTCGTCGACTTCCCGCAGCCCGACGGGCCGACGAGGACGACGGTCTCGCCCGCCTTGATCTCCATCGAGACGTTGTCGACGGACGGCCCGGAGCTTCCCGGATACCTCTTGGTGAGGTTCTCCACCTCGATCGTGGCGCTGTGGGCGCTGGTCTCAGACACGGATGCCCCTCGGAATCGTCAGCCGGCCCAGAACCACATACGCCGCGTCGAACAGCAGCGCGAGCACGATGATCCCCAGCGTGCCCGCGAGGACCTGGTTCAGGGCGTTCTCGCTGCCCAGCGAGGCGATGCCCCGGAAGATCTCGTTGCCGAGGCCCGGCCCCGAGGCGTATGCGGCGATGGCCGCGATGCCCATCAGCATCTGGGTCGAGACCCGGACACCGGTCAGGATCGGCGGCCAGGCCAGCGGCAGCTCCACCCTGGCCAGCCGTGCCGCCCGGGACATGCCGATGCCCTTCGCCGCGTCCACCAGCGAGGGGTCGACGCCGCGCAGGCCCACGATCGCGTTGCGCACGATCGGGAGGAGGCCGTAGAGGGTGAGGGCGACGACCGTGGGGGCCACGCCCAGGCCCACGACCGGGATGAGCAGGCCGATCATCGCCAGCGAGGGGACCGTCAGGATCGTCGACGTCGTCGTGGTCGCCAGACTCGCCGCCCACTCGCTCCGGTAGGTGACGGCGCCGAGCGCCACCCCGACGACCGTCGCCACGACCATGCACTGGAAGACGGCACTGGCGTGCTGGAACGTGTCCGTGAGCAGTTGCTGATGGCGGTTTCCGAGGTACTCCCAGAAGCTCACCGCCATCACCCTCCAGCCCGTCCCGGTTCACCCGTATCGGTTCAGTCGCTTCAGTCGCTTCAGTCGCCGTGCTCCGAGGCCGCCTGTTCCACGAGCGGGATGATCCGCAGCGGAACGGGGTTCTCCATGACGATCGCCGTGGCGGCCCGGTCGATGCCATCAAATCCGACCACCCGGTCGATCACCCGCTGGAGATCGGCGTTCGAGCGGGCCACCAGCCGGCACAGCATGTCCCCGCTGCCGGTGGTCGTGTGCAGTTCCAGCACCTCCGGTACGGACGCCAAGTGGGCCCGTACGTCCGGCCCTTGGCCCTGCCGGATCTGGAGAGTCGCGAACGCGGTGACCGGGTAGCCGAGGGCCGCCGGGTCCACCTGCGGCCCGAATCCCCGGATGACGCCATTCGACTGAAGCCGGTCCAGCCGCGCCTGCGCCGTCCCCCGCGCCACCCCCAGCCGCCGGGACATCTCCAGTACGCCGATCCGTGGCTCCCGCGCGAGCAGCACGATGATCCGCCCGTCCAGCTCGTCGATCGTCACAGCAGGCCCCCAGCCGGGTGGTCATCCTGTACAGAAAGCCCGTATGTCTGCCCTTATAGCTGAGCAGAATGTTCAGCACCAGAGCAAACTGTTGCGCACCTTGCCGTGACGGGGTCACGCTGCCGCTATGACGCAGACCACACACCTCACTCCCGACACCGCCCGGCAGGCAGACTCCTTCCCGGTCAAGGGAATGGACGCGGTCGTCTTCGCCGTGGGCAACGCCAAGCAGGCGGCGCACTACTACTCCACGGCGTTCGGCATGCGGCTCGTCGCCTACTCCGGGCCGGAGACGGGCAGCCGCGAGACGGCGTCGTACGTCCTGGAGAACGGCTCCGCCCGGTTCGTGTTCACCTCGGTCGTCAAGCCCGCCACCACCTGGGGCCACTTCCTGGCCGGGCATGTGGCCGAGCACGGTGACGGCGTCGTCGACCTCGCCATCGAGGTCCCGGACGCCCGCGCCGCGTTCGCGTACGCCGTCGAGCACGGCGCCCGCCCGCTGGCCGAGCCGTACGAGCTGAAGGACGAGCACGGCACGGTCGTCCTCGCCGCGATCGCCACGTACGGCGAGACCCGGCACACCCTCGTCGAGCGCTCGGGGTACGACGGCCCGTACCTCCCGGGGTTCGCCGCCGCGGCCCCGATCGTCGAACCGCCCGCCCGGCGCACCTTCCAGGCGATCGACCACTGCGTGGGCAACGTCGAGCTCGGCCACATGAACGAATGGGTCGGCTTCTACAACAAGGTCATGGGCTTCACGAACATGAAGGAGTTCGTGGGCGACGACATCGCCACCGAGTACAGCGCGCTGATGTCGAAGGTCGTCGCCGACGGCACCCTCAAGGTCAAGTTCCCGATCAACGAGCCCGCCCTCGCCAAGAAGAAGTCCCAGATCGACGAGTACCTGGAGTTCTACGGCGGCGCGGGCGTCCAGCACATCGCGCTCAACTCGAACGACATCGTCGAGACCGTACGGACCATGCGGGCGGCCGGGGTCCAGTTCCTCGACACACCCGACTCGTACTACGACACCCTGGGGGAGTGGGTCGGCGACACCCGCGTCCCCATCGAGACCCTCCGCGAGCTGAAGATCCTCGCCGACCGCGACGAGGACGGCTATCTGCTCCAGATCTTCACCAAGCCGGTCCAGGACAAGCCGACCGTCTTCTTCGAGATCATCGAACGACACGGCTCGATGGGCTTCGGCAAGGGCAACTTCAAGGCCCTCTTCGAGGCGATCGAACGGGAGCAGGACAAGCGCGGCAACCTGTAGTCAGGAACCTGTAGTCAGGAATCGGTGGTCGGCCGGGCGGGCCGGACGTTACGGCTCGCCCAGCTCACTGCTCGCCCGGCTCACTGCTCGCCCAGTTCCGACAGTGCCGCCTTCGCCGCCGGCGCCCCCGCCGGAGAGAAGTACGGGTTGATCCGCAGCGCCTCCGCCAGATGCCGGCGCGCGGGCCCCGTGAGCCCCAGCCCCTGCTCGATCATGCCCCGGTGGTACGCGTACAGCGCGCTGCGCACCTCGCCGCCGTGCTCCTTGTCGGTCGTCCGCCTCGCCCAGCTGAGCGCCTCCGCGTCCTTGCCCGCCCGGTGCAGCGCCCACCCCAGCGCGTCCGCGACCTCGAGCCCCGGCTGCCGCGCCCACTCCGCCGTGAGCCGCCGTACGGCCGACCCCGCGTCCCCGTGGTCCGCCTCGAACCGCCCGAGCAGCAACTCCCCGTCGACACCGTCGACCTGCTCCTTCACGATGCGCGCCCGGAGCGCCGCGTACTGAGTCTGCGCCTTTGCGGGCCGCCCCAGGAATTCGTACAATTCGCCTAGTTCCAGGGCGTGTTGAGGTGACGGCTGGCGGGCGAGGGCCGCGCGGTAGGCGTCGAGGGCCTCCGCCTGCCGGCCCAGGGCGGCCAACGCCCGTCCCTCGCCCGCCCGCGCGGAACCCAGCCCGGGATCGAGACGCCGGGCCGCCGTGAAGTGCCGCAGCGCGTCCGCCGGTTCACCCCGCTCCCACGCCAACTCGCCCTCCTGGCACTGCCATTCGGCCTCCTCGGCCCGGGTCTCGGCCCGCGCCACCGCGTCCGCGAGCGCCGCCTGCGCGTCCTCGCGCCGGCCCTCGTCCCGGTACACGCCCGCCGCCCGCGCCAGCGCCGCCGGTACCGCGCCCCCGGAACGCAGCCCCTGCAAGTCCTCCAGCGTCCGCCGCACCGCCTTGTAGTCACCGAGGCCCGTGTACGCGTCGAGCAGCGCCGGATACGACGTCCAGCGCTTCGGCGCCTGCCGCACCGCCGCCTCGCCCCACTTCCGCGCGGCCGGGAAGTCACGGCGCGCGTTCGCCAGCGCGGCCATGGCGCCGAGCCCCTCCGCGTTGTCCGCCGGGCGCACCCTCAGCGACGTACGCAGCGCCCGCTGCGCCCTCGGGAAGTCCGCGGTGTCCGCCGCCCGCAGGCCGCGCTCCACATAGGCCGAGCCGAGCTGCGCCCAGGCCTGCCCGTCCCTCGCATGGGCGCGTACGAACGCCTCACGGTCGCCGATGAACGCCGTCAGGTCGGACAGCACGGCGGGTGCTCCGGCGGTCACCGCCAGTCCCGCACGAGCCGCCGGACCAGGCGCCGGAGCCGGGGCGGGACGGTCCGAGGGCAGCAGCATCAGGGCGCCGCCGAGTAGCACACACCCCGCGAGTGCGGCGGTCAACGGGCGCGGGAGGACATGACCACGGACACGACCTCGGACATGGCCACGGACACGACCTCGGACCTGACCACGAACACGCGCACGGATTTTCTCCATCTCCATGGCGCTCACTGTGCGTCAGTACGACGACCTGATTCCCGTACCGAAAGCTCCGCGCGGACGGGGTTCACACCGATGGCCCCGGGTGCGACGCTGTGATCATGAGCCGTATCCAAGCCGCACCCGACGAAGCCCAGGGCAACCTCACGGACCGGCTCCTCGCGGAGTTGCCGGCCGAGGCCGTGCTCACCGATCCGGACGTCACCGCCGCCTACGCCAACGACATGGCGAGCTTCTGCGAGGCCGGCACCCCGGCCGTCGTGGTCCTGCCGCGCACCGTCGAACAGGTCCAGCACGTCATGCGCGTCGCCACCGAACTGCGCGTCCCGGTGGTCCCCCAGGGCGCCCGCACCGGACTGTCGGGCGCGGCCAACGCGTCCGAGGGCTGCATCGTGCTGTCGCTGGTGAAAATGGACCGGATCCTGGAGATCAGCCCGGTCGACCGCATCGCCGTCGTCGAGCCCGGCGTCGTCAACGCCACGCTCTCCCGCGCCGTCAACGAACACGGCCTGTACTACCCACCGGACCCCTCCAGCTGGGAGATGTGCACGATCGGCGGCAACATCGGCACCGCGTCCGGCGGGCTGTGCTGCGTCAAGTACGGCGTCACCGCCGAGTACGTCCTGGGCCTGGACGTCGTGCTGGCCGACGGGCGGCTCATGTCCACCGGGCGGCGCACCGCGAAGGGCGTCGCCGGGTACGACCTCACCCGGCTGTTCGTGGGCTCGGAGGGCTCCCTCGGCATCGTCGTACGGGCGGTGCTGGCCCTCAGGCCACAGCCGCCCCAGCAGCTCGTGCTGGCCGCCGAGTTCCCCTCGGCCGCCGCAGCGTGCGACGCCGTGTGCCGGATCATGGAGGGCGGTCACGTGCCGTCCCTCCTCGAACTGATGGACCGTACGACCGTCAAGGCCGTCAACGATCTCGCGCACATGGGGCTGCCGGAGACCACCGAGGCCCTGCTGCTGTGCGCCTTCGACACCCACGACCCCGCCGCCGACCTGGCCGCCGTCGGCGCGGTCTGCGAGGCGGCCGGGGCGACGCAGGTGGTTCCCGCCGACGACGCCGCCGAGTCCGAACTGCTCCTCCAGGCGCGGCGGTTGTGCCTCGTCGCGCTCGAGGCGGTCAAGGGCACGACGATGATCGACGACGTGTGCGTACCCCGGTCGCGGCTCGCCGAGCTGCTGGAGGGCGTCGAGCGCATCGCCGAGAAGTACGGGCTGACCATCGGGGTCTGCGCCCACGCGGGCGACGGCAACACCCACCCCACGGTCTGCTTCGACGCCCAGGACCCCGACGAGGCCCGGCGGGCCCGCGAGTCCTTCGACGAGATCATGGCCCTCGGCCTGGAACTCGGCGGCACGATCACCGGGGAGCACGGCGTCGGCGTCCTCAAGAAGGAGTGGCTGGCGCGCGAGCTGGGCCCGGTGGGCGTGGAGATGCAGCGGGCGGTGAAGGCGGCCTTCGACCCGCTGGGCATCCTCAACCCGGGCAAGCTCTTCTGACGAGCAGGCGGTACGTCTCACACATATCCCCCCTCGCCGTCCTGGGACTCGTCCGACGGCCACGGGTCGCGCAGCCACAGCTCGTCGGGCGCGGTGGGCGCGGTGGGCGCGAGCAGCTTGGCGAGGCCGTCGTCGATGCCGAGCTGCTCGGCCTCGGCGCCCGGGGGAACCGCCCGCAGCGTGCGCTCCAGCCACGCCGACACCTGCGCGGTGGGCGCCTCCAGCAGGGCGTCTCCGTCGGGTGAACTCAGCGCCATCAGGACGACGCTGCGCCCCTCGACCTTCGTCGGCCACACCCGCACGTCACCGTGACCGCACGGCCTGAACACCCCCTCGACGAGGAGCTCACGGGCGAACGTCCAGTTCACGGGGTTCTCGGAGCTGATGTGGAAGGCGATGTGGACGGCGAACGGATCGTTGGTCAGGTAGGTGAGGCGGGCGGGCACCGGGATGCTCCGCTCCGGCGACAGGATGAGTTGCAGCTCCAGCTCCCGTTCCACCACGGTGTTCATGGCGTGACTCATGGCGGGCACTTCCTCTCGTTGCCGGGGCCCGCGTCGGGCCCGTACGAGGAGAGAGCGCGGGGAGGCGTCAGCATTACGCGAGTTCCGGGAGTTTTTTTTCGGAGAGTTTCTTGCGGATGGTGTCGGAGCCGCCGCGACTGATGGCAGAAGCTGTCACGAACGGAGTAGGTACGGCGGGAGGGGTAATGGGGCGTGCGCCGGTCTGATAGATGTGGGGCACCCCAAATGACCCCCGAGCAGATACGGGACGACGGACATGAGCGCCCCAACCCCGGCCCCCGGTGACGACAGGCCCCGCGAAGGGTATTACCCGGACCCGTCCATTCCTGGATATGTCCGGTTCTGGAACGGCTCCTCCTGGGTGCCGGGCACCAGCCGGCCGGCGCCGTCCGACGGCGCGTCCGTCGCGGCGCGGGTCGAGGAGACCGGGCCGCACTTCTTCGACGAGGACCCGCGCTCGCCGGGCGCCGAGCCGCGTCGGGCGCCCTCGGCCGACGCCCAGCACGGCAGCCGGCCCGAACCGGCGTCCGCCTGGGGCGCCGACCGCTCCCACCAGTCCGGCTTCGGCGGCGACCGGGACCGCCAGGTCTCCTGGGGCTCCCCGGCCCAGACCGTCGACCCGCGGGCGGCCGACCCCAGGGCCGCCGTCGAGCCCCCGGTCCAGCCGGACGGATGGTCGGCCCGTACGGACGGGTCGGCGACGATCCCACCGGTCGAGCAGGACGCCGGTGACGTGCCCGAGTCGGGCACGTTCGTGTTCCGCCGGCCCACCCCGGGACCGGCCGCCGCCGGCCCCGCCCCCTCCGAGGGCACCATGACCTTCCGCGCGCCCTCCCCGCGCACGGGGCGCGAAAACGCGGCGGGCGGCGCGCAGCCGGGGAGCACGAGCCCCCCGGAGGCCACGCAGGGCCCGGTCACGGCGCCCGCGCCGGCACCCGCGCAGGGCCCCGGTTTCGGCGCCGGCAAGGCCGCGGCGGCCCGCGCGGCAGCGGCCCAGGGCGCCGCCCCCGCCCCGCTGCCCGCGCCCCCGGCCGTCCCCCGGCAGAACCCTCCCGGCACCGGTGCGCCCATGGCCCCCGACGCCGGCGGCGGCCAGCCGTCCTGGGCCCAGCAGGTGCACCGCCTGGCCGCGCCCGAGGAGGGCGGCGAACCGCGCGTCACGCCCTGGAAGCCACCCGTCGACGACGTGTTCCAGGCCGCCGCCCGACGACAGGCGGCGGCGCGTCCGGCGGGCCTCGGCAAGCGGCTGGTCGCACGGCTGGTGGACACCCTGGTCCTCGGCGCCCTGACCGCCGTGGCCGCCGTACCGCTGGGCTCCCTGGCCGTCGACCACGTCACCGAGAAGATCGACGCGGCGAAGGTGTCCGGCGAGACCGTGACCGTGTGGCTGCTGGACGGTACGACCGGGCTGTACCTGGGCATCGTGCTGGCCGTGCTGCTGCTGGCCGGGGTCCTGTCCGAGGCGTGGCCCACGGCCAAGTGGGGCCGCACTCTCGGCAAGAAGCTGGTCGGTCTGGAGGTCCGGGACATAGAGGGCCATGAGCCGCCGTCGTTCGGCGCGTCCCTGCGCCGCTGGCTCGTCTACTGCGTTCCGGGGCTGCTAGGTATCGGCATCGTGGGTGTCCTGTGGTGCCTGTTCGACCGCCCGTGGCGCCAGGGCTGGCACGACAAGGCGGCGCACACGTTCGTGGCGGGCTAGGTCGCGTCCGCAAAGTCCCCGCCTGCCTCGCGGCGTCTGGCACGCCCTCTCGCCGCACCGAGTGAAAACCCACGTACATCCAGTACGAGGGCTTCCGCCCGGCACGCCCAGAGCACGCGCAGGACGGCGCCGGGCCTGCCCTCCGGGCCACGCGCCAGTCGGCGCCGGGCCCGCCCTCCCGGCGGACGACGGGAAGGTGACGACAGACCCTGGCCCACCCGGCCGTACGCCCGATGCGGGCCGCCGCATAAGCCGTACGCCTCGCCTGATCCGGTACCCCGGACGGCCGCTCGCCGGATGCGGAAACGGGCGGTTCGCGGTCGACTCGGGCCATGAGCAGCGAACCGCCCCCCGGCGCCGGTCAGCAGCCACCGGAAGACGACGACCCGTTCAGGAAGCAGCCACCGCCTCCGTCGTACGGCGCGGGCGATCCCTACGGCGGCTCAGGCCCCACCGGCGGCGGCTCGCCGTACGGAGGCGGCGGCGGCTCGCCGTACGGAGGCGGCGGCGGCTCGCCGTACGGAGGCGGCGGCGGTGATCCGTACGGTGGCGTCGGCGACCCCCTCGCCGGCATGCCCCCGCTCGCCGACGGCGGTCGGCGGGTGCTCGCGCGGCTCATCGACATGGTCCTCGTCGGTATCGTCGTCGGGCTGTTGACCTGGGGTTTCAACGTCCACGAGTACGACATGAACGGTGACGACATCAACTACGGCCGCCAGGTCGGCCAATCGGTCATCGCCGCCGTGCTCTACATCGCGTACGACACGATCATGATGTCCCGGACCGGGCAGACACTCGGCAAGAAGTGGCTCAGTCTGCGGGTCGCCAACCTCGACAACGGCGCCACGCCCTCCGCGCAGACCATGTTCGTCCGCTCGCTCGTGCTGTGGATCCCGTTCGCGTTCTGCTGCGCCTGCGTCTGGACGGCGATCGCGGGCGGCTGGAGCTTCTTCGACAAGCCGTACAAGCAGGGGCTGCACGACAAGGCGGCCAAGACGGTGGTGGTCAGCACCGGTTGACCGGGGCGGTCGCCGCAGGCCGGTCAACTCCGGGGAACACGACAGCGGTTGGGTGGGGCCCGTGTCACGCGGGCCCCACCCAACCGCTGTCGGCGTGGCGGAGAGGGTCGTTCAGTCCTGTCGTGCCGAGGCCCGTACCGGGACGCGTTCGCGTCGCGGAGCCGGGGCGGCCGAGGAGGCGACGACCTGTGAGGGGGTCCGGGCCTGCTTGGGCCGGGGCACGGTCAGGGCGACGAGCAGTCCCAGGACGAGCCCCACGAGGGCGATCAGCGCGACCACCGGGCCCGAACTCGTCTGGGACAGCAGCAGCATGGCGAGCGTCGAGAGAATCACGGTGCACGAACCGTAGACGAGCTGTGCGACGGTCGGACGAGGCGCGGTCGGACGAGGCATGGCAATCGAGTCCTCGTTGGATTCGGGGGTGAGGGGAGCGTGTCGACCTGGCTTTCCGCCGGACAACCGGCGTCCGCCAACCGACTCTAATCGCGTGCATGCCCGACTGGAACGCGCGGTAAGCGTGACCTAACCCACGGCTCCGGAGCACAGGGGGCGCACGGAGTCATGACGTCCATCAAGTGGACGCGCCTACGCGCCGGTAACGTACTTGACCTGTCCAAGTCAAGATCTGTCTTTTCTTCTAAACCTCTAGTCAAATTAAGTCACTTGACTACACGCGTATACCGCCCGCGGACAGCTTCCGAACCAGGAACCCCCCATCCGCGCGGACTGGACGCGGGGGAGGACCCTCAAGTGACCAGCAGACCCTGGACGTTCAGAACGGCGGCCGTCGGTGTGGCACTCGCCACAGCCGCCGCCACCTTTTCCACCTTCGCCATAGCCGAGGCCGACTCGGGCTCCGGCAAGGGCACTTCGGCCGCGTCGGCCGCGAACCGCCTCGACCCGGCGGAACGGCAGCACGCCGAGCACGACCTCGACGGCCCGCTCAGCCAGACCCAGGATGCCCAGCGCGAGGAAGCCCTCCGGCAGGTCATCTCCGGCGAGTCCACCGCCAAGAACCGCAACGGCTCGCAGGTCGTGCAGCTCAAGGGCAAGGGCAAGGGCAAGGGCAAGGGCAAGTTCGTCGAGCTCGGCCGCGAGCGAACCGACAAGATCTTCACGATCCTCGTCGAGTTCGGCGACCAGGTCGACAGCCGCTACGGCGGCACGCCCGGCCCGCTGCACAACCAGATAGCCGCGCCGGACCGCACCAAGGACAACAGCACTGCCTGGCAGGCGGACTACAACACCAAGCACTTCAAGGAGCTCTACTTCGGCACCGGCAAGGGTGTCGAGTCGATGAAGAAGTACTACGAGAAGCAGTCCTCGGGCCGCTACTCGGTCGAGGGCACGGTCTCGGACTGGGTGAAGGTCCCCTACAACGAGGCCCGTTACGGCTCCAACAGCTGCAACCCCGACAACTGCGCCTGGTTCGCGGTGCAGGACGGGGTCACCGCCTGGGTCGCGGAGCAGAAGGCAGCCGGCGCGACCGACGCGGCGATCAAGAAGCAGCTGGCCGCCTACGACCAGTGGGACCGCTACGACTTCGACGGCGACGGCAACTTCAACGAGCCCGACGGCTACATCGACCACTTCCAGATCGTGCACGCAGGTGAGGACGAGTCCGCCGGTGGTGGCGTACAGGGCGAGGACGCCATCTGGGCCCACCGCTCGTACGCGTACGGCACCGACAAGGGCGTGACCGGCCCCGCGAACAACCTGCTCGGCGGCGCGCAGATCGGCGACACCGGCATCTGGGTCGGCGACTACACGATCCAGCCGGAGAACGGCGGACTCGGCGTCTTCGCCCACGAGTACGGCCACGACCTCGGTCTGCCCGACCACTACGACACCACCAACACCGGTGAGAACTCGACCGGTTACTGGACCCTGATGTCGTCCGGCTCCTGGCTCGGCACCGGCGGCGACAACATCGGCAACCTGCCCGGTGACATGACCGCCTGGGACAAGCTCCAGCTGGGCTGGCTCAAGTACGACAAGGCGAAGGCCGCGAAGAAGTCGAGCCACAAGCTGGGCGTCGCCGAGTACAACACCAAGAACCCGCAGGCGCTCGTCGTCACGCTGCCCGACAAGTCGGTCACGACGCAGGTCGTCACCCCGGCACAGGGCGCCACCCAGTGGTTCAGCGGCAGCGACAACAACCTCAACAACACGCTGACCCGTTCGGTCGACCTCACCGGCAAGTCCTCGGCCACCCTCACCCTGGACGGCTGGTACGACGTCGAGGCCGACTTCGACTACGTGTACACCGAGGTCTCCACCAACGGCGGCGCCAACTGGACGCCCCTGGACGGCACGGTCGACGGCGCGCCCATCCCGCGCGACGGCAGCGGCAAGCCGGCGCTCACCGGCACGGTGGACGCGTACAAGAAGCTCTCGTACCCCCTGGACGCCTACGCGGGCAAGAAGTTCGACCTGCGCTTCCGCTACACGTCCGACGGCGGCGTCTCCCAGACGGGCTTCACGGCCGACGAGATCACCCTCACCGCCGACGGCGCCACCCTCTTCGCCGACAACGCGGAGAGCGCGGACGCCGCCTGGGAGACGAAGGGCTTCTCGCGCATCGGCGCGTCCTACACGGGCAGCTACCCGCAGTACTACATCGCCGAGAACCGCCAGTACGTGTCGTACGACAAGACCCTCAAGGTCGGCCCGTACAACTACGGCTTCTCGACGACCCGTCCGGCCTGGGTCGAGCACTACCGGTACCAGACCGGCCTGTTGATCTGGAAGTGGGACACGTCCCAGAAGGACAACAACGTCACCGCCCACCCGGGCCTCGGCAAGATCCTTCCGGTGGACGCGCACCCGACCCCGCTGAAGTGGGCGGACGGCACGCTGATGCGCAGCCGCATCCAGTCCTACGACTCCCCGTTCAGCCTGTACCGCACGGACGCGCTCCGGCTGCACAAGGCGGACGTGCTCACGAAGGTCGCCTCCCAGAAGGGCGTGTCGACCTTCAACGACCACACCTCCACGTACTACGACGCGGCGACCCCGCTCGCGGGTGTGAACATCACTGACACCAACACCAAGATCAAGATCGTCAAGCAGTCCAAGGGCGGCTCCACGATCTCGGTCCAGGTCGGTCCCGCAGTGAAGTAGGCCACGTTTTCGCAGGTCAGAGCATGATCGGCCGTGACCCCTCTGGCGGGTCGCGGCCGATCGTGTTTAGGTGCGTCCTGTGGTTTTCTTATTGACACCGAGTCCCACGGGGGGTGTGGCCGCATGGCCGCAGGAGGTTTCTGCAAGCTGCCCAGTGGCAGCGTGGTGGTGGCGCTGAACCTGCCCAGCCCCGCCGCTCCGACCGGCAGACCCACGGGCGTGTGCCTGGACGACGTACGCGTCCTGGTGCTGGCCCAGAACCGCGCCAGGGCACTGACCCGCCTGCGCAACCTGGGCCTGCGAGCGGTCTACCTCCGGGGCAACGCGGCACCGCCCACCCCCGACGAGATCACGGCGGTCCTCCACCACCCCGACGGCCTCATATGGCGCAAGGCGCTGGACCACAGCGTCCCGTCCGCCCTGGAGCGCACGGAGCTGTGGCATCCGATCAGGTCGCTGCTGCGGAGGCCGAGGGCACGGGTGTGACGGCGGCGGACGTCCAGTGCGGTCCTACGTCCTGCGACTTGGGTCGTACGCCGGATGTGACCGGTAGACGTAGGACCTTCCGTCTCATTGCGGGGAACCACCGCCCATTTGGCCGCTGCAAACGGGACCCTCAGTTCCGGTGGCGCGGAGCGTCACCTCTTCGCTACAGTCTGCGATGCACCGTGAGGTGCCGGTCAGGGCTTGGCCGTCATGAGGCCGCCAAGACGGCCAAGTGAGAAGCCCCCTGCCCCTTGGGGAGGGGGAGGAGTCACAGCCTCGCCGCATGACGGCAGGGGCAGGTGGGAAGGGGGGTGGCTTGGCCACCCGCGACACCCAACCCGACCGGGAGCAACCTGATCGCCTCGGGCCTGGGCTGGCGCTACTCCGGCCAGACCCGGGGCGTGGCCCTGGTCGGCATCGTACGCATTGGGGACTCGCGTGAGAGCGGCCCTCGTACGTCTGGTTCCAGGTCAGCCCGGAGATCATCCAGGCCAGGGGAACCAGCCGCCGAGATGACCGACCGGGACCTGATGCGCAACGGGAAGTGGCTGGACCAGGCCGCCCGGCTGACCCGGGCGTACGGCCGTTACGCCACCGGCGCCGACCTGGGCCTCCGGCCGCTACACGACCGGCTTCCCCGACAGCTCCACGCCCGCCGCCCGCAGCTCCTCCAGTGCCCGTTCCGTCGTCCCCTCGGCCACCCCGGCCGTGAGGTCGAGCAGCACCTGCGTACGGAAGCCCTCGCGCGCCGCGTCCAGGGCGGTCGCCTTGACGCAGTGGTCGGTCGCGATGCCGACCACGTCGACCTCGTCGATCTCACGCGCCCGCAGCCAGTCGCCCAGCGCGACCCCGTTCTCGTCGGCGCCCTCGAAGCCGCTGTAGGCCGCCGCGTACGCGCCCTTGTCGAAGACGGCGTCGATCGCGCCGGAGGCGACCGCCGGGGCGAAGTTCGGGTGGAAACCGACGCCCTCCGTGCCGGCCACGCAGTGCGCGGGCCAGGAGTGCTGGAAGTCGGGGTTGTCGGCGAAGTGACCGCCGGGGGCGATGTGGTGGTCGCGGGTCGCCACGACATGGCGGTATCCGGCGGGGGCCTGCCCGATCAGCTCGGTGATCGCGGCGGCGACATCGGAGCCCCCGGCCACCGCGAGACTGCCTCCCTCGCAGAAGTCGTTCTGCACGTCTACGACGATCAAGGCGCGGCGCATGGTCGGATTCCTTCGACTGCCGATGTGAATATGTGAACTTCCGAGCCTAGAGACTTCGGCTCCGCTTCGGGAGGGGGCATTCGGGGCAACCGGCGCGCGAAGAAGCCTGTTGCCCCTGCGCCCCTGGGTGTCAGGTACCCAGGTGGAAGTACTCCGTCGGAATGACGGCCTCCCCGCGCGACAGCTGGGTCGCCGACAGCGGCAGGTTCGCGCGCGCGACGGCATGCCGGTCCCGTACGACATCCAGCGGCTCGCGGGCGATCACCTGACCGCCCTTGACCAGCTCCACCAGCAGCTGCCGGTCCGCCAGCTCACCGGGCACCGGCCCCGTACCGATCACCTCGGCCTCCGCGACCCCGTCCCGGTCGAGCCGTCGGGCCGCCCACTTCCGGCCCCCGATCGACGTCTTCCCGCCGCTCGACTTCTTCGCCACCGGGACCAGCGGAGCGTTCGGGTCCGCCGACTCCGCGCGGGCGACGAGTTTGTAGACCATGGAGCACGTGGGGTGGCCGGAACCCGTCACCAGCTGGGTGCCGACCCCGTACGCGTCCACCGGCGCCGCCGCCAGCGAGGCGATCGCGTACTCGTCGAGGTCCGAGGTCACGATGATCCGCGTCCGCTCCGCGCCCAGCGCGTCCAGCTGCTGCCGCACCCGGTGCGCGACCAGGAGCAGATCCCCGGAGTCGATGCGCACCGCGCCCAGCTCCGGCCCGGCGACCTCCACCGCCGCCCGTACCGCCTCGGTCACGTCGTACGTGTCCACCAGTAGCGTCGTGCCGCGGCCCAGCGACTCGACCTGGGCCTGGAAGGCGTCCCGCTCGCGGTCGTGGAGCAGGGTGAACGCGTGGGCGCTCGTCCCGACGGTCGGGATGCCGTAGCGGAAACCGGCGGCCAGGTCGGACGTGGTCGAGAAACCGCCGACGTACGCGGCCCGGGACGCGGCCACCGCGGCAAGCTCGTGGGTGCGCCGGGCGCCCATCTCGATCAGCGGGCGGTCACCGGCGGCCGAGGCCATCCGGGACGCGGCCGCCGCGATGGCCGAGTCGTGGTTGAGGATGGAGAGGATCACCGTCTCGAGCAGCACGCACTCCGCGAAGGAGCCCTCGACCCTGAGGACCGGCGAGCCCGGGAAGTAGACCTCGCCCTCAGGATAGCCCCAGATGTCCCCGTCGAACCGGTACGAGGCCAGCCAGTCGACGGTCTCCTCGTCGACGATCCGGCGCTCGCGCAGGAAGCCGAGGACGTTCGCGTCGAAACGGAAGTTCTCCACCGCGTCCAGCACCCGCCCGGTGCCCGCGACGACACCGTAACGGCGCCCCTCGGGCAGCCGCCGGGTGAAGACCTCGAAGACCGACCGCCGGTCGGCGGTGCCCGCCCTCAGGGCGGCCTGCAGCATCGTCAGCTCGTAGTGATCCGTGAAGAGCGCCGTCGAGGGGACGTCCACCGGCAGCCCAATGCCCGCTGTGTTCATGGAGGGGATGCTACCCCCATCTCGTCACTTTGACGATTTCCAGCTTGATTTGGCCGGTGACCCCCTTCTGGTGGCAGCATGGGCATGTGACGTCACCCGCTCCCGTAGAGATCGAACGCACCGAGTCGGCGGAGGAGACCTTCGCCGTACCCGAGCCCGACGTCCCCTGGGTCACCATCGTCCACAACGACCCGGTCAACCTCATGAGCTATGTGACCTACGTCTTCCAGACCTACTTCGGCTATCCGAAGGACAAGGCCACCAAGCTCATGAAGGACGTCCACCACAAAGGCCGGGCGGTTGTCTCCAGCGGCAGCCGCGAGGAGATGGAACGCGACGTGCAGGCCATGCACGGCTACGGTCTGTGGGCCACCCTTCAGCAGGACCGGAAGTAGCGAACTCACTTCATGTCAGGACAATTCGAACCGATCCCCGGCGGCGGCGCGGCCATCGCGCTCGACGACGTCGAGATCTCCATCATCCGGTCGCTGTCCGTCCAGCTCCTCGAGCTGATCGGCCCCGGCCCCGCCGAGGACGCCTCCGACGACCCGCTCGCCGAGCTGTTCGCCGAGGGCCCGACCGAGCCCCCCTCCGACCCCGTCCTCAAGCGACTGTTCCCGGACGCCTACGGCGACCCCGTCGACGTACCGTCATCGCCCGAGCAGGCCGCGGAGGAGCGCGAGCACGCCGCCGAGTTCCGCCGGTTCACCGAGAACGACCTGCGCACCGGCAAACGCGACGGCGCCCTCGCGGTGATCCGCTCCCTGGACGCGCTGACGCCCGCCGGTGACGGGGGCGCGGTGCTCAAGCTGTCCCACGAGGAGTCCCAACAGTGGCTGGGCACCCTCAACGACCTGCGCCTGGCGATCGGCTCGCGCCTGGACATCGTCGCCGAGGAGGACGCCGACCTCCTCTACCGACTGCCGGACGACGACCCGCGCAAGGCGCTGGTGATGGCGTACCTGTGGCTCGGCGGGCTGCAGGAGACCCTGGTCGCCACGCTGATGCCTTGATGCTGTGATGCCGTGATCGTGCCCTGATCCTCTGAGGCGTCACGAGATTCCGGCATGTGGGCCCTCCCGTACCACCCCTCGGTACGGGAGGGCCCCTCTGCTTATCCTGGCCAGCATGCTGACCATCACCCAGGCCCTCGTCGACCAGATCGTCGCCCACGCGCGCAAGGACCACCCCGACGAGGCATGCGGCGTCGTCGCCGGCCCGGAGGGCTCGGACCGGCCCGAGCGCTTCATCCCGATGCTGAACGCGGCCGGTTCGCCGACGTTCTACGAGTTCGACAGCGGCGAGCACAAGAAGGTGCACGACGAGATGTGGGACCGCGACGAGGAGGCGGTGATCGTCTACCACTCCCACACCATGACCGAGGCGTATCCGTCCCGCACCGACATCTCCTACGCCCACGAACCCCAGGCCCACTACGTCCTCGTCTCGACCCGCGACACGGACGGCGCCGGCGACTTCCAGTTCCGCTCCTTCCGCATCATCGAGGGCGTCGTCACGGAGGAAGCGGTCAACGTCGTAGAGGCGTACTGACAGGTGTACTGACAGGTGTACTGACCGCCCTGCGACCTGGCGATCTCACCAGGCGGCTCGAAAATGTCCAGAGTGCGGGACAGGCCTCCAGAATCCGGACCGGGAATCGATACGATGAGCCCATGGTTTCCTACGACGTGAGCGAGAAGACGCCGGGCACCCCGCTGCTCGTGGCGCGGCTGCACGTCGACCTGTGCAGGCTGGCAAGCGCCATCTGTTGATGCTGCACCCTGCCGCCGTACGGCCGTGAGCCCGCGGCGCCTCACATGCGTGACCTGCGTTAACCCCGTTTTACGCGCCGCCGCGCGCCCATCGACCTACCACTCCCGACAGGAGCCCCGAGCCATGGCCATCGAGGTCCGCATTCCGACCATCCTCCGCACCTACACCGACGGACAGAAGGCCGTCCCCGGTGCGGGGGAGACCCTCTCCGAGCTCTTCGCCGACCTCGAGACGCGGCACGCGGGCGTCCAGGACCGCATCGTGGACGACGGCAAGCTGCGCCGCTTCGTCAACGTCTACCTCAACGACGAGGACGTCCGCTTCCTCGACGGCATCAACACCAAGCTCGCCGACGGCGACACCGTGACGATCCTGCCGGCCGTCGCCGGTGGCATGGCCTGATCGGCCCCTGGCACCCATGCGCTACGACTCGCCGCTGGCCGCGGTAGGCAACACCCCCCTGGTGCGCCTGCCGCGGCTGTCGCCGTCCGCCGACGTACGGATCTGGGCGAAGCTGGAGGACCGCAACCCCACCGGCTCGGTCAAGGACCGCCCCGCCCTGCACATGGTCGAACAGGCCGAGAAGGACGGCCGGCTCACCCCCGGCTGCACCATCCTCGAACCCACGTCCGGCAACACCGGCATCTCCCTCGCCATGGCCGCCAAGCTCAAGGGCTACCGCATGGTCTGCGTGATGCCCGAGAACACCTCACAGGAACGGCGCGAACTGCTCGCCATGTGGGGCGCCGAGATCATCCCCAGCCCCGCCGCCGGCGGCTCCAACACCGCCGTACGCGTCGCCAAGGAGCTCGCCGCCGAACACCCCGACTGGGTGATGCTCTACCAGTACGGCAACCCGGACAACGCGGGCGCCCACTACGCCGGCACCGGCCCGGAGATCCTCACCGACCTCCCCTCCATCACCCACTTCGTCGCCGGCCTCGGCACGACGGGAACCCTGATGGGCGTCGGCCGCTACCTCCGCGAACACAAGCCCGACGTGAAGATCGTCGCCGCCGAGCCCCGCTACGACGACCTCGTGTACGGCCTGCGCAACCTCGACGAGGGCTTCGTACCCGAGCTGTACGACGCCTCCGTCCTCACCACCCGCTTCTCCGTCGGCTCGGCGGACGCGGTCACCCGCACCCGGGAACTCCTCCAGCAGGAGGGCATCTTCGCGGGCGTGTCCACCGGCGCCGCACTCCACGCCGCGATCGGCGTCGGCAACAAGGCCGTCAAGGCCGGCGAGAGCGCCGACATCGTCTTCGTCGTCGCCGACGGTGGCTGGAAATACCTCTCGACAGGCGTCTACACGGCAGCCACGACGGAGGAAGCCATCGAGACACTGCAGGGCCAGCTCTGGGCGTAAGCCCCCAGATTTACGGACATCACGGCGCGAGGTGTCGGACCTGGTCCCACAGGGCCGGGTCCGCCACCCCCACCCGCCGCCGGAACTCCCCCAGATGCAGGTCCCGCAACTCGCCCGTCTCCAGAAAACTCGGCCGCCCCTGCGCGTCGCCCACCGCACCCGGCGGCAGCGGGATCACCCCTGGCCGCTCGTGGTGGTACTTGCTGGTGATCTTCGCGACCGTCGCCCGCCGCCCACGCACCGTGAGCACCAGGCACGGCCGGTCCTTGCCTCCGGGGCCGTCCTCGAAAGGCACGTTCGCCCACCAGATCTCCGCGGGCCGCGGCCGCACAGCCCGCCCCCGCTGCCCTTTCGGCCCCTCGGCGCGCCCCGGCGGCCGACTCCCGCGCCTCGGGGGCCGATGCCCGCGTCCCCAGCCGTCCACCAGCGCCGCGACCAGCGCGAGCAGCACGACGGCCGCCAGGGCGAGCCACCATGACGTGTCCATACGGAAGACGGTACCGGCGCACTTCCCGCCCCGTCCCCCTACGGGTGCTTCCCGTCCAGCCGAACCGGTGACAGCGCAGGTGAGTTCGCCCACAACAGCCCCAGGCGGAGGAGCGACAGGGGGTTTTGCGCCTTACGCTCGAAGGCACCGCAAGAACCCCGTTCACCCTTGTTTTGACGCTCCCCGCCCGCGGAGGTTTCTGCTTTATGAAGCTCACCGTCGTCGGCTGCTCGGGGTCGTTCCCGTCCGCGGAATCGGCCTGTTCGAGCTACCTCGTAGAGGCCGACGGCTTCCGGCTGCTCCTCGACATGGGCAACGGTGCCCTTGGTGAGTTGCAGCGCCACTGCGGTCTCTACGACCTCGACGCGATCTTCCTCAGCCATCTGCACGCCGACCACTGCATCGACATGTGCGCGTACTTCGTCGCCCGGTACTACCGACACGACGGCGGACGCTGCGACCCGATCCCGGTCTACGGCCCCGAGGGCACCGAGCACCGCCTCACCGTCGCGTACGGCGACACCCCCACCGCCTCCTCCATGAGCGAGGTCTTCGACTTCCACACGGTCAAGCCGAGCACCTTCGACGTCGGCCCGTTCACCGTCCACACCGAACGGGTGCGCCACCCGGTGGAGGCGTACGGCATCCGGATCGAGCACGCCGGGAAGTCGCTCACGTACTCCGGTGACACCGGCACCAGCGACGCGCTGGACCAACTCGCCCGCGAAACCGACCTGTTCCTCTGCGAGGCCGCGTTCACGCACGGCAAGGAGAACATCCCGGACCTGCACCTCAACGGCCGCGAGGCAGGCGAGACGGCGAACCGCGCGGGCGCGCGCAAGCTCATACTCACCCACATCCCCCCGTGGACCGACCCGCAGGTCAACCTCGCTGACGCCCGCGAGGTGTTCAGGGGCCCGGTGGAACTGGCGGCGCCTCGCGCGTCGTACGAGATCTGACGCCCGGTACGCACACGAAGGCCCCGGAACCGAGTCGGCGGGTTCCGGGGCCCATGTCATGCCGTACGGCACGGCTCACGCCTTGGTGAGGTCCTCGATCTCCTCCTCGGGCTCACGGCCCGGGGTCGGGAGATTGAACTTGGTGATGGCGAAGCGGAAGACGAAGTAGTAGATGGCGCCGAAGGCGAGCCCGATCGGGATCAGCAGCCAGGGCTTGGTGGAGATGCCCCAGTTGATGAAGACGTCGATGAAGCCGGCCGAGAAGCTGAAGCCCATGTGCATGCCCAGGGCCCAGGTCACGGCCATCGAGACCGCCGTGAGGACCGCGTGGATGGCGTACAGCACCGGGGCGATGAACATGAAGGTGAACTCGATCGGCTCGGTGACACCCGTGACGAACGAGGTCAGCGCCATCGACATCATCATGCCGAGCACGGCCTTGCGACGCTCGGGACGGGCGGAGTGCGCGATCGCGAGGGCGGCGGCCGGCAGACCGAACATCATGATCGGGAAGAAGCCGGTCATGAACATTCCGGCGGTCGGGTCACCGCCGAAGAAGCGCGGCAGGTCGCCGTGGAAGACCGTGCCGGCGGAGTTGGTGAAGTCGCCGATCTGGAACCAGGCCACCGAGTTCACGAACTGGTGCATGCCGATCGGGATCAGCGCACGGTTGATGAGGCCGAAGAGAGCGGCGCCGAAGGAGCCCAGACCGGTCATCCACTCGCCGAAGCTGGTGATCACGTCACCGATGGGCTGCCAGCCCACGACGACCAGGACACCGAGCACGGTTCCGAGGGCGGCCGTGATGATCGGGACGAGCCGGCGGCCGTTGAAGAAGCCGAGCCAGTCGACGAGCTGCTTGCGGTGGTAGCGCTGCCAGAGCACCGCCGTCAGGAGACCGAGGATGATGCCGCCGAGCACGCCCGGGTTCTCGAAGGTCGCGGCCTGGGCGGCCTCGGTGCCCTTCTGCCAGAAGCCGCCGCCGAGTCCGGTCCCGGTATAGGTGGCGCCGTCGTGGCCGTCCTTGATCGGGTACTGGTGGATCACCGCGTAGTAGGTGAGGAACCCGACCACGGCGGCCAGCGCCGTCGAGCCGTCGGACTTCTTCGCGAAGCCGATGGCCACGCCTATGCAGAACAGCAGGGGCAGGCCGAAGGAACCGTCCAGCAGGGCGCCGCCGGCTCCGGCGAACACCTTCGCCACATCGGCGGGGATGTGGAACCGCTTCTGGGAGTCCGCTTGACCGAGCCGGAGCAGAAGCCCCGCCGCGGGAAGTACGGCGATCGGCAACTGCAGGCTGCGGCCGACCTTCTGCAGGCCCTGGAACAGGCCGGATCCCCTCTTCTTCGCGGGGACCGCCGCGGTGGTGGCGGTGCTCATACATCCTCCAACGGGTGAACGTGGTCTACACCAGTCAGTGGTGTAGACCATGTTGTAGCACGGTGAAGGCCGCATAAGGAACCCTCGATTTCACAACAGATGCAGACTGGTGTAGACCAGTCCGCGAACAGTGCGCAGACCGCTCGCGAAGATCGGCCAACTGTGGGTTACTGCGACAAAGTGGCTCGGACCAGGGAGTAGGACATGTCCACCAAGGCAGAGAAGATCGTCGCCGGACTCGGCGGCCTCGACAACATCGAAGAAGTCGAAGGCTGCATCACCCGCCTGCGCTGCGAGGTCATCGACCCCGCCCTGGTCGACGACGCGGCCCTCAAGGCCGCCGGCGCCCACGGCGTCGTCAAGATGGGCACCGCCATCCAGGTCGTCATCGGCACGGACGCCGACCCGATCGCCGCGGACATCGAGGACATGATGTGAACACCCTTGATTAGTACGGACGTTCACCCCCTGAGGGGCCCTCTCCCACCACGGGAAGGGCCCCTTCCGCCGTAACGGCTAGGCTCGTCGCCATGTCACGTATCGACGGCCGCACCCCCGAACAGCTCCGCCCCGTCACCATCGAACGCGGGTGGAGCAAGCACGCCGAGGGCTCCGTCCTCGTCTCCTTCGGCGACACGAAGGTCTTCTGCACCGCCTCCGTCACGGAGGGCGTCCCCCGCTGGCGCAAGGGCAGCGGCGAGGGCTGGGTCACCGCCGAATACTCGATGCTCCCCCGCGCCACCAACACCCGCGGCGACCGCGAATCCGTCCGCGGCAAGATCGGCGGCCGGACACACGAGATCAGCCGCCTCATCGGCCGCTCCCTGCGCGCCGTCATCGACTACAAGGCTCTCGGCGAGAACACGATCGTCCTCGACTGCGACGTCCTCCAGGCCGACGGCGGCACCCGCACCGCCGCCATCACCGGCGCGTACGTCGCCCTCGCCGACGCCATCACCTGGGCGCAGGGCAAGAAGCTGATCCGGGCCGGCCGCCAGCCCCTCACCGGCACAGTGAGCGCCGTGTCCGTCGGCATCGTCGGCGGAGTCCCGCTCCTCGACCTCTGCTACGAGGAAGACGTACGCGCGGAAACCGACATGAACGTCGTCTGCACCGGCGACGGCCGCTTCGTCGAGGTCCAGGGCACCGCCGAAGCCGAACCCTTCGCCCGCGACGAACTGAACGCCCTCCTCGACCTCGCCGTCGCCGGCTGCACCGACCTCGCGGCACTCCAGCGCAAGGCGCTGGACGCGACCCTGGAAAGGTAAAGGGCGCACCAAATAAGGTGACGGTCGCGGGCAACCGCGCAGCAGCTCCACCGCGTCTCCAGGGACAAGAAGAAACATTCGGGCGTACGGCGACGAGTACCGCCGTACGCCCGGCCAGTCAACGGAGGGAACCGAACCATGCCCGTCAGCCGCCGACTCCGTAACGCCCGAGGCCTCGGACGGGGGCGCCGAGTGACAGCCGTCGCCGCCACCGTGGCGGCCGTCGCGCTGACCGCCGGGCTCACCACCGGATGCGACGCCGTCAACAAGGCCCTGGACTGCGTCCAGACCGCCGACGCCATCGCCACCAGCGTCTCCAACCTCCAGCAGGCCGTCGAGAACGCGGTGAACGACCCGACGCAGGCCGACGAGGCCCTGGCGGCGATCGACAAGAGCCTCGACGACCTCGGTGACAAGACCGACAACACCGACGTCAACAAGGCGGTCGACGGCCTCAACAGGGCCGTGGACAACGTCCGTAAGGCCATCAAGGACGGCGACGCGACCCCGGACGTCAGCGGCGTCGCGGACGCGGCGGGCGAACTGACGAAGGTCTGCACGTCGTAATCGGGTCGCCGACCAGCCCGGAACGGCCGGGATACTGGACGCCATGACACGCCTGATCCTCGCCACCCGCAACGCCGGAAAGATCACCGAACTGAGGCAGATCCTCGCCGACGCGGCCCTCCCCATGGACCTGGTCGGCGCGGACGCCTACCCCGACATCCCCGACGTCAAGGAAACAGGCGTCACCTTCGCGGAGAACGCCCTCCTCAAGGCCCACGCCCTGGCCCAGGCGACAGGCCTCCCGGCGGTGGCCGACGACTCGGGCCTGTGCGTGGACGTCCTGAACGGCGCCCCGGGCATCTTCTCGGCCCGCTGGTCAGGACGGCACGGAGACGACAGGGCCAACCTTGACCTGCTCCTGGCCCAGCTCTCCGACATCGCGGACGAACACAGGGGCGCCCATTTCGCCTGCGCGGCGGCACTGGCCCTGCCGGACGGCACGGAGAGGGTGGTCGAGGGCCGCCTGAGGGGCGTACTCCGCCACACCCCGGAGGGCTCGGGCGGCTTCGGCTACGACCCGATCCTCCAGCCGGAGGGCGAGACCAGGACGTGCGCCCAGCTGACGGCGGCGGAGAAGAACGCGATCAGCCATCGGGGGCAGGCGTTCCGGGGGTTGGTGGCGGTGGTGCGGGAGTTGCTGGGCTGAGGAGTGCTTACCAAGATGGTCCGGCTTGCAGAAGTCGCAAGCCGGACCATAGAAGTGAAGGTAAGTGCGGCCTGAGGGATTCGAACCCTCACGGGATTGCTCCCATCGCGCCCTAAACGCGAGGCGTCTGCCGTTCCGCCAAGGCCGCCAGTCACCCGCTGTCCAGCATGACGGGCGGCTGCAAGTGTACGGGGCGACCGCGTCACCCCGCGAGAGGCGCCCTCCCCTTTTTGCGGCACCAGGTCTCCGTCACAGCGTGGCAGTTAGGGCAGAGGTATCGCAGATTCTCCCGGCGGTTGTCACGCCAGGCTCCGTTGATGTGGTCGATCTGCAAGGTGATGGGGCGGCCCAGCCATTCGCCGGTGTTGCCGCAGCTCTCGCACGCGTAAGGCACTCCAAGCTCGTTCAGGGCCCGGTGTAGTTGAGTCCTGTTGGTCCGGCCTGCGTGGTCGGGCAGCAGGACGAGTACCCGGTGAGCGGTGGGTGCTGGTGCGGGGGCATCGGGTCGGCCCCAGGCACGGCGCTTGAAGTGGGTTGTGTCGAGGCCGAGGCGGGCTGCCGTGCGACGGACGCGCCGGTGGTTGATGTCATTGACGTCCATGCCGAGGCCACGCATCACGTCGGCATAGCTCGTGGAGCCCGGAACAAGGTCGCGAAGCTTGTCTTCGGGGATGGTCGCGCGATGATGCGAGAGATGCTCTGTACTGACGCCCTGTGCACGCAGCATGCGGCTCAACGTCGCACGAGAGCGACTGTCGTCCGGTACGCCCAGGGCCCGCGCCACACCACGCACGCTGGTGACGTCTGCTGCCGCCGCCTTCAGTTCCTCAGGGGTGAAGGGCAGGTCCAACTCTGCACGGTTCGCGCCGGGAAAGTGGCTGATGTCGATGCCCGCGGCGTCGATGCGACGCCTGATGTGGGAAAGGGTTCCGGTGGCTGGGGTGGCGCCCAGCTTGAGGGCCACTTCGCGTAGCGACGAAGAGGAGTTCGCGGCTTCCGCGATGGCGGCGTCAGGGTACTTGCGCCATGGGCTCGGTTTCGCGAAGTGGCTGGTGTCCAGTCCATGACCGGCGACTTTCTCCTGGAGCACGCGCCGTTGCCCTCCGCTGGGCCGGAGATCGAGCCGCCGCATCAGATCCGTCCAGTTACGTGCTTCGGCGACGACCGGTGCGAGCCGCTCCTTGCCGTACGGGTCTGTTGATGGCATCACTGCTCTCTCCTCCGCTTCCCGACCACCCGTTCGTGGCCTCGTACGGAGTAACGAACCGTTTATCGGACAGTCACGCCCGAAATGCAAAGCGGCCCGCGCCGGGCTTGAACCGGTACGGGCCGCCCGAGCAGGCGAAACGGGCCCTCAGACGCCCAGGTCCTTAATGATCTTCGCTACGTGGCCCGTGGCCCGGACGTTGTACAGGGCCCGTTCCACCTTGCCCTCCTCGTCCACCACGATCGTGGAGCGGATGACGCCCATGTACGTCTTGCCGTAGTTCATCTTCTCGCCGAAGGCGGCGTACGCCTCCAGGACCGTCTTGTCCGGGTCGCCGAGCAGGGTGACCTTCAGGTTCTCCTTCTCGCGGAACTTCGCGAGCTTCTCCGGCTTGTCGGGGGAGATGCCGATCACGTCGTAGCCCGCGCCGGCCAGGAGGTCGAGGTTGTCCGTGAAGTCGCAGGCCTGCTTCGTGCAGCCGGGGGTGAGGGCGGCCGGGTAGAAGTAGACGATGACCTTGCGGCCCTTGTGGTCGGCCAGCGACACCTCGTTGCCGTCGGCGTCGGGCAGGGTGAAGGCCGGGGCCACGTCACCGGGCTGGAGTCGCTCGCTCATCGGTCTGGTCTCCTCGTACGTCCTCGTGAGTCCTCGTGCGCCCGTGGAAGGGCGCGGTCCGAGCCTAACCGGGGGTGCTGACAGTGCGGTCGTAGGCGGAACTGACAGACTGTCCGGAGTAGTGCATCAATGCGGTAGCGGACTTCGGAGGGCGTACGGTGGCGGACACCTCGGACAGCAGCAGAACCCCGGCGCAGATCGAGGCGGACATCAGGCGTCGTCGCGAGACGCTGGCCGAGACGCTCGACGAGATCGGGGTGCGGGTGCACCCGAAGACGATCGTCGGCGACGCCAAGGCCAAGGTCGTCTCGAATATCGATCACACCCTCGGGCGTGCCTACGTCGGCGTCAACCGGCTCGTCGGCGACGTCAAAGGACAGTTCGTCGACGTGGACGGCGCGCCGAGGCTGGAGCGGATCGTGCCCGTCGCCCTTGTCGTCGTGGGGCTCGTCGGGGTGCTCGCTCTGGGTACCAGGCGGCGCAAGGGCTGAAGAGGCGGGTAGGTTCGGAGGGTGAGTGCCAAAGGCAATGAGAAGAGCATCCATCACGACAAGTTGCCCATCCGGATGCTGCACGACCGTGTGCTCGTGCGGCAGGACGTCAGCGAGGGCGAGCGGCGTTCCGGCGGCGGCATCCTGATTCCCGCCACGGCGGCGGTCGGGCGCCGGCTGGCCTGGGCGGAGGTCGTCGCGGTCGGGCAGAACGTGCGGACGGTGGAGCCGGGCGACCGTGTCCTGTACGACCCGGAGGACCTTTCCGAGGTGGAGGTGCGCGGGGTCGCCTATGTGCTGATGCGCGAGCGTGATCTGCATGCCGTCGCGGCGGACCGCTTCGAGGGGTCCGAGGACTCGACCGGCCTGTATCTCTGACCTCCTGTATCTCTGAGATGACCTCCTGCATCTCTGACATACAGAAAGGAGGGGCTGGTGACCATGGTCACCAGCCCCTCCTTTCTGTATGTCGGGTCGCCGTCAGTCGGCGTCAGTTTGTTCTCGACGGGCTGAGCGCCCCGCCCGCCACCCCCGGCGTCGTTCCTCCCGTGTCGCCGCCCGAGTCCGACGTCCCGCCGGTGTCGGTGGTCCCGCCGCCGGTGTCGGTCGTGCCCCCGGTGTCCGTCGTACCGCCGCCGGTGTCGGTCGTGTCGCCGGTGGTGCCGTCGGTGGTTGTGCCGCCCGTGGTGGGCGTGCCCCCGGTCGTCGTGGTGTCGCCGCCGGTGGTCGGGGTGCCGCCCGTCGTCGGGGTGCCGCCGTTCGTCGTACCCCCTGGGGTGGGTTTCGTGCTCGGGGTTTCCTTGGGGCCGCCGGTGGTGCCGTCCGTGGTGCCGCCGTTGTCCTGGCCGGCGTCCGTGCCGGGGTCGGGCTGCTGGTCGGCGGGCGGGAGCGGCTGTTCATCGGCGCCGTCCTGGAGCTGGAGGTCGAAGTCCTTCGCCTCCTTGCCCTTCAGGGCCGTCTTGGTGAACTGGGCCCAGATCTCGGCGGGGGCGCCGCCGCCGTTGACGCGTTCGAGGCCCATCGCGCCGTACAGCGACTTGTGCTTGCCGGTGACGGGGTCCTGGCCCATGACGGAGACGACCGTCGCGAGGTCGGGGGTGTAGCCGGCGAACCAGGCCGCCGTGTCCTCCTCGGCCGTGCCGGTCTTGCCGGCGACCGGGCGGTCGGCCTCCTGGGCGGCGGTCGCCGTGCCCTCCTCGACCACGCTCTGCAGGACCGCGGTGGTCGTGTCGGCGGCCTCGCGCGAGACGACCTGCCTCGGCTTCTGCTTGGGGAGGGTCACCGCGCCGTCCTGGCCGTCCTTGGTGATCTTCTCGATGATCGTGTACGTGCCGTGCTTGCCGTGGTTGGCGAGCGTGGCGTACGCCTCCGTCATGTCGAGGACGCTGGCCGTCGACGTGCCGAGGGCGATGGACGGGTACGGGTTGAGGTCAGGGGTGTCGGAGGGCAGACCGAGGTCGACGGCCGTCTTCCGGACCTTGGCGGGGCCGACGTCCACCGCCATCTGCGCGTACACCGAGTTGACGGACTTGTTGGTGGCGGTGCGGACCGTGATCTCGCCGTACGTGCCCTGGTCCTCGTTCTCGGGGGCGTACTCCGCGCCGCTCCAGCCCTGGACGGGGCGTTTGTTGGTGCCGTCGTAGTAGGTGTTCGGGGTGATCGTCCGGCCGTCCTGGGTCACCGAGCCGTTCTGGACGGCGGAGGTGAACACGAACGGCTTGAAGGTGGAGCCGTCCTGGTAGTCGCGGCGGGTCGCGTTGTTGACGTACTGCTTGGTGTAGTCGATGCCGCCGTACATCGCGAGGACCTTGCCGGTGGCGGGGTCGATGGCGACGCCGCCCGCGCGGACGTAGTTGTCGACCTTGTTGTTCTTCTTGTCGAGCTTCTTCATCACCTTGTCGTTGACCGCCTTCACGAAGGCGTCCTGCTTGGGCTTCTGCAGGGTGGTGGTGATGCGGTAGCCGCCGGCCTGGAGTTCGTCCTCGGTGAGGATCTTGTTGTCGAACAGGTAGTCGTCGACCGCCTTGACCAGGTAGCCGCGCTGGCCGGACAGGCCCGTCGAGACGATCGACTGCCTGGGCTCCGGGAACGTGATGCCCTTGCGCGCGGACTCGGTCAGCCAGCCCTGCTTGACCATGCCGTCGAGGACGTAGTTCCAGCGGGCGAGCGCGGCCGGCCTGTTCTCGGGGTGGGCGATCACGTCGTACTCGCTGGGCGCGTTCAGCAGTGCGGCGAGGTAGGCGCCCTGGCCGGCGGTCAGTTCGACGGCGTCGACGCCGTAGTAGGCCTGGGCGGCGGCCTGGAGGCCGTAGGAGTTGCGGCCGGCGTAGCTGGTGTTGAGGTAGCCCTCGAGGATCTGGTCCTTGGATTTCACCCGGTCCAGCTTGATCGAGATGAAGAACTCCTTCACCTTTCGGGTGACGGTCTGGTCCTGTGCGAGGTAGTAGTTCTTCACGTACTGCTGGGTGATCGTCGAGCCGGACTGCTTGCCCTTGCCGGTCACCGTGTTCCAGGCGGCGCGGAGCATCGCCTTGGGGTCGATCGCCGACTCGGTGTAGAAGTCGCGGTCCTCGGCTGCCAGTACGGCGTGCTGGGCGTCCTTGGAGATCTGCGACAGGGCCACGTTCTCGCGGTTGACCTCGCCGTCGCGGGCGAGCTGGCTGCCGTCGGCGTAGAGGTAGACGTTGCTCTGCTTGATGGCCGCCGCGTTCGCCGCCGGGATGTCGACCATGTAGTAGCCAAGCGCGAACAGGCCGATGACCAGCAGGATCCCGACGAGGAACGTGCCGAGCACGAAGCGCCAGGTCGGGACCAGTCGCCGCCATCCGGTACGCCGAGGACGCTTGGCCGTCGGAGCCGTCGGAGCCGTCGGAGCCGTCGGAGCCTGCGTGGCCTGCGTGGCCTTCTCGGGTGTCCCGCCCTCCGCGACGTCCGATTCCCGGTCCGGTTCCGCGACCGGTTCCGCGACCGGTCCCGCGACCGGTCCCGCGACCGGTCCCCCATCCGAATCCGTGTCGGGGGCCGTCTCGGGTTTCGGGTCGGTTTCTGCGACGGGTACGGGTTTTGCGGGTGCCGGGTCCTGCGTCGGTTGCTGCGGCTCTGGCTGGTCGCTCATGTGGTGCACGGACTCCTGTTTCGCGTCGTACGTTCCCGTACGACCTCTCACGCGTTTCAAACCTCTACAACGCCCCCTCTTGAAGACTGTCGCACCACCCGATCAGTTCCCTGACCTCGGCACGGTTCCGCCGAAAACGCGTGGCGGGCGGACAGCGGCGTGGACTAGGCTCCTGCGCTTCGGTCCGGAAACGTCGCGGAAGGCTGGTGTCGTGGGTTCTGGGCGGTTGTACGCGGCCGTCGCGGCCGGGGGTTTCCGACGTTATGCCACCTACCGGACGGCCACGCTGGCGGGGATGTTCACCAACACCGTCTTCGGCGTGATCCTGGCCTACACCTACATCGCGCTGTGGGACGAGAGACCGCACCTCGGTGGGTACGACCAGTCCCAGGCTCTCACCTATGTGTGGCTGGGCCAGGCGCTGCTGATGACGATGTGCGTGATGGGCACTGGCTTCGAGGACGAGCTGATCGAACGTATCCGTACGGGTGACATCGCGATCGACCTTTACCGGCCGGCCGACCTGCAGCTGTGGTGGCTGGCCCAGGACATGGGCCGGGCCCTGTTCCATCTGCTGGGCCGGGGACTGATCCCGGTCGCGGTCGGCGCCTGGCTCTTCGACCTGACGCTTCCGACCTCCCCAGTGACCTGGCTGGCGTTCCTGGTCGCGGTCGCGCTGGGAATGCTGGTCAGCTACTCGTTCCGGTTCCTGGTGGCGCTGACCGCGTTCTGGCTCCTCGACGGTGCGGGCGTCATCCAGATGGCGTGGCTCGCGGGCGTGTTCTGCTCGGGCATGGTGCTGCCGCTGAACGTCTTCCCGGGGCTGCTCGGCGAGGTCGTACGGGCCCTGCCGTGGGCGGCGCTGATCCAGGCGCCGGCGGACATCCTGCTGGGGGAGGCGGATCCGCTGGGCACGTTCGCCTTCCAGGCCGGGTGGGCGGTGGCGCTGCTGGCGGTGGGGCGCTTGTTGCAGGCGGTCGCTACTCGGCGGGTGGTGGTTCAGGGTGGGTGACGTGGGGGATGTGGGTGTCGCCGGTGCGGTGCGGGCCGGTGTCCGGGGCGAGCGGTGGGACGGCGGTGAGGGCTGGGACGACGGGCCGCTCAGCCGCCGGGAGCGGGTGTTCGACGGTGTGCGGGCCTATCGGATGATCGCCGCGATGTGGATCCGGTCGACGATGGCGTACCGGGCGTCCTTCGTGATGACCACGCTCGGGAACTTCGTGGCGACCTGCCTCGACTTCCTGGCGATCGTGCTGATGTTCTCGCAGATCGAGCGGCTCGGCGGCTACTCGCTGCCCGAGGTGGCGTTTCTGTACGGGCTGTCGGCGGTCGCGTTCGGGATCGCCGACCTCGTCGTCGGGTCGATGGATCGGCTGGGGCGCCGGGTCCGCGACGGCACCCTGGACACGCTGCTCGTCCGGCCGGCGCCGGTGCTCGCGCAGGTCGCCGCGGACCGGTTCGCGCTGCGCCGCCTGGGCCGGATCACCCAGGGGCTCATGGTGCTCGGCTACGCCCTGCTCTCCCTCGACGGCGTCCAGTGGACGACGGCCAAGGTGCTGCTGATGCCGGTGATGGTGGTCAGTGGCGGGGCGATCTTCTGCGCGGTGTTCGTCGCGGGCGCGGCGTTCCAGTTCGTGGCGCGGGACGCCTCCGAGGTGCAGAACGCGTTCACGTACGGCGGCAGCACGCTGTTGCAGTATCCGCCGGGTCTGTTCGCGCAGGATCTGGTGCGCGGGGTGACGTTCGTCCTCCCGCTGGCCTTCGTCAACTGGCTGCCCGCGCTGTATGTGCTGGGCCGCCCGTATCCGCTCGATCTGCCGACGTGGGTGGCGTTCCTGCCGCCGCTGGTGGCGGCGGGCTGCTGCGCGCTCGCCGGGCTGGCGTGGCGGGCGGGACTTCGTTCGTACCGAAGCACGGGGAGTTAGGCACGTGGACCTTTCGTTCAACGAGTCCGTCAACGAGTCCGTCAACGAGTCCGCCAATGAGTCCGTCAATGATTCGTTCAATGAGTCCTTCATCGAACTGGACGGCGTCGAGAAGGTCTTCGACGTGCGCAAGCGGACCGGGTTCATGAGGAGTGAGCGGCGGGAGGTGCGGGCGGTCGACTCGATCTCCTTCCGGGTGGCGCGCGGAGAGATGGTCGGCTACATCGGTCCGAACGGTGCCGGGAAGTCGACGACGATCAAGATGCTGACGGGCATCCTCACCCCCAGCGGCGGCCGGCTGCGCGTCGCCGGTATCGATCCGTCCCGTGAGCGCACGCGGCTCGCGCGGCGGATCGGGGTGGTGTTCGGGCAGCGTACGACGCTGTGGTGGGACCTTCCGCTGATCGACTCGTACCGCCTGATGCACCGCATGTACCGCATCCCTGACGCCCGTTACCGGGAGAACCTGGACCGTTGCGTCGAACTCCTCGAACTTGCCGACCTGTTGGACGTACCGGTCCGTCAACTGTCCCTGGGGCAGCGGATGCGCGGTGACATCGCGGCGGCTCTGCTGCACGACCCGGAGGTGCTGTACCTCGACGAGCCGACGATCGGCCTGGACGTGATCTCGAAGGCCAGGGTCCGTGAGTTCCTGCGGGACCTGAACGCCGAGCGCGGCACGACGGTCCTGCTGACGACGCACGATCTCCAGGACATCGAGCAGCTCTGCTCGCGCGTGATGGTCATCGACCACGGCCGCCTGATGTACGACGGCCCGCTGACCGGCCTGCACGAGGTGGGCGACAGCGAGCGGACCCTCGTCGTGGACCTGGAGCGGGAGCTGCCGCCGATCGAGGTGCCGTCGGCGCGGGTCGTACGGGTGGACGGCCCGCGTCAGTGGCTGGCGTTCCCGGCGACGGAGTCGGCGGCTCCGCTGGTCGCGCGGATCGCGGCGGATTATCCGCTGGTGGACCTGTCGGTACGGGAGCCGGACATCGAGGCCGTGATCGCGAAAATGTACGCCGAGCAGGCCGGGAAGTCGGGGCGCGCGGTCTCGTAGCGTGCCCCGGGGGGACCTCGTAGGCTGCGGGTATGACGGACGACCTTCCGGAGCTGCGCGCTTCCGACGCCGATCGTGAACGAGTCGCCGAGGTACTGCGGGACGCCCTCGCGGAGGGCCGGCTGGACATGGCCGAGTTCGAGGAGCGGTTCGACGCGACGTATCGGGCGCGTACGTACGGTGAGTTGGCGCCGATCACTCGTGACCTGCCGGGGGCCGGGGTGAGTGCGCCTGCGGTGAGCATGGTCAAGCAGCCGGTGGGTGGCGGGAGTTGGGCGGACCGGATCGTCGGGGGTGAGGGGTCCTCGCGGTGGGCTGTCGCCGTCATGGGCGGGTTTCAGCGCAGGGGGCGCTGGACGGTGCCTCGGCGGTTCAACTCGTTGGCGTTCTGGGGCGGCGGGGAACTCGACCTGCGCGAGGCGAACTTCGTGGACCGTGAGGTGGTTGTCAACTGCGTCGCGATCATGGGCGGCATGAATGTGGTTGTGCCGCCCGGCATCGAGGTGGTCGTGCGGGGCATCGGCATCATGGGCGGCTTCGACCACAGCCAGGAGGGGGTGCTGGGAGATCCCGGCGCCCCGCGGGTGATCCTCCAGGGGGTCGCCTTCTGGGGCGGGGTGGGAGTCACCCGCAAACTCGCGAGGGCGGAACGCCAACGCCTGAAGGCAGAACGGCGCCAGGAGAAACTGGAACGCGGGGAGGGTCGGGGGGAGTTGGACGCCTGAGGCCCGGGGTGCGGCTGGGCGGGGGGCGGAGTCGCGCAACCCGGCGCTGAACGGGCGCCGCTGCGCCTACCCGTGCCGCCCC